>NZ_JBHUKS010000001.1:0-206 GCF_042684085.1 Amycolatopsis silviterrae
ACCCAACCCCAACATCAACAACCCCACACCAAGACCACCACAGAAAACCACCGGTGGATCCAGGTCACATGCACCCAACGCCACATTGGGGCGCAAGCCCCCACCCCCAACCGCAGCCAAAAGCACCCAACCAGCGAGGCACCCAGCCCCACCCCCGCACCCCGATACGAAGCCTCCCTGCGGGCGGCGGGTGTTTGTCAAGGCAT
>NZ_JBHUKS010000001.1:263-58917 GCF_042684085.1 Amycolatopsis silviterrae
TGCCCCACGCAAAGGACCGGCCGCAATGTCGCCCCCAGGGCGACGAGCCGATCAATCCCCAGACCGCAACACAGCCAACTCAGTACGAGACCGAATCCCCAACTTCGCATAAATCCGGGTCAAGTGATACTGCACAGTCTTCACCGACAAGAACAACTCCGCAGCCACCTCCCGATTGGACTGCCCCCGAGCCACCATCCGGGCCACCACCTCCTCCTGCGGCGTCAACAACTCCACCCCGCCCCGAGCCACCTGCACCCCACCAGCCCGCAACTCCCGCTCACACCGGGCCACATACGTAACCGCCCCCAGAGAAGCAAACCCATCCCGAGCCGCCACCAATTGCGTATCCGCCCGAGCCCGCCGCCCCAACCTCCGCAACGTCTGCCCATAAGCAAAAGCAATCCGAGCCTGGTCATACCGCAACGGCAACGCCCCGATCAACTCCACCGCGGCATCAAACGCCGCCACCGCCCCCACATGATCGTTCCGCGCCCCCAGCAACCGCCCCCGAGCAGCAGCAAGACGGGCCCGAGAAGAAACATGCTCCCGCTTCCCCGCCGCCCGCTCATGCGGCGCCAGAAACGCATCCGCCTCCTCCGACCGTCCACTGAGGACCAAAGCATGCGCGTATAAATCCTGCCAAGGCCAATGCCCGGGCTCATCCACCGCCAACGGCAACGACGACCGCGTCAACGGATGCAACGCCCGCAACACCCCCGCCGAATCAGCCGCCGCCTCCGCGACCTGCGCCCGTGCCAACAGCCCAGGAACCCGCATGATCTCGTAATCCTGCGGCCCGGACGCACAAGCCAGCAACGCCTCCTCCGCCCGTCCCTGATCCCCGCGCAACGCGTGCACCGCCGCCGAAGTCCACTGCAGCAACGGCGCGGTCAGCACAATCCCCGTCCGGTCAACCAAAACCAGCGCTTCTCGAACCACCCGCAACGCGTCGTCCCATTCCCCGCTCAGGAACAACGTCCGCGCCAGCCACGCTTGTGCCCACAGGGAAATCCGCGCCGACCCGCCCAGATAGCTCGTCGGCACCGCACTTTCCAGATCCACCCGAGCGTCGTCGATCCGGTCGGTGAGCAGATTCAGCCATCCCCGGGCCATCACCACCCGCTGTGCCTGCGCGCCGTGCCGGATCCGCTCGGCCAGCTGCGTGTAATCCCGCCGGGCCTGCTTGGCCCGCCCCGAAGCGGCAAGCCCCAGCCCCCGGATCGCCGCCGCCTCCACCGCGGCCGGCGTCTCCGGCACCGCCAAGTCAAGAGCCCGATCCGCCCACCGCACCAGATCGTCGGCGGAATACCGGCACAGCGCGTCCAGCACATACCGCTGGCAAATCAACGCGGCCGTCTCCGGATCCCGCGACGCGTTGACGATGTCCCAAGCCCGGCTGAGCCGACCACCGGCTTCAGCGGCCCGCCCCCGCACCACCGCGAGATAGCCGAGCACCGCGTCCCGCAACGGAGTCTCGCGCACACTCTCGACTTCCGGCGCTAGCGCAGCAGCCCGGAACACGTCGCCGGCCCCGATCAACGCGTCCACCGCCCGGGTGATCCGAGCCTGCCGCAGCTCCGGTTCCGAGGTCAGCCGCCCAGCGTCGTTGAGCAGCACCGCGGCCGTCCCCCACGCCCCCGCACCGGCCCGCTCGACCGCCAGGGCATCCAGCCGGTCCGCGACGCTCGCGTCCGGCACCGGGCTCGCCGCGACCAGCAACCGCAGGCTCCGCGCCGGATCCTCGACCAGGTCCGCCGCCCGCCGCTGCAGCTTCGACCGGCGTTCCGGGCCGAGCCCGGCGAGCACGGCCGCGCGCACCATCGGATCCGGGGGTCCCACCTCGGCGAGCCCGCGCGGAGCGAGGTCGACCAGCCGCGTCGCGCACGCCTCGTCCAGCACCGGCAGCGGATCGCCGTCGAGATCGGCCAGCGACGCCACCGACCGCACCGCCGCACCGGCCCCGAGCACCGCGGCGGCCGCGACAAACCGTTCCGCCGCAGGAGAAAGCGCCGCGACCCGCTCCCGGACCGAGGCGGCGACCGCAGCCGGTGCGGGCAGATTCGGATCGAACCCGGCCCAGGTCGACCGCGGCACCTCGGTCAGCAACTGCACGACATAGCGCGGCCGGCCGAGCGTGTGTCGACACAGCCGTTCGGCCATCGTCGGATGCAGCGCGATCCCTTGCGCCGAGGCGAGTTCGGAGACCTGCGCGGCGTCGAGCGGCGGCACGCGGACCTCGTCGCCGGACATCCGCGCGAGCAGCTCCAGGACGTCTGCGCGAGCGCGAGAATCGCCCGTCGCGGCGGTGAGCAGCACCGTGGCCCGCGCCGCCGGATGGTGCCGCAGCAGCGAGGACAGCGTCCGCACCGAGTCCACATCGGCCAGGTGCGCGTCGTCGACCAGCAGCAGGCTCCCCGGCACCAGTTCCGCCGCGATCCGCTCCGCAACCGGCAACGGGCCGCCGTCAGCCGACACTCCCGGAAGCAGCTGGTGCAGCACGGCGAACGCACTGCCGCTCTCCCATTCGGCCGCGGTCGCCTGGAGCACCGGCCCGGGGAACGCCTCGGCGGCCCGCCTCGCCAGCGTGGTGCGCCCGCAGCCGCCCGGCCCGCGCAGCAGCACCGCGCGTCCCGCCTGGGACAGCAGGCTGGCCAGCTCCTCCGCCGGTCCGGTCACGGTCCGCTCCGCTTCGCCGAATGCCGCCGTCAGCCGGGATCGCCCCCGGCGACGGGCAGGACGGTGCCGGTGACGTACGAGGCCTCGTCCGAGGCCAGGAACGCGATCGCCGCGGCCTGCTCGTCCAGGGTGCCGTACCGCTTCAGCAAAGACGATCCGACAGTCTGGTCGATGTGCGCCTGGAACCACTCCCGTTCCTGGTCAGTGGCCGGATCGGGGCCGCCGCGCGGGATCCGCCGCGGCGGCGCTTCGGTGCCGCCCGGCGCGGTCGCGACCACAGGGCGCCGCCGACGTTGTTGACCAGCACGTCGATCCGGCCGAACCGGGCCAGCGCCGCCTCCGCGACCGCCTGCGCGCCGGCGAAGGTCTCCAGGTCGGCGACCACCGCCGCGGCCTCGGGCAGCTCGCCGGCCAGCCCGCTGACCAGGCTGGACCGGTCCGCGAGCACCAGCGAGCCGCCCTCCGCGGCGATCCGCCGGGCCGTCGCCTCGCCGATCCCCTGCGCCGCGCCGGTGACCACCACGACCTTGCCCGCGAACCGTCCCGGCGACAGGAATTTCGGCCCGGCCGCGGCGCCGCCGCCCATCGCCCGCCGGGTGGTGACCTTCGACCGTTCCGCGTGCTCGGCCACCAGCCTGCGCGCGGTCGCCCGGTCCCCGGATTCGAAGGCGGCGACCAGGTCCAGGTGGTCCTGCGTGCAGCGCGGATGGCACCAGGTCGCGTTGCGCAGCGTTTCGGCCATGTGCCCCTTCACGCCGAGCGCCTGATAAGCCTGGAGCAGGTGCTCGTTGCCGGTGAGGGTGAACAGGTAGTCGTGGAACGCCGCGTTGGTTTCGGTGTAGGCGGCGGCGTCCAGGAACCGGTCACCGTCCACATAGGGCACGGTCGATTCGGCAAGCAGCCGGTACCCGGCGAGCTGGCCCGACGTCAGCCGTCCGATGGTCAATTCGAGCGCGCCCAGCTCAAGGGCTTGGCGGGCCTCGAAAACCGCGTCCGACTCGTGCACCGACGGATGTTCCTCGCCGATCTCGTACTCGCCCGGGGTTTCCTCCGGCGCGGGCAGCATTTCCTGCCCCGCGATCGTGCGCGCGACCCGCGCCTCTTCGGCCGCCGACAGCGCCGCGCCGGCCCGCAACGGGGCCAATTCGACCGCCGGGAACAGCTCCTGCCCGGCCAGCGCACGGCCCGCGAGGAACTCCAACTCCGGTTCAGCCTCCGGAAGCACCGGAATCTCCGGCTCCCGAACGGGCGTCGCGAGGGCGAACTTCTCGTAATAGAACCCGGTCGGCTCGAACCCTGCCGACGCGAAGTGCCCCCGCACCGCCTCGACCATCGGCGGCGGACCGCACAAATACACCGCGACATCCCCGCCGTGCAGGTGCTCGTCCCGGATCAGCGTGGTCACATACCCCTTGTTCGGCGCGGTGCTCCCCGGATCTGAGACGCAGTAATCCCAGGTCAGCCCGGGAACCTCGCCCGCGAGCTTCTCCAGCGTGTCAGTTTCCACGAGATCGTCGTCGGTGCTCACGCCGTACACCAGATGTGCGGGCCGGCTCACGCCCGAATCCCGCATCGTGCGCACGATCGACAGAATCGGCGCGAGCCCGGTGCCCCCGGCCAGCAACAGCACCGGCCGGTCCGTCTCGCGCAGGAAAAAGCTCCCATGTGGACCGGTGAACGTCAGCTCGTCGCCGGATTTCGCCCGCCCGGTCAGGTAATCCGACATGACCCCGCCGGGCGTGAGCTTCACCAGGAACGTCAGCCGCTCGTCGTCCGGCGCATTGCTGAACGAGTACGACCGCGTCTCCTCGGTGCCGGGCACCGTGATGTTCACGTACTGCCCCGGCAGAAACGCGAGCCGATCCCGATCCCGGATGTCCACCGTCAACGACATCGTCGTCGGCGAAAGCCGTTCCAGCGCAACCAAAGTGCCGCGATACTCGGCCGCCTGCGTCTTCGCCACCGCCGATGTGCTCGCGATCTGCAGCACCAGATCGGATTTCGGCTTCATACTGCACGGCAGCACATACCCGCGCTCCGCCTCGTCCGCGCTCAGCGCGTCTTCGAGATAGGAACCGCCTTCGTACTCCCCCGACTCGCAGAACGCCTTGCAGGTGCCGCACGCACCGTCGCGGCAGTCGAGCGGAATGTTGATCCGCTGCCGGTACGACGCGTCCGCCACGGTCTGATCCGCCGCGCACGTGACGAAGCGGGTGACACCGTCCTCAAAGGACAGAGCGATCCGGTGGTTCATGACCGCCTCCGCTCAGAAGTGGTACACGTCAACGACGTGGTGGATGTAATCATTCTTGAGCACCACCGTCTTCCGCCGGATCAGCGGTGCCGGACCGGAGAAGTCGATCGTGTAGAACGAGGTCCCGTAATACGGGTCTACGGTGTGGTACCGGAAGTACATCGTGTGCCAGTTGAACCGCACGTCCACGAGATCCCCGTGCCGCTCGATCAGCTCCACGTTCGAGATGTTGTGGCTGGTCCGCGGTTCCGGGATGGACGTCGCGCTCGACCGTTCGGTGCGGATCCGGAACACCCGGTCCTCAAGCCCGCCCTTGTTCGGGTAATAGATCAGCGAAATGTCGCGCTGCGGGTCCTCAGTGAGCAGATCGTCGTCGCCCCAGGAGGGCATCCAGTACACGACGTCGTCGGCGTAGCATTCCAGCCACTTCTCGAACTCGCGGTCGTCCAGATAGCGCGCCTCGCGATAGAGGAACTGCTCGACGTCGTGCTGAGTGATCGTCTTCTCGGCGGCGGCGGTCATCGGGTCTCACCTCGAACGGCCTGCTCGCGAACGATCGCCGCGCGCAGGGTTTCCTGCCAGTACCCGTGCTGCACCGGATAAAGACCCTCATCCTCGTTCTTCTGCCCGGCCGAAACAACACCGTCGAGCCCGAGCGAAGAAGCGACCTCATCCGGCCCGGTGAGCCAATGCTGCGCACCGCGGCTCATGTCGTTCCACGGCGCGGCAGTCGCGCGGAAAGTGAGCTGGCAGGACCGGAATTCCTCCAGATCGTCCGGAGTCGCCATGCCGGAGGCGTTGAAGAAGTCCTCGTACTGCCGGATCCGCCACGCCCGCGATTCGGCGCTTTCGCCCTTCGGCGCGATGCAGTAAATGGTGACCTCGGTCTTGTCCGGCGCGATCGGCCGGAAATGCCGGATCTGCGTCGAGAACTGGTCCATCAGGTACACGTTGGGATACACGCACAGATTCCGGGACCCGCGCACCATGAACTCGCCCTTGGCGGCGCCGTATTTCTCCTTCAGCTCCGCCATCCGCGGCCACAGTGGACGGTCCTGCGGATTGCCCGCCCAGGTCCACAGGCACAGGTGCCCATGCGGGAACGACCAGTAGCCGCCGCCGGACTTGCCCCACGAGCCGGCGTCGAGGGTCTTGGTGTCGTTGGCCGATTCGCCGGTGTTGCGCCGGGCCGTGGTGGCCGCGTAATTCCAGTGCGTCGCGGTCACGTGGTAGCCGTCCGCGCCGTTCTCCGCCTGCACTTTCCAGTTGCCGTCGTAGGTGTACGTGGACGCGCCGCGCAGCACCTCGAGCCCGTCCGGCGACTGGTCGACGAGCATGTCGATCACCTTCGTGGCGTCGCCGAGATGCTCGGTCAGCGGCAGCACGTCAGGGTTGAGACTGCCGAACAGGAACCCGCGGTAGGACTCGAACCGGGCGACCTTCGTCAGGTCGTGCGAGCCGCCGGTGTCGAAGGACTCCGGGTAGCCCGCGCCGTCCGGGTCCTTGACCTTGAGCAGCTTGCCGTCGTTGCGGAAGGTCCAGCCGTGGAACGGGCAGGTCAGCGTGGGCCGGTTGTCGCGTTTGCGGCGGCAGATCATCGCGCCCCGGTGCGCGCAGGCGTTGATCAGGCAATGCAGTTCGCCGCCCTTGTCGCGGGTGAGCACGACCGGCTGGCGGCCGATGGTCGTGGTGAAGTAGTCGCCGGGATTCGGCAGCTGGCTCTCGTGCGCGAGGTAGATCCAGTTGCCCTCGAAGATGTGCTTCATCTCGAGTTCGAAGATCTCCTCGTCGGTGAAGATCCGGCGGTTCGCGCGGTAGACGCCCGCCTCCGCGTCCTCCACCACCGCGTCCGCGACTACCGAAGCGGCGTGGTCCAGCATGTCGGTCATGACTCCTCCAACGGGCCTCTGATCTGCACTGATCGGCTCCCAGCAGGGCGTTCCCCGCACTGTGCCAGCCCGTGGCCGCGGTCACCCCAGGGCAAGACCCAGTCCTGACCTAGGGTGTGATTAATCGACCCCGTTTATCAATCGAGCGAAATCCGCTCCTTGTCTTCACTCAATGCCGGAACTTACGGTGAGCGGGACGCGGAGCCGGTGAGGAGGCAGCCCGATGGAACTGCGCCACCTGCGGTACTTCGCCGCCGTCGCCGAGACCTGTCACTTCGGCCGCGCCGCCGAACGCCTGCACCTCGCCCAGCCCGCGCTGTCGCACGCGATCCGGCAGCTGGAGGACGAGTTGGGCGTCGCGCTGCTCAGCCGCACGACCCGGCAGGTGCAGGTCACCCCGGCCGGCCGGTTCTTCCTCGCCGAGGCCCAGCGGATCCTGGACGCCGTCGAGGCGGGTGCGCGCGGAGCCCGGCGCATCGCCGACGGACGGCGCGGCCTGGCCCGGATCGGCTTCACCGGCACCGCCGCGCTGTCGCACCTGCCGCAGGTCGCCCGCGCGCTGCAGCACCGGCTGCCCGAGGTCGAACTGGAGGTGCACGCCGATCTGCTCACCGGCGAGCAGTGCGAACGGCTGCGCACCGGCACGCTCGACATCGGCGTGCTGCGTCCGCCGGTCACCGGCGGCGACCTCGACCTGCACGTCATCGAAACCGAGCCGCTGGTGCTCGCCGTCCCGGCCGATCACCGGCTGGCAGTCGAGCCAGTGGTGTCGATGACCGATCTGCGCGCCGAAGCGTTCGTCACCTATCCGGCCAGTTACTCCGTCGTCAATGAAGCGGTGCTGCGCAGCTGCCGCGACGCCGGCTTCACCCCGCAACGCGAGCACGAAGCGGCCGGTACCGCGGTGCTGCTCGCGCTCGTCGCCGGCGGTCTCGGCGTCGGCGTCGTCCCCGCGTCCGCGCGGGCGCTGCCGCTGGCCGGGGTCGTGTTCCGCGACCTCGCCGGTGCCGCCACCGTCCAGCTCGCGCTCGCCTGGCACCGCGACCGGGCCTCGGCACTGGTCCCGGCCGTGCTCGACGCGCTCGGCGAGCTGTTCCCCGTCGAAGTGCCCGTGTCAGGGAGGACACGATGAAGATCACCCGGGTGGAGGCGATCCCGTTCGCCATCCCCTACCGCAAACCGCTGCGTTTCGCCTCCGGCGAGGTGCACACCGCCGAGCACGTGCTGGTCCGCGTGCACACCGACGACGGCATCGTCGGGGTCGCCGAGGCTCCGCCGCGGCCGTTCACCTACGGCGAGACCCAAGCCGGGATCGTGGCCGTGCTGGAGACCGTGTTCGCGCCGCAGGTGGTGGGCCTGAGCCTGCTCGAACGCGAGACGGTGCACGCCCGGCTCTCCCGTACGGTCGGCAATCCGGCCGCGAAGTCCGCTTTGGACATGGCGATCTGGGACGCGCTCGGGCAAAGCCTCGACGTCTCGGTCACCGAACTGCTCGGCGGCTACACCGACCGCATGAAGGTCTCGCACATGCTCGGCTTCGACGAGCCGGCCGCGATGGTCGCCGAAGCGGAGCGGATCCGCGACAGCTACGGCATCACCACGTTCAAGGTGAAGGTCGGCCGCCGTCCGGTTTCCCTGGACACCGCGGTGGTCCGCGCCCTGCGGGAACGGTTCGGCACCGAGGTCGACCTGTACGTGGACGGGAACCGGGGCTGGACCGCCGCCGAATCCGCCCGCGCGATGCAGGAAATGGCCGACCTCGACCTGCTGTTCGCCGAAGAACTGTGCCCCGCCGACGACGTCCTGGGCCGCCGCTGGCTCGTGTCCCGTTTGGACATTCCGTTCATCGCCGACGAATCCGCGGTCACCCCGGCCGACGTGACCCGCGAGATCCTCGCCGGATCGGCCACCGCGATCAGCATCAAAACCGCCCGCACCGGCTTCACGCGTTCGCAGCGCACGCACCATCTCGCGGACGGGCTCGGGCTGGAAGTGGTGATGGGAAACCAGATCGACGGCCAGGTCGGTTCACTGTGCACTGTCGCGTTCGGAGCGTCGTACGAGCTGACGTCGCGCCGCCCCGGCGAACTGTCCAACTTCCTCGACATGACCGACGACCTGCTCGCCGAACCGCTGCGCATCGCGGACGGCGAACTGGTCATCCGCCCCGGCGCCGGGCTCGGCGCCGAACTCGACCCCGGCAAGCTCCGGCACTACCGGCAGGACCGCTGAGCCGGAAACCCCCGATGGATCAAGGAGGATTCATGACTGCCACGCATTCCCCCACCGCCGCCGCGTCCGGAGCAAACGCCACCGAACGGTTCAAGAGCGACAAGCTCGCCGGCGTCGCGGGCACCCCGAAGGAGCGGGTCAGCCTGCTCGCCCGCGAGGTGCTGGAGGCCGTGCACGCGACGATCCGCAAGCACAAGGTGACCTACGAGGAGTACAACGCGCTCAAATCGTGGCTGATCAGCGTCGGCGAGGACGGCGAATGGCCGCTGTTCCTCGACGTCTGGGTCGAGCACGTCGTCGAGGACGTCGCCACCGAGCACCGCCAGGGCAACAAGGGCACCATCGAAGGCCCCTACTACGTGCCCGACGCCCCCGAACAGGGCGCGCGCGGTTCGGTCCCGTCGCGGGAGAACGAGCCGGGCACCCCGCTCGTCTGGACCGGGCAGGTCACCTCGACCACCGGCGCGGCACTGGGCGGCGCGAAAGTCGAACTGTGGCACGCGGACGCGGACGGGCTGTACTCGCAGTTCGCGCCGGACATCCCGGAGTGGAACCTGCGCGGCACCTTCACCACCGACGACGAGGGCCGCTTCGAAATCCACACCGTGCGGCCCGCGCCGTACCAGATCCCGACCGACGGTGCCTGCGGCAAACTGATCGCGGCCGCGGGCTGGCACGCCTGGCGTCCGGCGCACCTGCACGTCAAGGTGTCCGCGCCGGGACACGAACTGCTCACCGCGCAGCTGTATTTCCCCGGCGACGAGCACAACGACGACGACATCGCGTCCGCGGTGAAGCCGGAACTGCTGCTGGACCCGCGCCCCTCGGACAACGGCGAGACCATCGACTACGGCTTCGTCCTCGACCCGGCCCTCTGATCCGGCCCTCTGATTCGGCAGGAGACTCATGCTTTACCACGTGCGGATGGACGTCCGCATTCCCCCGGACCTGGACCCGGCCGTCCGCGACGCCCTGATCGCGCGCGAGAAGGAGTACAGCCAGCAGCTGCAGCGCAGCGGGAAATGGCCGCACATCTGGCGGATCGCGGGCGAGTACGCCAACTACTCGGTGCTGGACGTCGCCGACCACGACGAACTGCACCAGATCCTGTCGAACCTGCCGCTGTTCCCGTACATGGACATCCAGGTGACCGCCCTCGCGCGACATCCATCCAAAGTGGACTGACTCACTCCCCGCCGACCCCTCCGCCTTGGTTCAAGTCCGTGAGGGGAACCCTGAGGGACTCAGATTCCCCCAGGGTTCCCCTCACGGACCGCAAACCCAAGCCAAGGCCTCACTCCCCGCCGACCGTAACCACCCGGTCCGCGTGCTCGGCCAGCAGCGGATCGTGGGACGCCACCAGCACCGCCGTCCCGCGATCCGCCGCCCGGCGCAGCGCCGTCAGCACCATCTCCGCGTGCGCCCGGTCCTGATGCGACGTCGGCTCGTCCGCCAGCAGCACCAACGGTCCCGCCGCCAGCGCCCGCGCCACCGCGCCCCGTTGCTGTTCCCCGCGCGAAACCTCGCTCGGCAGCCGGTCCGCGAGCTTCGCCAGGTCCAGGGTCTCCAGCAGCTTCGACTGATCCGGCGGCTCCGCCGCGGTCCGCGCGGCAAAAGCGAGGTTGTCCGCGACCGTCAGCTCCTCGAACAGCGCGATCGACTGCGGCACGAACGCCAGCGCGTGCCACGGCTGCTCCGAAACCGGCACGCCCGGCATCGGCGGGTGCACGGCGACCGTCCCGCTGTCCGGCGCGTCCCAGCCGCCCGCGATCATCAGCAGCGTGCTCTTGCCCGAGCCGGACGGGCCGGTCAGCGCGACCAGTTCACCCGCCGCGAGGTCCAGGCTCGTGTGCCGCAGCACCGGCATCCCGCCGTGGGATCGGCTCACCTCCGACACGCTGAGCAGCGCATTCACCGGATCCTCCCGTCCACGAGTTCCACCACGTCGTCCGCCGCCTCCGCCAATACCGGGTCGTGCGTCGCGACCACGACCGTCTGGCCCGCCTCGGCCAGCGCACGGAACGCCTCCGCCACCAACCGTGCCGAGGAGCGGTCCAGTTGCGCGGTCGGTTCGTCGGCCAGCACCGCATCCGGGTCGCCGACCGCCGCGAACGCGAGCGCGGTCCGTTGCTGTTCACCGCCGGAGAGCTGGCGCGGACGGTGGCCGCGCCGGTGCTCCAAGCCCAGCCGGTCGAGCAAGGCCAGGGAAAGCCCGGTCCCGCGCATTTTCGCCGCCAGCTCCAGATGTTCTTGCACCGTCAGGTAACCCAGCAGATTGTCGACGGGATTCTGGAACACGTAACCGATCCTGCGCCGCCGCACCGCCCGGCGCGCCCGCGCGGACAACGCGGTGACGTCCGTGCCGCCGACCTCGACCCGGCCCTCGTCCGGCCGTTCCAGGCAAGCCAGCAACCGCAGCAGCGTCGACTTGCCCGATCCGGAAGGCCCGACCAGCGCGGTAATCCGGCCTCGCACCGCGTTGATCGACACCTCGTGCAACGCGGTCAGCGAACGACCGGCGGTGCGATAGCTGTGCGTCAGTCCAGTCCCCCGAACAGCATCAAGCGGTGTCACGCAGCACCTCCGAAGGCAACGCCCGCGCCGCCGCGCGTTGGGCCGCATAGGTAACGACAAGCGCGACGACCACCGCCGCGAGCAGCAACTGCCCACCCGGCCCCCACGGCACCGGAATCACCGTGCCCGGCGGCGTCGCCGGATCGAGGTCGTAACCCGGGTAGGTCACCGAGACCGCGATCGCCGCGAACCCGACGCCCAACGCGAATCCGGCCGCCAGCAGCCCGCCCACCTCGTAACCGAGCGCGCGCCAATGCGCCCCCGAGGTGATGCCCATCCGTCGCAAGAGGACATACGCCCCGCGCCGGGCACGCGCCCGAGCGTTGAGATACAGCAAGAGTCCAACTAGGACTACCACACCGACCAAAGCGGACACTGCGGTCAAAAACGCGAACGTGTAAGTAACCCCGCCGTACACCCCGTGCGCGGTGACATCAACAGCGCGGCTCACCGTCCCGGCCGGAACCCCGGCTTTCCCCAATTCCGGCAGCACCTGCGCCGGATCGCCGCGCGCCCACAGCTCGCGGTGCACGCTCTCCCCGGCGTACTTGGCGAGAATGTCCCGGCGCAGCAACAACTCCGGGAACGCAGCGCTTTTCCCAGGCAGTTGCGCCACGGTGACCACGCGCAGCGGCAGGTCCTTGCCGCCGATGCTCAGCGTCGCCTGCGCGGGCGCGTCGGGGACCCCGGCGATGATGCCGACCGGGGCGTCGCCGGACACCTCGTCCAGCAGTTCCGGCAGGGTCGGACCGCTGAGGTCGTCGTCCCAGAACGCGGCCGAGCCGAACGTCGCCGGGTCGACGCCGAGCACGTTCACCGTCTTGCTGCCCAGATACGCCGAGTCGTAGCGATCCACCAGCGCCGCCTGGCCGGTCAGGCCAGGCGGAACCGCGGCGGGCGCGGTCAGGTGCACCACCACGTCCGAACCGACCACGAGCTGGCCTTCGTCGTCGAGCGTGCGCTGGACAGAGCCGGTGACGGTCGTGGCGAAGATCGAAAGCGCCACCGGCACCGCGGTCGCCCCGACCAGCACGGCCGCCGCGGCCGGTGCCGAAGCCAGCCGTCGCCAGGCCAGGAACGCCACCGCGCGTTCTCGCCGCACCGCGCGCACCCGGGGCAACGTCAGCCGCACGACCCGGGTCACCAGCATCGCCAGGCCCAGCACCAGCAGCAACGGCACGACGATCAGCCGCGGCGGGATCCGCGCGACCGAGCCGGCCTGGCCGAACCCGGCCTGCGTGCCGTCGCCGAGCGTGAAGTAGCAGACCACCGCGGCGACCAGCGGGAGGATTTCCCACGGCAGATGCCGGATCCGCGACGTGCGCGCGTCGAACATCGCCCGCGTGCGAAGGACGACCGAACCGGCGATCCCGCCGAGCGTCGCCAGGAACGCGACCGCCGCGCCGCCGATCGAGTACCCGAGCGCGGACGACGTCACCAGCGGGCTCGGCCCCAGCGCGCTGACCAGCCCGCGCGCGGCGAACCAGCCGCCGGCCGTGCCGAGCAGCGCGATAGAACCCAGCTCCAGCAACGCTTTCCCGGCCAGCGCCCCCGGCCCGGCCCCGCGCGCGGACAGCACCGCCAGCTCGGCCCGGCGGCGCTCGACCCAAAACGACCCGACCGTCACCGAAATGACCAGCCCGGTCAGCGAACCCGCCACCCCGATCGGCACGACCGTCGAGGCCAGCGAGGATTCGACCTGATCCGCTCGGTCGGCGATCCCGCCCAGCGAGGACGTGAACTGCATCCGGCCGCGCTGCGCGAACAGGTCCGGCTCGTTCTCGGTCCGCTCCCGCACCCGCTCCAGCCCGGCGATGGTGGCCGGCGCGTCGGCGGTGGTCAGCCCGTTCCGGTCGACCGACGCTTCAAGGGAACTGCCGACGCTCGATTCGCCCGGGGTGAGCCCGAACAACGCGTCCCGCGACACGAACGCCACCGGGAAAACCGGAGCCTCGCTCAGCGGATTCGGCCGGTACAGCGACTGCAGATGACACCAGAACGGCTGGTCCGGCAGCTCGCGCAGGTCCCGGTACACCGCCGCGACCGGCAGCGTCTTGACCGGCGCGCCCGGCGGCACCCCCGTCTTCGGACCCCAGCCGCCCTGCACCACGACCTGATCGCCCGCGTGCAGCCCGCGCGCCCGCGCGAACTGGCTCGGCACCCAGATCCCCGGCCCCGCGCCGCCCTCCATGACCTGCAGATTCGCCGCGAACTCGTCCTGGTGGACCAGCCACATCGCGGACTGCTCCGGATTCGGCGAACCCGGCCGGACGGGGTCGACCTTCGCGGTGCTGTACAGCGTCGACCGCACGTCGGAAAGCCGCGGCACGTCCTTCGCCGCATCCCGCGCGAACGCCAGCCGAGCGTCGTCGAGCGCCTTCCCGGCCGGCCCCGCAGCTCCTGGGTACGGCTGCGACATCGGCAGCCCGCCCATCCATTCGGCCCCGACCGCCCACTGGCACGCCCGGTTCATCTGGTCGTGCAACGTCGCGTTGCCTGCCGAAGACAGGAACAACGCCACAGCCGCCGCGGGCAGCGCGACGAGCACCGCCGCCGCGATCGCAGCCACTACGACCGCCGGTTGCCGCCATCCGGTTCTCGGCGCACGCGTCCACGGCGTCGCCCCCCACCCTCGCATCCACCGATGATGCCACGATCCCAGTGTCAGCGGGGAGACAAGATCCGCTGCGACAGAGCGCGTTTTCCTGAGTACAGAACGCTTACTTCGCCCGCCAGACCGGCGCGCGCTTCTCGACGAACGCCAGCGTCCCCTCCCGGACGTCCTCGCTCGTCATCACCCCCACCGCGTTCTCCCGGGTGTTGTCCCACGCACCGTCCTCGGCCGCGATCGCACCGTCCACAATGCCCAGTGCGACGCGCTTGCTGGCCTGCACCGCCAACGGCGCGTTAGCCGCGATCTTCTCCGCCAACGCCAGCGCCTCAGCCAGCACGTCGGCATCCGCGACCACGTGATTCACCAGCCCCAGCGTCGCCGCGCGCGCCGCCTCCAGCGGTTCTCCGGTGAACATCATCTCCATCGCGATCTTCGGCGGAATCTGCCGCGGCAGCCGGAACACCCCGCCCGCCGCCGCGAAGAGACCGCGTTTCACCTCGGGCAGCCCGAATTTCGCCGATTCGGCCGCCACCACCAGGTCGCTGGCCAGCGCGAGTTCGGTGCCGCCGCCGAGGGCGAACCCGTTCACCGCGGCGATCGTCGGCTTCGAAATCGGATGCCGCACATACCCGGCGAAACCCCATTCCTCATGCCCCGGCGCGGCAAGCGATTCGCCGCGCGACACGGCTTTCAGGTCGGCTCCGGCGCAGAACGCCCGCTCCCCCGCGCCGGTCAGCACGACGACGCGCGTTTCCGGGTCTCGTTCGGCCCGTTCCAGCGCGGTGCCGACCAGTTCGCTCAGTTCGGCGTTGACCGCGTTCATCGCGTGCGGCCGGTTGAGCGTGATCACCAGGACGTGTCCGCGCTGTTCGACAAGCGCGGCCGGGGCGTCAGCGGGCATGACCGTCCTCCTCCGCCGGCACGAAGACCGGCACCTTCTCGTGGTCAGATTCAGGACCGGAGGGCACGAACACTGCCCGCACCGGCAGTTTCCAGAGGTCCGCGTCCGGGTCGGCGTCGAGCCGGCACCACCACCACGGCCCCTCAGCCAGCTCCACGATGCCGACGACCACGCGTTCCGGCTCGCCGCCGTCGCGCACCCGTTTGTGCACCACCGACCACGACACCACCGTGCCGGTTCCGGCGGCGGGCGTCCACTCCAGATCGTCCCCGGGGTCCGGGACCGTGCGCGGATCCAAGTACTCGCCGGTGCCGCGCCGCCGCAACAACCGGAACTCCCCGAGCGCAGTGCCGTCGAAGAACTCCGCCGACTCCTCGTCGCGGGCAACTGGGTTGATCCGCATAGTCATCCCTCCGCTCCGAGCACGAGCGTGCTGTGGTGGTCCAGAATGCCGCCGTTGCCGGAAACGAGCACAGTGTCGTGTTTCGGCACCTGGCGTTCGCCGCCTTGCCCGCGCGCCTGGATGATCGCTTCGGACAACGGCGTCATGCCCCAGAGGTAATACGACGACAGCTGGCCGCCGCCGGTGTTCACCGCGAGCTTGCCGTCCGGGCCGAGCATGCCCGGCGTCGCGACGAATTCGCCGCCTTCGCCCTTGCCGCAGAACCCGTAGTCCTCGAGGGTCAGCAGCGCGGTGAAGGTGTAACAGTCGTAGATCTCGGCGACGTCGATGTCCTCGACGGTCACACCGGCCATCTCCATCGCCGCCGGACCGGACTGCGCCGCACCGCTCACGAGGCCGAAATTGTCGTTGCGGCGGAACGAATTCCCGGGGTGCGCTTGGCCCCAGCCGAGCACCTGGACCGCGGGCTGCGCCAGAGAAGCAGCGCGTTCGGCGGAGGTCACGATCACCGCGGCGCCGCCGTTCGACACCAGACAGCAGTCCAGCAGATGGAACGGCTCCGCGATGAACCGCGACGCTTGATGGTCGGCCAGGGTGATCGGATCCCGTAGCTGCGCCAACGGGTTCTTCGCCGCCCACGCCCGCTGCGCGACCGCGATCGCGCCGAGTTGTTCACTGGTGGTGCCGTAAGTCTTCATGTGCCGTCGCGCGGCGAGCGCGTAGAACGAGTTCGGGCCGGCGAAACCGCTGGAGCCCAGCAGGCTTCCCCATCCGGCCGGGGTCGTGCGGCGGCCGCCGTATGCCGCACCGGTCGCTTTGCCCTGCCGCAGCGGCGCATCCGCGAACACGCAGGCGACAGTGTCGGCCATGCCGGCCTCGACGGCCATCGCGGCGTACTGCACCATCGCGCCCGCCGTCGAGCCGAATGCCTGCATTTGGGTGAACAGCCGCAGGTCCCGCAGCCCTAAGTCGACTTGGAGGCTCAGGTCCACCCCGGGCGTCGTTCCGGCGGACACGAGCAGCCCGTCGATGTCGGACAGCCCGATCCCGGCGTCGCCAGCCGCTCGCCGGACCGCCTGCGCGGCGAACTGCCGCGCGCTCGGACCGTACACTTTGCCCAGCTCGGTGAGCCCGAGACCGGCGATTGCCGCCCTCCGGCGCGCCGGGGTCTCCCGCCTGCTCGTCATCTCGTCGCACTCCGTTCCCGGCCGGTGGCCGCACCTCCACACTCGCATCCCGTTGACGTCGCGTAAACGACCGGTCGGGACACCGGCAGATGAGCACCCGCGACACGTGCGCGGATGTCCCTCCCGGAAACCTGCCGGTGTCGGAATCCGTGATGTACATCGCGGTTTTCCGGACCCAGCATGGGAATCGGGACCCGACGACGGGAAAGGCGGTCCGGCGATGGCGATCAGCGCCGCGGAAACCGAACAGCTGCGGGAGGCGGTGCGCGACCTCCTCGCGGACCACTGCACCGAGGCCGACGTGCGCCGTGTGATGGCGACAGAGCCCGGTTATGACCCGCGACTGTGGAAACAACTCGCCGAACTGGGAATGACCGGCCTGCTGATCGCGACCGAATACGGCGGAGTCGGCCTTGGCGCGGAAGAACTCGAAGCCGTGGCGGAGGAAATCGGCGCGGCACTGCTGCCGTCGCCATTCCTGTCCAGCGCCGTTCTGACCTCGACGCTCATCGACGCCGCCGGGTCCGAAGAGGACAAACGCCGTCTGCTGCCCGCGCTCGCCGACGGGTCCTCGATCGGCACCGTCGCCATCGGCAACACCTGGACGCCCGAAGGCATTGCGGTGCGAGCAAACGGAACTCTCACCGGGACCGCGTCCTATGTGACCTTCGGCCAGCTCGCCGACGTCATCCTCGTCGCAGCTCGCACCGGCGACGACATCGGCATCTTCGAAGTCGCACCCGACGCATCCGGCTTCACGCGCACCGCGCTGTCGGTATTCGACCCGACCGTGCGGCTGTCCCGCTTCACTTTCGCGGACACCCCAGCGCGAAGGCTCGGCACCGCAGGCTGGGAAGCCGTGCGGAAAGCCTTGGACCTCAGCGTAATCGCACTCGCCGGAGAACAAGCGGGCGGCGCTCGGCAGATCTTCGAAACGACCGTCGAATACCTCAAAACCCGCGTCCAGTTCGGCCGCGCGATCGGCAGTTTCCAGGCGATGAAGCACCTCGCCGCCGACCGGCTGCTGGACGTCGAATCCGCGACCTCCGCCGCCCGGCACGCCGCGGCCGACGGCGGTCCCGGCGCGATCGCGCTCGCCGGGTTCGCGTGCGCCGAGGCGTACGAAACCGTTGCCCTGTCGGCGATCCAGATGCACGGCGGGATCGGCTTCACCTGGGAACACCCGGCGCACCTGTACCTGCGCCGCGCCCGCTCCGGCGCACAGCTGTTCGGCGGCTCGCGGCTGCACCGGGAGCGCTACCTCGTCTCGAAGGGAGCTTGACCATGATCAGCGCCGACCAGCTCCGCGAAGAAGTGCGTGCGTGGCTCGCCGCGGAATGGACCGGGCTCGCGCCGGCCGAGGACCGCTGGAGCACCACCCCGGAACGCGTTGCCTGGCTGGAAAAAGTCGTCGCCGCCGGATACGCCGGGCCGACCTGGCCGGTCGAATGGTCCGGCCGCGGCTACCCAGCCGAACTGGCCGACGTCGTCGCGGAAGAATTCGCCGCCGCGGGCGCACCCGGTGCCCGGCAGGACAAATACAGCATCCCGGCCAACACCGTCCTCGCGTTCGGCACCGAGAAACTCAAGAACGACCTGCTGCCCGACGTCCTCACCGAACGCGCCCGGACCTGCCTGTTCTACAGCGAACCCGGCGCGGGCTCGGACCTCGCCGCCGTCCGCACCACCGCGGTCCGCGACGGCGACCGGTGGATCGTCAACGGCCAGAAGGTCTGGACGTCCGGTGCGAAAACCGCGGACTACGCCCTGCTGATCGCGCGCACCGACTGGGACGTCCCGAAGCACCAGGGCCTCAGCTACTTCGTCGTGCCGATGCACCAGCCCGGCGTCGACATCCGTCCCCTGGTGCAGATCACCGGCGAGTCGCACTTCAACGAGGTCTTCCTGACCGACGTCGAAATCCCGGCGGACCACCTGGTCGGCGAGGAGGGCAAAGGCTGGCGAGTGCTGCAGACCGCGCTGGCCTACGAACGCTCGATCATGGGCGACGGCGCGCGGGCGTCGCGGCACGGGTCGATCGCCGACGACCTCGTCGGGCTGGCGCGAGAACGCGACCGCCTCGCCGACCCGGTCATCCGCGACCACCTGGCCACCGTGCTGGCCCTGCGCGAGCTGAACGCGTTGAACAACGCCCGCGCCAAGGCCGCGGCCGAACAGGGCACGTCGAGTTCGGTGATGTCGCTGGGAAAGCTCGCGATGTCCGGGATCCTGCACGCCGAAGGCCGCCTGCGCACCGCCATCGCCGGTCCGGAAACCCTGCTCGCCGGGGACGAGAACCCGGTCGCCGACGACGTGAACTTCCTGGCGCTCAACGCGTTCTTCACCTCCATCGGCGGCGGCACCGACCAGATCCAGCGCACGATCATCGCCGAACGCGTCCTCGGCCTGCCCAAGGAACCCGAGATCGACCGCGACCTCCCTTTCCGCGCCGTCCGCCGCAGCTGAGCTTCGAGGAGGCTGGTTCCGTTGCCTGACAAACACGAGCTTGAGACCTACGACCCGCCGCTGTCCGGGTTCCGCGTGCTCGACCTGTCCGACGGCCCGATGACCGCGACCGGACGGCTGCTGGCCGACCTCGGCGCGCGGGTCACCCGGGTCGTCCTGCCCGGCGTGACCGGCGAACGCACCACCGGCCCGGTCGTTGACGGCGTCGCGATCGGCACCGCGATCGACCGGCACGGCTTCGCCCACGCCACCGCCGACCCCGGCTCGCACGGCTGGGAACAGCTGCTGCGCGACGCCGACCTGCTGATCGAGACCACTCCGCCGGGTTCGCCCGCCGAAGAACTGCTCGACGTCCCCGGCCTGCGCAGCCGGCATCCCGCGCTGGTCGTCCTGTCCGTCAGCGACTTCGGCCGCGCCACCACCCGGCGGCGCTGGCAGGCCACCACCCCGGTGTTCCACGCGCTGACCGGCGAACTGTCCCGTTCCGGCATCCCCGGCCGCGCGCCGCTGCTGCCGCCCGGCGAACTGCCGTACCACGTCGCCGCCGCGCAGGCCGCGTTCCAGGCGGTGAGCCTGTATCTGGACCGGCTGCGCACCGGACGCGGCGACCGCATCGACTTCTCCGTCCTCGACGGCGCGATGCAGGCGCTGGACCCGGCGTTCGGCATGGTCGGCAGCGCCGCCGCCGGGGTGCCGCTGAGCGACCTGCCGCGCGGGCGCACCGAAGAACGCCACCGGTACCCGATTTTCCCGTGCCAGGACGGATATCTCCGGATCTGCCTGCTGTCGCGGCGGCAGTGGCACGGGATGTTCGAGTGGATGGGCCGCCCGGCCGAGTTCGCCGATCCGAAGTACGACCAGGTCCGGGAACGCTACGCCTCGCCGGACCTGCTGCCCGCGATCGGCCGGTTCTTCGCCGGCCGCACCCGCGCCGAACTGGAACGCGAAGGCCAGCACCACGGCGTCCCGACCGCCGCGGTGCTCACCCTCGCCGAAGCCCTGCACACCGACCAGCTCACCGCCCGCGGCTTCTTCCGCGACACCGAACTCTCCCCCGGACTCGTCGCACCGGTCCCGGCCGGAATCACCGAAATCGACGGACACCGCGCCGTCGCCGGTCCAGCCACCAGCACCCAAGCCGCCTCCGCGCCGATCCTGGCCGCACGCTCCCGGCGCGGCGAAGGGCGTCCGCTGGAGGGAATCCGCGTCCTGGACCTCGGCGTGATCGTAGTCGGCGGCGACACCGGACGGCTCTTCGGCGACCTCGGCGCGGACGTCATCAAGATCGAGAACTCCGCCTTCCCCGACGGTTCCCGCGCCGCGCTGCCCGGCCCGATGTCGCACGGATTCGCCGCCGGGCACCGCAACAAACGCGCCATCGGCGTCAACCTGCGCGATCCCGAAGGCCAGGCGCTGGTGCGGCGGCTCGTCGCGCAGTCGGACGTCGTGCTCACCAACTTCAAACCCGGCGTCATCGCCTCGCTCGGGCTGGACCGGGCCGCGTTGTCCGAGGTGAACCCGGGCATCGTCGTCGTGGACAGTTCGGCGTTCGGCCCGACCGGCCCGTGGGCGAACCGCCTCGGCTACGGCCCGCTCGTGCGCGCCGCGACCGGCCTCACCAGCGAATGGATCTATCCCGGCGAACCGAGCACGTTCAGTGACGCCGTCACGGTCTATCCGGACCACGTGTGCGCCCGGATCGGTGCACTGGCCGCGTTGGCGCTGCTCGTCCGTCGCGAACGGACCGGCGACGGCGGCGCGGTGAGCGTCGCGCAGTCCGAGGTGATGCTGAGCCACTTCGCGGCCCGGATCGCAGCCGAAGACCTGGCCCGCCGCGGCCACCACCGGACCGAGCCCGCGCACGACGCGCCATGGGGCGTGTTCCCGACCGCGGGCGACGACGACTGGCTGGCCGTCACCGTCCGGAACGACGCGGACTGGGGCGCGTTGTGCTCAGTGCTGGACCGCCCCGACCTGGCCGCCGACCCGGCCCTGGCCACGCGCACCGGCCGGGCTTCCGCCCGGGACCGGATCGACGCGGCGGTCACCGAGTGGACGCGGCGGCAATCCCCGTTCGAGGCGATGGATCTGCTGCAGGCGGCCGGAGTTCCCGCCGGAGCCATGCTGCGCGCGGCCGACCTGCCGGAGTGGGAGCAGTATCGCGAGCGGCGCGCGTTCCGGGAGGAGCTGCACCCGTACGCGGACGAGCCGTACGTACTGGAGAACGTACAGATCCACGCCGCGCACGTCGCCGATCCGCCGGTCGGGCAGGCCCCGTTGCTGGGCGAGCAGACCTTCGAGATCGCGGCGGAACTGCTCGGGCTCGGGACCGCGGACACCACCGGTCTCGTCGCTCGCGGGGTGCTGGAAGCCCTCGACGAACAGGCCGGGCCGGCCGCCCGAGCCGTATGATCGCCGGGCCCCCGACCGCCGCGCTGCTGGACATTGGACGATGGAGATCGACTTCACCCGGCTCAAGTACTTCGTCGCGGTCGCCGACGAGCTGCACTTCAAACGTGCGGCGGACCGGCTGCGGATCACCCCGCCGCCGCTCAGCAAGCAGATCAAGCTGCTGGAGCGGGAACTCGGCGGGCCGCTGTTCGAACGGCACTACCACGAGGTCCGGCTCACCCCGCTCGGCGAAGCGCTGCTCGGCCCGGCGCGGGCGATCCTGCGCCAGGTCGACGGCCTGAAGGACCTCGCGGCCGGCGTCCTCGAGGACGGCACGCCGATCCGGGTCGGAGCCACCGCGTACGCGCCATCGGACCTGCTCGAAGACCTGGAAACCGCGGTCGGCGGGCTGGCCGCGCCGGCGACCTTCGAGGTGGCCGGGTCGGCCGCCGAGGTCACCGCGAAACTCGTGTCCGGGCATCTGGAACTCGGGCTGATCCACCTCGCGGTCGAGGACCAGCGGCTGCGCGCCCGCACCGTCGCCGAGTACCAGGGCGCGATCGCGGTCCGCGCGGACGATCCGCTCGCTCGCCGAGACCTGGTGCGGATCGAGGAACTGCGCGACCGCGAGGTGGTCATCGACTTCGCCCGGCCCAACCCGGTCATCCTCGCCGCGCTGACCCGGAAACTCGCCAACCGCGGGATCCGGAACATCGTCCGCGCGGTCAGCGGACGCGGCGGCGAACTCGAAATGGCCGCGCAGGTGTTCAACCGGCGGCTGGTCGCGCTGGTGTCCTACGCGCCGGCCTCGTTCATCGGCAGGCTGTTCTCGCCGCCGGAGTTCAAGCTGGTCCGGATCGACGAGGACGGCTGGGCGCCGAGCAGGCTCGCACTCGCCTGGGCCGCCGACCGCGCCGCCGGACCGCCCCGCCCGGCCGACCTCGCCGAGGACCTGTCGGCGAAACTCGGCCCGATCCGGCGCGGCTGACTCGCCCGCACCGTCCACTGTGGACCACTGTGGCCCCCTAAGACCCGACGAACCGGCTCAGCAACCGGCCGAACTCGGCCACGTCCGCGTGCGGCCAGTCCCGCAGCCGGTCCTCGAGCCGTTCCCGTTGCGCCGCACGGGTAATCGCCAGCGCCCGGTGCCCGGCCTCGGTGAGTTCGAGCCGCTGCCGGCGCGCGTGCTTCGGATCCGGCCCGCGCACCAGCAGCCCGGCGGTCTCCAGCTCCGCCAGCTGCCTGCTCACCGTCGAGGGGTCAAGCCCGTACTCCTGGGCGAGATCGGCCGCGTGCGCGCAGTCCGCGAGGTCGATCGAGGACAGCATCGTGTACTGCACGAACCCGAGCCCCTCGTACAGTTCGTTGGAGCGCACCCGGGACCCGCGGGAAAACAGGATCATCGCGCGGTGGATGGCATCCAGGGCGTCGCCGTCGCGGTCTTCTCCCGGCATGCCGCCCGATGCTAGAGATGCACCATACAACTGTCAACGCGGTCCAGCGGCGATCCCCCGGCTCAGCAGCGCGTCCGCGTCCACCCCGGCTTCCTCAAGCAGCGCACGGGTATGCGCCCCGAACGCCGGCACGTCGCCCATCCGCGCCTCGACGTCCGCGAACGTCACCGGCGGGAGCAGGGCGTCCACAGTGGCGTGTTCGGTGCCGATCTTGCGCCAGCGGTCCCGGGCGCGCAGCTGCGGGTCGGCCACGACGTCGGCGACCTGTTTCACTTGCGCGGCAGGGATTCCCGCCTTCGCGAGCCGTTCGTCGAGTTCCACTGTGGACCATCGGCTGGTCTCGGCGGCGACTGCCGCGTCGCATTCCGCGCGGTGTTTCACGCGCTCGACGTTCGTGGTGAACCGCGGGTCGCCGGCGAGCTGCGGCGCGTCGAGGACGGAGGTGACCAGGGTCCGCCAGCCGCTGTCGTTCTGGACGCCGATCAGCATCTGACCGTCTTTCGTCGGATACGCGTCATAGGGGGCGATCGAGGCGTGGCTCAGGCCCATGCGCGCGGGCTGGCGTCCGGAGTACATCTGGCTGTACATCGCGTAGCCCATCCACTCGACGGTCGCCTCCAGCATCGAGACCTCGACCGTCGCGCCCTGGCCGGTTCGCGAGCGGCGCAGGAGGGCGGCCAGCACCGCTTGCGCGCAGTACATCCCGGAGGCGATGTCGGAGGTGGGGATGCCGGTCTTGACCGGGGTGTCCGGGGTGCCGGTGATGCCGATCAGGCCGGCTTCGGCTTGGACCAGCATGTCATAGGCCTTGCGCTGCTCCCGGGGGCCGCCGGTGCCGTAGCCGGAGAGGTCTACCGCCACCAGTTCGGGGTGGTTCGCCCGCAGGTCCTCCGCACCGAAGCCCAGCCGGGCGGCGGCGCCTGGGGCGAGGTTTTGGACGAAGACGTCGGCTTGGGCGATCAGGCGCTTGACGACGTCGCGGCCTTCCTCGGCTTTGAGGTCTACGGCCAGGGATTCCTTGCCCCGGTTGAGCCAGACGAAGTGGGCGCCGGTGCCGTGGACGACGTGGTCGTAGTCGCGGGCGAAGTCTCCGCCGTCGGTGCGTTCCACCTTGATGACGCGGGCGCCGAGGTCGACGAGGGTGCGGGTGGCCAAGGGGGCGGCTACGGCTTGCTCGATGGAGACGACGGTGAATCCGTCCAGCGGGAGCGCGGGTTCCGGTGAGTGCATGCTGGACACTATTCCTCGGCTTGGGGCTGGTTGCGGTGTTGCGTGGGGCACCCCGAAGCCGATTGTGCTGACGGTCTGGGGGTGCAGGGCCAGGGCTGGGTTCCTCGCTAGCTGGATGGGTCCGCTGCGGTTTGCGTGGTCCGTGAGGGGAACCCTGAGGGAATCAGAGTCCCTCAGGGTTCCCCTCACGGACAGTCAGCCCCGCGGGTCGAAAGGAATGCCGCTCGGCTTCGACTTTTCCAGCAGGTCCTGGTACTGACCTTCGCTGATCTTAATCGTTGCAGCACCGAAGTCCGCGGCCATCAACCGGTCTCGCAGCGACGTCGACGGCCAGCCGTCCCAGCCGACCAGCGGCGGGTACCGCCAATCGTGGTAATGGTTCTCCGGCGGCTCGTCGTGGGCGTCGGCCAGGCGGAAGAAGTGCGTGCCGGGGCCGTCCTTGTGGTAGACGGTCTTCGGGTGCGAGCCGTCGAAGGACACCTTCGACCTCGGGTAGGTCACCTGCGAGGAATGCTGCGTGGTCGTGACGTATTCGACCTGGTTCGACGACTGGTCGACCCACGAGATCACGTGCTCCCAGTCGTGCCGGTGCCCGCCCAGGCCGCTGCCGTCGACTGCCTGGTCCTTCTCGAAGTAGCTCGCGTAGACGACCGCGCACCAGCCGTGGTTGCAGGTGGCGCGCGAGTAGGTCTGGGAGTTGTCCAGGTCCGACTTGTCCCGGCAGTTGCCGTTGACCGCGCCGGTGGTCTTGAGGCCGGGGGCGAGCGTGCCGTCCGGGCCGATCGCGGGCGTGGCGTAGCAGCCGTCACCGTCGTAGTCGTAGGCGGGAGAGAAAGTCTGCTCGTACCCGCTCGCGTTCTGCGGCAGGTTGTGCGGCGGGTCGGCGTACGCCGCGGACACCGGGAACAGCAACGCCGTGCCTACGGCCACCGTCGCGACGCGGGCGATCGGGAGTTTCCTCATGTCCGGATGGTGACACCGCGAACGCGGAAGGTGAAGGGACGCGGGGGAAGCATCCGATGGCCGCACGGACCACTTCAGCCCGCGAGCACCTCCGCGCCCCGGTGCACGCGCAGCAGGTCGGCCCGCACGAGGTCGGCGAGCAGCCGTTCCTCCTCGTCGACGTCGGCCGGTCGCGGCGGCAGTTCACCGCTCCCCGCCAGCGCGCCCGCGGCCGCTTCCGCGAAGGACGCCATCGTCGGCGACGGTTCCTCCCGCTGCAGCAGCGCGCCCGCCGACGCCGCGAGCCCACGCAGTCCCTGTCCGGCCTCTTCCAGGGCTTCCCGTTGCTCCGCCGAAGGCTCCCGGCTGCCCGGCTCGGGGCTCAGCAGGTCTTGATGCGTCCGGGCCGCGGCGCGGAACCGCAGCCCGACCTCCCGGCGCCCGCCTCCGCCGCGCAGCCGCTCCGCCACCGACGCGAGCAGTTCGCCGGTCTCCTCGACCGCGTCGGAAAACCGTTGCGCCACCGACGGTTTCGGCACGCCGGGCACCGCGGCGAAGCCGAACAGCAGCCCGATCACCACCGCCAGCGCGACCAGCAGCAGGTACTCCACGAGCACCGAGACCGCGTCCAGATGCCGCGTCGTCGCGTTCATCCCGACGCTCATCAGCACCATGCAGCCGTTGAACACCATCGGCTGCACCTGCATGAACGGGAACCCGACGAGCAGCGCGACAATCCCCAGCGGCAGCAATGCATCCGGCGGCAACAGCCACAGCGCGACCGCCAGCACCACGGCCCCGGCCACCGCACCGGCGGCGCGCTGCCACGCCTTCGCCAGCGTGTCCCGCCATTCCGGCTGCATCAGCGCGAACGTCGTCATCAGGAACGACACGGTGAGCGGGTCGCCCGGCCGGAACGTCGCGATCACCGCCGCGACCAGCATCCCCAGCGCGCACCGCACCCCGTGCCGCAACTGCGCGGACCGCCACGAGAACACCCCGGTCGCCTCGCGGCGCAGCGCCTCGCGGACGAGATGCCGCGGGAAGTCCACAATGGACTCGTCACGGGCGAGCACCGCCTCGCGGATCGCGAACAGCCCGGCCCAGGCTTCGTCGAGCAGCGCACCGGTGTCCCCGGGCAGCGCGACCCCGGCGTCGACCCGTTCGACCTCCGGCGGTTCCGAAACGGTCTTGGCCCGCACCGCTTCGGCAAGCGCCGCAACCTGTTCGTCCGCGGCGTCGAGCACCCGGGAGACCGCCGCCGCCTGGTCCTCGTCGAACGCCCGCAGCCGGTCCCGCAGCACCGCCGCCGTTCCGTGGTACCGGGCACCGCCCGCGAGCACCCGCGCCTGCCACGCCCGCGGCCGGTCGGTCACCCACAACCGCACCGCCCGTTCCGCGCTCGCCCGATCCGGTCCGGCGAGCGCGTCGGCCAGCGCGGTGCGGGTCGGCTTGCCGGGATCGCTCAGCCCCATCAGCAGCCGCAGCACGAACACGACCCCGACGGCCAGCGCCGGCGCACAGATGATCTGCACCGGGCTGGCCGCCCCGCTCAGCTGAAAGCCGTAGCCGAACACCGAGGCCATGCCGAGCCCGAGCCCGACCGTCACGTACCGCGGCCCGAGCGCGGGCACCACCGCAGACGCGAACGCCACCAGCACGAGCAGCGCGATCGACGCGACCGGCGACACCTCGCCCAGCAGCCGCGGCCCGGCCCCGCCGACGACGACCGCCGGCGCGAACGCCGCGAGCAGCAGCAGATCCGGCCGCAACGGCCCGCCGGTGGCCGCGATGAAGCAGAACAACGCGGTCAGCCCGGCCAGCATCGCCGTCGCGCCGAGCCCGAGCGCCACCCCGAGCCCGGCCGTACCGCCGACGACCACCAGGATCGCCACGAGCATCCCGCCGCCGCGCGCAATCGCGTTCATCCCGCCCCGTTCCGTCACCACGCATTTCCCGTGCGTAGCCTCGCACGCGCGGGCAGGCGCACTGTCGCCAGCACAGACCTCGTGAGTGGCAATCCCGGTTAGAACCGGGATTGCCACTCACGACCTCACACGGTCGCGCGCTCCGGAGGCAGCGTCAGCATGGTGTGCACCTCGTGGCTCGACTCCCCCGGCAGCCCGTCCGCCCCCCGCAACAAGGCGTTCCGCGTCGCCAGCTCCTCCTCGGTGCGCGGCGACATCACCGTCGATCCGGAGGTGGCCAGCGCCTGGTTGGCCTCCACGAACTCCCGCGACCGCTTCTCGTAGGCCGCGAAGGCGACGTCGTGCGGAGCGTCGGCGAGTTCGTACGCCAGCAGGTACGCCCCGATCATCGCGAGGCTGGACCCTTGCCCGGACAGGAACGACGTCGCGTGCGCGGCGTCCCCGGCCAGCGCGACCCGCCCCTTCGACCACACCGGCATGTGGATCTGGCTGACCACGTCGAAGAACAGGTCGTCCGCCGAGCGCATCGCCTCCACCATCCGCGGCACCTCCCAGCCGCAGCCCTCGAAGCGGCTCGCGACCAGCTCGCGCTGCGCGGCCGGGTCGGCGAACGCGGAGAAGGGCGCTTCGGCGTGGGTGAACACGAGGAACCCGTGCACCTGGTCGCCGCCTCCCACGGCGTAGAGCGACGCCGACCGGCCCGCGACCGCCCAGGACATGCCCTCGCGCGACAGGCCGAGGTGGTTCGGCATGGTGAATCCGGCGAAGCAGTAACCGAGGTAACGGTGGAACCGCTCCTCCGGACCGAAGGCCAGCGAGCGGGTCTTCGAATGCAGCCCGTCCGCGCCGATGACCAGGTCGAACGTCTGGCTCCGGCCGCTGGAGAAGGTCACGTCGACCCGGTCGCCGCGGTCGTCCAGCGTCGCGATCGACTCCGAGAAGCGGAACTCGACGTCGTCGCGGACTGCGTCGTACAGCAGGCTGGTGAGGTCGCCGCGGGCCAGTTCGATGTCGTACCCGGCCTCGTCCCCGGTGATCGCGGTCGGCGCGACGCTGTTCAGCACGCCGCCGTCCGCGTCGACGAACGACAGCCGCCGGGTGGCGATGTGCCGCTCCCGCACCTGCTCCTCCAGCCCCATCCGGCGCAGCACCTCGACCGCCGGGCCGCGCATGTCGATCGGGTAGCCGCCGCCGCGCACGGCCGACGCCTTCTCCACCACGGTCACCGCGAAGCCGTACCGGTTCAGCCAGTACGCCAGCGCCGGGCCCGCGATGCTCGCCCCCGAGATCAGCACACTCCTGCTCATGGTTCTCCCCTTCCCCCGGCAGGCAGTAGATGCCTACCTTAGGTATCATTTTCAAGACCGGCCGGAACCGCCTCGCGCGATCCCGGTGACCCAACTGTATACCTAAGTTAGGTATCTAATCAAGGAGCCCGCGATGTCGGCCGTCCCTTCCCTGCTCCGGGACCTGCTTCCCCGGCTGAACGAGCTGAGCGAGTCGCTGCGCCGGGGAAAGCTGTTCGAGCGCGCGGTCGGGGCCACCGGGCTGCCGCTGGAACGGCCTGCGATGAGCGTGCTCGGCATCCTGCACATCGCGGACTCCCCGCTGCGGGTCGGCGAGATCGCGAACCGGATGAACGTCGTCGGCCCGCACGTGACGCGGCAGGTGCAGGGGCTGGAAAGCCGGGGCCTGGTGCGGCGCGTGGCCGACCCGGACGACCAGCGGGCCCGGCTGATCGAGCTGACCCCGGAAGGAAAAACCGCGGCCGAACGCTACGTCGCGGTCATCGAGGGCTGGTTCGCCGACGCGATGAGCGGCTGGACGGCGGAAGACCGCCAGGTCCTCGACCGGCTGCTGACCCGGCTGGTCGAGGACCTGACGGCCCGGTTGTCCGATGTGGACTGAAGCGGATTACCGCGACAGCCGGAGGAATTCCCGCTGCTCGCGGTCGTAACGCTGGGTCAGTCCGTTTCCGTAGCGGTCCCACCAGTTCTGCGTGTGCCCGTTCTGCCGGGTGGTCGTGTCGCCGTAGACCTCGCGGTCGTACTCGAGCCGGGCGTCGTGGAACTGCTGCTGGAATTCCTGCGGCGACAACCCTTGCAGCTGCTGCACGGCGGCCGGGTCGAGCGTGCGCGCGCTCTGCACGATGTCCGCGCCGCCCATGTGGTTCAGGATCGCCCGGACGCCGCCCGCGCCGCGCATGTGCGCGCCGGACATGATCGCGGCCTGCGTGCCAGGGTCGCTGAACTCCAGCGCACCGGCGTGCCGCGCGTTCGCGGTCATCAGCTGCGCGACCACGGCGCGTTCCTCCGCGCTGCCGAGGCCGTACTGCCGACGGGCGGCCATGATCTGGTCGTAGCCGTTGTGCATGCTCTCGCGGAAGCCGTACGCCTCGCGCACTCCGCCCTGTTCGCCGGTCGCGCCCTCGGACCGCATGATCGAATCGACGACCCGGTCGTCCAGCTGCTGCGGTGCGGCACCCCCAGCAGCCGCACCGCCGCCGCCGGCCCCGGCTCCTCCGCCGCCCGTACCGCCGCCGTAGCCCTCGGCCACCGCGGTGTCGGCGTCGGCGTAGTTGTGCGCGGCGTGCTGCACCTTGCCGTTGACCTGTTCGATCAGCTTCACGAAGTCGCCGAGCGACGACACGAGTTTCGACTGCAGCAAGGTGTTCGCCGCGGCGACTCCGCTGCCGATGCCCGCGAACGACAAGGCGTCGATCACGAGGGTCTCGAGGTCGCGGACGGCCGAAAACGCCGAGGCGCCGAGGCCTTCCACGTTCTTCACGATCGCCGACACCTCGGCCGGCAGCACCCGGTAGGTTCCCGCTGTCATACCAGTGACAATCGCGCACCGGCGGCGTCGCGCCCACGGCCGAATTACCCACTTTCGGCTGGGATCGAATCCGTGCCCGCTGGGTACCTCGGCGGCATGGAGTCCGACGAGGACCGGCACGACCGGACCGACCACGAGATCGAGCTGCTCGCCGAGCGGCTCTGGGCCCTGTCCCGCGAACCGGGCGGCGACCAGGCGCCGGACCTCGGGCAGCTCGCCGCCGCCGGGTTCGAGGTGACCGGCCGCACCGCGCGCTACGGCGCCGGGCGTCCGTGCGTGGCCCTGCTTCTCCCGCCTGACCGGCTCCCGGAATTCGGGCACAACCTCCTCGCCGCGTCGGTCGTCGGCGCCGCGCTCGCCACCGTCCGGACGCTGGAATCCGGTTCCGTCGTCGTCACCGACCGCCCCGCCGACGAGATCGACGCGGTGCTCACTTTCCAGCCCGGCGTGCACACCTGGGCCGTCGCACCGCTCGCCGCGCGGACCGAACTCCGGGTGACCGTGCACGGGAATTCGGGTCCAGCTCCCGAAGACAGCACCGACGCGGTCGCAGGCCTGATCCAGGTCTTCACCGCGATCGCCGCCTTGCGGGCCCGGCTGCCCGCCGGCGCGACCGTACGGGGAATCGTGACGCACGGCGGAGAATCCACCGATGTCGTGCCCGATTTCGCCGAAGCCCGGTTCGGCCTGCGCGCGCCGGATGCGAACGCGCTGGGCCGAGTGGTCACCGAGCTGACCGCGGCCGCCGAAGGAGCCGCGATGGCGACCGGAACCAAGGCGAACGTCGAACGGTTCGGCCCGATTCACGCGCGGTTCCAAGACAATCCGGTGCTCTCCGGGCACTTCGCCCGGCATCTCGCCGCGTGCGGGATCCACGCGTCCCCGGCGGGTGCGGAGGCAATCCCCGGCCGGGCGGAAGTGGGCGACCTGAGCGTCCGGATGCCGGTCATCCACCCGTCGGTCGCGCTCCTCGACCCGGCGCGCGCGGTCGGCAGCCGGGCGTTCGCCGAGGCGACCGGCTCGCCACGGGCCCGGACCGTGCTGCTCGCGACCGCGGCGGCGTTGGCCAGGACCGCGTCGGACCTCCTCGCGCACCCCGCACTGGTGCGGCAGGCCTGGGACAACTTCGCCGATCGCGCGCGGCGGGCCCGCTAAAGTCCTCCGCATGGGGACGATCACCGCTGACCTGCCGCTGCCGGACGGCCGGAATCTCCGGGTCCACGACAGCGGAACCGACGGTTTCCCGCTGGTGTGGCACCACGGGACCCCGCAATCCGGCCGCCTGCTCTCCCCCGTCGTCGAGGCCGCGGCCGCACGGGGATTTCGCGTCGTCTCCTACGGCCGCCCCGGATACGGCGGGTCCACTCCGGTCCCGGGCCGGACGGTCGGCTCGGCCGCTTCGGACGTCCGCCACCTAGCCGACGCCCTGGACCTGCCGCGTTTCGCCGTCGCGGGCGCGTCCGGCGGCGGCCCGCACGCGCTGGCCTGCGCCGCCGGACTGCCTGAGCGAACGGTGGCCGCGGTGAGCCTGGCCGGGCTCGCGCCGTTCTCCGAGGACTACGACTGGTACGCCGGAATGGCGGACGACAGCGCGCTGCGCACCGCACGCGAAGGCCGCGAAACCCGCCTGCAGCACGAAGAATCCGGCCCGCCGCCCTTCACCGACGCGGACTGGGCGACATTGCGCGGCACGTGGGCCCCGCTGGGCGAGGACGCCGGTGCCGCCTCCAACGCAGCCGCCGAAGCCGACGACGACCTCGCGTACGCGGCACCGTGGGGCTTCCCCACGGCCGACGTGCGGACCTCGGTCCTGCTCGTACACGGCGGCGAGGACCAGATCGTCCCGGCAAGCCACAGCCAATGGCTCCTGCGGAACCTCCCGGACGCCGAACTGTGGCTCCGCCCGCGCGACGGCCACATCTCGGTGCTGAACGCCCTCCCGACGGCGCTCGACTGGCTGCGCCACGTCCTCGATCGCTGACCGCCTCGGCCTCGTCCGCCACAGCGTTCCGTGAAGGACTCCTTGAGGGACTTCAGCATCAGTGCCCGGAGCCAAGCCACGTCGCCTCAGCCCGCCGGCCGTCCGCATCTTCACGTCTGTGAAGGACCCCTTGGTGGAATCTGATTCCCCCAAGGGGTCCTTCACAGACGACAAAACCCGACCTCGCCGCCCTCGCCAGCAAGAGCCCCGCTGGCCCCCGTCGGCCCGGGCCGCCCCACCTCAACCGGCACCCCGTGGCCGCCGAGTCCCCGGCATAGGCCCCAGATTCCCTCAAGGGGTCCTTCACGGACCTGGCTCGCCGCGCCGTGAAGCTTCAGAGCGTCCCCGCCGGTTATCGTGTCAAGCATGAGCAACGTCGAGACCGACCCGGCCGAACTGACCTGCGGCGGCGACCCGGTTTCCCCCGGCAAGGTCGAGATCCTCGACGCCCGCTCCGTCCCGCTCGGCGGCCCGCGCGCGATGCCGGTCCGCCGCACGCTCCCCCAGCGCCAGCGCTCCCTCATCGGCGCCTGGTGCTTCGCCGACCACTACGGCCCCGACGACACCTCCGTCAGCGGCGGCATGTCCGTCGGCCCGCACCCGCACACCGGCCTGCAAACGGTGAGCTGGCTGTTCACCGGCGAAATCGAGCACCGCGACAGCCTCGGCTCGCACGCGATGGTCCGCCCCGGCGAGCTGAACCTGATGACCGGCGGCCGCGGCATCTGCCACGAAGAGGTCTCGACTCCGGAAACCACGACGCTGCACGGCGTCCAGCTCTGGGTCGCCCTGCCGGACGAGCACCGCCACACGGCCCGGGACTTCCAGCATTACGCCCCGCCGTCCACCGACCTCGACGGCGCTACCGCCCGCGTCTTCCTCGGCACGCTCGCCGGGGAAACCTCGCCGGTGCAGACCTTCACTCCCTTGCTGGGCGCGGAAATCGTCGTCGATCCGGGGGTGACGCTCAGCCTCGCCGCGGACCCGTCCTTCGAACACGGCGTCCTGCTCGACACCGGAGAGATCACCTTCGCCGGCACCCCGCTGCAGCAGGCCCAGCTCGGCTACCTAGGCGTCGGAGCCACCACCCTCGACCTGCACAACCCCGGTTCCGCGCCGGCCCGCGTCATCGTCCTCGGCGGCCCGCCGTTCGGCGAGGAAATCCTGATGTGGTGGAACTTCGTCGGCCGCACCCACGACGAGATCGCCGAATACCGCGAGGCGTGGGAAGCGAACTCCGACCAGTTCGGCGCGGTCGAGTCCTACCCTGGCGGCCCCGCGCGGATACCCGCTCCCCCGCTGCCCGCGGTGCGGATCAAGCCGCGCCGCAACCCGTCGTGAGCGGCAATCCCGGTTAGAACCGGCGCCAGCACTCACGAGCCCACCGCCTACCGCAACCGGTTCCGCGCCCCGGACGGGTCGAAGTTCACCGGCCGGAGCGGCCCAGCGGCCAGCAGCAGCACCGCCACCGCACTCACCGCCGCCATCACCAGCGCCGCCACGAACCGCGCCGGAGCCGAGGTGGCCGAGGCCAGCACCGCGTACCCGCCCAGCACCACCGCGACCGGCCCGAGCAGCGCGACCCCCGTCAGCACCACCGGGATCCGCCCGCCGTCCGGACGCCGCGCCGAGACGACCGCCGCACCCGCCGACACCACCGCGGCCACGAGCAGGCAGGCGCCCACGGTGTCCGACAGGCGGTGCCAGCTGAGCGCGACGGTCGCCGCGGCCACCCAGGCGACGCCGGGCGCACCCACGGCGAGCACCCAGGTCCGGAACCGCGCGGGCAGCACCACGGCCAGCGCCAGCAGGACGGCGGTGGCCGCGCTCACGTGCCCGCTCGGGAAGCTGTTGTGGTGCGGGGCTCCCTCCGAGCCGACGTCCGGCCGGTCCAGCAGGTAGATCTTGAGCAGCTGCGCGGCGGCCATCGGCAGCAGGTACAGCACCAGCGCGGTCACCCCGAGCGCGAACCGCTTGCGCACCAGGGCGAGCAGCACCACGACGATCCCGGCCGCGCCGAAGAACACGACCCCGTCCAGCCCGGCCAGCGGCCGCGCCCAGTCCACAGTGGACCGCGGAAGATTCTGCGCGAAGCGGACGACCCCGTCCTCGGCCCGCTGCCCCGCCTCGGTCCGCACGAACAGCAGGTAGGCGACGACGAACGCGCCCGCGAACCCGATCGCGGCCGCGACCAGCACTGCGGTCCGCGAACGCCGGCGAGGGGCGAGCGCGTGCCGGGGCGCGGACGGGGGCACTTCGGACGTCGGCGTTTGAGGAGTCAGCACTGCCATGTCTTCGAGACTGGCCGCCGGATTTCGGGATCTCGTCAGAGCTGTGTCATGGTTTCGCTACAAGATCCGCCCGGTTCGCGCGGATCCGGGAGCAGTACGAATAATGGCCCCTGTGGCAGTGGTGTTGGTGGTCGAGGACGACGCGTCCGTCCGCGAGGGCATGGAGCTGGCGCTGCGCCGTCAGGGACACACGGTGCACACGGCCGCGACCGGCGAGGACGGCGTGGCGCAGCTGCGCGAACGCGCTCCGGACCTCGTGGTGCTCGACCTCATGCTGCCCGGCATCGACGGGTTCGAGACCTGCCGCCGGATCCGCACGCTCGGCCAGGTGCCGATCATCATGCTCACCGCGCGCAGCGACGATTTCGACATCGTCGCCGGCCTCGAAGCGGGCGCGGACGACTACGTCGTGAAGCCGGTCGAACCGCGCGTGCTCGACGCCCGGATCCGCGCGGTGCTGCGGCGCACCGCCGCCGAGCCCGGGTCCGCCGCCCCCGAACAGCACGGCGACCTGGTGATCGACCGGGCCGGGATGCTGGTGCACAAGCACGGCGAGCAGGTCTCGCTCACCCCGACCGAACTGAAGCTGCTGCTGGAAATCTCGCGCACGCCGGGCCAGGTGTACAGCCGCAGCCAGCTGCTCGCCTCGGTGTGGGGCCACGACTATCTCGGCGATTCCCGCCTGGTCGACGCCTGCGTGCAGCGCCTGCGCGCGAAAATCGAGGACGTCCCGGCGCGGCCGGACCACGTGCAGACCGTCCGCGGATTCGGCTACCGGTTCGGCCGCTCGTGAAACGCCTGCGGTCGTGGGTGTCCGGGCTCCGCCTCCGGCTGGTGCTGGCCTTCGCGGCGATGACGCTCGTCGGCGCGGGGGCGGCGGCGGGCGCGAGCTACGTGTCCGGGCGCACCACGATCCTGGCCGGCGTGCAGGACCCGGCGATGGTGCAGCTGCGCGACGAGGTCTCGACGTACCTGCCGCAGCTGACCCTCCCTCCCGACCAGCGGCAGCTCGACAACATGGCGAGTTCGCTCAAGGGCGTCACGACGGTGGTCTTCGGCTCGCTGCATTCGCGCGTCGGGCTCAATCCGGCGATCCTGCCCGAGGGGCTGCGCCGCGCGGTCGCGGGCGGCACCAGCATCCAGTTCCAGCGGGTCATCGAGAACGGCCGCCCGGTGCTCTACATCGGGATGCCGCTGCTGCGCTACCGGGGGACGAACTGGGAGCACACCGGCATCGAGGTCTACAAAACGGTCCCGCTGGCCGCCCAGCAGGCCGCGATCGAGCAGCTGGCGACGCGCGCGTGGCAGATGACCGCCCTGGCCCTGCCGATCGCGGTCGCGCTGGCGCTGCTGGCCGCGCGCCAGGTGCTGCAGCCGGTGCGCGCGCTCAACTCGGCGGCCCGCAAACTCGGCGACGGGCAGCTCGACGTGCGCCTGCCCGCCAAGGGTTCCGACGAACTGGCCCAGCTGGTCACCACGTTCAACAACACCGCGGCGGAGCTGGAACGCACCGTCGGCTCGCTGCGCGAGATGGAGGCCGACGCGCGCCGGTTCGTCGCCGACGTCTCGCACGAGCTGCGTACCCCGCTGGCCGCGATGAACGTGGTCACCGACGTCCTCGACGAGGACGCCGACCAGCTGCCCTCGGACACCGCCGTCGCCGCGCGGCTGGTGTCGGCCGAAACGCGCCGGCTGACCCGGCTCGTGCAGGACCTGGTCGAGATCTCCCGCTTCGACGCCGGACGCGCCGAGCTGCGCGTCGAAGAGGTCGACCTGGCCGAGGCGGTGACGAACACGCTCGCCGCCCGCGGCTGGACCGGCTCCGTGGTGGCCGACCTGCCCAGCGTCACCGTGCCCGCCGACCCGCGCCGGCTCGATCTCGTCATCGCGAACCTCGTCGGAAACGCCCTGCACCACGGCGCGCCGCCGGTCGAGATCCAGCTGAGCGCCGACGACGCGACGGTCTCGCTGACCGTCACCGACCACGGCCCGGGGATTCCGGAAGAGGTGCTGCCGAAGGTGTTCGACCGCTTCGCCAAGGCCGACACCTCGCGGGCCCGCTCCGACGGCAGCGGCCTCGGCTTGTCGATCGCGCGGGAAAACGCAAGGCTGCACGGCGGCGACATCGAAGCGGCGAACACCGGCGACGGAGCACGATTCACGCTCCGGATGCCCCGCACCCTGAGGGAGGAACGATGAAACGTCTCCCCTGGCTCGTCGGCGCGCTGGTTTCAGTCCTGGCCCTCGCCGGCTGCGGCATCCAGCCGACCGGCGTGATCCCGGCCGGCAACGCGCCCGCCGGCTTCCAGCTGGGCGCGCCGCGTCCGCAAATCACGCTCTACTTCGTCTACGCGGGCCAACTCAGCCCGGTACAGCGGGCTTGGGCGAGGGACGCAACCCCCACGACCGTGCTGACCGAACTCTTCGGCGGCCCGACGTCATTGGAAGAAAAAGAGGGCTTCTACTCGATGCTCTCGCCCGGCAGGCACGTCACGGTCGACACCTCGGCCCAGCCGGTGACCGTGACCGTCGCCGAATCGATGAAAGAGCTGTACCCAATCGGCCTGCAACAGGTGGTCTGCACCGTATCCGCCTCGCTGGCGGCGTCTGGGCAACCCGTCAGCAAGGGAATCACCGTGGTCGCCTCGGACACCAAACTCGAATCCCTGTACTGCAACTAGGACACAAACCCAGCCACAACCCGGTCGACGACCGCCAGCACCACCTCCGTCGCACTGCGCCCGTCCGGCACCTGCCGCAACGCCGCCTCCAATGCCCCGAGCACCGCGCCAGTCAACGCGGCGGCCTCGATCCGATCCAGCTGCGGCGCGCAGGTCCCGTACAGCTTCTCCGCCCACCGGTCGCCCACCATGGAGTTGCGCAGCAGATATCCGGCACGCAGCGCGGGCACCGAGGCGAGCAGCCGGGTGCGCACCTCGGTGAGCGGATGGTCCAGCGGAAAGCTCCACGCGTCCGCCGTCGCCAGCGCGTGCACGGTCTTCTTCACCAGCTCGCCGACCGGCCCGCCCGGCTCCGCCGCCGCGAACACCTCGTCCACCACTTCGTCGTAAAGATGCTGGTCAGCGAAGACGACGTCCTCTTTGGTGGCGAAGTAGTTGAAGAACGTCGCCGGGGAAACCTTCGCCCGCGCGGCGATCTCCGCGACCGTCGTGCCGTCGTAGCCCTGCTCGTCGAACAACGTGAGCGCGGCCTCGATCAGCGCCTGGCGGGTCCGCCGCTTCTTCTCTTCCCGCAACCCGGTCATGGCGAGGATCTTAGCGTTACCCTAAACTTAGAGTGTCTCTAAGATTGGAGGTCCCGATGGAACGGACCGGATGCGTGATCGCCGGCGGCGGCCCGGCGGGCATGATGCTGGGCTTGCTGCTGGCCAGGGCCGGCGTCGAGGTCGTCGTGCTGGAAAAGCACCAGGACTTCCTGCGGGATTTCCGCGGCGACACCGTGCATCCGTCCACGCTGCGCCTGCTGGACGAACTGGGCCTCGGCCCGCAGTTCGCCGCGCTGTCGCGTTCGGTCCTGGAGCGGATGAAAATGGAGATCGGCGGAGAAACCGTGATAGCCGCCGACTTCAGCAGACTGCGCGGCCCGCACCGGCACATCGCCATGGTGCCGCAGTCGGAATTCCTTGGCCTGCTAGCGAAAGCAGGCACCGCCGAGCCCAATTTCACCCTGCACATGGGCGCTTCGGTGGTTTCGCTCCGCCAAGATGCCGGCCGCGTCACCGGCGTCCACTACCGCGACGAGACCGGCACAGTCCACGAACTAGCCGCCCCGCTGACGGTCGGCTGCGACGGACGCTGGTCGACAGTCCGCCAAGAACTCGGCCTCGCACTGCGGGAGACAGAGGTCCCGATGGACGTCTGGCAAGTGCGAGTGCCGAAAGCCGGACCGGGCGAACAGGGGGTGTTCGCCCGGTTCGGCCCCGGATACGCCTCCGTCACCATGGATCGCGGCGACTACTACCAGACCTCGTATCTCATCCCCCGCGGCCACAACGCGCAGCTGCGTTCCGCCCCCATCGAAGACTTCCGCTCCCGGCTAGCCGAGCTGTTCGGCTGGACACCCGAGCAACTCTCCGCCATCCGCTCCTGGGACGACGTCAAGCTGCTGGAGGTGACCATGGGCCTGCTGCCACGCTGGCACGCCCCTGGCGCACTGTGCATCGGCGACGCAGCACACCCGATGTCCCCAGTAGGCGGCGTCGGGGTGAACCTCGCGGTACAAGACGCCGTCGCCACCGCCCGCCTCCTCGCGGACCCCCTGCGACGCGGCCAACTCCCCACGTCCCGCCTAGCCGCCGTACGCCGCCGCCGCTTGCTTCCCACGGTCGCGGTGCAGTCCAACCAACGAGGCGAACACAACATGCTGCTACGCCCCGCCCTAGCCGGAACCCTGGACCGCCTCCCCACGCCCATGCGTGCCCTGCAACGATTCCCAGCACTCTCCGGCTTCACGGCTTACCTCGGCGGCATCGGCCTGCGCCCGGAACACGCACCAGCCTTCGCCCGACGGTCCGCTGTGGACAGTCACGCCGGATAAGCCCGGGCCACCCGAGCGTCCTGCAACGCACGCGCCCACCACTCAAGCTGGTCAAGCAACGCCTTCGCCGCGACCTCCGCTTCCGGATCGACCGGTTCCCCGTCCTCGCCGAACCGCCCGTGCACCCCGTGGAAACTGACGGTCTCCCGGATGGTTACGGCATGCAGCTCAGCGAAGACCGGCCGGAGGTGCTCCACCGCCCGCAGCCCACCGGAAATCCCGCCGTAGGACACGAACGCGACCGGCTTGGCATGCCACTCGCCGCGAAACCAGTCGAGGACGTTCTTGAGCGCCGCCGGGTAACTGTGGTTGTACTCCGGCGTGATCACGACGAACGCGTCCGCCGCCGCCAGCCGAGCAGAAACCGGCGCACCCCCTTCGCCGTTCATCGCGAGCGACAACGAAATCTCGGCGGCGTCGATCACGTCCACGTCGAACCCGCCATGCCGGCCGGCTTGGCGGCCGAACCAGCGCGCGACCGTGGGCGCGAACCGCCCTTCCCTGGCGCTGCCGACGAGCACAGCGAGCCGGACGGAGCCTTCGGACACGTTTTTCTCCTCTTTCCCGGGGCGGGACCAGGTTTCCCGCCTTCCGGAACCGAGTCTCGAACTTCAACCTCCCTTTAAGTCAAGTTATGCTGGACCGCATGGTGAAAACCGAACTGCCCGAACTGACCGTCGGCGAACTCTCCCGCCGCAGCGGCGTACCGGCGTCGGCCCTGCGGTTCTACGAGGACGAGAACCTGATCCGCAGCAGGCGCACCACGGGCAACCAGCGCCGCTACCGCCGCGACACCCTGCGACGGGTCACGTTCATCCGCATGTCGCAGCGGGTGGGCATGCCGCTGGCGCAGATCCGCGAGGTACTGGCCCTCCTCCCGGACGACCGAACCCCCACCCGCGCCGACTGGTCCCGCATCTCGTCCTGCTGGCGCTCCGACCTGGACCAGCGCATCCGCCAGCTGGAACAACTCCGGGACCAGCTCAACGACTGCATCGGCTGCGGCTGCATGTCCCTGGCCAAATGCCGCCTCGCCAACCCAGACGACCAACTAGGCCAAGACGGCCCCGGCCCACGACGCCTCCCAGACCACCGCGGGGCGCGGTACGAGTGAGGCCTCGCTGTGCCCGGGCCCGCGCGCCGAGTTGAGGTCTCACCGCGACCGAGGTTTCACGCTGCGCGGGCCTGACCGCGGCCGGGCCCTCAACGCCGACCCTCACGACAGCGGCCTCACCACAGCCGCACTGCACGACTCCGAGCGTGCGCCGCAACCGAGCCACCCAGCTTCGCGACCCCGCCGCCCGCCACCGGTAGGTAGCTCAGGCCCCGCCCCTCAGCCGACCGTCCCCCGCCCGCAGGCAGTCCAGGGCCCACCGCCCACAGGCGGCTGAGGCCCGCCCGCCCGCAAGCCAGACCACCCGGACTCCCGCCCGGAAGCCACTCACCAGGCCACCCACAGCCGCCCCGGCAGAACCGGCAGAACCCGGTCACTCGCCCGCCGCGTCAGTCACTCCGGCACAGTCACCCCAACAGCAACCCCCTCACATAAGCAGCCTGCCCAGCATGCTGCAGGTCATCGGACAGCACACTGACCAGCCGGACACCCAAGGTCACCGGTGGATCCCAGCCTTCGTCGACCACGCGGTCCAGCGCCGCCGCATCAAGGCCGGACACCCAGGACACCGTGTGCTCGTGCACGGCGTCGTAGTAGCCGGTGAGCAAATCCGGCGACTCCGGCCGCACCTTGGCCACGTCGTCGCTGCTGTGCCCGTAACCGATGTCGCCGGCCGGGAACGGCAGGTCGAATTTCGCGCGCCAGTCCTGTGCCGTCCAGAACTGGTCGGTGCCCGCGACGCCCGCGACATGGTCGTCTTGCACTCGCGCCAGATGCCAGACCAGCCAGCCGATCGAGTTCGCCTCCGGGCCGGGACGCGCCGCCAGTTGCTCCGCGGACAGCCCGTCGACTGCCTGGTGCACCACCTCGCGGACCCGGCCGAACCCGTCCACGAGCAGATCGGCCACATTCATCTCGCGCTCCTCTCCGTCGTCGTGCGCTTGCCTCGATCATGCCCCGAAGATCCGCCGCTGCCCAGCGTCGTGACTCGACTGGCGCGAGGGGTCCCCTCGCACCCGCCAAACCGCCTCAGCACGGCAAAATCCACTAGCTACCAAGGGTGACCGCGACCGTCCACTTCGGACCCTGACGGCATCGTCCGGCGTCAGGTAAAATCCGCTGCGACACAACCAGCACCACCGACGACGCGAACGGAGGGCCCCGTGGCGATCACCGCGCCCCGTGCCCTGCCCGGCTTCGACAGCATCGCCGGGATCGCGATTCCCGCCTGGGCGGGCATGGTGATCACCGCCGCCTGCGCGGTTTCGGCCGTGGTGGTGCTGCTGGTGATTCTGCGCAACCGGCGCAAGTAGTCCGCACCAAATTTCGATGCCTACCGGAGCGTAAGCCCGGCAGGCACTGGCGAATCACCCGTCCGCACGGGTGAAACGGCTGGTGATCACGTGGTCCTTGGCCGGCCCGGTCACCACCCATTCCTGCTCCCACCGCCGGTCGTCGAGCACGCGGTACGCCCCTCGGTACCAGTCGGCGGCGCACGGATGATCGGCCGTCCACTCCCCGGTCGCCAGGTCCAGATCGTGGAAGAACCCGCCGTGGTCGAAGTGCACCGCGGCGCGGGCGGCCCCGGCCGGCCGGTAGTGCAGCGTACGGACGAACGGCCCGCGATGCGCTCCGAGCTGCAGCTCTCCCGACTCGCGATAGACGAGCACCCCGTCCTCGGACGTGAACGTCGCGCGGCCGCTCGCCTCGCCCATCGCCGCCCCGTCGACGTCGACGATCTCGCGCGCGAGCTGCCATTCGCCGGAGAAGTACCCGGTCAGGTCATTGATCGGAAAAGCCACAGATCCCATTGTGCGCCTCCAGGCCTAAGGCGAACGGCACTGGGACGACCGGCTCGACACCGTCTGTCACGAGGGTGGCGTGAAGGGTCCCATCATCCCCTCCGTCACCAGTCGGCATGCTGTTCACCCTGTGCGATCGACCCCGCCGCAGCCCCCGAAAACGACCGGAGCGATGGGGACTCTCGCGCCGTACCCGGCGGGGCAGGCTCGACCGGACCGCCCGTCGCCCTAGAATCGGCCGGGTGGCGCACCCCGATCTGGCCGAGCAGGCCACCCGTTCCCCCGCTCTCGAAACCCTGCAGCGCGTCTTCGGCTACGACGCGTTCCGCGGCGACCAGGCGGAGATCGTCGAGCACGTGATCTCCGGCGGCGACGCGCTGGTGCTCATGCCCACCGGCGGCGGGAAATCGCTGTGCTACCAGATCCCGGCGCTGGTGCGGCCGGGCGTCGGCGTGGTGATCTCGCCGCTCATCGCGCTGATGCAGGACCAGGTCGACGCGCTGCGCAACGTCGGCGTGCGCGCCGGATTCCTCAACTCCACGCAGGATTTCGCGCAACGGCAGGAGGTGGAAGACGCGTTCGTCGCAGGCGAACTGGACCTGCTCTACCTCGCGCCCGAACGGCTGTCGGTCGAATCCACCGTGCGGCTGCTCGACCGCGGCAAGATCGCGCTGTTCGCGATCGACGAGGCGCACTGCGTCTCCCAGTGGGGCCACGATTTCCGGCCCGACTACCTGATGCTGTCGTCGCTGCACGAACGCTGGCCGGACGTGCCCCGGATCGCGCTCACCGCCACCGCGACCGAGGCCACGCACAAGGAAATCTCGCAGCGGCTCGGCCTGGACAGCGCGAAGCATTTCGTCGCGAGCTTCGACCGGCCCAACATCCAATACCGGATCGTGCCGAAGAACTCGCCGCAGAAGCAGCTGCTCGACCTCCTGCGCACCGAGCACCAGGGCGACGCCGGAATCGTCTACTGCCTGTCCCGCGCATCCGTGGAAAAAACGGCGGAATTCCTGGTACAGAACGGAATTCCGGCGCTGCCGTACCACGCGGGACTCGACAAGTCGACCCGCGCGACGAACCAGGCGAGGTTCCTGCGCGAGGACGGGCTCGTCGTGGTCGCGACGATCGCGTTCGGCATGGGCATCGACAAACCGGACGTCCGGTTTGTCGCGCACCTGGACCTGCCGAAGTCCGTGGAAGGCTACTACCAGGAAACCGGCCGGGCGGGCCGCGACGGGCAGCCGTCCACCGCCTGGCTCGCGTACGGGCTGCAAGACGTGGTGCAGCAACGGAAAATGATCGACAACTCCGAGGGCGACGAGACGCACCGTCGCCTGCAGGCCCAGCACCTGAACGCGATGCTGGGGCTGTGCGAGACGGTCGAATGCCGGCGCACGCAGATCCTCGCGTACTTCGGGCAGTCCGGTGAGCCGTGCGGGAACTGCGACACCTGCCTGACCCCGCCGGAACGCTGGGACGGCACCATTCCCGCGCAGAAACTGCTGTCCACAGTGGTCCGCCTGCGCAACGAACGACGGCAGAAGTTCGGCGCGGGCCAGATCATCGACATCCTGCTGGGCAAGACGACCCCGAAGGTCACCCAGTTCCAGCACGACACGCTGAAGGTCTTCGGCATCGGCACCGAACTGCGCGAACCGGAGTGGCGCGCGGTGGTGCGGCAACTGCTGGCGCGCAACCTGCTGGCGGTTGAAGGGGACTACGGGTCGCTGGTGCTGACCGAAGGTTCAACCGCGGTGCTGAACGGCTCGCAAGAGGTGCAACTGCGCCGCGAACCCGAACGCGCGGCACGCGCCCCGCGAACCTCCCGCCGCACAGCCGCCGCGCCGGTCGACATGCCCGCGGAAGCGGCACCGGTGTTCGAGCGCCTGCGCGCCTGGCGCGGGGCAACGGCCAAGGAACAGGGCGTCCCGGCATACGTGATCTTCCACGACGCGACGCTGCGCCAAATCGCCACTCTGATGCCGACAACGCTCGACGCACTGGGCACGGTGAGCGGCGTCGGCGAGAACAAGCTGGCGAAGTACGGGGAGGGAGTGCTCGCGGCGCTGGCCGAGGAGTGAGGCCCGGAACGGTCAATGCGGCCGGGATGGCCTTCCAGCCCAGGCACTCTCGGCGCACGCGCCCGCCCATGCACACCTCAGCCATGCGGAATCGCCGGGCAACTACGCAGCCAACCCGCACGGACCCGGCACCAGGCCATCACAAGCCTGGCGCCTACTCCCCCAAACCAAGCCTCACTCAGCCCTCCGCGGCCGAGTAGTGTCCGCGACCTTCCGCACCGCCCCTGCAATCTGCGAGTGGTACCGGCCATTCGTCTTCTCGTCCACGAACCGCGCTGCCTTGCCCACGGCTTCGTTGACCTTCTGCGGGTTCTTCCGCACATACGACACCGCGCTCGCGGCACCGGCCAGCACGGTGAGTCGCTTCATCAAAGCCATCGCACCCAGCCCCTTCCCCTGAGGAAACCTCCGTCACCCTCCCCAACGTCTCCCGCCCGCCCTGGGTTCCCGGCGAAACCAGCATGACAAAAGGCGCGCCGGCCAGGCATCATCCACGCGTGCGCGATCTTTCCGCCCTTCCCAAGGTCCACCTCCACGTCCATGTCGAAAGCACCATCCGCCCCGCTACGCTCAAGGAACTCGCTGCCTCCCATGGGGTTTCGCTGCCGGACAGGCCGGCGAACTTCGACGGGTTCCGGGCGTTCGCGGATCGCAACAGTCTCACCCGGTCGTGTCTGCGGGAGCCGAAAGACTTCGAGCGGATCGCCCGGGAATTCTGCGCGGACGAAGCCGCTCAGGGGACTCGGTACGTCGAGGTCACGTTCACCGCTGCCTCGCACGGGGAACGGCTCGGGGATCTCGAGATGCCCCTCCGCGCAGTCCTTAAAGGACTGTCGGAAGGCGGTGAAGAGCATGGCCTGCAATGGCGGCTGATTCTCGACCATTCCCGGCGACGGTCGCTCGAACGGGCCATGAAGACGCTGGAACTGGCCCGGCAACACGAAGAAATCATCGCGATCGGGATGGCTGGCGAGGAACGCCACTCCCTGGCCCCGTTCGAGGAGGTGTTCGTCCGGGCGCGGGAGGCGGGGCTGCATCTCGTCCACCACGCTGGCGAGGACGCTGGGCCGGAGAGTATCCGCGAGGCGATCGAAATCGGTAGGTCCGAGCGCATTGGGCACGGAATCCGCATTCTCGAAGACCCGGAGCTGGCGGCTCAGACGGCGAAGAGCGGGATCGCGCTGGAGGTGTGCCCCTCGTCGAACGTCGCGCTCGGGTTGGTTCCGTCGCTTCCGGAGCACCCGCTGCCCCGGCTGGTCGAGGCCGGACTCGCGGTCACGCTCAACACCGACGTCCCGGACGTCACCGGCACCACGATCACCGATGAATTCACCCGGGCGAGGGAAGTTTTCGGTTTCACCGACGCGACCTTGGCCAAGCTGGCCAGCAACGCGGTGACGGCGTCGTTCGCCCCGGAGGAGACGAAAGCATTGCTGCACAAGGAGATTGACGACTGGCTCAGGTCGGCAGCAGGCGCGTGACCAGTACACCCAGCTGCTGCGCGTTTCGGCACTCGTGCATGTCGACCAGATCCGCGTAGTCCGGCGCGGCCGAATCGCCGGTCCCCCACAGGGATCGGCGTTCGGGGTTCAGCCAGTGGACGTGCCGCGCGCGGGACCGGATCGCGCGGACGGCGTCGAGGTTCGGGTCGCCGCCGTTCGTGCGGGCGTCGCCGAGGATGAGCACCGACGTGCGCGGGCCGACCGCGTCCAGCCAGTGCGCGGTGAACTGACCCAGCGCGCGGCCGTAGTCGCTGTGTCCGTCCCAGCGGACTACCGCTGCTTCGCTGAGCATTCGCGCGCCCAGCTGTTCGGGGTCCGCGGTGCCGGTGTCCACGAGGTGCGTTACCTCGTCGGCGCTGTCCACGAAACCGAAGACGCGGATTTTGCTGAACTGGTCCCGCAATGCTTGCACCAGCAGCATCGTGAAGTTCGCGAAACCCGCTACCGAACCGGAAAGATCGCACAGCAGGATGATTTCCGGGCGGCCGGGGCGGCGATGCCGGTAGGCTGGACGCAGAGGTACCCCACCAGTAGAGAGTGAACGGCGCAGCGTTCGGCGCAGGTCGATGTGGCCGCGGGTGGTGCGTTTGCGGCGCGCGGCCAGGCGGGTGGCGAGTTTGCGGGACAGCGGCTGGATGGTTCGCCGCAGCTCGGCCAATTGCGTACGGCTCGCGATGAGAAAGTCGACGCGGTCCGCGGCAGGGGCGATCGCGTGCTTGGCGATCCGTTCGCGGCCACGGAGTTCGGCGGCTCGGCGGCGCGCCTCGGTCCGCACTCGGCCGCGGAAACCCTCGACGCGGCGGCGGATTTCGTCGCGGGTGAGCCGGTCGGTGAACTCGTCGGGCGAACCGGGCGCACCAGGCGCACCGGCGGGGCTCGACGCGCGCATCGCAGCCAGCACCTGGGCGATGAGTGTCTGCGGCTGCAGGCGGTCGAGCGTCTGGTGCGCGGAGTAGCCGCCGCCTGGGCCGGTTCCGACGCCGTACTGGCCCAGCAGGTCCACCGCGAGTCCGGCGAGCTGGTCCAGCGCCTGGTCGTCGCCTTCGGCGAGGGCGGCGGCGAGCGCCTCGCGCAGTTCTTCCCGGTTCTGCGGCGGGTTTTCGCGCGCCAGTTCGGGAGCGCCGACGCCGGCGGGGAAGTACAGGTCGAACGCGGCGTCGAACACCGACCGCTGGCCGCCCCGGCGGACCAGTGCCGCGGCGAGGCCTTCGCGGACCAGCTCGCGGTCGTCCAGGCCGAGCACTTCCAGCGCGGCTGCCGCGTCGGCGGTCTCGCCGGGACCGGCCGGGATGCCTTGCGCCCGCAGCGCGCGCACGAACTCCGCGAGCCGCCCGGTGAGGCCCGGCGCGGCGGTCATGACGCGTCCAGCACCTGGTCGAGATTCAGCCCGGCCCCGGCCTTCGCGATGTCGTCCTGGTGCTTCAGCACGACGCCGAGGCTTTCGCGCACCACCCGCTCGTCGAGCGTGCCCGCGCCCAGCTCCAGCAGCGTGCGCGCCCAGTCGACGGTCTCCGCCACCGACGGCAGTTTCCGCAGGTCCATCGCCCGCAGCGCGGCGATCACCCGCACCACCGAATCCGCCAGCGCGGCCTCGATACCGGGCACCTTCAGCCGGACGATCTCGCGTTCGAGGGCTTCGTCCGGGAAGTCGATGTGCAGGAACAGGCACCGCCGCCGCAGCGCCTCGGACAGCTCGCGCGTCGCGTTCGACGTCAGCACCACGAACGGCTGCTGCGTCGCGGTGATCGTGCCGAGTTCGGGCACGGTGACCTGGAAATCGCCGAGCACCTCCAGCAGCAGACCCTCGATCTCGACGTCGGCCTTGTCCGTCTCGTCGATCAGCAGCACGGTCGGCTCGGTGCCGGAGATCGCGGTGAGCAGCGGACGGCGCAGCAGGAATTCCTCGCCGAAAATGTCCGTGCGCGCCTCGTCCCACGTCTCGTCGCGGCCGGCGGTGATCCGCAGCAACTGCTTCGCGTGGTTCCACTCGTACAGCGCGCGGGCCTCGTCGATGCCCTCGTAGCACTGCAACCGCACCAGCCGCGAGCCGGTGACCTCGGCGACCGCCGTCGCCAGCGCGGTCTTGCCGACCCCGGCCGGGCCCTCGACCAGCAGCGGCTTCCCCAGCCGGTCGGCGAGGAACACCGTGGTCGCGACCGCGGTCGACGCGAGGTACCCGGCCTCGGCCAGCTGCGCCGACACGTCGTCGACGGACGAGAAAAACCCGGTGCCCACGTGACCTCCTAAGCGATCGCTCACCCGCACTGTACTGGCCAGTCGCCTCGGACGGTGCGCTCGTCGGCCAGAAAGCCGGAAATCCGCCGCGGCCGTATGCCCGCCCCCGGGCCGACGCCCGACGCGGAACTGCCCGGCCGACCTGCGGGTCGACCGGGCAGCAGCCGGTTCGCGATGCCGGCCGCTTTCACGGCAGGCTGGGAATGACCTGGTCCACCAGTCGTTTCGCGACCGGGCAGGACCCTTCGTCGCCCGCGGAGCGGTCGAGGTACCAAATGTGCACCGCCGCGTCAGTGCCGGGAATCTGGATCTGATAACGGCAGCCGCCGCCGGCTTTCGTGGTGTCTTTCCGGACTTCGTGCCCGTTCTGGGAACTCGACTCGCTGTGCCCGCTCCAGTCCTCCGCGTCCCCCAGGTCCAGGGTCGCGGCCAGGTCGCCGCCGGTCAGCTTGCCCGACGGCGGGGTCCACTCGGTGCGGCAGCCGCCCACTCCCCCCGTCACCCCGACCGGGGTGGATGCCGTCAGCTTGTACTCGTCTCGCCGCAGGTCGAGCGGAGTGCCCCGAACGGCAGTCGCCAGCAGGTCGCAGGCGTTCGTTTTCGCGAACGTCTCCGCCGGACCGGCGCCGCTGCACCCCGCCGCCGCGACGAGGACCGCCAGCCCGAGTCCGAGCCGTCTAATCATTGCCATGGATCCCTCGCCACACGTCCTCTTCGTCGTCGAACTCGCGACCGGCCGACTTGTCCGGGCGGACACTGCCCGAGTCCGAGACGGCGTGCGGCGACTTCAGCCCCGCGTTGCCGAACGCGGCTTCGATGTCCTCCCGGATGTTCTCCGTGCCGGCGTGGGCCAGCGCGTCGACGTTCGGGCTCGCGGAGATCATCGCGCCGCTCTGGACGCGAAGGGTCAGGTAGCCGAAGCTCCCGCTGACCTCGCGCGGCAGTTCCGGCTCCGCCGCCGAAGCGCGCTCGCGCTGCTGCCGGTGCCGTTCGTTCTCGTTGCGCTCCCGGCTGGCCCGGGCTGCCGCGACGACTTCGTCGAGCGTCGGAAAAACCGCGGGACCGCTCGGGTCGGCGGCCGGAGCCGCGGCAGGCGGCCGTTCCGAGGCCAAGCGCGCGGACCGTTCCCGCACGGCTGCATCCAGCGCGGCCAGGTACGCCTCCGTCAGCGCTTCGCCGAGGGAGGCAGGCTCGACCCGGGCTTTCCAGTGGTCCAGGACGGTCGCCTCGACCAGCTTGAGGTCCTCGTCCAGCGTGATCGTGACGACGCCGGTCCGGTCGGACGCACGAAAACCGCGAGACTTCCCGGTGCCGACCAGCACCGGTTCGGCCGTAGTCGGCGCCGGTTCCGGCACCGGGGCCCGATCGAGCCGCGCGCTGATCTCCCGAAGTGCTTCCAGCCCCGCGTCGAGCGTGTTCGCCGAGGCGACCGGGTCGGTCATTGTCGTTCCCCTCGTCAGGCTAGCCGGCCAGGCTCGGCCACTTGTCGTTCGGAAATTCCGCGGCGTCGTACTGGATGCTGGTGGCGTCGCGCGTGCGCCCGACCGCCTCGCTGTACATCTCCACCACCTTGGTGAGCCGCTCGCCCGCGGTGGTGACGAGCTTTTCGATGAGGTCGCCGGTTTTCCCGATGGCTTCCAGCGCGCCGACGATGGTCCCGGCCTCGACCAGGATCGCGACGAACTCGCCCGCGATCGCGGCGAAGGCGTCGCCGAGCTCCTTGACGAACATGATGTTCGCCTTGGCGATGTCGAGCAGCCAGCCGCTGATGTTGTCCGCTTTGGTCTTGATCGCGCCCAGCGCGGCGTGCTGCGCGTCGACGGCTTCGTTGTAGGCGTTCCGGGCCGCGCCTTCCCAGTGCCCGATGTTCGCGTCCGGATGTTGCTTGACGACGCCCTGGATCTGGGACGCGGGCCGCTGGGCGTTCTCCAGCCAGGAGAACCCCTGGACGATGATCGAGACGATCGGGGTCGAATGGTCCAGGATCTTCTGGATGTCCTGGACGATCTTCCCGAGCTTCTCGCTGAGCGCCTTCATTCCCCGGTCGAAGTTGATGACGGCCGGGCCGAGGACGTACCGCCACGCGGAATCCGCCCATTTGCCGACGAATTCCCGGAACCCGTTGACCATGTCGTTGACCCACGTGACCAGCTGGTCGATCAGCTTCTTGAACTCGGCGGTGGTGCTCTCCGCGTCCTCGCTCACTACTTGCCCCCTGGGATCTTCTTCGACCAGTCGTTGAGGTCGAGTTCGACGACCTCTTCGTTCTGGTCGTAGGTGTTGGCCGCCTTGACCAGCACGTCGCCGATGTGGCCCATGTCCTGGCCCGCCGTGGAGAGTTTCTGCTCCATGAACTGCTGGAGCTTGTCGTAGGCGGATTTGTCGATCGCGGCGACCGCGGCCGTGAGCAGGAAATTCACGCCGTCGCCGACCCAGAACGCCGAGGTGTCGAGCGTCATGCCGGAAACCGCCGTGTGCACGCCGGCCACCTTCTCCGCGTGCGGATCCCACTTCTTCGCTTCGGTGCGCAAGGCGCTGGTGATGACCTTGTAGCCAGCCATGGCGAGTTCCTCCCTCGTTCGCTGCCGGGTTGCCCGGGCACCCGTGACGACCGCCTGGCCCGCATCGTACGTACTCGAATGGGATATCGCGCGCAAAACCGGGTTTCCGGCAGCAACCGCCGCGCGCGGGCCTCGGCGGCGTCTCGCGGGCTAGCATCGCGGCGTGACTTACGCTGCCGCTGATTCCCGATACGACTCGATGCCCTATCGCCGCTGCGGGCGCAGCGGCCTGAAGCTGCCCGCGATCTCGCTGGGACTGTGGCACAACTTCGGCGACGACCGCCCGTTCACCGTCCAGCGCGACATCGTCCGGCGCGCCTTCGACCTCGGCATCACGCATTTCGACCTGGCCAACAACTACGGCCCGCCCTACGGCAGCGCCGAGGAGAACTTCGGGCGGATGCTGGCCGGGGATCTGCGGCCGTACCGGGACGAACTGGTCATCTCCACCAAGGCCGGATACGACATGTGGCCGGGGCCGTACGGGGAATGGGGGTCGCGGAAATACCTGCTGGCCAGTCTCGACCAGTCGCTCGGCCGGATGGGGCTGGACTACGTCGACATCTTCTATTCGCACCGGTTCGACCCGGAGACCCCGCTGGAAGAAACCGTCGGCGCGCTCGATCGGGCGGTTCGGTCGGGTAAGGCGTTGTATGTCGGGATCTCGTCCTACAATTCCGCGCGGACCGCAGAAGCCGCGCAGCTACTGCGGGAATTGGGGACGCCGCTGCTGATCCACCAGCCGTCGTATTCGATGTTCAATCGATGGACGGAGGCGGACGATTTGCTCGGCACCCTGGAACAGGCCGGGGCCGGGTGCATCGCGTTCTCTCCGCTTGCCCAGGGATTGCTGACCGACAAGTACCTCTCCGGGGTTCCCGCGGATTCCCGGGCGGCGCAGGGGAAGTCGCTGAACCCGGACACGATTACCGACGAGAAGCTGGGCAAGATCCGGGCGCTGGGCGAGATCGCCACGCGGCGGGGGCAGACGCTGGCACAGCTGGCACTGGCTTGGGCGTTGCGGGATCCGCGGATGACGTCGCTGGTGATCGGGGCCAGCAGCGTGCGGCAACTGGAAGACAATGTCGCCGCGCTGGACAACCTCTCGTTCACCGACGAGGAATTGGCCGAGATCGATCAGCACGCCACCGAAGAGGGCATCAACATCTGGAAGCGCTCCTCGGACGGCTGAGGTCCGTGAAGGACTCCTTGACGGAATCTGATTCCCTCAAGGAGTCCTTCACGACCCGTCAGACGCGGGCCGAGCGGATAGTGTCCGCCGCCCATTCCGCCCAATCCCGTTCCATCGCCGCGTAGCGTTTGCCCCACTCCAAAGCCAACCGGCCGTAAAGCGACGGGTCGCTGTCATCCCAGTCGACCGACGCCTCCAGCGCCGCTAATTCCTCCACCAGCCCCTTGGCGAAAGCGCCGTGCCGGCCGAGGAACCCGCGCGCCTCCTCCGGCGTGACCTCGCCCAGGAAGTACACCCGCAGCAACATCTCGTTCCGCCGCGCCGCCGGCGGCCGCTCCTCCAGCAGCCACGTGCGCAGTTCCTCGCGCCCGGCGTCGGTGATCGCGTACTCCTTGCGCCCGCGCGGCCCCTCCGCGGACACCTTGATCAACTCCGCGCCCTCAAGCTTCCCCAGTTCCCCGTACAGCTGGCTCTGCGTGGCCGTCCAGACGCTCGACATCGCCGTCTCGAAGCGTTTCAGCAGGTCGTAGCCGCTTCCGGGGGCGGTGGCCAGCAGCCCGAGCACCGCGTGTCGCAAAGTCATGCGCCCAGCCTACCTTCCACTATTGACATGTCCAGTCCGCACGTTCTAGCGTTGACCTGTCACTACAGGAACGTTGGGGGACCGATGAACTACCTGAAGAGTTTCCTTCCCTGGATCGCCTTCGCGGTCGTGTCCACGCAGGCCGACTGGCGGTGGTCCGGGCTGACCGGGCTGGTGCTCGCGGGCGGGCTGCTGCTCCTCGAACGCCGGCGCGGCAAGGGCTGGGACACGCTCTTCATCGAGGTCTCCGCGGTCGCCTTCTTCGCGCTGCTGGCCGCTTGGTCCTTCGCCGATCCGACCTCGCCGCTCCGGAATTACGTCGGGGCGCTCACCGATCTCTGGCTGGCGCTGACCGCCTGGGGCTCGATCGCCGCGAAACGGCCGTTCACGCTGGGGATCGCGAAGACGATGGTGCCGCCCGAAATCGCCGCGACGGCGGTGTTCCGCCGGGTCAACGTCGTCATCACCGCTGTTTGGGCGGCCAGCTTCACGGTCGCCGGCATCGCCGAAGCCATCCTGCTGCACTTCGCGCCGCACGACACCGTCGCACTCGTGGCGATCAAGGTGCTCGGCTTCGCGGTCCCGATCTCGTTCACCATTCGCTATCCGCGCATCGTCCGGGCTCGTGCCCAGAAAGCCGCGTGACTCCATGACTACCACCGATTTCCACCTCAACGGCCACTACGCCCCGGTCCACGACGAACTCACCGCTTACGACCTGCCGATCACCGGCGCGCTGCCGCCCGAACTCACCGGTTGGTATTTGCGCAACGGGCCGAATCCGCGCCAGGACAGCGCGCATTGGTTCACCGGCGACGGCATGGTGCACGGCGTTCGGCTCGAAAACGGCCGCGCCGCTTGGTATCGCAACCGCTGGGTGCGCACGGAGAGCTTCGACATCCCGCATCCGGTGCTGTACAACGCAGACGGCACCCGAAACCTCCGGTCGAGCGTCGCCAATACGCACGTCGTCAACCACGCCGGGCGCACGCTCGCGCTCGTGGAATCCTCGCTGCCGTACGAAATCACCACCGATCTCGACACCGTCGGCGTCTACGATTTCGACAGCAAGCTCGCCGATGCGATGACCGCGCATCCCAAGATCTGCCCGAAAACCGGCGAACTGCATTTCTTCGGCTACGGCAGCATCACCGCCCCGCACGTCAGCTACTACCGCGCCAACGCCGCCGGGGAACTCGTGCTGCGGCAGCCGATCGACGTGCCGGGGCTGACGATGATGCATGATTTCGCGCTCACCCGGCGGCACGTGGTGTTCTTCGACCTGCCGGTGGTGTTCGACCACGCGACCGACGGCGGCATGCCGTTCCGCTGGAGCGACACGTACGGCGCGCGGCTCGGCCTGCTCAGCCGCGACCGGCCGGCGGACGGCGTGCGCTGGTTCGAGATCGGCCCGTGCTATGTCTTCCACACCCTCAACGCGCACGACACCGCCGACGGCCGGATCGTGGTGCACGTCGTGCGGTACGAGCATCTGTACCGGCCCGGCGTCCCGGATCCGAAGGGCGCGCTCTGGCGGTGGACGATCGACCCGGCCGCGGGCACGGTGACCGAGGACCTGATCGACGACCGCGACGGCGAGTTCCCGCGCATCGACGACCGGCTCGCCGGGCTCGACGCCCGGTTCGGTCACCTCACCGGGTGGCACGGCCCGGAGGGTCCGCTCGTGCTCCGCCAGTACGACCTGCACACGAACGCCGCGCGCGAGCATCTATTCCCGGATGGACACATCCCGGGCGAGGCGGTGTTCGTCCCAGCGGACCACCGGCCCGGCGGCTCGGGCTGGCTGCTCACGTACGTCTACGACGGACCGAACGACCGCAGCGACCTGGTGGTGCTCGACGCGCAGGACCTCGAGGCGGATCCGATCGCGACGGTCCATCTGCCGGGCCGCGTGCCGGCCGGCTTCCACGGCAACTGGCTGCCCGACGCCTGACGCTCTGCGCGCCGTACCCGGATTCCGCCCGCCGAGCCCGTATCGTCGGACCAAGAACCTCCGCCTGCCCTCCCGAGCCGGAAGAAAAGAAACTTTCCTGCCAAAGCGGGGCGAATCCGGTTACCGTGGCAGGACGGAAGTCCGAACGGGAAGGAAACTCAGCAGGTGGCAGGGTCGGGTACACCACCGGTCGGCACCCCGGCCGGGATGCGCATGATCAACCAGCGGGCGGTGCTCGACCTGTTGCGCCGCGGCGGGCCCGCGACGCGGCCGCAGGTGGCGAAGGACACCGGGCTGTCGAAGCCGACGGTGAGCCAGGCGCTGCTGGCGCTGGAGGCCGCCGGGCTCGCGCGCGCGACCGGGCACACGTCCACCGGCACCGGCCGCTCGGCGGTGCTCTACGAGGCGGACCCGACCGCGGGATACGTGCTGGGCCTGGACATCGGCCGCGAGCACATCCGGGTCGCGGTCGCCGACCTCGGGCGCACCACGGTCGCCCGGCGCGACGTGCGCAACACGGCCCGGTCCGGCAGCGCGCTGATCTCCGCGCTGGGCAAGCTCGCCACGGAGATCGTGGCCGAGGCCGGTCTCACCAACGACGACATCGTCGTGCGCGTGCTGGGCTCCCCCGGTGTCGCGGACCCGGTGAAACGCTGTTTCCGGCACGCGCCGAACCTGCCCGGATGGGGCCGCCCCGGCCTGCTCGACGACCTGGAGCAGGTGCTCGGGCCGGAGCTGGTGGTGGAGAACGACGCGAACCTCACCGCGGTCGGCGAATGGGAAAGCGGCGCGGCGCGCGGGGCGTCGGTGGTCGGCTGCATCACCATCGGCACCGGCGTCGGCATGGGCCTGATGGTCGACGGCCGGGTCTTCCGCGGCGCGACCGGCGCGGCGGGCGAAATCGGCTACCTGCCTTACGGCCGCACGCACGTCGCCGACGAACCCGGCGAACCGCCCGCGCGCGGACATCTCGAAGAGGCCACCGCCGCGCAGTCGGTGGTCCGCGGCGCGCGCGAACTCGGCCTGGGCACCGCGCGGTCCGCCCGCGAAGTCTTCCGCCTCGCCCGCGAGGGGGACGAGCTGGCGCAACGCGCGGTGTCCGCCGAGGCCGACCGGCTCGCGTACACGGTGGCCTCCGTGGCCGCGGTGATCGACCCCGAACTGATCGTCCTCGGCGGCGGCGTCGGGACGGCGGCGGACCTGCTGCTGGAGCCGATCGACCGGGCGCTGCGCGCGTTCACGCCGCTCACTACCACTGTGGTGCAAGGCGAACTCGGCGACGACGGCGTGCTCACCGGCGCGATCAGCGTGGGCCTGCGTGCCGCCGAGCGGCTGGTGTTCGAGCGCCGCGTAGGCGCCGCCTGACGTTCGGTAAACGCCGCGCCGCGCCCGCGAATGTCGGCCGGGACCGGTACCTTGCAGGCATGATCGGACTGCCCGACACCATCACCGCCTGCCTCTTCGACCTGGACGGCGTACTGACCGGGACGGCCGTGCTCCACCGCGAGGCGTGGAAACGGACGTTCGACGAGTATCTGCGCGGCCGCGACGGCGACGGTTTCCAGGAGTTCACCGACGCCGATTACGCGACCTACGTGGACGGCCGCCCCCGGGCCGACGGCGTGCGGGAATTCCTGCGCTCACGCGGAATCGACCTGCCCGAAGGCACCCCGGACGACGCCGTCGACGCGCCGACGGTGAACGGCATCGGCAACCTCAAGAACGAACTCGTGCTGAAGATCATCGACGAGCGCGGCGTCAACCCGTACCCGGGTTCGGTGCGCTACCTGGAAGAAGCGCAGCGAGCGGGGCTGCGGATCGCGGTGGTGACGTCGTCGGCGAACGGCGAAAAGGTCCTCGACGCGGCGGATCTGTCGCGATTCGTAGAAGCGCGCGTGGACGGCATCGTCATCCGCCGCGACCATCTGAAGGGCAAACCGGCCCCCGATTCCTTCCTGGCCGGGGCCAAGGCGATCGGCGTGGACCCGAAGCAGGCCGCGGTGTTCGAGGACGCACAATCCGGTGTCCAAGCAGGCAAAGCGGGCGGTTTCGGTTACGTCGTGGGCGTCAACCGGGAGGACCAGGCCGACGCTCTGCGCGCGCACGGCGCCGACGTCGTGGTGGACGACCTCGCCGAACTGCTGGAGGGCAAATGACGGAGTTCGGTTACGAATGCTCGCCGTGGGAGCTGCGCTGGCGCGGCCTCGACGTGGATGCGTTGCAGCGCACCGAATCCGCCTTCGCGGTGTCGAACGGGCACATCGGGCTGCGCGGCACCCTTGAGGAGGGCGAGCCGCGCGGGCTGCCCGGCACGTACCTCAACGGGTTCTACGAGCAGCACGAACTTCCTTACGCCGAAGGCGGTTACGGCTACCCGGAGGAAGGCCAGACCGTCGTCAACGTGACCGACGGCAAGATCATCCGGCTGCTGGTCGAGGACGAGCCGCTGGACATGCGCTACGGCATCGCGACCGCGCACGACCGCGTGCTCGACTTCCGCCGGGGCACCCTGCGCCGCGTCACCGAATGGTCCTCCCCCACCGGACGGCGCGTGCGGGTGACCACCGAACGGCTGGTTTCCTTCACCCAGCGGGCGGTCGCCGCGATCCGCTACGAGGTCGAACCGCTCGACGAGGACCTGCAGCTCGTCGTGCAGTCCGATCTGCTGGCCAACGAACCGGTCGAGTCGGACACGCACGACCCGCGCGTCGCCGCCGCGCTCGACGCGCCGCTGGTCGGCGAGTTCTGCCACGCGGCGGGCTACCAGGCCGTGCTGGTGCACCAGACCCGGATGTCCGGGCTGCGGGTCGCCGCCGCGATGGACCACAAAATCGAGGTCGACGACGGCCTGCGCACCCGCATCCACGCCGAGGAAGACCTCGCCCGGCTCACCGCCGCGGTCGACGTGCCCAAGGGCGGACGCCTGCGGGTCACCAAATTCCTCGCCTACGGCTGGTCCGCGCAACGGTCCGCGCCGGCCCTGCGCGCACAGGTCGAAGCCGCGCTCGCGGGCGCCCGGCAGACCGGCTGGAAGGGCCTGGCCGCCGAGCAACGGCAGTTCCTCGACGATTTCTGGGCCACCTCGGACATCGAAATCGACGGCGACCCGGAACTCCAGCAGGCCGTCCGGTTCGCGCTCTTCCACCTGCTGCAGGCCGGTGCCCGCGGCGAAACCCGGGCCATCGCCGGAAAAGGCCTCACCGGACCGGGCTACGACGGGCACGCGTTCTGGGACAGCGAAACCTTCGTGCTGCCCGTGCTGACGTACACGATGCCGGACGCCGCCCGCGACGCACTCGGCTGGCGACACTCCACAATAGACAAAGCGAAGGAACGCGCGACCCAGCTCGGCCTGCGCGGCGCGGCTTTCCCGTGGCGGTCCATCAACGGAGCCGAATGCTCGGCGTACTGGCCGGCCGGCACCGCGGCGTTCCACGTGAGCGCGGACATCGCCGACGCCGTCGTGCGGTACGTGAACGCCACCCAGGACACGCAGTTCGAGCGCACCTGCGGCGCGGAACTGCTGCTGGAAACCGCGCGGCTGTGGGCGTCGCTCGGGCATTTCGACCACCACGGGCACTTCCGCATCGACGGCGTCACCGGGCCCGACGAGTACTCCGCGGTGGCGGACAACAACATCTACACGAACCTGATGGCGCGCAAGAACCTGCTCGCCGCGGCCGATGTGTGCCGACGGCATCCGGACATCGCCGAACAGTTCGAAGTGGACACCGCCGAGACCGATTCCTGGCGCGCCGCCGCGGACGCGATGGCGCTGCCGTACGACCAGGAACTCGGCGTGCACCCGCAGTCGGAAGGCTTCCTGCAGCACGACGAGTGGGATTTCGAGGCCACCGACGAGGATTTCTACCCGCTGCTGCTGAACTATCCGTACTTCGACCTGTACCGCAAGCAGGTCGTGAAGCAGGCCGACCTCGTGCTGGCGCTGCACCTCTGCGGCGACTCGTTCAGCCCTGAGGAGAAAGCCCGCAACTTCGCCTACTACGAAGCGCGGACCGTCCGCGACTCCTCGCTGTCCGCCGGCACGCAAGCCGTCATCGCGGCGGAGGTCGGACACCTGCAACTGGCCTACGACTACCTCGCCGAGGCCGCGCTGACCGACTTGCACGACGTGCACAACAACGTCCGCAACGGCCTGCACATGGCGTCGCTGGCCGGTGCCTGGCAGGCCGCGGTGGCCGGCTTCGGCGGACTGCGCGACTACGGCGGTCAACTGTCGTTCGCGCCGCGCCTGCCGGACGAACTCGACGGACTGACGTTCCGCCTCGCTTTCCGCTCGACGAGATTCCAGGTGTCGATCCGGCACGGCGCGGCTACGTATCGGGTGCTCAGCGGGCCGCCGCTGGACCTGATCCACCACGGCGAGCGGTTCACCGTGACGGAGGAGCCGGTGGAGCTGCCGATCCCGAAGCTGGACCCAGGCCCCGCGCCGACGCAGCCACTCGGCCGGGCTCCGGCGCGGCGGGATGCGGCTACGGTGCGGCAGTCGCTCTTGTGAGGGCTCGTGAGTGCTGGCGCCGGTTCTAACCGGCGTGGGCACTCACGACGTCCCTGCAGCAGCCGCCGGACGCCTCGTGCGCGGGAATTCCGGCTCTTACCGGCACCAGCACGCACGACCCGCCCCACGCAGGCCCAGGGACCTCGTGAGTGGCAATCACGGTTCTAACCGGGATCGTCACTCACGACACCTACCCCGGGCAACGCGACCGCAACAGGCTTCAGGCCGACCTCCCGCCGCACCACGGCACCCCGTCCCGCCCCGCAACAGCACGCCTGTCTCGCGCCGGTATGCGTC
>NZ_JBHUKS010000001.1:58962-135498 GCF_042684085.1 Amycolatopsis silviterrae
TGGGCACTCACGACGTCCCCGCAGCAGCCGCCGGACGCCGTCGTACGCGGCAATTCCGGTTCTAACCGGCGTGGGCACTCACGACGTCCCCACGGCGGCCGCCGGACGCCGTCGTACGCGGCAATTCCGGTTCTAACCGGCACCAGCCACGCACGACCCCGCCCCACGCCAGCCGCCGGAGACGTCGTGCGTGGCAATCACGGTTCTAACCGGGATTGCCACTCACGACGGCGTTTCCTCCGTGCCCGGCACCCGAGGCACCTCGTCCGTCCGCGAAGGGCTCAGGTCCGGTCCCGGTGCGGTGGCCACTTCGCCGGGCAGCTCGTCCGGTTCGGGCAGCTCGCGTTTCCGGCGCGCGGGGAACGGCGATTCCTCGTCGTCGTCCTCGGACCGGTCGCGGGGAAGGAACTCGCTGCGCGGGGTCATGACTCCGGGATACCCGGTTTGCCGCCCCCGCACCAGGGAGTTCACGCGGCCGGACGCCGCGATCGCTGCTTGCCGGTGGCGTCGGTGAGCTGGTCGAGCAGCGTCAGCAGCAGCCCGTCGCGGGTCGACCACGGGCAGATCGTCAGCTTCCCGCCGGCGACCGTCAGCAGTGCTTCCGCCACCACCGCGCCGCCGAGGGCCTGCTGAGCCCGCTGCCGCGAGATCCCCGGCAGCTGCGCCCGCCGCGCGAACGGCATCGCCGACAGCCTCGGGATCCACGCGCGCACGTCGTCCAGGTGCAGCTCGCGGGCCTTGCCCGGCCGGTCGCCGGCCAGGCGCGCCAGCTGCCGCAGCACCTTCGAACAGCCGACCACGCGGTGTTCGGCCAGTTCGGCCTGCACATCGCCCAGGGCGGCGGAGACTTCTTCCAGCACGTGGTCACGCAGCGCACGCACTTGCTTGCTGCGCACCGGCGGTTCGGCGGGCAGCCAGTCGCGCGTGACCGACCGGGCGCCCAGCGGAAGCGACCGGGCGAAAGTGGCCTGTTCGCCCGCTCCGGCGGACAGCTCGACCGTGCCCCCGCCGATGTCGAGTGCCAGCAGCGGGCCGCCGGACGCGCCGTACCAGCGGCGGGCGCCGACGTAGGTCAGTTCCGCCTCCCGGCGTCCGGAAAGGAAGCGCAGTTCCACCCCGGTTTCCCCGGCGACTTCACGTACCGCTTCCCGGGAATTGACCGCGTCCCGAATCGAGGACGTGGCCAGCGGAAACACGTCTTTGACACCGTGTTCGCGGGCGAATTCCATACCGCAGGAAACGGCCTTCGCGATGGCCGCGATACCGCAGTCGCTGAGCCGTCCGTCGTCGTCGAGTTCGCGGTCGAGCCGCAGCCGGGTCTGGTGCGTCAATGCCGGGTCGAGCGGGGATCCGCCGGGTTCGAGCACGACGAGCCGGGCACTGAACGATCCGACGTCCAGCACCGCGGCGGCGGATCCTTCGATTCTGCGCACAGCCCGGCATACCTCGCTTTCGCCCCGCCCGGATTCCCCGTTGGACCCGTTCCTACTCCCGACTTCGCGCCCCGCGCGGGGAGTTTGACGGTATTTCGACGGCGGCATCGACCCGAAGTGCGGTTTTTTCACACCCCAGTGGCATGCATCATACCGGACCTATCCGAGCAGCTCCTTCAGCTTGGCCACAGCGGCCACCCGGGCCTCGCGTCCGGGCTGCAACGGGTTGACCGCCAGCGTCGTCGCTCCGGCCTCGGCAAACGCCGCCAGCCGCTCCCGCACGTACCCCTCCGGACCGACCAGCGACGTGGCCCGCAGCAGCTCCGTCGGGACCGCCGCGGCGGCTTCTTCCTTCTTGCCGTCGAGGTACAGGTCCTGGATCTTCTTGGCTTCCGCCTCGTAGCCGTAGTTGCACGCGAGCGTGTTGTAGAAGTTCTTGCCGCGCGCGCCCATCCCGCCGATGTACAGCGCGAACACCGGGCGCACCCAGTCGAGCAGGTGGTCCACGTCGTCGCCGATGGCCAGCGGCGGCGCGGCGAACACGTCCAGCTCGCCCAGCTCCGGGTCGCGTTTGGCCTTGCCCTCGGCCAGCGAGGCTCCCCAGACGTCGGCGGCCTTCTCCGGGTGGAAGAAGATCGGCTGCCAGCCCTCGGCGACCTCGGCGGCGAGCGCGACGTTCTTCGGGCCCAGCGCGGCGAGCACGACCGGGATCCGCTCGCGCACCGGGTGGTTGATCAGCTTGAGCGGCTTGCCGAGCCCGGTGCCCTGGTCCGCGGGCAGCGGGATCGTGTAGTGCTTGCCGTCGTGCACCACCCGCTCGCGCTTCCACACCTGGCGGCAGATCTCGATGATCTCGCGGGTGCGGCCGATCGGCGCGTCGTACTTCACGCCGTGGAAACCCTCGATGACCTGCGGCCCGGACGCGCCGAGACCGAGGGTGAAGCGGCCGTCGGACACGAAGTCCAGGCCGGCCGCGGTCATCGCGGTGAGGCTCGGGGTGCGGGTGTAGATCTGGAAGATGCCCGACATCAGGCCGACGCGCTCGGTCTTCGCGGCGAGGTAGCCGAGCTGGCTCACCGCGTCGAAGCTGTAGGCCTCGGGGACGAACACGATGTCGAGCCCGACCCGTTCCAGCTCCACGATGTCCGCGACGCTTTCGGCGAACCCGCCCGAGTAGCTGACGCCGGTGCCGATCCTCATCGATCCCTCATTCCCGTGCCGGTCGACTGTGACTAAGCGTTTGCTCATTATGCGGCCGCTCGGGTGACGACGCTACGGCGTGGGTCACACCACAGCGGGCGCCACCGTCCCGCGCACCTCGCCGAACCCGATCCGGGCCCCGCCTGGACCAGGAGCGGAGGCGCTGATGACGACCTCGTCGCCGTCCTCCAGGAACGCCCTGGTCTCGCCGGGCCCGAGGGCGAGCGGCTCGCGCCCGCCCCAGCTCAGCTCCAGCAGCGAACCGCGCTGGTTCTTCGCCGGGCCGGTGACCGTGCCGGACGCGTACAGGTCGCCGGTGCGCAGGCTCGCGCCGTTGACGGTGAGGTGCGCGAGCTGCTGCGCGCCCGTCCAGTACTGCGTGGCGAACGGCGGGCTGGACACGAGATGGCCGTTGATCCGGATCTCCAGCGCCAGGTCCAGGCTCCACGGCTCGGCCGCGCGCAGGTATTCGAACGGCTCCGGGTCCTGCGCGGGCTGCGGCACCCGGGCGTGTTCCAGCGCGGCGAGCGGCACCAGCCACGGCGACATCGACGTGGCGAAGGATTTGCCGAGGAACGGCCCGAGCGGCTGCGATTCCCAGCCCTGCAGGTCGCGCGCCGACCAGTCGTTGACCAGGCAGACGCCGAAGACGTGGCGAGGGAACTCGTCGATCGGCACCGGAGCGCCCAATTCGGACGGAGCGCCGACGACGAAGCCGACCTCCGCCTCGAAGTCGAGCCGTTTGGCCGCGCCGAACGACGGCTTCTCGGCGCGGCGCGGTTTCCGTTGCCCCGCCGGACGAACCACCGGAGTGCCGGACGCGACGACCGTGCCCGCGCGGCCGTGGTAGCCGATCGGCAGGTGTTTCCAGTTCACCGGGACCAGATCGTCTCCGCCGGTGAAGATCCGGCTGGCGTTGATCGCGTGCTGTTCGCTGGAGTAGAAATCGACGTAATCCGCGACTTCGATCGGCAGGTGGCTGGTGATTTCGTTGTGGGGCACCAGATGCGGCCGGATCCGGTCGGCGTGGCGCGGTTCGCTGAGCCATTCGCGGACCCGCGCCCGCACCTCGGCCCAGGTGTCCGGGCCGTCGGCGAGCAGCGGGTTCAGCACGCCCGCGGTGAGCAGGCGGCCGAAGGACTCTCCCTCGGCCGCCGCGGTCAGGTCGAGCACCTGCTCCCCGACCGCGACGCCCGCCCGGCGGGTCCGCTCGCCGTGCGAGAAGACGCCGTAGGGCAGGTTGTCGAGGCCGAAGAGAGTGTCGGCCGGAAGGTCCAGCCAGGTCACGCGGACGCCTCCGCGATCCACGCGCCGACCACAGTGTCCAATGTGGACAGCGGAAGGATTCCGTTGCCCAGCACGACGTCGTGGAACGCGCGGATGTCGAAGCGGTCGCCGAGCGCCTGCTCGGCCTCGGCCCGGACGCGCTGGATCTCCAGCCGCCCCACCATGTAGCTCAGCGCCTGGCCCGGGTTCGCGACGTACCGGTCGACCTCCGCCTCGATCTCCATCTTCGCCATCGGCGAGTGCTCCACCAGGTAGTCGACCGCCTGCTGCCGGCTCCAGCCCAGCGCGTGCAACCCGGTGTCGACCACGAGCCGCCCGGCCCGCATGGAGTCCTGCGCGAGCATGCCGAAGCGGGCGATGTCGTCGGAGTACAGGCCCATCTCGTCGGCGAGCCGCTCCGAATACAGGCCCCAGCCCTCGATGTAGGCGTTGAACGGCGCGATCCGGCGCAGCATCGGCAGATCGGCGAGTTCCTGGGCGAACGTGAGCTGGAAGTGGTGCCCTGGAACGGCTTCGTGGAACGCGATCCCCTCGCTGGTGTAGCGCGGCCGCGAACTCGCCTCGTGGGTGTTGGCGTAGTACGTGCCTGGCCGGGACCCGTCGAACGCGGTCGGCAGGTAGTAGGCGATCGTGCCGCTCGCCGCGTCCGCCTCCGGGACCGGCTCGACCGCGCACTTCGCGTCCGGCACCCGGGAGAACCATTGCGGGGCAACCGTTTCCGCCCGCGTGATGGCCTTGCGGGCGGCTTCCAGCAGCTCTTCGCCGTCGCGCCAGCGCAGCTCCGGGTCGGTGCGGAGGCGGTCGAAGATCTCCGGCAGCTCGGCGGTGCCGAACACCTTGCGGCCCAGCTCGCGGTACTCCTCGGCCAGTTTTTCGCCCATCCGGAGCCCGGTGTCGTGCAGCTCCCGCGCGGTGCGGTCGGTGGTGGTGTGCGCGCGGATCAGGCCCTGGTACTTCTCCAGCCCGCCCGGCAGGTGGCTGATGCCCGGCTGGCTGTCCGTCTTCGAAACCGGCAGCACGTCCTCGGCGAGGAAGTCGCGATAGCGCCGGTACGCGGGCCGCACGACCTCGGCGAGCAGCCGGTCGCACTCCGCGGCGAAGCCCTCGACCTCGGCCGTCGGCGTGACGCGGAACGGATCACCCTCCTCGTTCGCGAGGTACCGCTCGACGTACTCGATCCCGATGCGCACCAGGAAGTCCGGCGGCGTGAACCCGTCCGCGACGGTCGTGCGCTGCATCTCGGTCACCGCGTCGAGGTAGTCGCCGACGGCGGCCAGCCTGCTGAGGTAGCCGCTGGCTTTGTCCGCGTCGTCCGGGACCAGCGCGGGAAGGATGGTCATCAGGTTCAGCGCGGGCGAACTGAACCCGTCACTCACCGCGAACCCGGACAGCCGCGAGTCGATCGTGTCGATCACGCCGCGGGCGTGCGTGAGCACCACCTCGCGGGTGACGACCTCGGACGCGGTCAGCCCGGCCGGATCGATCGCCTCGGCCCGCTCGGCGATCGCGGCGTAGGCGGCCCGAGCGCGTTCGGCGGCGGCGAGGCTCGGGTCGGCGAGCTTCGTGTGGTCGCCCGGGAGGCCGAGGACGGTGCGCTCCAGCGGCTCCCGCTCGAAGTCCAGCTCGACCAGCTCGTCCGCCAGACCGGCGACGGTGTCGCCGTGCCCGGCCACCCACTCGGTGACCACGGCTTCCAGCACCGACAGCGGCAGCGAACCGCCGGAGAGAACGGTGTCGTGGAACGCCTTGACGTCGAACCGGCTGCCGAGCCGCTGTTCGGCCTGCTTGCGGAGCCGCTCGATTTCCAGCCGTCCCACCATGTACGCGAGCGCCTGGCCCGGGAAGCCGAGGTACCGGTCGACCTCGGCCTCGATCTCGACCTGCGCCATCGGCGTGTGCTCCAGCAGGTAGTCGACCGCCTGCTGGCGTGACCAGCCCAGCGCGTGCAGCCCGGTGTCGACCACGAGCCGGCCGGCCCGCATCGACTCCAGCGTCAGCATGCCGAGCAGCGACACGTCGTCGGAGTACAGGCCCATCTCGTCGGCGAGGCGCTCGGTGTAGAGGCCCCAGCCCTCGGCGTACGCGGTGAAGTTGCCGACGCGGCGCAGCAGCGGCAGCTCGGTGAGGTCGAGCGCGGTGCTGAGCTGGAAGTGGTGGCCCGGGATCGCCTCGTGGAACGCGGTGGCCTCGGCGGTGTGCCGGAACCGCTCCGTGGCCTGGTAGGTGTTCGCGAAGTAGACGCCCGGCCGGGACCCGTCGGCGGCGGGCAGCATGTAGTACGCCGGGGGCGCGCCGGGCGCGGAGTCCTCCGGCACCGCCTCGACGGTCCACGGGTGCTGCGGGATGTGGCCGAACCAGTTCGGCGCCTCGGCCGCGGCTCGGGAGATCGCCGTGCGGGCGGTGTCGAGGAGGTCGTCGGCGCTCGTCCAGCGGAGCTTCGGGTCGGTGCGCAGCCGCTCGAAGATCTCCGGCAGCTCGCGCGTGCCGAACACGCGCTCGCCGAGGGCCTGGTACTGCTCGACCTGGCCGGCGATCACCGCGAGGCCGGTGTCGTGCAGCTCCTGCGGGGTGCGGTTGCTGGTGGTGTGGGTGCGGGCGAGGCGGGCGTAGATCTCGTCGCCGCCGGGGAGCCAGGAGACGCCTGCCTTGTCGTCCGGGCGGCCGTGCGGGAGGACTTCGGCTTCCAGGAAGTCGCGGTACTCGCGGAAGCCGGGGCGGACGACTTCAGTGAGAACCTGCTCGCGGCGCGCGGCGAACTCGTCGTCCGGGGCGGGCTGGCGCAGCAGCGGGTCGCTCTCGGGCTCGGCCAGGTAGCGGTCGAGGTGCGCGATCGCGGCCTTGACCAGGCGTTCGATCGGCAGCAGCCCGGCCGCGATGCCGTCCCGGTGCCGCCCCGCGACGACCCGCAGGTACTCCGGGATCGCGGTGAGCCGGGTGAGGTGCGCCTCCGCGGTTTCGCCGGTGACCGTGATCATCGGCAGCGCGGACAGCAGCCCGGCGGCGGGCCCGACGAACAGGTCGGTGACGGTGAAGTCGACGGCCCGGCTGTCGATCCGGTCGAGGTGCCCGTCGACGGAGCTGAGCAGGACGTCGCGCGTGACGCGATCAGCGGCGTCGAGCCCGGCTGGATCGACCGCCTCGGCCCGCTCCCGCAGCGCGACGAGCCGCTCCCGGAACGCCGCCTCCGCCTCTGCCGACGGATCGCCGAGCCCCGGCGCGGCGGGCCGGATGCCGAGAATGGCAGCGTCGAGCGGCTCGTGGTCGAACGACACTTCGACAAACTCGTCGGCGAGATCGGAAACGACGGACATCGGCGTGGACCCCCAGGGTTCGGTGGCGAAGGTGCGGTTCCGACCCTAATCGAGATCGGGCCGCCGACGCCCGTATCCGGCGCGGCCGGTCCCTCGGCAGGCGGATCCGCGTGCCGCGGGGCGGAACTTGTGCCCGATCGGCTGCGGTGCGTGTTCGACGGGAGGGTGGATTGCGCTGTCCGTTGCGATGGTGCGGCGGGGCCCGCGTTCGCCGTCCGCCGAGGTGGCGCGGGGCACGCCGGACGCGGTGGTGCGGCCGGGTCCGGCGGGCGAGGCGGTAGCGTTGCCGGAGTGGCCGTGACCGATCCCGCCGACATCCGCCTGCTCGCCGCGCTCGCCGAGCTGGGCAAGGCGGCTGTGCACGAGCTGGCGGCGAAGGTCGGGATGGATCCGCGGGAGGTCGCGTACCGGCTGGTCGCGCTGTCCGGGAGCGGGCTGCCGCTGCTGGTCGGCGTCGAAAGCGACCCGAACGGGCTCCGGGCGGCGATTTCCGGGGCTCCGGCGTCGTGGCAGCGTCCGCAGGCTCCCGGGTATCCGGGCGGGCCCGGGTCGGTGCCGTTTCCCGCGGCCGGGCCGAGGCCGGGCGGGATGCCGTCGGGCCCGGCCGGAGCGCCTGGCTCTATGCCGAACGGGGTGCCCGCGGGTCAGCCGGGGATGCCGAACGGCCCGTCGTCGTCCGGAGTTCCGGCGCCCGGCGGCATGGCCGGAGCGCCCGGGATGCCGGGTGCACCCATGCCGGGTTCGATGCCGTCCGGCCCCGCCGGAGCACCGGGACCAATGCAGTCCGGCCCAGCCGCGATGCCAGGAGGCCCAGCCGCGACTCCCGTTCCGAACGGCGCTCCCGGCGGGTCCGGCCCGCATTCGCCCGCGCAGTCCGGGATCCCCGGCCCCGAAACGCCCGGGCATTCCGGCCCGCACCCACCTCCCGGAACCGGCGCGTACCCGCCCGGCCAGACGGGGATCCCCGCCGGGCCGGGCATGTCCGGCCCGTACGCCCCGGGACCGGCCGGGATTCCGGGCGCGTTCCCCGGCCAGGCCCCGGCGGTGTCCGGCGCGTACTCCCCCGTCCAGACCGGAATGCCCGCCCCGAACGTCTACAATGGACAGTCCGGGGCGTATCCGGCTCCGGATCCCGTCGTCAGCACGTGGGGCGTCCCGCAGACCGCGTCCTGGGCTCGCGGCGACGAACCCCGGCCCGCCGCCGCGCCGGCCAGGAAGGGGCGGATCGGCGAGACGATGCAGTCGCAGGGGCTGGAAGGGGAACAGCTTTCCGTGCAGCTGCTGGAAGTCCAGGATCCCGCCGATTTCCTCTTCGGCGCGGCCGGCTACCGGCTCGAGGACGGCGAGCGCGCGGTCGTCGTGCACACCGAAATCACCAACCGCGGGCCGATCCCGTTCGCCTCGCTGCCCGACAACTACCTCGAACTCGTCACCGACAGCGGCGAGACCGTCGCGAAGGCCCCGGTTTCGCTCACGTCCCGGCCGCCGCACAAGATCGGCGTGCAGCCGGGCGAGACGCTCGGCGGGCACACCGTGTACGTCCTGCCCACCGCGACCCGGGTGGTCTCGGTGCGCTGGAGCCCCCGGCCCGAGCCGGACGAGCGCACGTTGACCTGGGCCGTCGACTAGCGGCGAAATACCGGCATCGCAGTAACCGATGACGTGAAGAACAGTTTCGCGCCATCAGTCCAAGAATCGGCTGCCTCAATTCTCGAGAAAAGAAAAGCACAGCTGCCGGACGGCCCGGGTCGGCGCTAGTCTTGTTCAGGCCCGGCACGGACTGGCGAATCTGACCTCGGGGAGAGGATGGCATGGAGGTGACCTCGAAGCCCTCGCCGCCCAAGAAGACCAACTGGGCCGCGGTCAGCGGAGCGGCCGCAACGGTCAGCGCCCTCGTCGCCTTTTTGGCATATGCCAATCCGCACAGCCCTCCGACACCGAATCCCTCCGCACCCCCGGCAAGCTCACAAGAATCGCCCACGCCCGCGGCACCACCGTCACCGGTGTACACGCCGCCACCGCTGGTATACGCGCCACCGCCGACGACGTACTCGCTGGCGGACACAGCATCGGCGATGTACTACGGGGCCATCGCGATATCGCGCGATGGCAGCAGCGGCGCGTCCTTTAATGCCGATTCCGCCGCCGCAGCCGGCCGACAGGCGCTAGACAACTGTCGCCGTTCCGACTGCACGCTCATTACGCAATTCGTCAACAGCTGTGGCGCCGCCGCCTACAACCCCAGTACCGGCCGGTACCGGGGCGGTCATGGCACCACCGCAACCGAAGCCGAAACCAACGCCGTCGCCAATGCCGGCGGCGGCCACTGGATCCGCGAGGCTTGCACCGACCGATAGCCGGTCGGGGCCTGCCCCGCGCGGGTCTGCGTCGCTGCCGGTTTTAGTTCCCGTCCCGCAGGATCTCCAGCGCGCCGGCCAGGTCGGCCGGGTACTCGGCCTCGAACTCGACCCACCGGCCGTCCGCCGGATGCGCGAAACCGAGCGTCCGCGCGTGCAGCCACTGCCGCGTCAGGCCGAGTTTCCGGGCCAGCACCGGGTCCGCGCCGTAGGTCAGGTCGCCCGCGCACGGGTGCCGCAGCGCGGAGAAGTGCACGCGGATCTGGTGGGTACGCCCGGTTTCCAGCTTGACGTGCGCCAGCGACGCCGCCCGGAACGCCTCGACCACCTCGTAGTGCGTGACGCTCGGCCGTCCGCCCGCGACGACCGCGAACTTGTAGTCGTGCCGCGGATGCCGGTCGATCGGCGCGTCGATGGTGCCGCGCGTCGGATCGGGGTGGCCCTGCACGACGGCGTGGTAGCCCTTGTCGACGGTCCGTTCCTTGAACGCCCGCTTCAGCACGGTGTACGCGTGCTCGCTCTTCGCCACCACCATCACCCCGGTGGTGCCCGCGTCGAGCCGGTGCACGACGCCTTGGCGCTCGGCCGCGCCGGACGTCGAGATCCGCAGCCCGGCCGCGGCGAGCCCGCCGACGACCGTCGGGCCGGTCCAGCCGGGGCTCGGATGCACCGCGACGCCGACCGGTTTCGAAATCACCACGATGTCGTCGTCATCGTGCAGGATTTTCATGCCGTCGACCGGCTCCGCGACGATTTCCGCCGGACGATCCGGTTCCGGCAGCGTCACCTCAAGCAGCCCGCCCGCGGCGAGCCGGTCGGATTTGCCCGCCGGGCGGCCGTCGAGCAGCACGTCGCCCGCCGCGGCCAGTTCCGCGACGACGGTGCGGGACAGCCCGAGCATTTTCGCCAGCCCGGCGTCGACGCGCATCCCGTCGAGCCCGTCCGGGACGGGCAGCATGCGCGCGCTCACGCGTCTTCCTTCTTTTTGCCGCGGGTGGAGGTGCCGTCGTAGTCCTTGCCGAGCAGGGACAGCAGCACGATCAGCGCGCCGCCGACGCAGATCGCGGAGTCGGCGATGTTGAAGATCGCGAAGCCCTGCCCGTTGGGCGCGAACGCGGAGATGAAGTCGACGACGTGGCCGCGCAACGGCCCCGGCTCCCGGAAGAACCGGTCGGTCAGGTTGCCGAGCGCCCCCGCGAGCACGAGCCCAAGCCCGATCGCCCAGCCGACCGAGCGCAGCCTGCGCGAGATCCACACGATCGCGATGACGACGCCGATCGCCACCAGCGCGAGCACCCAGGTCATGCCGGTAGCCATCGAGAACGCGGCCCCCGGATTGCGGATGACCTGCAGGTAGATCAGCCCGCCGAGGATCGGCTTGGGCTCCTTGCCCTCAAGATTGGCGACCACGAGGTTCTTCGTGATCAAGTCGATCGCCCACAGCAGCGCCGCGACCGCGAACACCACCCAAACCCGCCTCTTAGGCAGCGGCGTGCCCTCCTCGGCAGCCCCCCGCTCAGGCGGTTCCGCAGACGGCTCGACCTCGGACTCAGACGGCGAAGGATCGGTGCTCACACCCCCATTGTCCACTCTCCAGCCCGACCACACCCAACCGGACCACAACCGCGGGATCGCGCCGGCGTTTGGGGTGAGCGGCGGGACAGGCCGAAGGCCCCTCCCGCCGCTCACCCCAAACGCCGGCTAAAAGCGATCCCGCACGCGACGGCGAAGCCGGCGCCATCAAACACAGCTGGTGACCCTCAAGCACAAACCCAGGCAAATCCCGCGCCGTGGTCACCAGCGCTGCCGCACAACCCGAGACCCCATCAAGCACAAAACGACGGCAGCTCCCGCGTATCCCCCACGGGCCCCCACCGCCCATCCACCTTCGCGTACTCCCACCGAGCCCCCCGAGCCACGATCTGCCGCAGCGCCAGCACCACCCGGTCCACGTGCTCCTCGGTGCTCCCCAGCCCAAGACTCACCCGAACCGCCTGCTGCCCCTCGCCGCCAGCCTCGCGAATCAACCGCCGAGCAGCCACATGCGCGCAGAACGCCCCGTCCCGCACACCGATCCCGTACTCAGCCGACAGCACCGCCGCCAGCCACCCCGGCTCAAACCCGTCGACCACGAAACTCAACGTCCCGACCCGGTCCACCGGCGCGTCAAAAAACCGCAACTCAGCAAACCCAGGCAGCCCCTCAAGCCCCTTGCGCAACCGCTCCAGCAACGCGGCCTCATGGGCCCCCACCGCATCCCAAGAAGCCGCCAGCTGCTCGCAAGCCACCCCAAGCGCATACACGCCAACGGTATTCGGCGACCCAGCCTCGTGCCGCTCCTCGCCGGAGTTCCACACGACAGCTTCCTCGGTCACCAGCTTCGTCGCCCCGCCACCGGCCAGATACGGCTCTGCAGCCCGCAACCAGTCACTCCGCCCGATCAACGCCCCAGCCCCGAACGGCGCGTACAGCTTGTGCCCAGACAGCGCGACATAGTCAACATCCAGCTCCCGCACCGAAATCTGCCGATGCGGAGCGAGCTGCGCAGCGTCAAGCGCCACCCGAGCCCCGTGCTTCCGGGCCACCGCGGCGATTTCGGCGACCGGCAGCAGCTCACCAGTCACATTGGACGCCCCAGCCACGACCACCAACCGCGGCCCCTGCGGGCATTCCGCAAGCGCTTCGTCCACAACGGACACCGCAGCCAACCGAGTCCGCGGCAACCGCACGCGCCGGACGTTCGGCCCCCGCCACGGCAGCAGCGCCGCATGGTGCTCACTGTCGAAAACAACCACGGAAGTCTTGCGCGGCAACGCCTTCGCCAGCAGGTTGAACGCGTCAGTGGTGTTGCGGGTGAAGATCACCGAGTCGCCGCTGCGCGCGTCCACGAACCGGCGCAACACATCCCGAGTGCGCTCGTACAGCCGCGTTGAGACCTGCGAAGCGAAACCCGCGCCCCGGTGCACGCTGGCGTACCAGGGAAGAAACTCGTCGACCGCCGAACGCACCGCGTCCAGACAGGGCGCGCTGGCCGCGTGATCGAGGTTGGCGTAACCGATGTCGCCGCCCGTGACCAGCGGCACCCGCAGCGTCGCACCAGCAACAGTGGGAACAGTAGCGGTGGGCCGGTCGAGTGCGAGAGTCATGACGGTGCCTCCTCGGCGTTCCGGGGGACCCCCGGCGAGGGGCCCGCGCTTGCCCGTCGCGCTGCGCGACCGGCCTGGTCCTCACCCGGGGCACCCCACCGCGGTAGGAGGGTTGCCGGCCAGCAAGCCGGGGCTTCGCGCTGGCACTCATGACCTGTTACGGACGATAGCGGAAACCAGGGGACCGAAACCAGCCCCGTCCCGTGATCTGAGACGACGGTCACCCAGAAGGTCCACAAAGGACAGAAAGGTCAGTTGCCCGATTCCCCGCGCCACCGGGCGAGGCGGCCTGCCCGGTCGACCGCGCGGATCCGGCGTTCGGTCGCGTCCCGGTCGGCCGCGGTCGTGACCACCAGAAGCTGGTCCTCGACCTGCAGCCGGCTGGTTTTCTGGGGCGTGAAGCCGGTCCCGCCGCGGACCACGAGGCTGACGGTCGCGCCGGCGGGCAGCCGCAGCTCCGACAGGTACACGCCGTGCAGCTTCGACCCCTTCTGGATCCGCACCTGCAGCAATTCCGCGCCAAGTTCGTCGAGTGGCGCGGAATCGACCTCGATCTCGTGCGCCTGCGCCGCCTTCGCCAGCCCGAGCACCCGGGCCAGCGGGCTGAGTGTCGCGCCCTGCAGCACGGTGAGCACGATGACGAGCACGAAAACCGCGTCCACGAGCCGCTGTGCGCCGGGCACGCCTTCGGACAGCGGGATCATCGCGAGCACGATCGGCACCGCGCCGCGCAGGCCCGCCCAGGACAGGAACGTCTGCTCGCGCCAGGGCAACCAGAACGGCAGCAGCGACAGGACCACCGACAGCGGCCGGGCGAGCAGCAGCACCACCGCGCCCGCGACGAGGCCCGGGATGAGCGCTTCGAGCAGCCGGGTCGGCGACGCGAAGAGGCCGAGCAGCACGAACAACCCGATCTGCGCGAGCCAGCCGAGCCCCTCGGCGAACGACAGGGTGTCCGACCGGTGCGGCAGCTTGGAATTCCCCAGCACCAGCCCGGCGACGTAGGTGGCGAGCAGGCCGGACGCGTGCGCCAGCTGTCCCGAGGAGTACGCGAGCACGCACACCGCGACCGTGGCGAGCGGGTACAGACCGGTGGCCGGCAACGCGGCCCGTCGCAGCGCCTGCGCGCCCAGCCAGCCGAACGCGAAGCCGAGCACCAGTCCGGTGAGCAGTTCGTAGACCACCAGCAGCGGCAGCGACCAGTCGACCGCCTCGCCGGACGCGAGCACGACGACCGCGATGTAGGCGGGCGCGTCGTTGATGCCGGATTCCAGCTCCAGCGTGCCGACGAGCCGTTTGCCTACCCCGGCCGAGCGCAGCACGGAAAACACCGCGGCGGCGTCGGTGGACGCGAGGACCGCGCCCCACAGCAGGGCGAGCCGCCAGTCGAGGCCGAGCAGCCAGTGCAAAGCCGCGCCGGTGACCGCGATGCTGATCACCACGGCCACTGTGGACAGCAGGATTCCGGGCCCCAGCGAGGGTTTCACCGAGGGCCAGCGCGTGGTGAGCCCGCCTTCGGTGAGGATCAGGACGAGCGCGGCGAGCCCGAGCGACTGGGTGAGCCCCGGATTGTCGAAGCGGATGCCGAACCCGGCCTCGCCGAGCACCACGCCGATTCCGAGATACAGCAGCAGCGACGGGAATCCGAGCCGGATGGACACCCGCACCGCGACGACCGAGACGACCAGAACCAGCGCTCCGACGCCCAAGAGCACGGGAAGTTCGTCCACTTCTCCGCCTCCCTCCCGGTCGCCCCAGGCGTCCAGAATAGTGAGGCAGTGTCCGGTTCCCGACCGCGCACCACCGTGCGGGGGACATCGCGAGTGTGTTACGACGCCTCGGCGGCACTCACCGTCGCGAGATCGACACCCAACGCGGCGAACGGACCCGTCGCGCCCGGCAAAACCCGCACCGCGCGCTGCTGGTCCCGCGTCAGCCATCCCGCTTCGACCGCCCGCTCCAGCACCGCCGCCGGGACCGCGCCGGCCAGGTGCTCCCGCCGCTCTGTCCAATCGAGACAGTCGCGCAGCAACGGCCGCCGCGGCCGGTCCGGCACCGCCACGCCGAGATCGGCCAGCACCTCGCGGCCGGAATCGGTGAGCGCGAGCCCGTCCGACACGTCGATCAGTCCCCGATCGACCATCCCGTCCCGCAACGCGACCCCGAGCGTCCCGGCCAGATGGTCGTAGCAGCTTCGCGCGAACGACAATCGCTGTACCCGCAACGAAGTCCGCAGTCCGGACGGCCGTTTCAGTTCGGCATGCTGAGCCAGATGCTCGATCAGCTCCGCGACGCGCGGGTTCGCGAGCCGAACGTAGGCATGCCGTCCCTGTTTCACCCGGGCCACGAACCCGGCCTCCCGCAGCCGGGTCACGTGCTCGCTGGCGGTCGACACCGCGATCTGTGCCGCGGCGGCCAGTTCGCCGACGGTCCAGGCGCGGCCGTCGAGCAGCGCGAGGCACATGGCCGCGCGGCTCGGATCGGCGAGCACGGCGGCGACCTCGGCCAAGGCGACGGTTTCCATAGGGCGAGGGTAGAGCGGGGAGAGTTCGGCGGCGGCCGAAGCGTGGGGGTCGTGAGTGTTTAAGCCGGTCAGAACCCAATGCCGCGTGGCTTAAGCCGACGCTGACGGTGCCGGGGGGCGGGGTTTGCGGTCCGTGAGGGGAACCCTGAGGGAATCAGATTCCCTCAGGGTTCCCCTCACGGACGTGAAGATACGGTCAGACGGGCATCAATCGCGGCTTAGGTTCCCAGCATTGGGTTCTGACCGGCATAAACACTCACGAGCCGCTACAGCTCGCCGAGGAACTTCGCGCCCAGCGAGACAGCCGGTTTGGAGTCGTTGGCCCCCTCCAGGAAGACCGCGAACGCCAGGTCGCCGCGGTAGCCGACGAACCAGCCGTGCGCTTCCGCGCCGTCGCCGAACTGGGCGGTGCCGGTCTTCCCGAACACCGTGCCGGAGCGGGACAGGCCGGTCGCGGTGCCGCCGGTGACGACCTCGCGCATCATCCCCCGCAGCGCCGACAGCACCGAGGCCGACGGCGGGTGGTAGCCGGTGTTGACCTTGGTGCCGTCCTCCCACAGTCTCGGCACGACCGCTCGCCCGGACGCCGCGGTCGCGGCCATTACCGCCGCACCCATGGGGCTGACCTGCACCTTTCCCTGGCCGATGCCGTCCTCGACCTGCTCGTCCGCGTTCGCCGCCGGGTCTACGCGGCCCAGTTCGGTGGAGAGGCCTTCGATGCCGAAGTCGGCGTTGAGGCCGAACTGGGTGGCTGCTTTCGCGAGCCCGTCGGCGGGCAGTTGCGAGGCGAGCCGGGCGAAGGTGGTGTTGCAGGACTTCGCGAAGGCTTTGTGGACGGTGGTGGTGCCCAGGTCGAAGCCTTCGTTGGAGAGGGTGCGGGTGCCGATTCGGTCCGTCAGCGGGCACGGGACCGAGGAATCCGGGGTGACCAGGCCGGCTTCCAGCGCGGCGGTCGCGGTGACGATTTTGAAGGTCGAACCGGGGGCGTACTGGCCGCTGAAGGCCGATGCCGCATTGGTGACGCTGCCGTTCTGCGCCACCGCCAGCAAGTCGCCAGTGGACGGCTGAAGCGCGACGAGGACCGCCTTGCCGCGGTAGCCGTCGACCGCCGCCTGCGCCGCGGCCTGGGTCGCGACGCTGAGGCCGGTAGTGGCCGGTTTGTGGTCCCCTTCGGGATTGCCGAACAGCGTTTCCAGGGGCTTCCCCGAGCTGTCGACGCGCTCGACCGCGAAGGCCTGGGACGCCTGGCCGTGGCCGGTGAGCGCCGAGCGCAGCAGCGGGAATGCCTTGTCGTCGGCGAGTTTCAGTCCGCCGTTGCCGGAAACGACGAGGGGTTTGCCGTCGCGGTCCACTACGGCCGGGACGTCCGAGGAGGCGATTGTCAGCCGCTGTCCGGCTTCGAGCTTGGGGTGCAGCGCCGACGACGCCCAGTGGACCCGCCAGGTGCCTTGCGCCTGGACGAGATCGAGATTCCCGGAGTAAGTCCAGGTGCGGCCGGCGCCGAGGCTCCAGGTCATGGTGTAGGCGGCGGTGGCCTTGTCGCCCTGCGGCGCGCCGACCGTGCCGAGCTTGGCGGTCAGCTGCGTGGGCCGGAGCGTCGCCAAGGCGTCCTGCAGCACGACGGCGGCCCCCGGTACCGCGTCGGTGGCTTTGGCGGCGGCCTCGGCGTCCTTTCCGGCAAGAGCGAGCAGGTACGCCCGGGCCGCCGACGCCGGGTCGCTCGGCCCCGCAGCCGTTGACGCCGGCTCCGCATCCGATGAAGCCGCGGTCGATCCTCCCCCGGTGAGCATCACGACTGCGGCCGTCACGATCGCGACCATGACCAGCGCGCCGCCGATCAGCACGCCCTTCTTCGCGGCAGGACTCACTGTCGCATTCCCCCTCGCCCACGCGGTCCGCCCGCGCCCCTGGCTCAGCTTGCCCATCGCGGAACGGAACCGGGCGTTACGGTGGCGGGAAAGCGGCTGTCCCGACGCTGATTCGTGATCAACGCCGAGCCGTATAGGTCGTTATACGACAGGCTGTCCGCGCCGGTAGCGGGCGCGGAGGTGGAAGCGTTCGCCCTGCTAGCCGAGGATGCTGAGGAATTCCACCGCGTGCGCGTCGGCGTTTCCGTACCAGTGCGACACCTGAGTATCGAATTCGGCGACTTCGCCCGCGCTGAGCACGAAATCCGCTTCGCCGAGGATCATCCGCAGCCGTCCGTTGAGGACGTACAGACAGTGGTATCCCTCGTGCGACCGCGGTTCCGGACGGTCATGCCGTCGCGGCGGCACGGGCGGGGATGCACGCGGGGGTCACCGCTGGGCGGGGCATCGACCAGCTCGTCCAGCGGCACCTGGTAGGCCTTGAGGGTGGCTCCCCGGCGGCGGCGCAGAGCACGCAGCCGCGGGCCGACCGCGGCCAGCACGGCGTCGAACTCTTCGCTCATCCGCCCATGGTGAGCCGGGCTTTGCGCTTCCCCCAAAAAACTTTGCCGAAACGGCGTGGTCTTGCTCCGGGCACCAACACCCGGAGCAAGACCACGACAAGGTCACGCCTTCGCGACCGCCACGCGCACCTTCACGCCCTCGCCGACCGTCCCGTCGAAGCCTTCGGCCGCCTCGCCGTAGGACACCGACGTCGCGAGGGTCTCGGACGCCACGAACTCCTCGTGTTTGCGCACCGCGGCCGTCACCTCGTCGGTGGCGTCCACGGTCAGCGAGATCCGGTCGCCGACGTCCAGACCGGCCTCGCGGCGGGCCTGCTGCACCACGCGGACCAGGTCACGGGCCAGGCCCTCCGCCGCAAGGTCCTCGGTGACCTCGGTGTCCAGCACGACCAGACCGGCCCCGCCGGGCAGCTCAGCCGCCGCGCCGCCGCCAGCGGCCACCAAACGCCGGTCGTACTCGCCCTCGACGAGTTCGACGCCCGCCGCCACGACCGCGCCGGACTCGTTCGTCGTCCAGTCGCCCGCCTTGACCGCCTTGATCACCTGCTGCACGGCCTTGCCCAGCCGCGGACCGGCCGCCCGCGCGTTCACCGCGACCTCGAACGTGCCGTGCGCCGCGACGTCGGCGGTCAGCTCCACCGACTTCACGTTCACCTCGTCCCGCAGGATCTCGGTGAACCCGCGCAGCGGTTCGACGTCCTCGGCCGCGACCACGAGCTTCGCCAGCGGCAGCCGCACCCGCAGCTTGTTCGCCTTGCGCAGCGCCAGCGCCGACGACGCCACCTGCCGCACCTTGTCCATCGCGGTCACCAGCGCCGCGTCGGCGGGCAGGTCGAGCGCGTTCGGCCAGTCCGCGAGGTGCACCGAACGGCCGCCGGTCAGCCCGCGCCACACCGTTTCCGTGGTGAGCGGCAGCAGCGGCGCGACGACCCGGCAGGTCACCTCCAGCACCGTGTGCAGCGTGTCGATCGCGTCCTGCTCGCCCGCCCAGAACCGGTCCCGCGACCGGCGGACGTACCAGTTCGTGAGCACCTCGAGAAAGTCCCGCACGGTCTGGCACGCGCCCGCGATGTCGTAGCCGTCCATCGCGGACTCGACGTCGGTGACGAGTTCGTGCGTCTTCGCCAGCACGTACCGGTCGAGCAGGTGCGTCGAGTCCGTGCGCCACTGTCCTTGCTTGCCGTCGGCATTCGCATACAGCGCAAGGAAGTAGTACGAGTTCCACAGCGGAAGCACGGCCTGGCGCACCGCGTCGCGGATCCCCCGGTCGGTCACGACGAGGTTGCCGCCGCGCAGGATCGGGCTCGCCATGAGATACCACCGCATGGCGTCGGACCCGTCGCGGTCGAAGACCTCGTTGACGTCCGGGTAGTTCCGCAGCGACTTCGACATCTTCTGGCCGTCGGAGCCGAGCACGATGCCGTGCGACACGCAGGTGCGGAACGCCGGCCGGTCGAACAGCGCGGTCGCGAGCACGTGCAGGAGGTAGAACCAGCCGCGGGTCTGCCCGATGTACTCGACGATGAAGTCGCTCGGGTAGTGGTGCTCGAACCATTCGCGGTTCTCGAACGGGTAGTGCACCTGGGCGTACGGCATCGACCCCGAGTCGAACCACACGTCGAGCACGTCCGGCACGCGGCGCATGGTGGAGCGGCCGGTCGGGTCGTCCGGGTTCGGCCGGGTCAGCTCGTCGATGTAGGGCCGGTGCAGGTTGTCCAGCCGCACGCCGAAGTCGGCCTCCAGCTCGTCCAGCGAGCCGTAGACATCGATCCGCGGGTGCTCCGGGTCGTCCGAGCGCCACACCGGGATCGGCGTGCCGAAGTAGCGGTTGCGGGAGATCGACCAGTCGATGGCGTTCTCCAGCCACTTGCCGAACTGGCCGTCCTTGACGTTCTCCGGGTACCAGGTGATCTGCTGGTTCAGCTCGACCATCCGGTCCTTGAACTGCGTCACCGCGACGAACCACGACGACACCGCGCGGTAGATCAGCGGGTTCCGGCAGCGCCAGCAGTGCGGGTACGAGTGGTCGTAGGTCTCGTGCCGCAGCAGCACCGGGCCCTGGCGTTCCGCGCCGCCGGTGCCGTTCTTGAGGTCCCGCACGATGTTCGGGTTCGCGTCGAACACCTGCTGCCCGGCGTAGTCCGGCACGGTGGCGTCGAACTTGCCGTGCTCGTCGACCGGCGTGACCGGGGTGATCCCGGCCGCGTCGGTGACCACCTTGTCCTCGGCGCCGTAAGCCGGCGCGATGTGCACGACGCCCGTGCCGTCCTCGGTGGTCACGTAGTCCGCGGACAGCACGCGGTGCGCGTTCTCCGTGCCCACGAAGTACGGGAACGGTGGCGCGTAACGGGTTCCGAGCAGCTCCGCGCCGGTGTAATGCGCGACTACGGTCGGCTCTTCGCCGAGTTCACGGGCGTACGCGGCCACGCGCGCCTCTGCGAGCAGGAACCGCTTGCCGTCGTTTTCCACCACGACGTACTGCACCTCGGGGTGCACGGCGGTCGCGAGGTTGGACGGCAGCGTCCACGGCGTCGTGGTCCAGATCAGCAGATACGTGCCGTCGAGGTCGTTGTCGTTGCCCTCCATGCGGAAACCGACCGTGACGGCCGGGTCCTGCCGGTTGCGGTAGACGTCCGCGTCCATGCCCAGCTCGTGGTTGGACAGCGGCGTCGCGTCGCGCCAGCAGTAGGGCAGGACGCGGTAGCCCTCGTAGACGAGTCCCTTGTCCCACAACCGTTTGAACGCCCAGAGCACCGACTCCATGTAGGTGACGTCGAGCGTCTTGTAGTCGTTGTCGAAGTCGACCCAGCGGGCCTGGCGCGTCACGTACTCGCGCCATTCGTCGGTGTAGCGCAGCACGGACTCGCGCGAAGCCTCGTTGAACTTCGCGATGCCCATCTCTTCGATCTCGGTCGTCTCGGTGATCCCGAGCTGCCGCATCGCTTCGAGCTCGGCGGGAAGGCCGTGGGTGTCCCAGCCGAACCGCCGCTCGACGTGCTTGCCCTTCATCGTCTGGTAGCGCGGGACGATGTCCTTCACGTACCCGGTGAGCAGGTGGCCGTAGTGCGGCAGGCCGTTGGCGAAGGGAGGGCCGTCGTAGAAGACGTACTCGTTGCCGCCGTCGGTGCCGACGGGGCGGGCGTCGATGGTCGCCTGGAAGGTCCGGTCGCTCTCCCAGTACGCGAGGACGCTCTCCTCCAGCGCGGGGAACGACGGCTGGGACGGGACCGTGGTCTCTCCGCCCGGCGAAGCCTGGGGGTACATCCGGTGCGCTCCTTGCGTTCGTCGCTCGTACGGGCGACCGGCGGCCGCCCACACGGGGACGAGACGCTCGCGCGTCACGCGGTACCACCCCGCTTGCCCGGCGCACTGCTCCCGGGCCACTCGTCGCGCGGCTGTCACGGGCCGCACCCGTCCGGTTCTACTGCGGGCGGCGAACGCCCGGTTCTTCCGGAGGCTCCCCGGTGATGGCCGGATCGACGCCTTGCTGTCTTCAGATTAACTCGTCGCCGCAAGTCGCTTTCCGCCTGCCCCGGCTGTGCACCGTCGCCGCCGCGAGCACCGCGGCCGCGAGCCACAGTCCGGCCGAGGCGAACCCGAGCAGGTGCAGGCCGTGCACGAACGCCGCGCGCGCCGCCGGTTCTCCCGCCACCGCGCCGAAAACCGCCACTCCGAGCGCACCGCCCGCCTGTCGCGCCGCGTTGTTGATGCCGCCCGCGATGCCCGCGCGCTCCCCCGGCGCGTCGGCCACCGCCGCGGTCACCACAGCGGCGGTCAGGAGTCCCATGCCGACACTGAGCACGAGCAGCGTCGGCAGCAGCGTGCCGTACCCGCTGCCGGGCCCGATCCGCAGCAGGTTCAGCATCGCCGCCGCGCCGAGCACGAGCCCGGCCAAGATCTGCGGGCGCGGGCCGAATCTCGCGGTGAGCCGTCCCGAGACCGGCCCGAGCAGCACCATCGGGACGAACATCGGCACCACCGCGACGGCCGCGGCGATCGGGTCCGCGCCGAGGACGTCCTGCAGGTAGAGCGTGAACACCAGCACCGAACCGAGGCCGACGAAGTTCATCGCCGCGGACACCAGGTTCGCGCCCGCCGTCTGCCGGGACCGCAGCAGCGGCAACGGCAGCATCGGTTCGGCGGAGCGCCGTTCCACGACCACGAACGCCACTGCCGCCGCCACCGCGAGCAGCCCGATCCACGGCGTCTTCGCGATCACCGCGTACACGCCGGAGCCGAGGGCCAGGGCCGCGGTCGCCGCGCCGGGAACGTCCACCCGGCCCGGTTTCCGGACGTCCGGCGGCACCAGCCGGCGAGTCGCGACGGCCGCCGCGGCCACGATCGGCACGTTCAGCCAGAACACCGGCCGCCACCCGGCCGTCTGCACGAGAATCCCGCCCAGCAACGGCCCGGCAGGCAGGGCGAGCGCCGAAATCCCGGCCCAGACCCCCAGCGCCCGGGCGCGTTCCGCAGGCTCGGAGAACGTCCCGGTGATGACCGCCATCGTGCCCGGCAGCACCAACGCCGCCCCGACGCCCTGCACCGCGCGAGCCGCGACCAGCCAGCCCGCCGACTGCGCCAGCCCGCACGCCGCCGAAGCGGCCCCGAAGACCGCCAGCCCGGTCAGCACCACCCCGCGATGCCCGAGGACATCCCCGAGCGCACCCCCGGTCAGCAGCAGCGCGGCGAGCACGACCGAATACCCGACCACCACCCACTGCAGCTGCGGAACGCCCGCGTGCAGTTCGCTGCCGAGGGTGGGAAGAGCGACGTTGACGACGGTGACGTCGAGCTGCACCAGGAACATCCCGGCGCACATGGTGAACAAGATCGCGGTGCGCATGGGTCCAGCAGACCCCGGGGACGCTTCCGTCGCGATGGAAGTGTGCCGGGGGCATCCTGGACGCATGGAAGGAGACGCCGACATCGCGCGCACCGCCGCGCTGTTCGCCGATCCGGCGCGGGTCCGGGTGCTGATGGCGCTGGCGGACGGCCGGTCGCTGGCCGCGTCCGTGCTGGCCGGCGAAGCGGGCCTGACCGCGCAGGGGGTGAGCGCACATCTGTCGAAACTGCTGGCGGCGGGCCTGGTGACGGCGGAAAAGTCCGGCAGGCACCGGTTTTACCGGATCGCCGGTGCGGCCCCGGAGCTGCTGGAGGCGCTCGCCCGGCACTCCCCCGCGCGCCCGGTGCGCTCGCTGCGGGAAGGCACCCGCGCGGAAGCCTTGCGCACGGCGAGATTGTGCTACGACCACGTCGCCGGACGGCTCGGCGTGACTGTCACCGCGGCTCTGCTCGACCGCGGCGCACTAGCCACTGTGGACGGTGACCCGACTACTCAGCGACGAGCCAGCGACCGGATTTCCTCGCAGCTGCAAGAACATCCGTACGTGCTGGGTCCCACCGCCAACGACGTGTTCGACGCCTTAGGCGTGGATGTCGCGGCTGCTGCCGAGGGCCGCCGTCCGCTGCTGCGGTTTTGTCTGGATTGGACGGAGCAGCGCCATCACCTCGCGGGGGCGCTGGGCGCGGCGGTCACGCGACGGTTCCTGGACGCGGGGTGGGTGCGGCCGCGTGCGAAGGCGCATCGGGCGGTGCGGCTCACCGAAAGCGGGGCGACAGTGCTGGAGCGGGTGCTGGGGGTCGTGAGTGTTGATCACGGTTAGAACCGTGATTGCCACTCACGAGGCCGTCAGCGATGCGCCGCGGCCAGCACCGCGTCCGGACCGCACCGCGCACACGGCGTGAAGCCGAGCTGCCGCGCCTCGCCGACGCCGATCGGGATCGTGTCGCGGCCGGACAGCCAGCCGCAGTCCACCAGGTGGTAGCGCGGGTACTCGTCGACGACCACGACCTCGTCCTCGAGTTCCTTGACCACCTCGAGGTCCTCCGGCGCGGTCTCCTCGACGCCGGGCGGGGTGTCGCGCACCGCCTTCGCCTCGGACTTGGGCTCGCTTTCCGGGCCCGGCTTCGCGGTTTCCTCCGGTTCCGGCACGTCCGCCGGATCGCCCAGCTCGCCCGTCGCGGGAAGCAGCGCGGTCTGCTCGGCGTCCTCCTCGGCCGGAGCTTCCTCGTCCTTCTCCTCCGCCGGGTCCGCGTCCTCTCCCGAGCCGGAATCCGCATCCGGCTCGGCGTCCGCGCGCTTGCGGCGGCGCAGCCAGTCGACGAGCAGGAGCAGCCCGGCGAGCACGGACAGGCCGATGGAAACCCAGGCCCACAGCGAGGTGCCCGTGACGAGGGCCGTGACGAGCAGCCCGAGAGCCGCCAGCACCAGAAGAAGGACGATGTAGAGCACGCTGAATTACAACACGGGCCGCCCGGTTTCCGGGTGCGACCCGCCCACGCGGCGTACCGCGCCGGTTCCCCACCGTGGCGGGACCGGATCCGGACACGCCGAAACCCCGCCGGGTCGGAAGGTCATCCGGCGGGGTGCGTACGGCGGTGGGTCAGCCTGCCTCGGCGCGCGGGCCGAACGAGTAGCCCTGGCCGCTGCTTCCGGTCGAGGACTGGCTCGACCCGGAGGACGCCGACGCCGGGGCCGCGGAACCGCGGTCGTCCAGCTCACGCAGCTGGGATTCGAGGAATCCGCGCAGCCGGGTGCGGTATTCGCGCTCGATCGTGCGGAGTTCTTCGATCTTCTTGCCCAGCGCGCCCTTTTCGGCGTTCAGGTTGTTCATCGTCTCGGTGTACTTGCGCTGCGACTCGCGTTCCATCGTGGTCGCCTTGTCGCGCGCCTGGCGCTCCAGCGTCTCGGCACGCGTGCGCGCGTCGTTCAGCATGGTCTCGGCGCGGGTGCGCGCCTCGTTCACCATCGAGTCGGACTTCGCCCTGGCGTCGGACAGCAGCTGCTCGGACTTGGTCCGCGCCTCCGCCAGCATCCCGTCGGACTCGGTCTTCGCCTCGGCGGTGAGCCGGTCGGCCATCTCCTGCGCGAGGCCGAGGACCTTGGCGGCCTGCACGTTCGGCTCGCCGCTGTCCGGGACCATCGAGTGCGCCTGGGTCTGCTCCATCGCCGAGGCGGGCGGCGGCACCGGGGCGAGCCGCCGCGACGGCTCGGGGTCGCGGCCCGGCGGCGGGCCGGCGACCTTCGCGTTCTCCAGCTCGGAGCGGGTCGACTCCAGCTCGGCGTCGAGCTGCTCCACCTGCTGCCGCAGCTCGTTGTTGTCCTCGATCAACCGGGCAAGCTCGGTCTCCACCAGGTCGAGGAACGCGTCCACCTCGTCCTCGTTGTAGCCCCTCTTGCCGATGGGCGGCTTGCTGAACGCGACGTTATGCACGTCAGCGGGGGTCAACGACATCAGATCACCTCACGCACTCCATGGCCTGCAGGACACACCCGGGTTTTCCCCGATCACCTGGGTGTCAGTTGCATCGCGAAGAACACAACCAACAGCAGCACCATAATCGACAAGTCCAGTCCTACGCCGCCGATCCGGACCATCGGAATGATCCTGCGGAACAACCGCACCGGCGGGTCGGTCACTGTGTAGATGGTCTCGAGCGTCACCGCAACCCCTCCGGCGGGACGCCATTCTCGCGCGAAGGTCCGCACGAGCTCGACCACGATCCGGGCCGTGAGCAGCAGCCAGAAGGCAAACAGCACGTACCAGATCGCAAGCCACACAGCATTCACGGCGACCACTCTAGCGGGGGACGGCCGGATTGGGCGCGACTAGCCGCCCCAGCGGCGACATAGTCGACTAAATCACGTCTGGCTGCGCCCAGCGGTCCGGCGGCGATCACCCGCGCAGGAACAATCCGCCCTCGGCGATCCGCCTGCGGTCCTCGGCGGTCACGTCGACGTCCGGCGGTGAGAGAAGGAACACCTTGTTGGTGACCTTGTCCATCGACCCCCGCACGGCGAACGCGAGCCCCGCCGCGAAGTCCACGATCCGCTTGGCGTCCGCGTTCTCCATCTCGGTGAGGTTGATGATCACCGGGATGCCCTCGCGGTAGTGCTCGCCGATCGCCCGCGCCTCGATGTAGCTCGTGGGGTGCAGCGTCGTGATCCGGCTCAGCGGGTCCCGGACCGGCGCGGCGACCGGTTCGGCGACCGGCCGCAGCCGGGCGACCGGCTCCGGCTGGCGGTCCACGGCGAGCGCGCCGTGCGTGGCCGGCTCGGCCGCCATCGAACGCGACCGCACCCGCGCGGCCGGCTCGTCGTAGCTGTCGTCGACGTCGCGGTAGCGGGCCCGGGACCGGGCAGGCGGCTGGTCGTAGCCGTCGTCGTACTCGTCGTAACCGTCGTCGTAGCCGTCTTCGTCCGCGGGCACCATCCCGAAGTAGGCCTTCAGCTTCTGCAGCGCGCTCATAGCCTCTCCCTAGCCCTTGCCGCTCCCGCACCGTTGTGCCCCGCCCGGCCGGACACGAAACGTGACCACCGGGCGGACTCCCTACGGCGAGGCTAAACCGCGCCCGCCGAGCAACGCGGTTCCGACACGCACACACGTCGAGCCGTGCCGGATCGCCTGGTCCAGATCATGGCTCATTCCGGCGGACACGTCAGCCGCTTCCGGATACCGGGCGCGAACTCTTTCCGCCGCGAGGGCCAGCCGGGCAAAAGCCGTGCCCGGGTCCTCCCCTAACGGGGCCACGGCCATCACGCCACGCAACCGCAGCTCCCCCGTGTGGGCGATGCGGTCGGCGAGCGCGTCGACGTCCTCCAGGAGGGTTCCGCCGCGCGCGACGTCTCCGTCCAGGCTCACCTGGACCAATACGTCGAGCGGTCCGGTCCGCTCCCCCGCCTCCTGCGCGGCGGCGACCGCGCGGGCGAGCGCGTCGGCGAGCCGCACCGAGTCGACCGACTGGACCTCTTCCGCCCAGCGCACGACCGACCGCGCCTTGTTCCGCTGCAGCCGCCCGACCATGTGCCAGCGCGGCGCGGCCTCCGGGCGCAGTTCGGCGACCTCGGCCGCCTTCTGCCCGGCTTCCTGGTCGCGGTTCTCGGCGAGGTTCCGCAGCCCGAGGTCGGTCAGCAGCGCGGCGTCGGACGCCGGGAAGGTCTTGGTGACGCCCAGCAGCCGCACCTCGTCGCGGGACCGCCCGGCCGCCGCGCAGGCGTTCGCGATGCGCTCCTCGACCGCGGCCAGCGACGCCGCCAGCTCCGCCCGCCGCTTCTCCGCCGGGTCCTCGGTCACGCCTTCTCCTCTTCCAGCCACGTGATGCCGGCGATCCGGCCGGTGGTGCCGTCCCGGCGGTAGCTGAACAGCGTCTTGTCCTCGGCGGTGCACCGCGGATCCGCGCCGACGCGCCCGACGCCGAGGTCGGCCAGCTGCTGCCAGAGCCCGGCGCGCAGGTCCAGACCAGCGGTGCCCTTGCGCGTTTTGCTGGCGCTGCCGGGCAGATGCTTCTCGACGTCCGCCGCCATCGCGGCCGGGACCTCGTAGCAGTCGCCGCAGATGGCCGGGCCCAGCAACGCCTCGACACGGCCCGGTTCGGCCCCCAGCTCGCGCATCGCGTCCAGCGCGGCGGGCAGCACGCCGACCCGCGCGCCGACCCGGCCCGCGTGCACCGCGGCGACGACACCGGCCTCCAGGTCCGCCATGAGCACCGGCACGCAGTCGGCGACCAGCACCACGAGCGCGACGCCCGGCCGGTCGGTCACCAGCGCGTCGGTGGCTTCGGCGGCCGAGGTCTCGGTGCCGTCCACGATGGTCGCGGTGCGGCCGTGCACCTGCTCCATCCAGGCCAGCCGGTCCTCGGCGAGGCCGAGTTCCGAGGCCAGCCGCTTGCGGTTGGCGTAGACGTCGCCCGCGTCGTCGCCGACGTGGTCGCCGAGGTTGAAACTCTCGTACGGCGGCCGGGAAGCCCCGCCCGCCCTGGTCGTGACGACTCGTCGTACTCGCACCCCGCCATCCTGCCAAAAACCGCGGCGGCTGCCCGGGCGGAGTCTGGTGAGTGTCGGCGCCGGTTCTCACCGGCGCCCGCGCTCACGAGGGCGCGCCGAGAGCCGGAGGTTCCGTGCGCGGCCGAGGGCTCGTGAGTGGCAATCCCGGTTCTAACCGTGATTGCCACTCACGAGCCCTGCCCAGCCACCCCGCCCGCCGCACGCTCCCGACGCTGCGCCACGCACCCCGCCCGCGCCACCACGCCCTGCGCCTGCGCCCGCAGCTGAGCCACCATGCCCTGCGGCTGCCGTGCCCCTACGCCCGCACACGCGCCCGCGCGAGTGGGCAGCGTGGCCGGGTTCTCGTGAGTGGCAATCCCGGTTCTAACCGGCATAAACACTCACGAGGCCCCCGGGAACACAGCAACGGCCGCCCCGAACGAGTCGGGACGGCCGTTGCCGGAAAGCCTGGAGTTACCGCCGCATGAACGGCGGCACGTCCACGTCGTCGTCGGTCGGGTCGTCGTGCACCGTCGTCGGACGGCTCGGCAGACCGCCCGTCGCGGAGCCCGAACCGATCGGCGAATACCCCCGCGTGCCGCCGCCCGGCTGCGGGAGGCCGCCCGGCGGGGTGCCGGTGCCCGGCTGCGGCAGGCCCGACGGCGGCGTCCGCGGCGGAGCCACCGGGTAGCCGGAGCTGCCCGCGGGCGGCACCGGCGTGGCCCCGGTCTGCGGCGGGGACTGCGGAGACTGGCCGCCGCCGACCTGGCCCGCCGAGGCGGACGCGGTGCCGTTGCCCTGTTTGCCGCCGAACGCGGGCGGGTCGAGCTTCTTGTGCGTGGGCGCGCCGGCGTCGAAGCCTGCCGCGATCACCGTGACGCGGACCTCGTCGCCGAGGGAGTCGTCGATGATCGTCCCGAAGATGATGTTCGCGTCCGGATGCGCCGATTCCTGCACGAGCGACGCGGCCTCGTTGATCTCGAACAGCCCGAGGTCCGATCCGCCCGCGATGGACAGCAGCGCGCCGTGCGCCCCGTCCATCGACGCTTCCAGCAGCGGCGAGTTGATCGCCTTCTCCGCCGCCTGTATCGCCCGTCCCTCGCCGCGCGCCGAGCCGATGCCCATCAGCGCGGAGCCCGCGCCGGACATGACGCTCTTGACGTCGGCGAAGTCCAGGTTGATCAGGCCCGGCGTGGTGATCAGGTCGGTGATGCCCTGGACACCGGACAGCAGCACCTCGTCGGCGGAGCGGAACGCGTCCATCAGGGACACGCCGATGTCGCCGAGCTGCAGCAGCCGGTCGTTCGGGATGACGATCAGCGTGTCGCACTCGTTGCGCAGCTGCTGGATGCCGTCCTCGGCCTGCTTGCCGCGGCGTTTGCCCTCGAAGGTGAACGGGCGGGTGACCACGCCGATCGTGAGCGCGCCGAGCTTGCGGGCGATCTGCGCGACGACCGGCGCGCCGCCGGTGCCGGTGCCGCCGCCCTCGCCCGCGGTCACGAACACCATGTCGGCGCCCTTGATGACCTCTTCGATTTCCTCGCGGTGGTCCTCGGCCGCCTTCTGCCCCACCTCGGGGGCGGCTCCGGCGCCGAGTCCGCGGGTGAGTTCCCGGCCGATGTCGAGCTTGACGTCGGCGTCGGACATGAGCAGTGCCTGGGCGTCGGTGTTCACCGCGATGAACTCGACACCCTTGAGGCCGACCTCGATCATCCGGTTCACGGCGTTCACGCCGCCGCCGCCGATGCCGACGACCTTGATCACCGCAAGGTAGTTGTGCGGGGGCGTCATCGGGTCCGCCTTCCTGATCGTGATGTGCACATGCCGCCCGCCGGGGCCGGAAACCCTCAACCTCAACCCGAGAGTGAGAGTTATGTCAACCACCGGCGTCAAGGCAGGACGGTAGGCGCCGCGCAAGCTCTAATCCAGTAGCCACGCCGTGAGCGGCAAAGGTGTTTTGCCACAACGCGAAGCCGCGCGCAAGGCCGGAACCCGCCGCCGGGCCCGGCGCGCGGTCTGCTATGCGGGCACCGAAGCGACCAGCACCACGTCCTTCGACGGCTTCCCCGACGGCGATCCCCCGGCCTGTTCCACGCTCACCGCGAACTGCTGCGCACCGGCCAGCCCGTCCGCCACCACCAGCGAACCCGACGGCCCGCCCGGCAGCAGACCGGCCGGGCGCGGCGCGAGGTCCGGGCCCATCAGCCAGGCCTCGTACACCTGGCCCGGCTGGACCGGCGGCAGCCCGGACTGCATGAACATCGCGCGGTCCAGCTTCCGCGAAACCACCACGGTCCCGCCGCCTCCGCGCGGCGAAGCGACGTGCGAGGTCTGGCTGTCCGGCGCGGCGAGCAGCTCGGCCACCGGCAGGTACCGCTCGCGCGCGGCGTCCAATTCGGACTGTGCGGAGGTGAGCTGGCTGCTGGTGTGCAGCGCGATCCCGCCGAACACGCCGGCCAGGGCGAGCCCGACGACGGCGGCCGCGGCGGCGATCAGCATCGGCCATCGGCGCGGGCCGCGGGCCCGTGGCTCCCCGGAGCCGGTCCGCGGCGGCAGCTGACGCGTCGTGCGCATGTCGGCGAGCACCCGGTCCTTGAGCCCCGGCGGCGGCTGCTCGTCCATCGCCGCACCGAGCCGGGCCGCGGTCTCGCGCAGTTCCCGCACTTCTTGCGCGCAGGCGTCGCACTGTTCGAGGTGACGGCGGAACTGGGCCCGCTCGACCTCCGACAGCGCGTCGAGCGCGTACGCACCGGCCAAGGTGTGCATGTCCGGACTGCTCACGCCGTCACCCCCAAGCAGTCGCGCAGCCGGATCAACCCGTCGCGCAGTCTGGTCTTGACGGTCCCTTGCGGCGTGTCCAGCACGTCGGCGACCTCGCGATAGGTGTAGCCCTGGTAGTAGGCCAGCAGCACGGATTCCCGCTGCAGTTCGGTCAGCGTCTTCAGGCAGCGGCGCACCTGCGAGCGCTCCAGCCGGGTCGCGACGGATTCGGCGACCTCGTCGAACGGCCGTCCGCGCGCGGCCTCGAAGGTCGCTTTCCGCTCGCGTTCGGTGCTCGCCCGCGCGGACCGGACCCGGTCGACCGCGCGGCGGTGCGCGAGCGTCATCGCCCAGTTCAGGACGCTCCCCTTCGCCGGCGAGTAGCGCGTCGCGGTCTTCCACAGCTCCACGAGCACCTCCTGCGCGACCTCCTCCGACTGCGCGGGGTCCCGCACGATGCGGCGGACGAGCCCGTAAACCGGACCGGCGAGCTGGTCGTAGAGCCGTTCGAAGGCGCGTTCGTCCCCCTTGGCGACCAGCGCCATCAGGTCCTCGGCGCTCGTCGAGGGCACCGCCGAGAGCCGGTCGGCCGGGCGTGCGCTCTCATCCATGGAGGGCTCCTGCCGTGTTCTGTCCGGTCCGGGCGGCGAGCGGGGCCCGGCGCCGCCACAGCGCGAGCCCGTGTCGACGGATCAACGCGGCGACACGCTGTGGTTGCAGCGGGCGGCCCAGCAGGAACCGCGCGAGCGTGCGTGCCCCGGCCGGACGGCGGACACCTCGCAGCGTAGCGGTCAGCGCGGCGTCGCCGTCGTGATGCAGGACGACGGTCAGCGCCAGCAGCGCGTCCGGGCGCGGCAGGTGCATCCGGTACTCCCCCGCCATCTCCTGGAACGGCGACACGTAGAACTCCTTGTCCGCCCGCAGGTCTTCACCGGGCCGGAGCAGGTAGGCATGGCGGCCGCCGTAGGTGTTGTGCACCTCGGCGACCACGCAGGCGAGCGCGCCGTCCGGCGTGTGGCACCAGTACACGGTGATCGGGTTGAACACGTACCCCAGAACGCGCGCCGACGCGAGCATCGTCACCGGCCCGCCGCGCAAGTCCACCCCGCGGTGCGCGAGCCAGGCGTCCAGTTTCGACCGGATGTCGCCGGGTTCAGTCCGGCTGAAGTGATCGCGGCCGTCGAAGCGCGCGAACGGCCGGAGCCACCACGGCAGGCGCGGCAGGTGGTCGAGATCGGTCAGCCACAGGTACATCCGGTGCGCGAAGGAGTACGGCGGGTCGGCTCGGCGCACGTGGGCGACGGTGGCGTCGTAAAGGGCGGTCACCAGGTCACCCCGAAACTGGCTGCGGCGCGGACGCCGGAGGAACAGCCGTCCTCGTGGAATCCCCAGCCTTGGTAAGCCCCGGCATAAGCGATCACGCCGTCGTTCAACTCGGTCAGACGGCGTTGCGCGGCAACCGATTCCGGCGTGTAGATCGGATGCTCGTAGGACATTTTCGCCACCACCGCGGCGGCATCGAGGCCAGCGCCCGGGTTAAGAGTGACCGCGTAAGTCGTCGCTTCGTCGAGGCCCATCAACCGATTCAGGTCGTAGGTGACTTGGACAGCCTGTAGATCGGCTCCGCAATCGGGCGTCCGGTAATTCCACGAGGACCTCGCGGCGGGCACCGTCGGCAGCACGGCGGGGTCGGTGTGCAGCCAGGCTTCGTTGCGCGAATAGCGGAAGGCGCCGAGCAGTTCCTGTTCTGCCGCGGTGGGATCGGTCAACAGCCGCAACGCTTGATCGGCATGGGTGGCGACCACGACCCGGTCGACCCGGTGCGCGGTATCGGCATCATCGCGCACCTCGATCCCGCGTGCGGTCCGCCGGACCGCGCGGACCGGGGTGGACAAATGCACGGCGGTCAGCTGCTTCGCCGCTCGCTCGACATACTCCCGCGAACCGCCGACCACCGTCCGCCAGGTCGGCGAATTCCGCACGGTGAGCATTCCGTGGTTGCGCAGGAATTCGAAGAGATACCGCGCCGGATACTGCATGGTGTCGGTGCGATCGGCGGACCAGACCGTCGAAACGAGCGGCAGCACGAAATGGTCCACGAAATACCGCGAGTACCCGCCGATCGCCAGGAACGCGCCGAGCGGAACGTCCCCGGCGTCGGCGCGGACCAGCAGCCGTTCGGCGTGCCGGTGGAACCGCTTCACCTCGGCCAGCATGAGCAGATACCGCCGCGACACGGTGTTGCTCCGTTGCGCGAACAGCCCGCGCACGCCCTTCGCCCCGGCGTATTGCAGGCCGCAGCCGTCGCAGCGGATGCTCATCGACATCTCGGTCGCCCGGGTGCGGACGCCGAGTTCGCCGAACAGCCGCAGCAGCGTCGGGTAGGTGCGCTCGTTGTGGACGATGAACCCGGAGTCGACGCCGACCGTCCCGCCGTGCGCGCTCGGCACGTCGTGGGTGTGGGCGTGCCCGCCGAGCCGGTCGTCGGACTCGAACAGCAGAACCTCGTGGCGGCGCTGCAGCAGGTACGCGGCGGTGAGGCCGGCGACCCCGCTGCCGATGACAGCGATGCGTTGTCCCGTGGTGTGGTGCACGAAAAGGATTCGGAGCCGCCGCGCGGACGGATTGGCGCCAATCCGCGCGATCGTCGGCTCCGAAGCCCCGGTATGCCGAAATCCGCAGCGCACCGACTCGCCGACTTCGCCGAACGCATCCTCGGCAGCCCGCTCCCGGTGGCCGTCCGCACCTGGGACGGGGACCAGGCCGGACCGGCCGGGCCGACCGTGGTCCTGAAGAACCGCCGCGCGCTGCGCTGGCTGCTGTACTCCCCCGGCGAACTCGGCCTGGCTCGCGCCTACGTCTCGGGCGACCTGGACGTCGAGGGCGATCTCACCGAGGGCTTCCGGCGGATCTGGGCGTACCGACCGCAGCTGTCCGCGCAAGACTTCGGCGAGGCCGTCCGGCTGGCCGCCCGGCTCGGAGTCCTCGGCCTGCCGCCGAAGCCGCCCGCGGAAGAAGCGCGGCTGCGCGGGAAGCTGCACAGCCTCGGCCGGGACAGGTCGGCGATCTCGCACCACTACGACCTGTCGAACGCCTTCTACCAGCTGCTCATGGACGATTCGATGGCGTACTCGTCCGGCTACTGGTCCGAGCACGCCGATCTCGCTCGCGCCCAGCACGACAAACTCGACCTGATCTGCCGGAAACTCGGCCTGCGCCCGGGCATGCGGCTGCTCGACGTCGGCTGCGGCTGGGGTTCGCTGCTCGTGCACGCGGCCAAGCACCACGGCGTCGAGGCCGTCGGCGTCACGATCTCCGCCGAACAGGTGCAGCACGTCAAAACCCGCTTGGCCCATCACGATCTGGACGACCGCGTCGAGGTCCGCCGGCAGGACTACCGGGAACTCGCTGGCGACGGCTTCGACGCCGTAGCCTCGATCGAGATGGGCGAACACGTCGGCGAAGACAACTACCCGAGCTACGCCGCCACGCTGTTCCGCCTGCTCAAACCCACCGGAAGACTGCTGCTGCAGCAAATGTCACGTGGAGCGGTCGCCCCGGGCGGCGGCGCTTTCATCGAGCGCTACATCGCCCCCGACATGACCATGCGCCCGCTCAGCCGCACCCTCGGCCACCTCGAAACCGCCGGCTTCGAAATCCGCGACGTGCACGCGTTGCGCGAGCATTACGTCCCGACCGTGCGAGCCTGGGCAGACACCCTGGAACAACACTGGGACGAAGCCGTCGCGCTGATCGGCGAGGCGGGTGCCCGGGTGTGGCGGCTGTACCTGGCAGGCGGCGCACTCGCGTTCGAGGAGAACCGCATGGGCGTGGACCAGATTCTCGCCGTGCGTCCCGACGCGCACGGCCGCAGCGGCCTGCCGTGGACCCGGGAGTGGGCATGATCGCGCTGCTCGGCCTCACCGCCGCAGTCACCCTGGCCGCAGTGACGCTCGCGTTCGGCATCGCCCGCCTGCGCGGCCGCTACGACACCATCGACACCTTCTGGGGCCTGGGTTTCGCGCTCGTAGCCGTGGTCTCGTTCCCCTTCGGCACGGCCCCGCTCGCCCTGCGCCTGACCACCGCCGTGCTCACCGTCGTCTGGGGCGTCCGCCTGGCCGTCCACCTGCACCTGCGCAACCGCGGCAAGCCGGAAGACCCGCGCTACCAGCAGATCGTCGAACGGGCCGGACCGAACCCCGGCGTCCGGATCTTCGTGCGGACGTACCTGATGCAGGCCGTCGTCCTGTGGTTCGTCTCGCTGCCCGTGCAACTCGCCATGTCCGGCACGGGTTTCGACGTCACCGCCTGGCTCGGCGTTGCGGTCTGGCTGCTCGGCTTCGCCTTCGAGACCATCGGCGACGAGCAGCTGCGCCGCTTCCGCGCCGACCCGGCCAGCCGCGGCAAAGTCCTCGACACCGGCCTCTGGCGCTACACCCGCCACCCCAACTACTTCGGCGACGCCTGCGTCTGGTGGGGCCTGTACCTGCTGGCCTGCTCGACCTGGCCGGGCGCGGCGACGATCCTGTCCCCGATCGCGATGACCTTCACCCTTGCCCGCGGCACCGGCAAGCCGATGCTGGAGAAAGGCATGCGCCAGACCCGCCCCGGCTACGCCGACTACGTGGCCCGCACCAGCGGATTCGTCCCGCTGCCCCCGAAGAAGCTCAGTCGCCGGTGAGTTCGCGCAGCAGCTCAAGATGCCGCGAGGTCTCGGTGAGCAGGTACTCGACCACCGACTGCACGGTCAGCAGCCGATCGCCGTCGAACCCCACCGGATCGTCGAACGACCGGGCCGCGACCGCCTCGCGGCACAGCTCCGCGTTGTCCCGGTAATCGCTGAGCAACTCCTCGAGCGGCAGGTCCAAGCCGACGAGCAGCGCGGCTTCCCGCCCGGCTTCGAGCCGCTTGGCCCACCCGTCCGGCAGCCCGGTGACCACGACGTCGAACGCGGTGTTCTCCACCAACGTGAGATGCCACAGAATCCCGGCGACCGTCACCCCCTCGCCGGGCCAGCGGGCTTGTTCCTCGGTGAGCCCAGCGCACTTCCACGCCACGGTCGCGCGCACCAGTTCGAGATCGTCGACCAGCTGTGCGCGATCGAGGCTCATTCCCCGGTGAGACCGTCGGTCAGCTCGCGCAGCAAGTCAAGATGCCCGAGATGGCGCGCGGTCTCCTCGATCATGTGCGCGACGACCCAGCGCACCGTGAGCGGTTTGTCCCCCTTGAACAGCACCGTGTCGTCGAACTCCCGGGCCGCCACCACCGCCCGGCACTTCTCGGCCTCGGCCTCGTACTCCGCGATCAGCTGCCCGATCGGCACTTCCAGCGCGACCCGGAACTCCGCGTCCCGGTCGATCTCCAGCCGGTCCGCCCATTCGTCCGGCTGCCCGTCCAGCACGACGCGGAACCAGTAGTTCTCCACCAGCGTGAGATGGCACAGCAACCCGGCGATCGTGGTCAGCTCACTGGGCACGTGAACTCGCCGGGCCTGCTCGTCGGTGAGCCCGGAGCACTTCCACACCACGCTGGCGCGCAGAAAGTCGAGAAACCCGGCGAGCTGGGCGCGTTCGTCCCCCGCCATCGGCGGGTCAGGACGTTCAGGAACATCGGTCACGCGTAGTAGTTTGCCCCACCCGGCCACCGGTTTTCAGCAGATAACTTGCACACAATGTAATTGTGCACTACCTTCAGGACTGACGGCACACCCCCGATTCGAGGAGACAGCGATGCCCAGCCGCGACGCGACCACCCACTGGACCGGCGGACTGCAGAAAGGCAAGGGCGAGGTCACCTTCGACTCGTCGAACCTCGGCACGTACGAGGTGTCCTTCCCGACCCGCGCGGGCGACCCCGACGGCCAGACGAGCCCCGAGGAACTCATCGCCGCCGCGCATTCCAGCTGCCTGGCGATGAACCTCTCCGGCGTGCTGGAGTCCCAGAACCTGGAAGCGGAATCCATCGACGTCTCCGCCGAAGTAACCCTGGGACCGGCCCAAGGCGGCGGCTTCGAAATCAGCGGCATCGCCATCACCCTGCGCGCGAAACTGAACGGCGTGACCGCGGAACAATTCGCCGAACTGGCCAAGACCGCCGAACAAACCTGCCCGGTGTCCAAGGCCCTCTCCGGCACCACCATCACCCTGGACGCCGCCCTGGCCTGACCGACCCGGCGCTTTCCGTGAGGGGAACCCTCACAGCCCCAGATTCCCCCAGGGTTCCCCTCACGACCCTCGGCGCCCCCCGGCGACCCCCGGCCAGTCCGTGAAGGACCCCTTCCGGGACTCAGATTCCCTCAAGGAGTCCTTCACGGACCAGGGCCCCGCCGAAGCGCCCCAATGTGGCATTGGGTGCATGTGACGCACCCAATGTGGCGTTGGTTGCGCAGGACGCACCCAATGGCACATTGGGGCGCAAGCCCCAACCCCCACCAAAAGCACCAAGCCAGCGAGGCACCCAGCCCCTCCCCCGCACCCCGATACGAAGCCTCCCTGCAGTTCGGGGGTGCTTGTCAAGGCATCTTTCCCGCCTTGACAAGCACCCCCGAACTGTCAGCACAATCAGGCTTCGGGGTGCCCCACGCACCATTCCCTGAACCCTCAGGAAAACGCGGCAACATTCCCCTTAGCCCACTCGGCATAAGAAACCCCAGGCCGCCCCAGCAATTCCTCCACCACCCCCGTAGGCACCTCCGGATGCTCAGAAGTCTGCGCATACATCCCCAGCAGCCACCCGACCACAGCCTCCGGAAGCCCCGCCCCAACCAACTCCGCCGTCTGCTCCTCCGGCGTCAGCTCCACAAACGGCACAGTCTTCCCCAACGCATCCCCGATAGCCGAGACCATCTCCGCGAGAGAAATCCCCTCCGGCCCGCTCAGCACATACGTCTTCCCGACATGCCCGTCCGTGCTCAGCACATGCCCCGCCACCGCAGCAATATCCGCCAAATCAATCGGCGTCTGCGTAGCCCCGGGATAAGCCGCCCGAACCTCCCCGCGCTCCCGGATCGACCACGCCCACCCGAGCGAATTCATCATGAACGCCCCGGGCCGCAAAAAAGTCCGATCGAACCCAGCCGCCTCGACGGCCTCCTCCACCGCGGCGAACCCGTGCCCACTAGACCCCGGATGCGTATCCCCGACACTCGCCCCGGACAACGCGACCACCCGCCGAATCCCCGCCGAAGCAGCCAGCTCGCAAAACCGCGAAACAGTCCGCGCATACGGTGCCAAATACACCGCGTCGACCCCGTCCAGCGCGGCAGGCAGCGTCGAGGGCTTGGCCAGCGACCCCACGACCACCTCGACCCCGTCGGGCAGCGCCGCCCGTTCGGGATCCACCGTCAACGCCCGCACCGGAACCCCGCGCGCCACCAGCTCGTCGACCACCAGCCGTCCGACGTTGCCGGTCGCACCCGTCACCAGAACCGTCATGCCCCCACCTTCTCGTATGGCGTACGAACACAACGAGCGTACGGCATACGGGAAAGGCTCGCCACCACCGCGGTCGTGAGTGGCAATCCCGGTTAGAACCGGGATTGCCACTCACGAGGTGATGGTCGGCAGCTCCGGCGCGGAAACGTCGTAGATCTTCCCCTGCTGGGTCAGCAGCGCGGCCAGCACCTTCGCCTTGCGATCGGTGTTCTCCGCGTTCCCCCAGCGCACGGTCTTGCCCGTCGAGAGCGTGAACTCCACGCTCGCCGGAGTCTTCGCGGTGACCGTCTTCGTCTGCTTCAGCAACTGCTCCGGCAGCACCCCGAGCACCGCGGTGACCGCGCGGGTGACCGGATCGTCCACCGACACCTTCGGCAGCTTCAGCTCCGGCAGCCCGGCCGGGCGGGTCTTCACCGTCTTGAACACGACGCCGCCCCCGTCGACCAGGTGCACGCCGTCGCCGCCGGGGCCGCTGTCGAAGAACGCGATCGCGGTCCGCTCGGTCACCGCGATCTCCAGCGTCGTCGGCCACGACCGGGACACGTCGACCGTCGCGATGCCCGGCATCTGGGCCACCCGGTCGCGGATCCCGTCGACGTCCGCCCGCAGCATCGGCTGCCCGGCCGGCACCTGCGCGGTCGCGCGGATCTGGTCCGCCGACACCGTTTTCGCGCCCTGCACCTCGATCGTCTTCACCGACAGCAGCGAGCTGAAGAACAGCAGATATCCCAGCGCCGCCAAGGTGACCACGGTCAGCAGCGCCACCCAGCGGCGGCGGATCTCCTTGCCGCGGGTCGGCCGGGACTTGCGCGCGGCGGCCCGCTTCGAGCGGCCCGAACGCGCCGAGGTGCGGGCACGGGTGCGCTGGCGTTCCTCCTCGGTCCGCCGCCCGCGCCGTTCCCGGGCCAGGGCAGCACGCTGCTCCTCGCCCGCGCGAGGCGCGGGCGAGCGACGGCGCTGCCGGGTCCCGGTCATGCCCCCGCGGCCCTCCGGTCCAGTTCGGCCAGGATCTCCGGGCCCAGCTGCGTCACGTCGCCCGCGCCCATGGTGACCGCGAGGTCGCCCGGCCGCACGAGGTCCGCGACGAGACCGGCGGCCACGTCGAACGCGGGCTGGTAGTGCACCGGCACGGTGACCCGGTCGGCGATCAACGCCCCGGTCACGCCCGGCACCGGCTCCTCGCGCGCGCCGAACACGTCGAGCACCACGACCTCGTCGGCCAGCGACAACGCTTCGGCGAACTCGGCGGCGAAGGTCTGCGTACGGGAGAACAGATGCGGCTGGAACACCACGACGACCCGTCCGCTGCCCGCCGCCGTACGCACCGCGCGCAGCTGCGCGGCCACCTCGGTCGGGTGGTGCGCGTAGTCGTCGTACACCCGGACGTCGCCCGCGCGGCCCTTGAACTCGAACCGCCGGCGCACTCCGCCGAACGCGGCGAGCCCGGCGGCCATGCCGTCCAGCGGCGCGCCCAGTTCGAGCCCGGCGAGCAGCGCGGCGACCGCGTTGAGCGCCATGTGCTCCCCCGGCACCGCGACCCGCAGGTCGTGCTCTTCGCCGTCCAGCGCGATCCGCACGACGCCGCCGTCCGGCGCGGGCGTGTAGTCCAGCACGCGCACGTCGCCCTCGCCGGAAGCGGCACGGCCGTAGCGACGCACCCGCACGCCGGCCGCGACGGCCTCGTCGCCCAGCCGGGCCGCGCCCTCGTCGTCGGCGCACACGATCAGCAGCCCGCCCGGCTCGATCTGCCCGACGAAGTCGCTGAACACCTTCACGTACGCCTCGGCGGTGCCGTGGTGGTCGAGGTGGTCCGGCTCGACGTTCGTCACCACCGCCACCGACGGCGTATACGTAAGGAAGGAGCCGTCGCTCTCGTCGGCCTCCGCGACGAACACGCCGCCCTCGCCGTGGTGCGCGTTGGCCCCGGATTCGTTGAGGTCGCCGCCGATCGCGAACGACGGGTCCATCCGGCAGTTCTGCAGCGCGACGGTGAGCATCGACGTGGTCGACGTCTTGCCGTGCGTGCCCGCGATGCACGCGACGCGGTGCCCGGCCATCAGCCCGGCCAGCGCCTGCGCGCGGTGCAGCACCGGGATGCCGCGTTCGCGGGCCGCGGCGAGTTCCGGGTTGGTCTCCTTGATCGCGGTCGACACCACGACGGCCGACGGCGGTTCGGCCAGCTCGGCGAGGTTGTCCGCGGTCTGGCCGACGAACAGCGTCGCACCCTGCGCGCGCAGCGACAGCAGCGCGCGCGATTCCTTGGCGTCCGACCCGGACACGGCCGCGCCGCGGGCGAGCAGGATCCGCGCGATACCGGACATCCCGGCCCCGCCGATCCCGATCAGGTGCGCCCGGCGCAGCGGCGCGGGCAGTTCGGGCGTGTCAGGCACCGGCGGCCTCCAAAACGATGCGGGCGAGGGTCTCGTCGGCCTCGCGGTGGCCGAGCCCGACCGCGGCCGCGCTCATCTGCGCGACCCGGTCGGCGTCGGTCACCAGCGGGATCACCAGCTCGGCGACCTTTGCCGCGGTGAGGTCGGCGTCGGCGATCATCAGCGCCGCGCCGGCGTCGACCGCGGGCTGGGCGTTCACCGCCTGCTCGCCGTTGCCGTGCGGCAGCGGGACGAACACCGCGGGCAGCCCGACCGCGGACACCTCGGCCGCGGTCATCGCGCCGGACCGGCACACCACCGCGTCCGCCGCGGCGTAGGCCAGGTCCATCCGGTCCAGATACGGCACCGGCACGTACGCCGGGCGGCCGGGAAACTCTTGCACCACAAGGGAATTCTTCGGCCCGTGCGCGTGCAGCACGCCGACGCCCGCCTCGGCGAAGTCCTTGGCCGCGCCGGAGATCGCGGAGTTGATCGACGCCGCGCCCTGCGAACCGCCGAACACCAGCAGCGTCGGCGCGTCCGGGTCCAGCTCGAAGAACTCGCGAGCCTCGGCCCGCAGCGCGGCCCGGTCCAGCGACGTGATCGAGCGGCGCAGCGGAATGCCGACCACCTCCGCCTTCGGCAGCGGCGTGCCAGGCACCGCGACCGCCACGCGGGACGCGAACCGGGCACCGACCTTGTTGGCCAGCCCGGCCGACTTGTTCGCCTCGTGCACCACGATCGGCACCCGGCCGCGCGCGGCGAGGTACGCCGGCAGCGCGACGTAGCCGCCGAAGCCGACCACGACGTCCGCGTGCACCCGGTCCAGCACCTCGCGGGTGCGGCGGACCGAATCGCGCACCTTCAGCGGCAGCCGGAGCAGCTCCGGCGTCGGCTTGCGCGGCATCGGGACCGGCGGGATCAGCTCCAGCGGGTACCCGCGCGCGGGCACGAGCTTGTTCTCCAGGCCGCGTTCCGTGCCGAGGGCGACCACCTCGGCGTCCGGGCGCAGCCGCTTCACGGCGTCCGCCAGCGCGAGCGCGGGTTCGATGTGCCCGGCGGTGCCCCCGCCTGCGACCACGACGACCGGCGCCCGGCCCGCTGCCGACCGCTCGGTTCCCTTGACGGGCTTGCTCACCAATGACCTCTCCGGTTCGCGGTGCCCCGGGCACCGCGGTTCGCTGTAGTCCGCCGCGCCGACCGGCGGCGTTCCTGTGCCGGTGCGGGCCGGGCCGCACGCGGCGCCGGCCGGGCCGCCCTGGTCCCGTTCCCCGAACCGCGCGTTCCCTTGCGGGGAGACGGCGGGCGGTACGGATCGGGCGCGGGCAGCCGCAGCAGGCGTCCGAATTTACCCGGCCCGTGCGAGCGCAGTGCGGCCACCGCCTCGGGTTCGTGCCGCGCGGCGTTGGCCAGCACGCCCATGATGAGCATGGTGATCACGAGCGACGTGCCGCCGTAGGAGATCAGCGGCAGCGTGACGCCGGTGACCGGCAGCAGCCCCACCACGTAGCCGATGTTGATGGCCGCCTGCGCGACGAGGAACACCGTCAGCGTGCCCGCGACGATCCGGATCCACGGGTCGATGTTGCGGGTGGCGATGCGCAGGCCGACCACCGCGACGCCGGCGAACAGCGCCAGCACCACCGCGCAGCCCACGAAGCCCAGTTCCTCGCCGATGAGCGCGAAGATGAAGTCGTTCTGCACGTTCGGCAGGTAGCCCCAGTTCGACGCGCCCTGCCCGAGCCCCTTGCCGAGCAGCCCGCCGTCGGCGAGCGCCAGCTTGGCCTGGTTCGCCTGGAACCCCTCGGCCGAGGTGTCCGCGTCCGGCGACAGGAACGACATCACCCGGGCGAGCCGGTAGGGCGCGATGATCGCCAGCACCAGCACGCCGCTCAGGCCGCCGGCCAGGATCACCCCGAACAGCCGCTTCGGCGCGCCGGCGAACCACAGCAGGCCGAGCAGCACCACCGCGAGGGTGATCGTGCCGCCGAGGTCGGGCTGCAGCATGACCAGCGCGAACATCAGCAGCGCCACCGGCACCACCGGGACCAGCAGATGCCGCCACTGGTGCAGCACGTTGTACTTGATCACCAGGATGTGCGCGCCCCAGAAGGCCAGCGCCACCTTCGCCGCCTCGACCGGCTGGAAGGTGAACACGCCGAGCTTGAACCAGCCCTGCGAGCCGTTCACCGTCGACCCGAGCGGCGTCAGCACCAGCATCAGCAGGCCGAGGCAGAGGACCGTCAGCGTCGCCGACATCCGGCGGATCCGCTCGAGCCGGACCCGCAGCCCGACCCAGAACACGATCCCGCCGAGCGCGACGAACATCAGGTGCCGGAAGAACAGCGCGTACACGCCGCTGCCGGTCTTCGGGTTGTACGAGGCCACCGACGACGCGGACAGCACCATCACCGCGCCGATCACGGTGAGGATCCCGGTCAGCGCCAGCACCAGGTGGAACGACGCCAGCGGGCGGGAAAGCCAGGCGGTCAGCGCGGTCCGGAGCGCGACGAACGGGCTTTCCTTGCGGACGCGCCGCGGCCGGGGCTTCTCTCCGTCAACTACCGTCATCCGCCGCCCCCGCCGCGCCGTCGGCCAGCGCACGCACCGCGGCTTCGAACGCGTCGCCGCGCGCTCCGTAGCCGCCGAACATGTCCAGCGAGGCGGCGGCGGGCGCCAGCAGCACCACGTCACCAGGACGAGCCAGGGCGCTGGCCGCATTCACCGCCGCAGTCATGGGCTCATCGTCACCCGGAAGGAGGCGGTTGACCGGGACATCCGGCGCGTGTCGCGCGAGAGCGGCCTCGATCACGGGTGAATCGGCGCCCAGCAGCACCGCGGCGCGCAGCCGTCCGGCGACCGCGGCGACCAGTTCGTCCACCGACGCGCCCTTGAGCTGCCCGCCGGCGATCCAGACCACGCTTTCGTGCGCGAGCAGCGAGCCGAGCGCGGCGTGCGGGTTGGTGGCCTTCGAGTCGTTGACGTACCGGACTCCGCCGGTCTCGGCGACCTCCACCGCGCGGTGCGGCGCGGGCTCGTACGCGCGCAGCCCCGCCCGCACCGACTCCGGGGTCACCCCGTGCGCCCGGGCCAGCGCGGCCGCGGCGAGCGCGTTCGCGAGGTTGTGCGGGCCGGCCGGGCGGACGTCGGCGATCTCGGCCAGCTCCTCCGCGCTCGTCTCCGGGTCGGCCCCGAAAGCGCGGTCCACCAGCAGGTCCTCGACCAGTCCCAGCTCGCCGGCGCGCGGCGTGTCGAGCACGAACCCGATCCGCCGGGCGCTGTCCGGCGCGTGCTCCTCGGCGATCCGCGTGGACCACGGGTCGTCGACGTTGTGCACGACGGCGCGGGAACGGTGGTGCACGCGGCCCTTCGCCGCGGCGTACTCCTCCATCGAGCCGTGCCAGTCGAGGTGGTCCTCGGCGAGGTTCAGCACCACCGAAGCGTCCGGCGCGATCGTGGACGACCAGTGCAGCTGGAAGCTCGACAGCTCGACGGCCAGCACCTGATGCCCGCCGCGGACCGCGTCCAGCACCGGATAGCCGACGTTGCCGCAGGCCACCGCGTCCGCGCCGGCCGCGCGCAGGATCGACTCCAGCATCCCGACCGTGGTCGTCTTGCCGTTGGTGCCGGTGATCACCAGCCACGCCGGCGGATGCTCGCGCAGCTGCCCGATCCGCCAGGCCAGCTCGACGTCGCCGATCACCTCGGCGCCCGCCTCGGCCGCCGCGACCAGCAGCGGCGACGTCGGCCGCCAGCCGGGGCTGGTCACCACGAGCACGGTGTCCGCGGGCGGCTCGGTCAGGCCCGGGACCAGCTCGGCGTCCAGGCCTTCCAGCTCGGCGAGCCGGTCTGCGTTGCCGTCGGTGACCGTGACCCGGGCGCCCAGCTCGCGCAGCACGGGAACGACCGACTTCCCGGTGACCCCCGCGCCCGCGACCAGAACGTGTTTGCCGTCAAGCTCCAAAGGTCAGCCCCCGAAGTTGAGCTGCTCGCTGTAGAACAGCCCGAGCCCGAACATGCAGCAGATCGCCGAGAGCAGCCAGAACCGGATGATCACCGTGGTTTCCGCCCACCCGGCGAGCTCGAAGTGGTGGTGGAACGGGGCCATCCGGAACAGCCGCCGCCGCGTCGTGCGGAAGACCGCGATCTGCGTGACCACCGAGATCATCTCGACCATGAACAGGCCGCCGATGACGATCGCGAGCAGTTCGGTGCGGGTGGTCATGGACAGCCCGGCGACCAGGCCGCCGAGCGCGAGCGACCCGGTGTCGCCCATGAAGATCTTCGCCGGCGCGGCGTTCCACCACAGGAACCCGATGCAGGCCCCGGTGGCCGCCGCCGCGACGACCGCGAGGTCGAGCGGGTCGCGCACGTCGTAGCAGGCCGGGAGCGGCTGCGTCGAGCAGGAGAGCCGGGCCTGCCAGAACGAGATGACCACGTACGTCGCGAGCACCATCGCCGCCGCGCCGCCGGCCAGGCCGTCGAGGCCGTCGGTGAAGTTCACCGCGTTCGACCAGCCGGAGATGACGATGTAGCAGAAGATCACGAACACGACCGACGGGAACGTGATGAGCGCGAGGTCGCGGACGTAGGACAGGCTCTGCGACGCCGGGGTGAGCCCGTGCGAGTCGGCGAACTGCAGCGACAGCACCGCGAACAGGATGGTGATCACGAGCTGGCCGACCAGCTTCGCGGTCTTGTTCAGCCCGAGGTTGCGCTGCTTGCGGATCTTGATGAAGTCGTCGAGGAAGCCGACCAGGCCGAGCCCGACCGCGAGCATCAGCACGAGCAGGCCGGACGCCGAGGGCGCGGCCGAGCGCGAGTTGCTGATCCAGGTGATCAGGTGCGCGACGAAATAGCCCACGACCATCGCGATGATGATCGCCACGCCGCCCATGGTCGGCGTACCGCGCTTCGACTTGTGCCCCTGCGGGCCTTCCTCGCGGATCTCCTGGCCGAAGCCCTGCCGCGAGAAAACCCGGATGAGGTAGGGCGTGAGCAGGATCGAGACCAGCAGACCCGCCGCGGCCGCGATCATGATGTTGATCACGCGTGACCACCGTTCGAGCGTTCAGAGTTAGACGAGGAAGAGGAGTTCCCGGGTTCGGCCAGCAGCGCCTCGGCCACCCGCCACAGACCGGCGGCCTTGGACGCCTTGACCAGCACCACGTCCCCAGGACGGAGCTGATCATGCAGTACGGCGACGGCGGCCCCGACATCGGGTACCAGCACCGACTCCTCGCCCCAGGAACCCTCCTGGAGCGCGCCCTGGTGCATGGCGGCCGCGTCCTGGCCGATCACGACGAGTTTCTCGATGTTGAGCCGCACGACCAGCCTGCCGATCTCGTCGTGCGCGGTCACCGAGTCCTCGCCCAGCTCGCCCATCACGCCGAGCACCGCCCACGCGCGCCTGCCGGAACGGCTCATCGAGGCGAGCGCCTTCAGCCCGGCCCGGACCGATTCCGGGTTGGCGTTGTACGAGTCGTTGAGGATCGTGACGCCGTCCGCGCGGGTGGTGACGTCCATCCGGCGTTCCGAGCGCCGCTGCAGCGACGACAGCCGCTGCGCGATCTCCTCGGTGGTCGCGCCCAGCTCGCGCGCGATGGCGGCGGCCGAGAGCGCGTTGCCGACGTGGTGCTCGCCGTGCAGCGGCAGCGTCACCGGGGCCTCGCCCTCGGGCGTGATCAGCCGGAACGAAGCGCGGGCCTCGGCGTCGACCGTGATGTCCCCGGCCCGGATCTGCGCCCCGGCCGACTCCCCCACGCCGACGACGCGGGCCTTCGTCCGGCTCGCCATGGCCGCGACCAGCGGATCGTCCAGGTTCAGCACCGCCAGGCCGTCTTCCGGCAGGGCTTCGACCAGCTCGCCCTTCGCCTTCGCGATGCCCTCGCGGGAGCCGAACTCGCCGACGTGCGCGCTGCCGACGTTGAGCACCGCGCCGATCCGCGGCGGCGTGGTCTCGGCGGCCGCGGCGATGTGCCCGATCCCGCGCGCGGACATCTCCAGCACGAGGAACTTGGTCGACGCGTCGGCGCGCAGCGCGGTCCACGGATGGCCCAGCTCGCTGTTGAACGACCCGGGCGGCGCGACCGTCGGGCCCATCGGCTCGATCAGCTGCGCGATGACGTCCTTGGTCGAGGTCTTGCCGGACGAGCCGGTGACGCCGATGACGGTCAGCCCGCCCGCCGCCAGCCGGTCGACGACGTGCCGCGCCAGCTTGGCCAGCGCGGCCAGCACGGCGGCGCCGGAACCGTCGGTGTCGCCGGTCAGCGCGACCGACCCGGCGTTGCCCTCTCCCGGCGGCAGCGGCGGCACGACGATCGCGGGCGCGTCAACCTCGCGCGCGGCGAGCACGCCGACCGCGCCGGCCTCGGCCGCCTTCGCGGCGAAGTCGTGCCCGTCGACGCGTTCGCCGGGCAGGGCGATGAACAGCCCGCCGGGGCCGAGTTCGCGGGTGTCGAATTCGACGCTGCCGGTCACGACAGCGGATCCGTCGGTGCGGTGCAGCCTGCCGCCGACGACGTCGGCGATCTCGGCAAGGCTCAGCTCGATCACGCGGTCACCTCGAGACGCTTGCGGATGGCGGCCTCCAGTTCGTCCCGGTCGGAGAACGGGTGCACCACACCCTGGACCTCCTGGCCGGTCTCGTGGCCCTTGCCTGCGATCAGGACGATGTCCCCCGCCCGGGCGAGCGACACCGCGGACGCGATCGCCTCGCGCCGGTCGCCGATCTCCACGACCTCGCCGCCCGCGGCAGGCCCGACCGCGCGGGCCCCGGCCATCATCGCGGCGCGGATCGCGGCCGGGTCCTCCGAACGCGGGTTGTCGTCGGTGACGATCAGGAGATCGCTGCGGCGCACCGCGGCCTCGCCCATCATCGGGCGCTTCGCGGTGTCGCGGTCGCCGCCGCAGCCGAGCACGGTGATGATCCGGCCGTCGGTGCGGGCGCGCAGGGCGTCGAGGCCCTGTGCCACCGCGGCCGGCTTGTGCGCGTAGTCGACCACCGCGGTGAACGCCTGGCCGAGGTACACCCGCTCCATCCGGCCGGGCACCTCCACCGCGGCGAGCCCGGCGACGATGTCGTCCGCGCCGACGCCCGCGGCGTCCAGGATCGCCGCCGCGAGCACCGCGTTGGCGACGTTGAACGTGCCCGGCAGCGGGATCTTCGCCGCGCGGCTGAGCCCGTCCGGCCCGAGCAGCGTGAAGGTCTGCTCCCCGGCCGGGGTCGCCTCGATGTCGGCGGCCCGCCACAGCGCGTCGGCGCCGGCTTCGATGGACACGGTCACCGTCTGCGGCGTGAGCAGCGCCTGCCCCCACGCGCTGTCGACCACGACGACCTCGGTGGTCGAGCGGCCGTCGAACAGCAGGGACTTGGCGGCGAAGTACTCCTCCATGTCCTTGTGGAAGTCGAGGTGGTCCTGCGACAGGTTGGTGAACGCGCCCACCGCGAACCGGGTGCCGTTGACCCGGCCGAGCGACAGCGCGTGGCTGGACACCTCCATCGGCACGTGCGTGACGCCGCGTTCCAGCATCACCGCGAGCAGCGCCTGCAGGTCCGGGGCCTCCGGCGTGGTGAACCCGCTGGCGAGCCGCTCGCCGGCGATCCGGGTCTCCACCGTGCCGATCAGCCCGGTGGTGCGCCCGGCGGCCTGAAGCCCCGCGTCGACCAGGTAGGAGGTGGTGGTCTTGCCGGACGTGCCGGTGACGCCGAGCACGGACAGGTGCAGCGACGGCTCGCCGTAGATCCACGCGGCGATCTCGCCGAGCGCGGCGCGCGGGTCCGGGTGCACGAGGACCGGCACCGGCGCGTCGCGCAGCGCGGGGCGGTCGGCCCCGCTCGGGTCGGTCAGGACGGCCGCGGCGCCGGCGGCGAGCGCCTGGTCGCTGAAGTCGGCGCCGTGCGCGCGGGCTCCGGGAAGGCCGGCGAACAGGTCACCGGGAAGCACGTGCTGCGCACGCAGCGTGGTGCCGGTGACGGTGAGGTCGGCGGCCTCGGGACGGTCGGCGATCAGCCGGGCTCCCGCGCGGGCGAGCAGAGTGGCCAGCGGGACCGGGTCGATCCGGGCCGGGCGGGGCGGGGCGGCGGCTGCCTTGGCCGGGCTGTCCGGCAGCGACGCGGCAGCGGGCCCGCTTCGGGGCTGGGACGAGGACACGGACACGCCGGAGAGGTTACCGAGGCCGGATCCGGGTGACCCAACGCGGTACGGCGAACGCGCGCCGCCGCCGGGCGTGTGGTAGGCGGAGCGGTCAAGATCGTTGCGGCGCAACCCTTTCCCCGGCCCCGCACCGGCCCGTGTGGACGATCGCCCGGCCCGCCCCTACGCGGCACCGGATGCGTTACACCGCCCCAATGTGGCGTTGGTTGCGTTGAGCGCACCCAATGTGGCGTTGGGTGCGTCGCATGCGCCCAATGCCACATTGGGGTCGCGTCAGGAGAGCACGGCGCGGCGGTCAGCCGACGACGAGCGGCACCACCGGCGACGGCCCGTCGGACAGCGGAATCTGGTACCGCTGCGACAGGTACGACGCGATCGAGTGGAACAGCGGGCCCGCGGAATGCCCGGCGGGCGTGCTGTCCGGCGCGTCCAGCCGGATGCCGACGACGAACCGCGGGTGGTCGGCGGGCAGGATGCCGGCGAAGGTGATGTTCGCCAGGCTCGAGCTGTACGCCTTGGTGCGCGGGTCGATCTGCTGGCCGGTGCCGGTCTTGCCGGAGATCTGGTAGCCCTCCAGCCCGGCCGACGGCGCGGTGCCCGCGTTCGGGCTCTTCGCGTTCTGCACCACCGCGCGCAGCATGTCCCGCACCGTTTTCGCGGTCTCCGGGCTCACCACGCGCTCGGTCTTCGGCGGCGCTTCCGGCGTGACCGTGCCGTCCGGGTTCTTCTTCCCCTTCACGATCCGCGGCTCGACGCGCACGCCGTCGTTCGCGATCGCCTGGTACATCCCGGCCATCTGCACCACGGTCATCGAAAGGCCCTGCCCGATCGGCAGGTTGCCGAACGTGGACGCCGACCAGTCCTTGCGCGGCGGCACGTATCCGGAGCTTTCGCCGGGGAGGCCGATGCCGGTCTTCTGCCCGATGCCGAACTTCTTCAGCAGCTCCAGATACCGGTCCGGGCCGACCTGCTGGGCCAGCTCCAGCGTGCCGACGTTGGAGGATTTCGCGAACACGCCGGTGGTGGTGAACGTCTGCGTGCCGTGCACCCACGCGTCGTGGACCGTCCGGTCGGCGACCTTGATCGAGCCCGGCACCTGCAGCGTCGAGGTCGGCGTGGCCACCTTGTCGTCGATCGCCGCGGTCGCGGTCACCACCTTGTTCACCGAACCGGGTTCGTACGGCGTGGTGATCGGCCGGTTGTTGAGCAGGTCGGGCTTGAGCGTGGTCGGGTCGTTCGGGTTGAACGTGCTCGCGTCGGCCAGCGCGTACACCTCGGACGTCTTCGCGTCCATGATGACCGCCTGGCCGCCCTTGGCCCCGGCCTTCGCGACGTAGTCGCTCAGCTGGCGCTGCAGTTCGAACTGCAGGTCGGAATCTATGGTCAGCTGCAGATCGGACCCGGGGACGGCGGCGGTGAGCACGTGCTCGGTGCCCGGCAGGTACAGATTGTCGTTGCCGTTCTGGGTGTTCACGATCTCGCGGCCGGGCGTGCCGGCCAGGTCCGCGTCGCGCGATTTCTCCAGCCCGATCACGCCGTGCAGGTTGTGCTTCGACACGTCGGGGTCTTCCATCCGCCAGTTGGACAGCCCGACGATGTTCGACGCGAGCGTGTCGCCCGGGTACTCGCGCTTGGCGCGCTTCTCCACGCTGATCCACGCGTACTTCTTGACGATCTGGTCGGCCACCGAGGGCTCGACGTTGTCGACGAGGTAGGTGAAGGACTGCTGTTTGTGCAGCAGCGCCAGCTGTTCGGCCTCGGTGGTGAGGTGCGGGACCTTCTGCGCGATCAGCTTCGCCGCGCCGGTCACCTCGGTCTCGAAGTTGCGGCCCTTGTCCGGGTACTTCTTCGCGTACTCGTCCATCGTCTTGTGCAGCGCCCGGAGGTTCACCGACAGCGTGCGGGTTTCCACGCTGAACGCCAGTTTCGCCCCGTTGCGGTCCACAATGGACCCGCGCTGCGCCGGGATGTCGATGGTGAGCGTGCGCTGCCGTTCGGCCGCCGCGGACAGCGCGGGCGCCTCGAACCACTGCACCTGCACCAGTTTCGCGCCGGCCACGACCATCAGCACGACAAGCATGATGCGCACCGCGGAAAACCGGCTGCGCTGTCCGCCGTTGCCCCGTTTCGCGACCGCGCGGCGGGTGCCCGCGGCGTAGGTCCGCCGCGCGCTGCCCGCCGCCCGGGAACGGCTGCCGCCGCCCGCCGCCATCACTGGCCTCCCCCGGCGAGACCCGGGGTGGTGCCCGGCAGGTCGCCTTCGATGCCGCCCTCCGCGGCGGGCGGAGCGACGGGGTTCGTCGGCGGCGCGGCCGCGTCCTCCTGCGGCGCCTCAGCCTTCTTCGGCTCGCCGACGACGGTCGTCTTGCCGTCCTTGCCGACGACGATGCGCGCCGGGTCGCCGCCGGGCACCATGCCCAGCTGCTTGGCCGCGGGCGCGAGCGACGCCGGGGACTGCGCCTTCGCGACTTCGCGCTCCAGCCGGTCCTTCGTCTCCATCAGCGAAGCGCTGTCCGTGCGCAGCTTTTCGAGCCGGTACGAGTCGGCGATCGCCTGCGTGGTGAACCACAGCGTCGCCGCGACCCCGACCGCGAGCAGCCCCATCATCACGAGCACGAACGACGCGCGCGATCGCGGCCAGCGCAGCTGGAGCCGCGTGCGCACGGTCTTCGTTTCGACGGTTTCCGGTTCCGCAGCGGGCCTTTTCGGCGCACGCTGGCGCAACAGGTCGGCCCGCTGGGCCCGCCGGGCGTACGCGCGTTCGGCGGCCGTCGTGCGTCGCCGCCCGGGCACCTCCGTCTCGGTGGCGGTGTTCCGCGGTGCCCGCTCCGCAGCGGTCGACGACGAGCGGCGGGACTTCGTAGGTGCGGTCATCGCGGCTCTCCGATCCGTTGTGCTGCGCGCAGCCGCACCGAGGCGGCCCGCGGGTTGTGCTCGATCTCGTCTTCGCCGGCTTTCTCCGCTCCCCTGGTGAGGAGCTTGATTTCCGGCCCGTGCCCGGGAAGTTCGACCGGAAGCCCTTCCGGCGTCCGGGATTTCGCCAGCTCCGCGAGCGCCTGCTTCACCAGCCGGTCCTCCAGCGACTGGTAGGACTCGACGACGATCCGGCCGTCCATCGCGAGCACGCCCAGCGCCGCGGGCATCGCCCGGCGCAGCACTTCCAGCTCGCCGTTGACCTCGATCCGCAACGCCTGGAAGGTGCGCTTCGCCGGATGCCCGCCGGTGCGCCTGCTCGCCGCCGGGACCGCCGAGTAGAGCAGCTCGACCAGCCTGCCGCTGCGGGTGAACGGCTCCTTCTCCCGCTCCGCCACGACGGCGCGCACGATCCGCTGCGCGAACCGTTCCTCGCCGTAGTCGCGCAGGATCCGGATCAGCTCGCCGGGCGCGTAGGTGTTGAGCACGTCGGCGGCGGTGAACCCGGTGGTCGGGTCCATCCGCATGTCCAGCGGCGCGTCCTGCGAGTAGGCGAAACCGCGTTCGGCGCGGTCGAGCTGCATCGACGAGACGCCGAGGTCGAACAGGATGCCGTCCACTTGGGACAGTCCGAGTCCGGCCACCGCTTCGGGAAGTCCGTCGTAGACAGTGTGCACGAGGTCGACGCGGTCGCCGTGCCGCGCGAGCCGCTCCGCGGAGCGCTCGAGCGCGGCGGGATCGCGGTCAAGGCCGATCAGCCGGAGCCGGGGAAAAGCGGCGAGCAGCGCGTCCGAGTGGCCGCCGAGGCCGACGGTCGCGTCGACCAGCACGGCGTCGCGATCGGCCAGCGCGGGGGCGAACAGCTCGACGATGCGGTCCAGCAGCACCGGAACGTGCTCGGCTGCGTCCGTCATGACTTCTCCCCCTTTCTGCCGCGTGTTTTCCGGGGAAGATGCGGCGGATGCCGTCAGGTCCCTGCCCGCCCGCTTGCTGACCTGGCACCGGGGAAGGTGCGCCAGGGTCAAAGAGCGGACAGAGGCCTCACGGCATCCGCGTCGAACGGCGTACCCGCGTCCCCCGACGACGCAGGTGCGCCCGGGGCGTCTCCTAGAAGACGCCCGGCAGTACTTCCTCCCGAGCCTGTGCGTAGCTGTCCTCGTGTTCGTCCAGGTAGCCCTGCCACGCCTGGGCATCCCAGATTTCGAGCCGGGTGATCGCCCCGATCACCACGCACTCCTTGTTCAGCCCCGCGTACCGGCGAAGCTCCGGCGCGATGGCTACGCGCCCTTGCCCGTCCGGACGTTGCTCGTCGGTCCCGGCGAACAGGTAGCGCTGGTAGGCCCGCACCGCCTCGTTCGTGAACGGGGCTTCGGCGACCTTCCTGGCCATCTGCTCGAACTCGGCACGGGGGAAGACGAAGAGACAGTGGTCCTGCCCCTTGGTGACCATCAGCCCGCCCGCCAAGGCCTCGCGGAACTTCGCGGGCAGCGTGAGCCGCCCTTTGTCGTCCAGCTTCGGGGTGTGGGTGCCGAGGAACACCGGCCTCCACCTCCCCTGCCGGATCCGGGTGGCTCCCCGCTCGGTTCCGGCTTCGGGGGCTCCCTTCCGCCCCACTGGCCACCACCGTACCCCACTTTTCACCACAGTCAACGAGTCCCGCGCGCGTGCCACTCCGTCGAGTGGCACGTTTGCGCAGGTCACGGAGGTGGGTCCAGGTGGGGGCCGGGTGGGGGGACCGTGGCGAAGATCCCCCGCGACGGGGTCTCTCGCAACCTCGGAAGGCCTGAAACGTCCGCGTTTCGGCAGCGTGGGGACCAGGAGTGGGGGTTGGTGGGGGAACCGGTGGGGGCTGGTGGGGATGCAGGTGGAGCGGGGTGGGGAACCACGGTGGCGCCTGGTGGGGAGCCCGGATGCCCGCCGGTGGGGCGAGGTGGTGGGGCCCGGTGGGGGCTTAGCGGAACGCCCGCGAAAGCCGGGCAGGCCCGTCGGCCGAACCCAGTGGAGCAGCGTGGGGGAACGACCGCAGCCTGGCAGGTGGGGCTCGGTGGAGCCGTCCGTGAGGGGAACCCTGAGGGAATCAGAGTCCCCCAGGGTTCCCCTCACGGACTTGGCGCACGAAGTGGGGGCGAGTGGGGAGCCCCCGCGCGACGGCACTGGGCGAGCCACCGCCCACCACTGTCCATTTCAGACCCGCCAGGTCAGCGCGGCGACAGCTCCAGCACCCGTTCCGCCAGCCGCGCACTGTCCACTGGGGACACCGTCACCCACTCCTGCCCGCCGCGCCCCGGCGAGCACACCGCCGAATAGGCCCCGGCGTCCGTGTCGAACCACGTCAGCCCGCCGGTCCGGGTCAGCTTGCCCGCCCGGTCGCGGACGTGGACGGTGAACTGGCCCGCCGCGTACACCGGCCGCGCCTGGATCGCCCGCAGTTCCTCGCCCTGCGCGCCGCCGGGCGGCTCCCCCGCCGCGGGCAGCCGGACGCCGTAGCCGGGGCCCGCGGACAGCTCGGGCAGCACGTCGACGATCGCCGAGGCCAGTTCGCTTTCCCCGATGTCGCGCAGGCCGATCGTCCGGGCCGGCTGCACCGCCAGCACCGCGTTCCGGCCCCGGACCGCGGCGACCGCGCGGAACGGCTCGTCGGCGGTCATGTCCGCGAGCGCCTCGCATTCCACGTACCGGTCCGCGGCCGCCAGCACGCGCAGGCTGTTCTCCAGCGCAGCATCCAGACGGCCGTCGAAGAGGCCGCGTTCGCCGAGGTTCCGGTAAACCTCCTCGCGGATCGCGGACCGGTCGGCGACGGTCTCCCCCACGCTGCGCACCGCCAGCGGCGCGGGCGGGGCGTCGAGGCCGAGGTCGGCCCAGACGATGTCGAACGCGGACGCCGAAAGGCTGATCAAGCCGGCCCCGTGCCGAGCGGCGGGACCGCGGGGAACTCGCCTTCGGGCAGGAGCCCGCGCAACGCCGTGTCCCGGGTGCGCAGGACGTCGATCGCCTTCTGCCGGGCGGCTTCGGCTTCGGCGCGGCGTTCGTCCATCGCGGACGACAGCCCGGCGAGCCGCAGCATGTCGCCGCTCGCCGCGGCGGAACGGATCATCGCCGCCGGGTCGAAGTCCACCGGGGCGGGCATGTCCGCCCGGGCCCGCGCGGCGACCTCGGCCTGTCCCTGCACGGCTTCCCCGACCTTCGCCGACACCACCGAGGTCTCGGCCAGCCAGCCGGAGGCGGTGCCGAGCACCTTCCGCATCGCGTCGCCGGCGTCGCCCTGCCAGGTTTCCTCGCTGCCGGCCGACAGCGCGACCAGCCCGCCGATCGAGTCCTCGAGCCGTTGCGACAGCCCGGCCCATCGCGTGCCCGATTCGCCGGCCGCGGCCGGGTCGTTGCCGTCGACCGCCTGCGCGGCGAGCGCCGCGTGGCTGAACGCTTCGTACCGGGCCGTCGGCTCGGGAGCCGGGGTGTCGGTCACGACTTTCCTCCTCGCACGGGGTTCACGGCAGCTTCGGCTCGACCAGGCCGGCCACGTCCGACGCCCGCGAGCAGGCGAGCGCGGAGTCGGCGAAGTTCGCGTTGTTGACGTCGACCTGCACGCTCTGCGCGCCGCCGACGTCCAGCAGCACCGCACAGGTGCCGCGACGGCCGGAGACCTGCAGCGCCTCGTGCGAGCCGACGTCCTTCTTGGTGCGCTTGCCGCCGGAGACGTCGAGGTTGGACAGGCCGTTGGTCTCGTCGAGGGTGATGGTGAGACCGAAGGTCGAGGGCACCGTCCAGTCGCAGGCACGCGCCTCGCCGATCGTCTTCGCCTTGCCCTGCGTGGTGAGCCCGGCCGACGACCGGTCCTGCGGCGAGAGCAGCGTGCACGGGTCGAGCTTGGCCAGCGAAGGCGCGGACGACGACGACGGCGGCGGCGCGGGGGTCGGCGCTCCGTCGGCGGGCGCGGCGTGCGAGATGCCGGGCATCCGGCCGCACGAGACCAGCGAGACCGCCGCCAGCCCGGCGAGGGAAAGGAGCGCGGCGCGGGCCGCGAAACGGTCAGCCACCGGTGCAGTCCACGCCTTCGGCGGCTTCGCCGTCTTGGTCGCGGTATTTCTCCAGCGCGCCGCCGATGCGTTTCTTCAGCCCGGCGATTTCCTTCCCGAACGCGGTGAGGCTGTCGACCGCCGATCCGTCGCGGCCGAGGCCGTATTTCGCCATGAACGCGCCGACCTCGCCGGCGTACCCGCCGCCCAGCGGCACCGACCGGCCGAGCACGGCGGCCTCGCGGACCATCTCGCCGACGACGTCCTGCAGCTCGCCGAGCTTCGCGTACGTCGCGGTCGCCAGCTCGGGCGTGACCGCGAACCGGCCGCCGGACAGTCCCGGGACCCCGGCTTTCCGTTCCGCCTCGGCCTCGCTCATGCGCGGATGCACCTCTTCCGACGTCGAACCGTGGTCGGGCGACTTCGTTTCGGAGCATACGACAGTGCATACGGTCAGCGGGATCACCTGAAAATGCCTCATAATCACCCGTAAGAAGGAGCGTCGAGGTGGCTGGGCGTCACCATGAAACGATCTCGGGGTTCCGCCGCCCAGTTCTCCCGGGTTTGACACACTGGGGAGAACGCTGGACAGGCGCGCATCCCCGCCGGTTGCCGTCCAGCTATGCACCGCCAGGAGGTCGAGTGACGTCGAGAATCCAGTCCGCCACCCCAGCCGGGCCGCACGGCAACGGGTCCGGGCAGCCGCCGTACCCGGCGGTCGAGTCCGCGGACGGGCTGGCTCAGGTCCCGGCGGCCGGGCTCGGCGAACTGCACGACACCGCCCGCCGGATCGCCGCGAACGTGGAGCGCGTCCTCGTCGGCAAGCCGGACGTCATCCGGATCGCGCTGGTGACCCTCCTGGCCGAGGGCCACCTGCTCGTCGAGGACGTGCCGGGCGTCGGCAAGACCTCGCTCGCGAAGGCGCTCGCGCGCTCGATCGACTGCACCGTCAGCCGCGTCCAGTTCACGCCCGACCTGCTGCCCAGCGACGTCACCGGCGTCTCCATCTACAACCGGCAGACCGGCGAGTTCGAGTTCCGGCCCGGCCCGGTGTTCGCGAACATCGTGGTGGGCGACGAGATCAACCGGGCCTCGCCGAAGACGCAGTCCGCGCTGCTGGAGTGCATGGAGGAGCACCAGGTCACGGTCGACACCAGCACCTACCGGCTCGGCGCGCCGTTCATGGTCATCGCGACCCAGAACCCGATCGAGATGGAGGGCACCTACGCGCTGCCCGAGGCCCAGCGCGACCGGTTCACCGCGCGGGTGTCCATCGGCTACCCCGACCAGCAGGCCGAACTGGCCATGGTCGACGAGCACTCCGGGCACAATCCGCTCGCGGACCTGACCCCGGTGTCCGACGGCGAGACGATGCTGCGGCTGATCGAGACCGTCCGGGGCGTGCACATCGCGCCGGAGGTCCGCCGGTACGCCGTCGACGTGGTGTCGGCGACCCGGCAGGTGCCGGAGATCCGGCTCGGCGCGTCCCCGCGCGCGACGCTGCACCTGGTCCGGGCCGCGCGGGCGCAGGCCGCGCTGTCCGGGCGCGACTACGTGGTGCCCGACGACCTGCACACGGTCGCGGTGCCCGTGCTGGCGCACCGGCTGGTGCTCACCACCGAGGCGCACGCCGCCCGCCGTTCGGCGACCGACGTCGTCCGCGCGGTGCTGCACCGCGTTCCCGTCCCCCAGGGCTCGGCCCGCTGAGGCGCGTCCCGCTACCCGAGTAGGGAATCCGCATGCTGCGCGCGCTGTCCGGCCTCACCACCCGAGGCCGCTGCCTCCTCGCCGCCGGGATCGCGGCCGCGGTGTGCTCGCTGGTGCTCAACGAACGCGACCTGCTGCGGGTCGCGGTGTTCGTGGTCGCCCTGCCGCTGCTGGTCGCCGCCTACATCTCGGCGACCCGGCTGCGCCTCGGCGCCGCCAGGACGCTGCGCCCGGACCGGGTGTCGGCGGGCTCGACCGGCGAGGTCGACCTGGAACTGTGGCGCAGCGGCCGGCTGCCCGGCGGCGAGGTGCTGCTGGAGGACGGCGTGCCGTACGCGCTGGGCACCCGCCCGCGCTTCGTGGTCGAGCGCCTGCCGCACGACCGGCGCGTGCTGCTGCGGTATCCGCTCCGTCCGGGCATGCGCGGGATCCAGCAGGTCGGCCCGCTGCGCGCGACGATCACCGACCCGTTCGGGCTGTGCGAGTTCGAACGGGAGCTGATCGGCCATTCCCGGCTGGTCGTCGTGCCGCGCGTGGTGTCGCTGTGGGGGCTGCCCGGCGGCGCCGGGGCCGGAGCGGGCGACGACGGAAGCGTCCGGCTGCATTCCGGGCAGGGCGAACCGGACGTGATCGTGCGGCATTACCGCACCGGCGACGACATGCGGAAGGTCCACTGGCGGTCGACGGCGCGCCGGGACGAGATCATGGTCCGCATCGAGGAACGGCCGTGGCGCGGCGGCACGACAGTATTGCTGGACCACCGCGCGGCCGCGCACCACGGAAGCGGCCCGGGGGCGAGCCTGGAGTGGGCGGTGTCGTTCGCCGCTTCGGTGTCGCTGCACCTGCGGCGGACCGGCCACCGGGTCCGGCTGGTGACCGAGCACGGGATCTCGCTCGCCGACTCGCCCGGCGACGGCGGCGAAGGCTACGACAACCTGGTGCTCGACGCGCTGGCCGCGCTGCAGCCGGCGCACCAGCGAGACGTCACCCTCGGCCACGACCCGGCCGACGGACAGGAGCTGATCGCGATCCTCGGCACGGTGAGCGCGGAATCGGTGCACGAACTGACGCGCTACCGGGCGCGCGGGGTCCGCAGCCTCGCCGTCCTCCTGGACACGCCGAGCTGGGCGGGTTCGGCCTCGCCGGACCATCTGGCCGCGGCGACCGAGGAGTCGGCGGACCTGCTGCGCGGGGCGGGCTGGGGCGTCGTGGTGGCCGGTCCGCGGACGCCGATGCCCGAGGTCTGGGGGCTGCTGTGCCGCGCGGGCACCCACCGGTCGACAGTGATCGGCGGTACGCGATGAGCCCGCTGACCACCGTCGTGCGCGGCAATCGCGGTTCTAACCGTGATTGCCGCTCACGAGCACGCAAGGGGAACCGATGACCACCACCGCTCCCCGCCCGCCGATCCCGCACACTCCCACGCCGCAGCCGACCGATCCCCCGCCCGCGTGGCGGAGCAGCGTGCTGCCGCCGGTCGCCGCCGGGCTCGCGACCTTGTGCGCGGCCACCTCGCTGACCAGCGTCGTCTCCGGATGGGCCTGGTTCGGGTACCTCGTCGTGGCCGTCGTGCTCGTCGCGGGCACCGGGCTGGCGCTGCGGTCGCTGCGCGCGCCGACCGTCGTCGCCGGGTTCGGGCAGCTGTTCGTGCTGCTGTTCCTCATCACCGGGGCGTTCACGACCCAGGGCGTGCTCACGATCTTCCCCGGCCCCACCGCCTTCGGCGAACTGCAGGCCACGCTCACCGCGGCGGCCGACCAGATCCGGATCGGCCTCCCGCCGGTCGACAGCACGCAGCCGATCCTGTGCCTGGTCACGATCGCGGTCGGCCTGGTCGCGGTGCTGGTCGACACGCTCGCGGTCGCCGCCGCGGCACCGGCGGCGACCGGGCTGGTGCTGCTCTGCGTGTACGCGGTGCCCGCGGCGCTGTCGGACGAACTGATGCCGTGGTGGACGTTCGTGCTCGGCGCGGGGGCCTTCGCGTGCCTGCTCGCCCTCGACGGCAACCACCGGCACCGGCGCTGGCGCAACCGCGACGCCCCCGGGTCCGACGGCATGCTGCGGCTCGCGCAAGCCCCGGTCGCCGTGGTCAGCTCGGCGATCGTGCTCGGCCTGCTCGGCGGCGGGATCACCATGGTCGGGACGGTCGGCAAGATCCCGTTCGGCTCGGGCCCCGGCGGCGACGGCGACGGGACCGGCGGGTTCGGCATCGCGCCGTTCACCCAGCTGCGCGGGCTGCTGGACCAGGGCCAGAACACCGAGCTGTTCCAGGTCCGCGGCCTCGGCCCGGACCGCCGCCTCATGCGCGCCTTCACCCTCGACACCTACACCCCGAACAAGGGCTGGGGCCTGCGCGCCGGCGGACAGGCGCAGTCCGGCGTGGTCGCGAACAGCACGCTGCCCGCCGCGCCCGGCGACGACGGCACCGGAGTGTCGCGGCAGATCCAGATCCAGCCGACGCGCTGGGTCGACAACTGGCTGCCGGTCTACGGCGCCCCGCGCGCGCTCCGGGGTGTGCCGCCGCAGTGGCTGTACGACCGGGTCAGCGGTTCGGTGTTCACCACGGCCAGCGAACCCGCGCCGCCGTACGTGGAAACCGCGTCGCTGAAGGAGCCGACCGCCGCGGAATTGCGGGAAGCCGCACCGAAATCCGACGAGGTGCCCGGTCTCTACACGCGGATCGGCCAGGTCGACAAGCGGGTCGCGGCGCTGACCGAGCAGCTCACCGCGGGCAAGACGAACAACTTCGACCGGGCGACCGCGCTGTGGCAGTACTTCAGCGCGCAGAACGGTTTCGTGTACGACACGAAGACCGCCGACGCCACCGACGCCGACGCTCTCGCCGACTTCATCCTCAAGGGAAAACGGGGCTACTGCGAGCAATACGCGTCGGCGATGGCGGTGATGCTGCGCGTCGCGCACATCCCGGCGAGGGTCGCGATCGGCTTCACGCCGGGCATCTCGAAGGGCGACTACCAGTCGATCAGCTCGCAGGACGCGCACGCGTGGGTCGAGGCGTACTTCGGGGACAAGGGCTGGGTCAGCTTCGACCCGACCCCGCTCGCCGACGGACGCGGCATCGTCCCGTCGTACCTGCAGCAGAACACCCAGAACCCGCAGCAGCCCAACGCCACCGACGACCTCCCGACGGCCCCGCGCTCGACCACCCCGTCGACGGATGCGTCGCCCGACAAGAACCACGACCAGGCCGCCCCCGCCGCCCCCGCGGACACGACGCCCGACAACAGCTGGCTGACCTGGCTGGCCCTGACACTGGCCGTCCTCGGCGCCGCCGCGGTCGCGACGTCGTACTTCTTGCGCCGCCGTCCCCCGCCCGCCGCGGAGGTACCCCCTTCCGGCGTCCCGCCCGGCTCCGCTCCCGACGGCAACGTCCTGGTCCGAACCCCAGTCACCGCCCCGACCCCGCTGCGCCTCGCCGCGCTGTGGCTTCCGCTGACCGGTGCCGTCCTGCTGGTAGCCGCACTCGGCTTGCTGGCCGGAATGGTGTCGTGGTGGCTCGCGGGGTTTGTCGTCCTGCTCCTCGCGGCAACCGGCGGCCCGGCCGCGATCCGCGACCTGATGCGCCGCCGCCACCTCCAGACGATCGCGACGCACGCCCCCGGAGCCGCCGACGCGGCCTGGCGCGAACTGAAAGCCGAGTGCGCCGACCGAGACCTGCCGATCTCCGACAGCGACACGGTCCGCGTGGCCGGCGGAAAGATCGCCGAACGCCACCGCTTGGATGATTCGGGTCGGGAGGCGCTGCGCACCGTGCTGGGCGCGGTGGAACGCAGCTGGTACAGCGACGAAACCACCCCGGACCCGACGCTGGAGCCCGCTTTCGGGCAGCTGCGGGACAGCCTGCGCCGCACCGCCCCGCTTTCCCTGCGGGGACGGTTGTTCCCGAGATCGGTACTGCGCCGACGGCGGTGATCCGGGTGGGTGGCGTGGCTGGCTGACTGGCTCGGCGGGGTCACGCCGCGTGCCCGCACTCACTGCCGGACGTCGCGGCAGGATGCTTGGCCTGATCAGGGCGCGCGTCTACGCGCCTTGACACCACAACGGTTTCGGGACCGCGTCCCGGCGAAGGCAGCGCCCGCGCCGGGCTCATAGCGACTCTGCCGACAGCAACCGTCCACCGCGCTGGACTAACTGCGCCTCGGCCGAGCGCATCCACGCACCACGCCGGAACTCACCCGCGCCTAGCCAACAGCATCCGACCACCACGTCTGGCTAGACGCGCTCCTGCCGAAAGCAACCGCGCGCCACGCCGCGCTAAGCACGCCTCTGCCAACGGCATCGAGCGCACGTCGCGCCGCCGGGAGTCCGGTGTCCCGTTAAACGGTGCAGTCCGGGCCCGCGCACGAGAATCCGCGCTCCGCCCCGAGGGGAGAAGCGCGGATTCGCCGTCGAGCTACTGGCCTTCGAAGCGCTGGCGGAAACGTTCCTCCATGCGCTGCGTGAAGGAGCTTTTGCGGCCGGATGGCTTCCCTCCGCCGCCTCCGTCGTCATGGCTGTCCTTGCCGCCGCTGTCGCTGTGGCGCAGCGACGTCACGGCCATCATGACCCCGAAGAACATCACGAGGAACCCGAGCACGCTGACCACCGGGATGTCGGCGACCCGCAATACCGGGATCACCACACCGAGCACCAGCAGCGCGACGCCCACGACGAACAGGGCGATCCCCTGGATGCGCCGACGGCGCGCGGGTCGGCGCAACCGGGTGCCACGCACCGTGGATGCGAACTTGGGGTCCTCGGCATAGAGCTCGCGCTCGATCTGGTCGAGCAGCCGCTGCTCATGCTCGGAGAGTGGCATCTTTCCTCCTCCGGCACAGCTGTCGCGGGCGCCGGGCCGCGCAACGTCCTGGACCCAACAGCCAACCCCAGGCGGGGTGGCACTGTCCAGGATACGAGCCCCGCGCTCGTCCGACTACCCGATCCCCGATCCGGAAATGATCGAATCGGGGGAAATCCCGCACAATGCGGGTTGACAGTGCGTCACCGCGACGGAAGTCACCCCCTTCGGCGCAGTTCAGGCCCCTCCGTCGCCCCGTCAGCCTCCCCCGGCCGGGGTGCCTCGTGACGGAGAGAAACCGTCCCCGGGCCGGCCACCGGCCCCGCTGACGTCCCCTTCGGCGGGATCTTCCGCCGATCGATACCGTCCGCCACTTTTTCACTTGCCCGCGCCCCGGCCCGGCAATCCCCCACCGCTCGACCACGGTGCCGGGTGCTGACTCAGCGCGACTGCCGACCCCTATTTTTCTGAGCCCGCTCGGTGCCGCCGTACCGGACGCCGATTGCCAACCGAGCGCTCATCTCGGTGAATCGCCCACGACCCTGTTGCTCGGAGGCGCGTCGCAGGACGCCGAGCCGAGAGCAGAGACCCAGGCGGGCGCACCGCCGCCGCCGAGCAGCCTTAGGCGATCGCCGCTCGCGGCGAGCTACCTCCGGCGCTGATGCTGCACAGAACCGGCCCGACTACCCGGGGCACGCATCACGAAGCGCCACACCGAGGCCCGACCGCGAGCTTTCACCCTGCCCAGCTTCACTCCTCCCGAGGAGCAAGCAGCGAAGCGGGCCGAATCGCCGCCGAGCCGAACTTCAGCCGTGCCACGTCCGCCGCCACCTCGGCGTCTCGCCAGCGCGGCTCGTCGTTCGCGAACGACAGCTGCTCTCCCTCGTCGCCGGTGTCGAGGCCTTCCACCCTGACCCCGATCAGCCGGACCGCTCCCGTCGGCGCGTGCTCGGTCAGCAGTTCGACCGCGGTCCGGTGGATGTCGCGGGCCACGTCGGTCGCCGAGAGCACCGTGCGTGCCCGGGTGATCGTGCGGAAGTCGGCGAACCGCACCTTGATCGACACCGTCCTGCCGCGCAGTCCGCGCGACCGGAGCGTCGCCCCGACTCGTTCGGACAGCCGCAGCAGTTCCAAGCCCAGTTCGGCTCGGTTGAGGACGTCGACGTCGAAGGTGTGCTCGGCGCCGATCGACTTCTCCGCCGACTCCGGTTCCACGGCCCGGTCGTCGTGGCCGTTCGCCAGGGCCCACAGGTGGTCTCCGACCGCCCGGCCCACCGAGCGCCGCAGCCGGGCGGGCGAGGTAGCGGCTACGTCCGCGATCGTGTGCCAGCCGTGCTGCCGCAGTTGTTCCTCGGTCCGCTTCCCGACGCCCCACAGCGCGGACACCGGCAGCGGGTGCAGGAAGTCCAGCGTCTCGGCCGCGGGGACGATCACCATGCCGTCCGGTTTGGCCATCCCCGAAGCCAGTTTCGCCACGAATTTCACCTTCGCGACGCCAACGGAGCACGTGATCCCGTGTTCCGCCTGCACTCGCTCCCGAATCCGCGCCCCCAGCACGCCCGGAGTGGTCCCCAGCCGCCGCAGTGCGCCGCCGACGTCCAGGAACGCCTCGTCCAGGCTCAGCGGCTCGACCAGCGGCGTCAGCTGCCGGAAAATCCCCATGACGCCGCGCGAGACCTCGCCGTACAGCCCCGGCGTCGGCTGAATGCACACCAGCTGCGGGCAGAGCCGTTTGGCCGTGGAGAACGGCATGGCCGAGCGCACGCCGAAGCGCCGCGCCGGATAGCTCGCCGCGGCGACGACCGAGCGCGGGCCGCCGCCGGACACGACGACCGGCTGGTCCGCCAGCTCCGGCCGCGTGCGCAGCTCGCACGACACGAAGAAGGCGTCCATGTCCACGTGCAGGATCGGGCAGCCGGTGTCGTCCGGCAGCTCGGTCGCGCCCGTGGTGACGCGGTAGCGGGCCATCCCGCTCGGCAGTTCGGCGTTTCTCCCCACGCCTCCGGACGCTACCTGCCACCACCGACAATTCCGGGCGCTCGGGACCTGTCCCAGCGAACGCGCCTACGTTCCCCGCATGAGCCCGCGCTGGATCCGGTCGCTGCTGGTCGCCGGTGCCGTCCTGGCCTTCGGCGGCCTCTTGCTCGTCAACGGCGATCTCGACCTGGTGCGGAACAGCGACACCGTGATCTGCGGCCTGCGGACGATGCAGCCGGAAGATCGCTGCGTCGAAGGGCCCGTCGGCACCAGCAGCCGCGAACTTTCCTACGAAGAGGTGAAAGCCGACAACGCCGCCGACCGGCAGCGGGCCGTCTCCGGGATCGTCGTCGGTTCGCTGGGGCTAGTGCTGATCGTCTCCGGCGGCATCGCCACACTGGCGCACCGGACCTGACGTTCAGCCCCGCCGGGCGATCGCGTGCAACCGGCCCGCGACGTCGCGCAGCGCGGGCACCGCCGAGGCGGTCAGCTCGAACTCGGCCAGTTCGTCCTCGCGGACCTCGCCCGGCACGACGTCCGAGATCACCCGGTCGCCCTGCAGCAGCGTGACCTCCAAGCCGGCCGCGACCAGCGACTCAGTCAGCCCGGCGCTGTCGTAACGGCGCAGCACGGTGTCGCCCGCGACGACGCCATCAGCGCCTTCGAGCAACCGCTGGGCCTCGGAAATCCGCCCGGCCAGCGCGCGATGCAGCACAGCCGCGGTGCGGTTGGCGACCAGCACCGACACCGCGCCGCCCGGCGAGACAGCCGTGGCGAGCGCGTCGAGCACCACGCGCGGGTCGTCCACGACCTCCAGCAAGCCGTGCGCCAGCACCAGATCCGCCGATCCGGCCGGGACGTGCGCGCCGAGCGCGTCGGAGTCGTCCGCGATCACCGTGATGCGGTCGGAGACGCCCTCCTCGTCGGCGCGCCGGCGCAGCGTCGCGAGCGCGTTGGGGTTCGGCTCGACCACGGTGACCAGGCATCCGGCCGAGGCGAACGGCACCGCCCAGCCGCCGCTTCCGCCGCCGACGTCTACGACGACCGGCTGCTCCACGCCCCGGGCGCGGGCGGCCCGCAGTTCGGCCTCGAGCGCCCGGCGAACGGCGCCAGAACCCCGGGCGGCCACGGTGTCGGTCTTCATGGCCGACAGGGTAATGGCCGCCGGTCACTTGCCGTGACCCGCGTGGGTGCCGTAGCGGCGTTCGCCACCTTCCGGGCTACCGCCCCGGCGCGCGGGCCGTAGGCTGTGTCGAGTGCACACGGTCGCCGTTCTCAGCCTCAAGGGTGGTGTCGGCAAAACGACGGTCGCGCTCGGTATCGCGTCGGCCGCGCTGCGTAGGGGAACCCGCACGCTCGTAGCCGACCTCGACCCGCAGGGCAACGCCACCACCTCGCTCGACCCGCCGTTCACCGACGCGACGCTCGCCGACGTGCTCGAGACGCCCGCGCGGGCCGTCCTCGAACGCGCCATCGCGCCCAGCGTGTGGAGCGAGGAGATCGACGTGCTGGTCGGCGCCGAGGAGCTGGAGTCGCTCAACGAACCCGACTCCGACGGCCGCCGCCTGGAGAACCTCTCCCGCGCACTCGACGAGTTGCACCAGCACCCGCTGCGCGAAGAACCGTACGAGCTGGCGATCGTCGACTGCCCGCCGTCGCTCGGCAGGCTCACCAAATCGGCGCTCGTGGCGGCTGACAGCGCGCTCATTGTGACTGAGCCCACAATGTATGCGGTGGCCGGCGCCCAGCGCGCGCTCGAAGCGATCGAACGGATCCGCGAGGACAGCAATCCGTCGCTGCGGCCGATCGGCGTGCTGGTGAACAAGCTGCGCGTGCGGTCGTACGAGCACCAGTTCCGGGTCTCGGAGCTGCGCGAGAACTTCGGCTCGCTGGTGATGCCGACCGCGATCCCGGACCGGCTCGCGGTGCAGCAGGCACAGGGCGCGTGCAGCCCGATCCACGAGTGGCACTCCCCTGGCGCCCAGGAGATCGCGCTGACCTTCAACATGGTCCTCGCCAAAATCCTGCGCTCCAACCGCGCCGGACGGCACCGCGTGCGCGCCGAGGAAGAAGCCGCGCAGGCGGAAGTGTCGGAAACCGCGGGCTGAGCACGTGCCCGAGGGCGACACCGTATTCCTGGCCGGGAAGCTGCTCGACCGCGCACTCGCCGGGAAAACGTTGGTGCGCGGCCAGTTCCGCCACCCCGAACTGGCCACTGTGGACCTCGCGGGCCGTGAAGTGCACGGCGTCGGCACCGTCGGCAAGCATCTCTTCACCCGCTTCTCCGGCGACTTGACGCTGCACAGCCATCTCCGGATGGACGGCGAGTGGAAGATCCAGGCCGCGGGCGCGAAGTGGTCGATGCCCGCCCATCACGCGCGCGTCGTGCTGATGACCGAGGACGTCCAAGCGATCGGTTTCCGTTTGCACGACCTGAAACTGCTGCCGACCGCCGAGGAACACACCCTCGTCGCACACCTCGGCCCGGACCTGCTCGATCCACAGTGGACAGACGACCGCGCGGCCCGCGCCGCCGCCAACCTCGCCGCGAAACCGGACCGCGAACTCGGCGACGCACTGCTGGACCAGCGGATCATGGCCGGCGTCGGCAACCTGTACAAGTGCGAGATCTCTTTCCTGCTGCGGGTTTCCCCGTGGACCCCAGTGTCCGAAGTGGACCCAGCACGAGCCGTCGCGCTCGCCAGGAAGCTGCTGGTCGCCAACGCGTGGCGTCACGAACAAGCCACCACCGGCGACCTGCGGCGAGGACGGCGCACCTGGGTCTACGAACGCACGCGGCAGGGCTGCTTCCGCTGCGGCGGCCCGCTGCTGGTGCGCCAGCAGGGCGACGGACCGTACCAGCGCCCCACCTGGTGCTGCCCGCGCTGCCAGCCCGGCCCGGTCCCGCCGGATGGACTGCCGCGCAAATGATGTTGCCGGACCGAGAGGTTCGCGGTTAGCGTGGCAGTACACGAGAGAGGAGGTGGTCCTAAGTTGTATTCACACAGGACTCGTGAGGTGGCTGTCCGCTAGCGGATGGCACGTGTTGGGACTTTGAGCAGCGATGCAACAAGAGCCACCTTCGGCTCATCGCCTGCTTCACGTGCTGCCTGCTGACGAATACCAGGCAGTCACCGGGTTCCCGGGGTTCTCGAGCACCGGTCCGGCTCGAGCCTGGACGCTGACGGCGTCCAGGAGGCGCCCCGGGAATTTCCATTGCCGCATCGCGCGGCCGACCGTCCGGCGATCACCCGCCGCGCGGGGTGCGGGAAATCGCTAGGCTGGAGCAATGCTCAGGCCGGACTATCCGATCAGCACCGAACGCCTGCTCCTCCGCCCGTTCCGGGACGACGATCTCGATGCCCTGAACTCGTTCCAGTCCCGCGCGGACGTCGTCCGATACCTGTACTGGGGCCCGCGCAGCCGCGCGGAATCCGCGGCCGCGCTAGCGAAGCGCGTGCACAGCGCGACCCTGACGGAGGAAGGCCAGTTCCTCGCCGTGGCCGTGGAACTCGCCGAAACCGGACAGCTCATCGGCGACCTCAACCTCGAATACCTCAGCGCCGAACACCGCCAGGGCGAGATCGGCTTCGTCTTCCACCCCGACCACCACGGAAAAGGCCTGGCGCTGGAAGCCACCCGCGAACTCCTGCGGCTCGGCTTCGAAGACCTGGGCCTGCACCGCATCATCGGCCGCTGCGACGGCCGCAACACCGCGTCGGCGGCCCTGATGGAACGCCTGGGCATGCGCCAGGAAGCACGGTTGCGGGAAAACGAGATCGTCAAAGGCGCATGGACCGACGAACTGGTCTACGCCATGCTGGAAGGCGAGTGGAAAGCCAGCGCCGCCCGGGCGGTTTGACCCCTTTCGCCGGGATTTTTTCGGTGGTGGGGCCTGGGCTTTGCGCGGCCCGGCGGCGAGAATCGCGGCCTGGACGGCAAAACGCGGCTTGCTCAAGCTGAACGCCCGGCCCGGAAAGCCCGCTCCCACGCGCCCCGACCAGCCATGGGCCGTGAGGGGAACCCTCACAGACTCAGATTCCCGCAGGGTTCCCCTCACGACCCTCGCCGACCCCGGCCGTCCGTGAGGGGAACCCGCACAGCCCCAGATTCCCGCAAGGTTCCCCTCACGACCCTCGCCGACCCCGGCCGCCCGTGAGGGACCCCTTCACAGACCCAGATTCCCTCAAGGTGCCCTTCACAGACCTTGGCCCGGCCACCGCCGAAACGCCCCAATGTGGCATTGGGTGCATCCCACGCACCCAACGCCACATTGGGTGCGCCACATGCACCCAACGCCACATTGGGGCGCAAGCCCCCACCCCCAACCGCAGCCGACTCACCCGACCCAGCGAGGCACCCAGCCCCACCCCCGCACCCCGATACGAAGCCTCCCTGCGGTCTGGGGGTGCTTGTCAAGGCATCTTTCCCGCCTTGACAAGCACCCCCAGACCGTCAGCACAATCAGGCTTCGGGGTGCCCCACGCAACCGACCGGACGCAATGTCGCCGCCAGGCGACGAGCCCCCCACGAGTCCCACACCACACGAACGGACGGCACCACCACCCCCACCACCCCCAATACGGCAGCATGGACCCGTGCTCTTCGACAGGATCGTCCGCCCAGCGATGTACCGGCTCGCCTACCACGACCCCGAGGTAGTCCACGAACGCACCGTCACCCTGCTGAGCCGCGCAGGCACCGCGCTCCGCCCGATCACCAAGGCGTACCGCACCAACGATCCCACCACCGTCCTAGGCCTGACCTTCCCCAACAAGATCGGCCTAGCCGCAGGCATGGACAAGAACGGCCGCGCCCTCCACGCCTGGCCAGCCCTGGGCTTCGGTTTCGTCGAAGTAGGCACAGTCACCCGCCACCCCCAACCAGGCAACCCGAAACCACGCCTGTTCAGCCTCCCGGCCACCGACGGCGTCATCAACCGCATGGGCTTCAACAACGACGGCGCCCAAGCCCTCGCCGACCGCCTGGCCGCACACGGAAAACCCGTAGTACCGCTGGGAATCAGCATCGGCAAGTCCAAGGTGACCCCACTGGACGAAGCGGTAGAGGACTACCGCTACTCCCTCCGCACCCTGCACCCCCACGCCGACTACTTCGCGATCAACGTCAGCTCCCCGAACACCCCCGGTCTCCGCGCTCTGCAAGACAAATCGGCCCTCGCCGAACTCCTCGCCGAACTGCGCAAGACCGGCACCGAACTGGGCGGCAACACTCCCCTGCTGGTGAAAGTCGCCCCCGACCTCACCGACGACGCCCTCGCCGAACTGCTCGAAGTCTGCCTGGAACACGGCGTCGCCGGAATCATCGCGACCAACACCACCCTGTCCCGCGAAGGCATCGCCCCCGCCGAGGCAGCGCTGGCCTCGGAAGCCGGCGGCCTGTCCGGCCGCCCGCTGACCAACCGGTCGGCCGAAGTCGTGCGCTTCGTCCACGAGAAGACCGGCGGCAAACTGCCCATCATCGGCGTGGGCGGCATCCTCGGCCCGGACGACGCCCGCCGGATGCTCGACGCCGGGGCCAGCCTCGTCCAGATCTACACCGGCTTCGCCCTGCACGGCCCCGGGCTGGTCCGCCGCGTCGGCCGCGGGCTCGCCGCCCGATAAAGAAAAAACACCCACCGAGTCCTCTCCGGCAACGCACCGGAGAGGACTCGACCGCGGGATGACACGTCCTGGGGTCAGCCGGGGAACCGCGGCCCGCCGGTGCTCACGAACCGCAGGTAGCCCCGCCACGACGCGTACCGGTCCAGACCTTCGCCGCCCGCCGCGGCCGCGGGCTCGCACAGCACCGCGAGCGGCGAACTCCCGTCCTCCAGCTCGACCCGGCCCAGCACGAACGGCGCCGCCAGCCCGGCCGCGAACCGGCCGAACGCCGCCGGGGACAGCCGCCAGCGTTCGCCGTCCACCCCGGCCGAACCGGCGATCACCCCGGGCTGCGGCGGGGTGACGTCCGCGAGCAGCACCAGCCGGTAGCGCTCCGCGGTCCGGACCAGGCCGCCGAACCGGGCCCCGTGCAGTTCGTCGTGCAACGGCTGGCCGCACAGGTGCGCGCCGAACACCACGACGTCGACGCTCTCGCTCGGGTAAGGATCCGGAGACTGCTCGCCGGTCAGCACCGAGGCGAGGTCGATGCCTATCTGGTCCTCGAACGCCCTTGTCACCACGGTGATCCCGTACGGCCGCCGGTCTACCGGCACGGTCACCGCGGCGAGGTCCAGGGCGTTCAGCGTCGCTTCCTGGACATCGACAGTCGGCAGGAGAAGCGCCTCCAAGTCCGCCAGCAGCGAGCGGGCCGCAAGCACGTTTCCGGCCCCGTAGACGGCGCTGACGTCCACGGGCACCAGCACCGCGCCCGAAGCCTCCAGAGACGCTGCAGCGACGTCGAACGCCCTCCTCGCGGGCAGCGGGAGGCTGGCGGCGTCGGGGATGCCAAGACGCGGCCGCTGCCCGGTGCCGAGGCGGAGGTCGGCGGGCCACTCGCGGGCTGCCGGGTCCAGGCTGCCGAGCATCGCCGCGACGGCCCGCTGGCCGGTGGTGAGGCGCTGCGCGGACACCGAAACGGTCTTCCCCGGGATCAGCCCCGGCGTCGGCTTGAGGCTGAGCACGCCGGGCGGAGCGGCGATCTCCCGCGCGGACGTATTCAGGACCAGGTCGACGATCTCCAGGCCGACGACCGTGTTTTCCGGGTCCGCGACGGTCGTCCCGAGCAGGACCGCGCCGGCGTCGGTCAGGCGCGCGGCGGTCGGCGGGCCGTCGGTGTCGACCGCGTAGACGGTTCCGGCGAGCGGGAGGTCTTCTCCGGCGTGGACGCGTTCGTCAACGGTTTTCGCTTCGACGAGCACTTCCTCCATCGTGCGCACTGCGGTCCAGAGTCCGGGACGGTCGGCTTTCGCCAGCCGCTCGAACGCGGTGCGCACCCGCTCGTGCGAGCTGGGCGGAGGGACGGGAACAGGATCAGGTTCCGGCGGGAGCGTAGTCACGAGGGCGTCCTTTCCTCGGCGGGATCGGAGGAGTCCACTGTGTACGTCCGGCGCCGCGAACCTCAGCCCGCGACGCCGGGCCTGGCGGGTGCCAACACCGACCTCATGGGAAAAACGTTAAACCGCAGACGTTTCCGTCACCAGCAGGATCGGATTACGCGATTGTTGCGGTGTGCGGGGGAAACTCACGCACCGTCGCGGCCGGATGCGTCCCGTTGCGCCGACCGGAATCCCAAACTCGGCCATCAGGACGGCGTTTCCGCCCGTCCGCCGCGATTCCCGGAGTCGCCACGGGACCGCGCGCCCGGACCACATTCACCCCGGGATCGGGCGTTTCGCGGCGGATTACCCGGCCGCGGGAGCGGGATCAGCAGGTCAGCCGAGGTCTTTCAGGGCCAGCGCCAGCCCGGCGAGCCGGTCCGTCGCGTCCGTGAGCGCTTCGCGGGAGGTGACCATCCCGTCACTGCTCGCCGCCACCGCGCGACCGGCCGCGGCGACCAGTCCGCCGTAGCCTTCGATCCCGTCGTCGAGCTGTTCGCGCAGTTTCGCCACCGCCGCCTGCAGCGCCGAACGTTCGCGCTCCGGCGCGGAATTGCGGCCGCGTTCGATCGCCTGGATCCGGTCCGCCAGGCCGCGCAGCGCACGGGCGGCCTCGTCGGCCGTGGCGCGCGCGTCGGCGACCGAGACCTCGGAAACGGCGGTGGTGCCCAGCGAGGTCGGCACCGAAAGCTGGCGCAGGAGTTCGCGCAGCGAGGCCTCCGACTCGGCCAGCCGTTCCATCGGCTCGCGCGCCGCGGACCCGGCCGCGGGCAGCGGCGGCGGACCGCTGGGCGCGGCGGGAAGCTGGGTCTTCTTCAGCTCGCGCAACCGCATCCCGGTGCGGACGCTGAACGTGCCGAACACCAGCGTGGCGAAGCCGGAGAACACCGCCTGCCCGATCTCCGGGCCGGCCACCGCCCCGCCGAGCAGTCCGGTGGCGGTGAGGACAGTGAGGACCCCGAGCAGGATCGTGATCAGGACCCACAGGGTCAGCACGCGCGAGGTGCGGCGGATCCGGCGCTGGTGCTTCGCGCTCGGCTCGTTCCAGCGCTGCCACTTCGCGCGGACGTCGGCGACCGCGGGCACCTGCCCGGCGACCGCGGAAAATGCCGCGGAGGCCGAGGGAGCCGACGGACGGCGCGGGACCGGCGGCGAGGCCGGACGCCGCGGCGGGGTCTGGCCGTTCTGCTGCGGCTTCCCGCCGGCCTCGTCGGCCGGCGGGAAGTACCGCTGCAGCTTTTCCTGGGCGCGCTGGGCGTAGTCGGGCAACCGCTCGATGTGCTTTTCGAGCTTGGCGTTGAACTCGCTGAAGTCCCGCCGCTTGGTCATCCGCCCGCCCCCTGCGCTACCCGTGCCCGGCCGGTCAGGCCGGGTTCTTGCCCTGTTCGGCCTGCACGCGGGCCTGGATCTCCCGCTGGATGTCGCCCGAGGCGGGGGCCGGCTTGGCCGCCGCCGCGCCCGCGGAGGCACCGCCGTCGGTGACCTGCGCGACCGAATCCCCGCGCATCGAGGCGCGGATCTGCTCCAGCCGCGAGTGGCCCGCCATCTGGGTGGCCGACTCCTGGACCTCCATCATGCGGCCCTGCACCGAGTTCTGCGCCAGCTCGGCCGAGCCGAGCGCGGTGGTGTAGCGCTTCTCGATCTTGTCCCGGACCTCTTCCAGCGACGGCGTGTTGCCCGGCGCGGCCAGCTGGCTCATCTGGTTCAGCGAGGCGGAGACCTGCTCCTGCATCTTCGCCTGCTCCAGCTGCGAGAGCAGCTTGGTGCGCTCGGCCAGCTTCTGCTGCAGCATCGTCGCGTTGCGCTCGACGGCCTGCTTGGCCTGCGCGGCGGCCTGCAGCGACTGGTCGTGCAGCGTCTTGAGGTCTTCGATGCTCTGCTCGGCGGTGACCAGCTGCGCGGCGAAGCTTTCCGCCGCGGTCTCGAACTGGGTGGCCTTCGCCTCGTCGCCCTGGCTGCGGGCCTCGTCGGCCAGCACCAGCGCCTGGCGCGTCGAGGCCTGCAGCTTCTCGACCTCGCCGAGCTGGCGGTTGAGCTTCATCTCCAGCTGCCGCTGGTTGCCGATCACGGAGGCGGCCTGCTGCGTCAGCGCCTGGTGGTTGCGCTGCGCCTCCTCGATGGCCTGCTGGATCTGTACCTTCGGGTCGGCGTGCTCGTCGATCTTCGACGAGAACGCCGCCATCATGTACTTCCAGAACTTCACGAACGGGTTGGCCATCTCCTCCGCCTGCCTTCTTGCGTCCCACGGGCCCTGATTGCTTCGGGGCGGGGCGTCGCTCCCCTAGTCGCACAACGTACCGACCCCGGCGTTGGGTTCCATCGTGTCAGGTCGGCCTCCGCCGTTCCAGGCGACCCCGGGGGAATTCAGGGTCAGCCCTGACCGGCGGCCCGGACCCGGCCCGGAGGGGACCCCGCGCACGCCGACGGCCCCGGGGGCGTTCCCCGGGGCCGTGCAGCGATGCGATGCTCGCGTTACGCCGCGATCGTGGACGCCAGCTTCGGCGCGCCGATCGTGGTCCGCAGCGTGGTGTTCATCCGCGGCGCGGGCTGCAGCCGCAGGTCGGAGAGGTCGTCGCCGATCAGCTCCGAAACAAGGCGGCCGCCTTCGAACCCGGCCTCGCCGCGGTCGGGCACGGTCTCGCGCGGCGCGGTCTCCACGTCCTCGACCACCGGCGCGACCTCGACCTTGTCGAGGGCCGACACGTCGGCGGCGACCTTGTGCAGCAGCTCGCCCAGCGGCAGTTCCAGCGCCTCGCAAATGGACGCCAGCAGCTCGCTGGAAGCTTCCTTCTGGCCGCGCTCGACCTCGGACAGGTAGCCGAGGCTCACCCGGGCGGCGCGGGAGATGTCACGCAGCGTCCGACGCTGGTTGGTGCGGGCATGACGGAGCCGATCACCGATCGCCTCGCGCAACAGCACGGTCATCACGCGCCTCCCTTCCCGAACTGGTGCCTCCTACGTTACCCAGAGCGGCGCCCCGAGTGCAGGACTTGACACGTACGTACGCCAAGGGCGAACGCCGTTTTCAGTCTAGTTGTTCCCCGAGCAGCGCGAACGCGGCGCGCACCGATGCGGTCCGGATCGTGTCCCGGTCACCGGTCTCGGCCAGCTCACGCACCGTGTTCACGCCCGGTCCGCTGAGCCCGACGTACACGGTCCCCGGGGCCACGCCGTCCTGCGGATCGGGCCCGGCGACCCCGGTCAGGCCGAGCCCCCAGGTCGCTCCGCAGCGCTCCCGCACGCCGCTGGCCAGCTGCGCGGCGACCTCGGGGTGCACCGCTCCGTGCTCGGCCAGCAACTGCGCGTCGACCCCGGCGAGGGCGGTCTTCAGTTCGGTGGCGTAGACCACCAGGCCGCCGCGCAGGACCGCGCTGGCTCCCGGCACCTGGGCGAGCGTCGCGCACACGAGACCGGCCGTCAGCGACTCCGCCGCCGCCACGGTTTCCCCCCGACGGGTGAGGGTCGCGACCAGTTCGCGGGCCTCGGCCATCAAGACCCCATCGCGCGGCGGCCGGCCGCGCGCAGCCGGATCGCGCGGACGAGATAGTCGACGCCGGTGATCACCGTCAGCGCCACGGCGAGGCCCATCAGCGCCCAGCGCACCGGGTCCGCGCCGTCCGGCAGCGGCAACAGGTAGGTCACGATCGCGAGGATCTGGGCCATCGTCTTCGCCTTGCCGCCGCGGCTGGCCGGGATCACGCCGTGCCGGATCACCCAGAACCGCAGCAGGGTCACGCCGATCTCGCGCACCGCGATCACGATCGTGACCCACCAGGACAGCTCCCCCAGCGCGCTGAGCCCGATCAGCGCGGCGCCGATGAGCGCCTTGTCCGCGATCGGGTCGGCGATCTTGCCGAAGTCGGTGATGAGCCCGTAGCGGCGGGCGACCCAGCCGTCGACCTGGTCGGTCGCGGACGCGATGGCGAACAGCCCGGTGGCGATCGCGCGCCAGGTGGTGTCGTCGCCGTCGCCGGTGAACAGCGCGACGACGAACAGCGGGACCAGCACGAGCCGCGAGATGGTGAGCAGGTTCGCCAGGTTCAGCGTCGGGACCGGAGTGGCCTCGGGCACCTGCGCGCCGCCGTCGGACGCGGCCGAGGGCACGCCCTCGCCTGCCCCGCTGGGCGCGGCACTCACCGGCCGGCGTCCGGTACCGGGCGGACGACGAGGTCGACGCCCGCGGAGTCGACCACCTCGCAGCGGACGAGATCGCCCACCGCGAGCGGCTTGGTTTCTTCGTCCTCGAGGATGACGCACTCGCCGTCGACCTCGGGGGCCTGGTGGGCGGCGCGGCCGACCGCGTCGTCGCCGTCCGTGCCGTCGTGCTCGACCAGCACGTCCACGAAGGTGCCGATCCGGTCCTCGGCGCGCTGCGCGGTCAGTTCCTCGACCAGCGCCGAAATGCGCGTGACCCGCTCGGCGACGACGGCCGGGTCGAGCTTGCCGTCGAAGGTCTCGGCCTCGGTGCCGTCCTCGTCGGAGTAGCCGAACACGCCGACCGCGTCGAGCCGGGCCCCGGTGAGGAACCGCTCCAGTTCGGCGAGGTCGTCCTCGGTCTCGCCGGGGAAGCCGACGATCACGTTGGTGCGGATGCCCGCCTCCGGCGAGTACTCGCGGATCTGCTCGGTGAGCGCGAGGAACGAGTCGGTGGAGCCGAACCGGCGCATCCGGCGCAGCACCTGCTCGCTGGAGTGCTGGAAGGACAGGTCGAAGTAGTCCGCGACGCCCGGCGTGGTCGCGATGGCCTGCACCAGCTGCGGCCGCGTTTCGGCGGGCTGCAGGTAGGACACGCGGACGCGCTCGATGCCGTCGATCTCCGCCAGGCGCGGCAGCAGCAGCTCCAGCGCGCGGGTGCCGTCGCGGCCGAAGTCCTTGCCGTACGACGTCGAGTTCTCGCTGACCAGGAACAGTTCCTTCGCGCCGTTCTCGGCGAGCCAGGCCGCCTCGGCGACGATTTCCTCCGGCTGGCGGGACACGAACGACCCGCGGAACGACGGGATCGCGCAGAACGAGCAGCGCCGGTCGCAGCCGGAGGCGATCTTCAGCGCGGCGACCGGGGCGTCGTCCAGCCGCGTGCGCAGGACGCGCGGGCCCCAGCCGTGCTGCGCGTGCCCGGGCACCTCGACCTCGGCCGCCGCGGCGGGCCGCTGCACCGGGCTGATCGGCAGCAGCTTGCGCCGGTCGGACGGGGTGTGCGCGGCGATCGCGCGGCCGGCGACCACGTCGTCGAGGCGCGCGGACAGGTCGGCGTAGTGGTCGAAGCCGAGCACCGCGTCGGCCTCGGGGAGGCTGTCGGCCAGCTCGTTGCCGTAGCGCTCGGCCATGCAGCCGACTGCGACCACCTTGCGGCCGGTGTCCGACGCGGCGAGCAGCGTGTCGACCGAGTCCTTTTTGGCCGATTCGACGAACCCGCACGTGTTGACCACGACGACGTCGGAGTCCTCGGGTTCGGCGGCCAGCTCCCAGCCGCCCGCGGCCAGCCGGCCCGCCAGCTCCTCGGAATCGACCTCGTTGCGGGCACAGCCCAAGGTCACGAGGGAGACACGGCGGGCACGAGCGGAGTCAGCGGCTGGAGAAGGCACGACGTTCAGGGTAGCCGTCGCGTTCGGATGGCCCCGCGACGGCGTCGCCCAGTGCGGTGAACCGGCCTCCTCCGGCCGGGTCACTCCGCCAATGCCGGGGGCTTGCGGTGGTGCCAACGGGCCGGTTGAGACGCGTCGGCCCGGGCGGGCGCGGCTTGAGCGGTCGTCCGCAAGGGGGCCCCTTGGGCGGCGCTGGTTGTCATGCCAAGGACTTAAGCAGGGCGGCCCGGCCTCCGACCGTCCACATAGGACGAAGGTCGTGGCGAAATGACCGTTT
>NZ_JBHUKS010000001.1:135569-186968 GCF_042684085.1 Amycolatopsis silviterrae
TCTGAGTCCTTCACGGACCGGCGGACGGCCGATCGGCGCAAGTCCGCGCGGGTTATTCCGCGGTGGACACGTCCGGGGCGGTCAGCAGGGTCAGCTCCGCGTCGTCCAGCGCCTCCAGGTCGACGTCCGGGCCGGCCAGCCGCATCGCCTGGGCCCGGATGGCGCGTTCGAGCAGGCCGCGGGCCGAACGGCCGTTGGCGAAACCCGTTCCGCGGTCGAGGCCGGCCATGAACCCGGGCAGTGCTTCGGCGAGCCCGGCGTCGAGGCGGTAGCCCTGTTTGCCCGCCATCGCGGTGAAGATCGCGGCCAGCTGGGCGTTGTCGTAGTCGGCGAAGTGCACGGTCGCACCGAACCGGGACCGCAGGCCCGCGTTGGCGTCGAGGAAGCGGTCCATGTCCGCCGGGTAGCCCGCCGCGATCACGATCAGGTCATCGCGGTGGTTCTCCATCTGCACCAGCAGTTCGGCGATCGCCTCGGTGCCGAAGTCGGCACCCGTCGAGGAGCCCTGGACCAGCGTGTAGGCCTCGTCGACGAACAGCAGCCCGCCGATCGCCCGTTCGCACACCTCGCGGGTCTTCGGCGCGGTCTGGCCGATGTACTCGCCCACCAGGTCCGGCCGCGCGACCTCGACCAGATGCCCGGACGGCAGCACGCCCAGCTCGCGGTAGAGCTGCCCCATCAGGCGCGCGACGGTCGTCTTCGCCGTGCCCGGGTTCCCGGTGAACACCAGGTGCCTGCTGCGCGCCCCGACCGGCAGCCCGGCCTTGCGGCGGCGCGCGTCCAGCCGGGTTTCCGCGACCAGCGCGCGGACCTGCTCCTTCACCTCGTCCAGGCCGATCATCCCGTCGAGTTCGGCCAGCAGGTCGTCCAGTCCCCGGCGCGGACCGGCGTCGTCGCTGACCGCGACGCCGGCTTCGCCCGGCAGGTCGGCGGCCACCAGGACCGCCAGCTGGTCCGGCGGGGTGTCCGGCGTGGCGGCCAGCCGCGAAGACTGCCCGCTGATCGCGGCTTCCAGCAGGCCGCGCGCGGACCGGCCGTTCGCGAACCCCCGGCCGCGCGGGATCCGGCGGATCGCCTCGGGCAGCGCGGCGAGCAGGTCCGCCGACAGCTCGTAGCCCTGGCCCTTCGCCATCACGGTGAAAATCCCGGCGAGTTCTTCGTTGGTGTAGTCCGGGAACTCGATCCGGCCGGAGAACCGCGACCGCAGCCCCGGGTTGGACTCCAGGAACTCATCCATCTGCTGGGGATAGCCCGCGACGAAGACCACCAGGTCCTCGCGGTGGTTCTCCATCTGCACCAGCAGTTCGGTGACGGCTTCCTTGCCGTAGTCGTCCTTCTCGTCCCGCACGAGGTTGTAGGCCTCGTCGATGAACAGCACGCCGCCCGCGGCCCGTTCGCACACCTCTCGGGTCTTCGGCGCGGTCTGACCGGTGAACTCGGCGACGAGATCGCCGCGCCCGACCTCGACCAGGTGACCGGACGGCAGGACGCCCAGCTCGCGGTAGAGCTGCCCGACCAGCCGCGAAACGGTCGTCTTGGCCGTGCCGGGATTGCCGGTGAACAGCAGGTGGCGGCTGCGGACCGCGACCTTCATGCCCGCGTCGCGCCGCCGGGCGTCGACGGCCATCTCGTCCACCATGGACCGCACGCGCTGCTTCACCGAGTTGAGCCCGATCATCGCGTCCAGCTCGGCCAGCAGTTCGGGGAGACTGCGCCGCGGACCGGCGTCGTCCACCGCGCCCACCCCGGACTCGCCGGGCTGCGGCAGATCGGCGGCGACGAGCGTGACGAGGTCCGCGCCGCCGTCGGTGGTCAACCGGGTGGACTGCTTGCCGATCGCCGCTTCCAGCAGCACGCGCGCGGACCGGCCGTTCGCGAAGCCACGGCCGCGCGGGATCCGCCGCACGGCTTCCGGCAGCGCCGCGAGCAGATCGGCGGACAGCTCGTAGCCCTGGCCCTTCGCCATCACTTGGAAGATCTGCGCCAGTTCGTCGTTGGAGTAGTCCGGGAATTCGATGGCCTCGGCGAACCGGGAGCGCAGGCCGGGGTTGGACTCCAGGAAGGCGTCTGTCTCCTTCGGATAGCCCGCGGCGAAGACCACCATGTCCTCGCGGTGGCTTTCCATCTGCACGAGCAGTTCGGCGACGGCTTCCGTCCCGTACTCGTCGTCCTTGCCCTGCGCGAGGTTGTACGCCTCGTCGATGAAGAGGACCCCGCCGACGGCCCGCTGCACGACCGCACGGGTCTTCACCGAGGTCTCGCCGATGTACTCGCCGACCAGGTCGGTGCGGGTCACCTCGACGACGTGGCCCTTGGGCAGCGCGCCGAGCGCCCGGTAGATCTTGCCGAGCAGCCGGGCGACGGTCGTCTTGGCCGTGCCCGGATTCCCGGTCAGCAGCAGGTGCCTGCTGCGCACGGCGACCTTCATGCCCGCTTCCCGGCGCCGCGCGTCGATCGTCATCTCCGACGTCAGCGAACGGACCCGTTCCTTGACCGCGGCGAGGCCGATCATCCCGTCCAGCTCGGCGAGCAGCTCCTCGATCGAGGATCCGCCGCGCTGGCCCGCCGCGGCCACGAGCGGCTCGATGTCCGGATGGCCGATCTCGATCCGGCTGCCCGGCATCGCGCCCCGGCTGATCGCCTGCCGCGAGGCGGCGTCCAGCAGCGTCTCGACCGTGCGGGCGCTGGGCTCGGTGGCCAGCGCGGCGAGCCGGTCGCGCACGTCGGCGGGCAGTCCGAACGACCGTTCCTGGGCGAGGACGCTGAGCAGCGCGGCCGCTTCGGCGGGCCGGTCGAACCGGGGCAGCCGGTACTGCAGCATGTTCTGCACCAGGTCCGGGGCCTCGGTGCTGAGCTGGTCGAGCACCTTCTCAGTGCCGTCCAGGATGATCAGGCGGCAGCTGTCCTGGTCGCGCGCGTAGTTGCGCAGGAGCCGGACCGTGCCCGCGGCGTCCTTCTCGAAGAGGGCATCGACCCGTTCGACGAGCAGCAGCGCGGAGCCGCCGTTCTCGATGTCGTTGATCGTCGCGGGCACCGAGCGTTCGACCGGGTCGTTGCCGTACTCGGCGAGCAGGGCGACACAGTCGAAGAATTCGGCGGTGTCGAACCCGACCTCGGCGTCGGTCAGCGACGCCTTCAGCGCCCGGGTGAACCGGCGCTGGCCGGTGTTCGCCTCCCCCACGAGCAGGATGAACGGGTTCGGCTGCTTGGTGCCCGCGGTCATCCGGGCCGCTTCGCGCTTCTCCCACTCGGCGTAGGCCTGCTGCCATTCCTCGTAGGCCTTCTCGTAGCGGGACTGTTCCTTGCGCTGCCACATCCGGTTGCCCGCGGCCAGCAGGTCGAGCGTGACCGACCGGCTGTGCCGCGCCATGTCGCCGAGCATGTTGTTGCCGGAACCGTCCGAACCCGGCCGCTCCGGCTCGGGCGGCGGGGGCTCGCCGGGGCCGTTCGCGGTGCCGTGCCGGGTGGCGTCCGCCCAGGCGACCACCCGGGTGGCGCGCGTGACGAACTCGGCCATCGAGTCGGCGCCGGCGACGAACATCCCGGCCCGGCCCAGGTTTTCCACCCGCACCTGCGGCGGGGAGGGCGGGGCGCTCGCGGGGGCCGGTGCGGCGGGCTGCGGCGGCGTGGGCGGCGGCTGCGCCGGGACTTGTCCGGACCACGGGGTGCCCTGCGGCGCGGGCGGGTAGCCCGGCTGCGGCGGACGGTAGCCCTGCGGCGGGGAGGGCGGGCCGTTGTATCCGGCGGGGTTTCCTTGGGGCGCAGGGGGTCCGGCGTATCCGGGGTTGCCTTGCGGTCCGGGGTAGCCGCCCGGAGTGCCTTGCGGCGCGGACGGCCCGGGGTAGCCGCCGGGACCGGGATTGCCTTGCGGTCCAGCGAAACCACCGGGGTTACTCGGCGGACCGGGGTTGCCTTGCGGACCGGCGAATCCGCCTGGGTTGCTCGGCGGTCCGGGATAAGGCTGCCGGGGCGGGCCGCCGTTGCCCGGACCGGGCGGCGGGGCGGCGTAGCCCGGCTGGCCGCCGGGGTACTGCTGCGGCGCGCCGTAGCCGCCCGGGCCGGGGCCTCCTGGACCGGGAGCGCCCGGCGGCGGCACGAGCCTGCTGGCCCCGCGGTAGCCGGGATCGGCGGGCGGCTGGGTGTACTGCCAGGTCCCGTCCGGCAGCCGCCGCTGCCACGCCTGGCCGGGGACGAGCAGCCATCCGGCGCCGTCCGGGCCGGTCAGCGCGGCCGTCCGGCCCGCCGCCGCCTCGGACTGTGCGGCCTGGAATGCGTCCCACCCTGCGCGCGTCAAAGAAACCAGCTCCCCCTCAGGTGCCCGTGCGGCGAACCCGCCGCCGTCCCATTGTGCCCAACCCGGGACGCTCCGCGACGGCTAGTCGGCGAAGTCGTCCCGCGCGGTCACCACTGCAGGGCGTGTTTGAGCTGTTTGACCGCCATCGGCGCGAGTGTCGTGTTGAACGTCGCGGACGGATGGTTGTCGTCCATGTAGACCAGCACGTTCCCGACGACCGCGCGGCAGCGCTTCTGGTCGCAGTAGTAGTCGGTGAAGTCCATGAACGTCACGTTCTCCGGGACGTTGTCGACCTGTTCCCACGCCGGCGTCGCGGCCACCGCGTCCGGCCGCGGCACCGAGCACGCCGGGTCGGCCGGGCTCCGCTGCGCGACGCAGCTGGCCATGTTGAACGTGTAGCGCGGGTTGTCGCGCACGGCGACGACCGGGATGCCCTCTTCGTCCAAAGTGGACCAGACGTCGACGAAGCCCTTCGGCGTCGTCTCGTTCGGCCCCGGCTTGGAGTTGAGCGTGCCGAGCATGATGACCGCGTCCGGGCGCGTGTCGAGCAGTTCGTCGGTGACGGCCTTGTTCCAGTCGAGGCAGTTCTGGTCGCCCGGCATCAGCTCCGAGCCGGACGAGTACGGGCACGCGCCCTTCAGCATGGTCGTGACCTCCCAGCCGTCCGAGACGACCGCGGGCCGGTAAGAGGCGAGGAACTGCTGGATGTGCGAGTCGCCGACGAGCACGATCCGCTTGGTCGGCGGGCCCTCCGGGGCCTCCGTGCAGATCTCCAGTTCCTTGTTGCGCGGCGAGATCGAGCACTGGTCCGGACGCGTGCGGGCCCAGTCGTCGGCGAGCTTCACCGTGGGCGGCACGATCGACGGCGACGGCTCGCCGCGGTAGACGAAGCCCGGCGCGTGCGCGACCGCACCCGGATGGTCGGGGTCGCCGATGGCGATCTCGTAGTTCGCCCGCGCGCTGCTCACGCCCTGCCAGACCCCGCTCGTGACGAGCACCGGAGCCAGCGCGAGCACGCCGAACCGGTAGGCGCCCCACCGTTTCGCGGTGCCGATCTTCGACAGCCGAATCGGGTTTTCGATCAGGTGGTAGGTCAGGATCGAGAGCAGGAACGACAGGCCGACCACGAACGCGCCGCCGAGCAGGCCGACCTCCGTCCGGTCGCGGATGATCAGGTAGAACACCAGCACCGGCCAGTGCCACAGGTACAGCGAGAAGCTGAGATTGCCGACGTAGCCGAGGAATTTCGAGCTGAGCCAGCGGTCCGCGCCGAGCACGCTGCCGGTCTGCCCGGCCACCAGCACCAGGCCCGCCGAGACGGTCGGCCACAGCGCGATCCAGCCGGGGAACACGCTGTCCACCTCGAGCAGGACGCCGCACAGCACCAGGCCGGCGACGCCGATCCAGCCGAGCCCGATGCGCAGCAGCCGCGGCAGCGAGACCTGGTCGAGGAACATCGCCATCAGGCCGCCGAGCGCGAACTCCCAGACACGGGTGAGGCCGTGGAAGTAGGCCAACGGCTGGTCGGCGCCGGTGAGGTACACCGAGTACGCGAGCGAGACCGCGAACAGGACGATCAGCACCAGGTTCACCGTGCTCCGCAGCGACCAGCCGAGCCGGCGCACGAGCAGGCCGAGCCCGACGAACAGCAGCGGCCACAGCAGGTAGAACTGGCCCTGGATGGACAGCGACCAGAAGTGCTGCACCAGGCTCGCGCTGTTGTGCTGGGCGAAGTAGTCCACGGAATCGGCCGCGAGCTGCCAGTTCTCGTAGAACAGCGCGGAGGCGATCACCTCGCGGATGGTCTGGAACCAGCGGTCCTGCGGCAGCAGCAGCTGCGACACGACCACGACGGTCAGCAGCACGGTCATCGCGGCCGGGAAGAGCCGCTTGATCATCCGGCCCCAGGTGGCGCGCAGCTCGATCCGGCCGCGCAGCAGCGCCCGGTAGAGCTGGCCGGTGATCAGGAACCCGGAGACGAGGAAGAACACGTCGACGCCGCCGGAGATCCGGTCGAACCAGACGTGGTAGACGACCACCAGCACCGACGCCAGCGCCCGGACTCCCTGCAGCTCGGGGCGGAACCGGGCCTGCGCGCTCGGTCCGGCCGGCGGGGTGCCGGGACGTTCCGGGGCGACCGCGGTGCTACCGGACATGCAGGTTCCTCCCGAGGGCCGGTAGCCGGCCCCGGGGCCGCCGACTACTGGTCATGTGCGACCACTAGCTATACGTGACGGCCCGCGCCGTCACGCATCCGGGGTCCCCCGATGGAGCCGCTCGGCGCACCCGGTGCGCACGGTAGTTATCTTGACCAGGTGCCCGACTCCCCCGCTCCGTCCGTCCGCCGCGCGCGGATCGCCGACGTCCGCAAGATCAAGGCCCTCGTCGACTCCGACGCCGGCCGCGTGCTCCTCGAAAAGGATCTGGTCACGCTTTACGAGGCGGTGCAGGAGTTCTGGGTCGCGGCCGACGAGAACGAGGACGTGCTCGGCGCCGCCGCGCTGCACGTGCTGTGGGAGGACATCGGCGAGCTGCGCACGGTCGTGGTCGACAAAGCGGCGCGCGGCCGCGGGATCGGGCGCGCGCTGGTCGGCAGGCTCGTCGAAGAGGCCCGCGAACTGGGACTGAAACGGCTGTTCGTGCTGACCTTCGAGACGTCGTTCTTCTCCGGGCACGGGTTCGTGGAGATCGACGGCGCGCCGGTGTCGCACGAGGTGTACGAGGAGATGCGGCGGTCGCTGGACCCGGGGGTCGCGGAGTTTCTCGACCTGCCGTACGTCAAGCCGAACACGCTGGGGAACTCGCGGATGCTGCTCGAGTTCTCGTGAGTGCGCAAGCCGGTTAGAACCGGCCTAGCCGCTCACGAGGACCCACGTCCGGCCCACGCAACCCGCTGGCGGCCCTGGCGCAGTCCGCAGCGACGAACGGCCTCAGGTGGTGGGTCGTGAGTGTTAATCCCGGTTCTAACCGCGATTAACACTCACGAGGCGCTGCTCGGAACGTTCCCGCAGCAACCGCGCCTTGACGTGCCGTGCAGCAGGTCGGCCCTCGTGAGTGCTGCCGCCGGTTAGAACCGGCCCAGCCGCTCACGAGACGTGCACGGTGATCCGGTCCCCCGTCGCGGTCACGTCGGCCAGCCGGACCGTCGTGCCCGCGTAGGTCGTCTCGTGCGGGCCCGGCCGGTCGGTGTGCAGCTGGACCGACGTGTGCTCGCCGCGGCCCGGCTCGGTCAGGACCAGCGACACCACCGCGTCGCCCGCCACGAAGCACTGCCGTCCCGGCTTGCAGCGCGAGTCCGAGACCAGGTCGCGGTAACGCACGGTGAGGTCCCGTCCGGAAACCTGGACTTCCTGGCCGCGCTCGATGGCCACGTCCTGGCCCGGCTCCGCGGCCGCCGGCCGGGGCGTCTGCGCGAGAGCGACCGAACCGCCCGCGCATCCGGCCAGCGCGGCGGCCGTCCCGATACCCACTGCGAGCTTCTTGAGGTCCATGCGTACTGGACGAGCCGGACGCCCCGCCGGGTTGCACGCGCCGCTCAGAAGTCTTCGTCCTCGCCGCCGGCGGGCGCTCCGCCCGCGTCGGAGCCGCCGCGGATCATGAACAGCACCGACTCCAGCTCCTCCGGCTTGATCAGCACGTCGCGGGCCTTCGAGCCCTCCGACGGGCCGACGATGCCGCGGCTTTCCAGCAGGTCCATCAGCCGTCCCGCCTTGGCGAAGCCGACGCGGAGCTTGCGCTGCAGCATCGAGGTGGACCCGAACTGCGACGTGACGATCAGCTCGGCGGCCTGCAGCAGGACGTCGAGGTCGTCGCCGATGTCCGGGTCGATCTCCTTCTTCTCGCCCGCCTTGGCGCTGGTGACGCCCTCGTTGTAGTCCGGCTGCGCCTGTTCCTTGGCGAAGTTGACGACCGCCGCGATCTCTTCGTCGCCAACGAACGCGCCCTGGATGCGGACCGGTTTCCCGGCCCCCATCGGCAGGTAGAGCGCGTCGCCCATGCCGATCAGCTTCTCCGCGCCCGGCTGGTCGAGGATGACCCGCGAGTCGGTGAGCGACGACGTGGCGAACGCGAGCCGCGACGGCACGTTCGTCTTGATCAGGCCGGTGACGACGTCGACCGACGGCCGCTGCGTCGCGAGCACCAGGTGGATGCCCGCGGCACGGGCCTTCTGGGTGATCCGGACGATCGCGTCCTCGACGTCGCGCGGGGCGGTCATCATCAGGTCGGCCAGCTCGTCGACGATGGCCATGATGTACGGGTACGGCCGGTACTCGCGTTCGCTGCCCGGCGGCGCGGTGATGTCGCCGGAGCGCACCTTGGAGTTGAAGTCGTCGATGTGCCGGACCCGGTTGGCCTGCATGTCCTGGTAGCGCTGCTCCATCTCCTCGACGAGCCAGGCCAGCGCGGCGGCGGCCTTCTTCGGCTGCGTGATGATGGGCGTGATCAGGTGCGGGATGCCCTCGTACGGCGTCAGCTCGACCATCTTCGGGTCGATCAGGATCATCCGGCACTCGTCCGGCGTCGAGCGGGCCAGCAGCGACACCAGCATCGAGTTCACGAAGCTCGACTTGCCGGAACCGGTGGAACCGGCCACCAGCAGGTGCGGCATCTTCGTGAGGTTCGCGGTGACGAACTCGCCCTCGATGTCCTTGCCCAGCCCGATCAGCATCGGGTGGTTGTCCTTGACCGTGGACGGCGCGCGCAGCACGTCGCCGAGGCGCACCATCTCGCGGTCGGAGTTCGGCACCTCGATGCCGACCGCGGACTTGCCGGGGATCGGCGCGAGCAGCCGGACGTTGTCGGTGGCCACCGCGTAGGCGATGTTCTTGGTGAGCGCGGTGATCTTCTCGACCTTGACGCCCGGGCCGAGCTCGACCTCGTACCGGGTGACCGTCGGGCCCCGGGTGAAGCCGGTGACCTGCGCGTCGACGTTGAACTGGTCGAGGACGCCGGTGATCGCCTCGATCATCTGGTCGTTGGCCTTGCTGCGGGACTTCGGCGCGTCGCCGAGCTTCAGCAGGTCCGGCGGCGGGAGGGTGTAGTCGCCCTCGACGGTCCGGGTGACCGACAACGCCGGTTCCGGAGCCTTCTTCGGCTTCTTCTCCGGCACGTCGGCGGGCGGCGCGACCGGCTTCGGCGGCCGGATCGGCGTGGCGGGCTCGGCGAGCGCGGCGTCGATGTCGAGCTGCTCGCCGTCCTTGTCGGCACTCGCCTGGCGCCGCCGCGACGGCTTGCGCAGCCGCACCGACTTCGGGTCGGCCTCGGGTTCTTTGTCCTCGGGCTCTTCGTCGTGCTGACCGGCCTCGTACTCAGCCAGCTCATGCTCGTCGAGGCCCCAGGTGCGCAGGCGGTGCGGGATGTCGCGCACCGGCGTGCCGGTGAACACGAGCACGCCGAACAGCAGCGCGAGAATCAGCAGCGGCACCGCGACCCACGTGGTGACACCCTTGGTGAGCAGCCCGCCGGAGAACGCGCCGAGGATGCCGCCCGCGTACATCCGGCCGTCGTTGGTGTCCGGGAGCGCGGTGAAGATGTGCAGCATCCCGAGCACCGACAGCACGACCAGCACCGTGCCGATGACCATCCGCGGACGGGTCCCCGGACTCGGTTCCGACCGCATCAGCGCGACCGCGACCACGAGCAGCACCAGCGGCAGCGTCACGGCCCCCGCGCCGAGCACCGTCCGCGTGGCGACCTCGACGCCCGCCCCGATCGGCCCCGCCGCGCGCCACCACACCCCGACCGCGGCGACGATGGCCAGCGCGATCAGCCCGAGCGCGAGCCCGTCGCGCCGGTGTTCGGCTTCGAGTTCCCGGGTGCGCCCGACGGTACGGGCCAGCGACCCGACTCCCTTGGCAACGAGGTTCCACGTGCCGCGCACCCCACGCCCGAACGCGCCGTTCTTGCGCCGCGGAGCAGGGCGGCGGGCACTGGACGTCCGTGGCCGGGCGCTGCTCTTGGCCCTGGTCGAGCCGCCTTTCGACGACCTGCTGGCGGCAGCAGTCCGAGACTTCGCCGGCGTACGCGAACTACGCGCCGGTGCCTTCCCGCCGCTTCCCGCCGTGCTCCGCTTCCTCGTCGCCGACCCAGCCATGCCTCCACGGTAACGGGAGAGGACCGATAGTCACATGTGCCACTCGCAGCGCACCCGAAACAATCGTCTTCTGGACGTCGCTCGCCTCCCGGAACCGGACCTTCGTCACACCGTCCGCCTGGCCGCCGTGTGTCGAGGCTCCCCTGCTCGCCGCGTCGCCCCGAAAGCACGACCGACGCCAGGGCCAGCAAGCGCACGCACTCGAACCTGCCCACCGGCCGAACCGTCACTCGCGCTGGCCGAGAATGCCAATGACATGCCAGCATCATATTCCCAATTCCGCGACCCGGAAGCCGAGGTTCGATGCCGAGTTCCGCCGAAACCCTTCTTCGCTTGTCCGATCGCACCACGACCGCGCCGGAACCACGCGGCAGCGGCACTTACCATTACGTCCACACCGCCGGGTGGTACCGACACACCTCCCGACTTCTGGACCAGGCGGGCAACATCCCGATACAGTCAGCGAGTACCGAATTCCTCGATCGGAGACAGTGGATCGCACCAGACGGATCCGGACGTTTGCTCGTCACTCGAGGCGATGTCGAGATCCAGCCGAGCGGACACTATCCGGCCGGCGGCCTGCCCGGGCGGTTCCTGTCTTCCGAAGACCTGCCTGAAATAGCATTGCGATTGCGTGAAAATATTCAACGGTCCATCACCGGCGGAGCAGTGAAAGCGTTCATCACGATATGGCAGAGCCAGGTCGTGCCGCCATTTCTGAATAAAATTCTTCTTACCCGACTAGCGGAATTGCCGGACTTGATCGACGAAGGACCCACCACCGACCGCATGGGACGGCCGGGCACCGCCATCAGCCACACCGACCCCCAGCGGAAAATCACGTATCGCCTCATCTTCGACAACGAAATCGGAATGCTGCTCTCCCATGAGGACATCAAGCCGGAAGCGGAACCAGCAGGAGACAAAACTCCGGCCATGACCAGCTGCCCCATGTGGCTCGACGCCTGTTACACAGACACGACAACGGTCGCGAAACTGCCCTGATCGAGGTCAGCAAGCTGCTCGGCGGCCCCGCAGGGAACGCCGAGCAGCGGCGCGACGAACGTCAGCCATGCCTCAGCTTCATCGAATAGACATGGTCATTCAAATCGTTACCGACCCACGGGCAGTCCTCACGATTGCCTTGAGGAAGCTCCGGAATAACCTGTGTCATACCAGAAAGTCTGCACATTGCAGTCATTTCCGTAGATATACGAGCTAATCCCGTCGACATTACTAGTGGCGTCGCGAAGATCAGACAGACCGTATCCGTCCGAGTCGCACGACCCGGACGAACCGTACACGTCGTCATGCTTGCCGCCGTACCCGACGTCCCCGTAGAAGGTCACCAGCAGGACGCTGGCCGCAGGCGCACGGACCGTCCGCCCCGGAGAAGAACACTCACGCGAGACTACCCTCGATCTTCCGTGCTGCCCAGGAATCTTTTCCACCACTGTCACACAGCCATTCGACACCCCCTCCGCTGCGACATCTGCCGAACCGACCACACCCAGCAACGAAATCCCCATCACCGAAACCAGTATCGCAGATTTTCGAGTAATACCCAGACGAGACACGAACCCTCCTCAAAAAGGAAAAGGAACAATGCTCCAACGAGCAACGGGAGGAAGAAAGAGAACCCGACCGTACAGCGCGAGGAATATTCCCTCCCGAAATACTCTCGCCCGGGTTCCCGCAAGCCGCAGAGGCGACCCAGGAAAAAGCATCCCGATCACCCCTGAATGAGCACACCCCCGGAAGAGTGAAGAGGCGGATTTCAGGAATCTTTCAGACATTCGCGAATCTTCGGTCGTCTCGCAGCGGCGCACGACACGGCGCAGCCGACGGGGGGCGGCCTCACGCGCGATCGACGACCGGCCAGACCACCTCCGGCCAGTCCGCCGGGCGCATGAAATGCTCTGCGCATGTTCGCGCTGCAACAGGACGAGCCTTCGCGCCGTGCCCCCGCGATCTGGCGGACGATGCTCAACATCGACCGGGGCCTGGTGAACCTCGTCGGGCGGCTCACCGTCACCGGGTCGGTGCCGCGGGAGCTGCGGGGCAAGCCGCTGCTCATGACGGCCAATCACATCGGCGTGTTCGACGCCTTCGTGCTCATGGCGGCGTGCAAGCGGATCGGCATCAATCCCCGGTTCATGCTCGCCGGCGGGATTCTCGACGCTCCGGTGATCGGCCCGGCGCTCAAAGTGAGCGGGCATTTGCGCGTGGACCGGGCGAAGGCGGCGACCGCGATCGGGCAGTTCGCCGAGGCGGCGGAGGCGTTGCGGACCACGCGCGAGCCGATCGTCGTCTATCCGGAGGGGCGGATCAGCCACGACCCGGGGTTGTGGCCCGAGCGCGGCAAGACCGGCGCGGCGCGGCTCGCGCTCGCGGCGGGAGTGCCGGTGATCCCGATCAGCCAGTGGGGCGCGCACGAGGCCGTGTACTGGGGCACGGAAACGGTGAACGGGCCCGCGGATCTGGTGCCGCTGGCCAAATCCGGGTTGAGCGCGCCGTTGCGGCGGCCCCGGTTCAAGGTGCATTTCGGGACGCCGGTGGACCTCTCCGACGTCGAGCCGGAGCGGCCGGGCGCGGGCGTTCGCGCGCACGCCAAGATCATGCAGGCGATCACCGACGGTCTGGTCCCGTTGCGCCGCCACGAACCGATCCGCCCGCGCTTCCACGACCCGACGCGGCCCACCGACACGGTCAGTCCCTGGAAGCCGCAGCGCTGAGTCCGGATCGTGGGACACCTCGCTGAGCCCGGCTAGGGTCACGTGACGTGAGCACCCGCATCCTCGTCGTTTACTACAGCGCTACCGGGAACACCGCCGCCCTCGCCGACGCGCTCGCCGAAGGCGCCAGCGAGATCGGCGCGGAGGTACGCGTCCGCACCGTCGCCGAGACCGCGCCGCCGGAAGCTGTCGCCAGCAACCGGCGTTGGCAGGCCTGGGTCGACGCCGGGCCGCACCACGATCTCGCCACGCTGGCCGACCTGGAGTGGGCCGACGGGCTCGCGTTCGGCACGCCGACCCGGTTCGGCGGCCCAGCCGCGCAGCTGAAGTCCTTTGTGGACACCACGGGCGGCCTGTGGGCGCAAGGGAAACTGGCCGACAAGGTGGCGACGTCGTTCACGTCGGCGTCCACCGCGCACGGCGGCCTCGAAGCGACCGTGCTGGCCATCAACAACATCTTCTACCACTGGGGCGCGATCGTCGTCCCCCTCGGCTACGGGGATCCGCATCTGCTGGAGTCCGGCAACCCATACGGCGGCTCGTTCGTCTCGCGCAAATCCGCGGCTCCGGACGACACCGCGCTCCAGGCGTTGCGGCTGCAGGGACGACGGCTGGCGACCATCGCGACCCACGTCTCGACCGGTCTGAAGCGCCTGGAATAACTCGGTTTCGCTGGATCGTCCCGCTCCGTAGTGTCCCGCGCGTGACCACCGAACTCTCCGTCGCGCCCCCGCCCCGGGTGATCCACCGGGGCCGCGGCCTCTCCCTCGTGCTGCTCGCCGCGGTCTTCTTCAGCACGTCCGGAACGCTCGCGAAACCGGTGATGGGCGCGGGCATGACGCCGGAGCAGGTGGCGGTGCTGCGGATCGGGACGGCGGGAGTCCTGCTGCTGATCGGCACCCTGGTGTTCGCCCCGCACACGCTGCGGGTCCGGCGCGGGGAATGGCCGACGCTGCTCGGGTACGGAGCCCTCGGCGTGGCCGGTACGCAGCTGCTGTATTTCATTGCCGCGGAACGGATCCCGGTCGGCATCGCGATCCTGCTGGAGTTCCTGTCGCCGGTGCTGATCGCGCTGTGGGTGCGCGTGGTGCGGAGGAAGCGGCTGCCGCGCATGCTGTGGTTCGGGATGGCGGTGGCGGTGGCCGGGCTGGCGCTGGTCGCGCAGGTGTGGCAAGGGCTGCGGCTCGACGCGATCGGGCTGCTGGCCGGGATCGGCGCGGCGCTCTGCTCGGCCGGGTACTTCCTGCTCGGCGAACGCGCGGTCGCCGACCGCGAGCCGATCGGGCTGGTCACCTGGGGCATGGTGATCGGCGGGGCGCTCGTGAGCGTCACCGCGCCGCCGTGGACGCTGCCGATGGGCATGACCGGCCAGACCGTCCCGTTCGGACCGTGGACGCCGCCGTTGTGGCTGCTGCTGATCGGCCTGGTGGTGCTGTCGACGGCGATCCCTTACGTCACGGGGATCTCCGCGCTGCGCCACCTGCCCGCCTCGGTGGCGAGCGTCGTCGGGCTGCTCGAACCGGTCGCGGCAGCGGCGTTCGCGTGGGCGCTGCTCGGCGAAGCGCTGGCCTGGCCGCAAGCGGTCGGCGCCGCGCTGCTGCTCGGCGGCGCCTACCTGGTCCAACGACAGACCGCGGCGGTGGCCTGACTCCCTCTCGGGGTGGACGCGGGAACCAACCTCGAGCGGGATGTGTCCTATCCGCGGACCCGCCACACTGGACGGGCCGCACGAGACACCAGGGGGATCTCATGGACAACCGGCCGAGCAGGGCTGAGCAGCGCAGAGCGCGCAACGCGCTCGCCCGCCAGGCAGCGATCGTGATGGTCGCGTTGCTGCTGGCGGGCGCGCGCCGCTGAATCAGAGCCGGCTCAGACAGGGATGACCGTCGGCACGATCATCGGCCGCCTGCGGTAGGTGTCGGCGACCCAGCGGCCGACGACCCGGCGCACCGCCTGCGCGATGCGGTGGGTGTCGGTGATGCCCTCGGCCTCCGTGCGCGCCAGCTCCATCTCCACGAGCGGCACGACGGCGTCGAGGGCCTTCGGGTCGTCGGAGAACCCGCGGCCGGAGATCGTCGGGCTGCTCATCGCGCGGCCGGTGTTCGAGTCGACCGCCATGGTGATCGCGATGAAGCCGCCCTCGCCGAGCACCAGCCGGTCGGACAGGGTCGACTCGCCGACGTCGCCGACGGACAGGCCGTCCACGTACACGTGCCCGACCTCGACCCGGCCGGTGCGCGAGGCCTTGCCGTCGACCAGGTCCACGACCACGCCGTCCTCGGCGATCACCACGTTGTCCGGCGCGACGCCGGTGCGGATGGCGAGTTCCCCGTTGGCGCGCAAGTGTTTCCACTCGCCGTGCACCGGCATGACGTTGCTCGGCCGGACCGCGTTGTACAGGTAGAGCAGTTCGCCCGCGGACGCGTGCCCGGACACGTGCACCTTCGCGTTGCCCTGGTGCACGACGTTCGCGCCGAGCCGGGTCAGTCCGTTGACGACGCCGAACACCGCGGTCTCGTTGCCCGGGATCATCGAGCTGGCCAGCACGACCGTGTCGCCCGCGCGGATCGAGATCTGCCGGTGCTCGCCGCGCGCCATCCGCGACAGCGCCGACAGCGGCTCGCCCTGCGAACCGGTGGACACGAACAGCACCTTGCTCTCCGGCAGGTTGCTGGCCTGGTCCAGGTCCACGAGCAGGCCGTCGGGCACCTCCAGCAGGCCCAGTTCGGCCGCGATGCCCATGTTCCGGACCATCGACCGGCCCACGAACGCGACGCGGCGGCCGTGCCGGACCGCGGCGTCCAGCACCTGCTGCACGCGGTGCACGTGGCTGGCGAAGCACGCGACGATCACGCGCTGGTCCACGCGCCGGATGACGTCGTCGAGCACCGGGCCGATGTCGCGCTCGGGCATGACGAACCCGGGCACCTCGGCGTTGGTCGAGTCCACGCAGAACAGGTCCACGCCCTCGTCGCCGAGGCGCGAGAAGCCCGCGAGGTCGGTGAGCCTCCCGTCGAGCGGCAGCTGGTCGAGCTTGATGTCGCCGGTGTGCAGCACGACGCCGGCCGGCGTGCGGATGGCGACCGCGAGCGCGTCCGGGATCGAGTGGTTCACCGCGAAGAACTCGAGGTCGAACGCGCCGACCTTGCGCTTCTCCCCCTCGCGCACCTCGATCAGCTTCGGCCGCTGGCGGTGCTCCTTGGCCTTGGCCGCGAGCAGCGCGTTGGTGAAGCGCGAACCGTAGATCGGGACGTCCGGGCGCAGCCGGAGCAGGAACGGGACGGCGCCGATGTGGTCCTCGTGCCCGTGGGTGAGCACGAGGCCGTCGATGTCGTCGAGCCGGTCCTCGATCGCGCGGAAATCGGGCAGGATCAGGTCGACGCCCGGCTGGTCGTCCTCGGGGAAGAGGACGCCGCAGTCGACGATTAGGAGCCTGCCGTCGTATTCGAAGACGGTCATGTTGCGCCCGACCTCGCCGATGCCGCCGAGCGCGACGACGCGCAGGGCTCCCTCGGGAAGTGCGGGCGGGAGGTGCGTCGGGCCGGGTCCGGCGGGAAGTGAGGTCACCGGGGCATTGTCCCAACGCTGGTGTGCGAGGTGGGGGCGGTGTAGGCCGCCTGCGAATCTGCTTGTGCCACCCGTGCACCATGCCAGTCCGAGGCCGCGCTGTCTTCCAGCGGCACGCCGCCCTGGGCGAGATCGGCCGCGATCTGTTCCAGCTGGTCGTCGAACGGGGCCACGATGGGCAGCCGCGGGTCGCCGATTTCGAAGCCGCGCAGGCGCAGCGAAGCCTTGCTGAACGCGACGCCGCCGACGCGCGACATCGCCCGCAGCACCGGCAGCATCGCGCGGTGGTTCGTGCGCGCGGTCGAGGTGTCGCCCGCCTCGTAGGCCTCGATCATCGCGCGGATCCGGCCCGCCACGACGTGCCCGATCACGCTCACCACGCCGACCGCGCCGACCGACAGCCACGGCAGGTTCAGGCCGTCGTCGCCGGAGTAGTAGGCGAGGTGGGTGTTCGCGATGACCTCGGAGCCCGCGATCAGGTCGCCCTTGGCGTCCTTCACCGCGACGATCCGGGGGTGCTCGGCCAGCCGCTGCAGCGTGTCGACCTCGATCGGCACGATCGAGCGCGGCGGGATGTCGTAGAGCATGACCGGCAGCTCGGTGGCGTCCGCGACCGTGGTGAAGTGCGCGTACAGCCCGGCCTGGCTCGGCCGCGAGTAGTACGGGGTGACCACGAGCAAGCCGTGCGCGCCCGCTTCGGCGGCGGCGTGCGCCTGCTCGATGCTGTGCGCGGTGTTGTTGGTGCCCGCGCCCGCAACGACGGTCGCGCGGTCGCCGACCGCCTCGACGACGGCGCGGATCAGCGCCGCCTTCTCCTGGTCGGTGGTGGTCGGGCTCTCGCCGGTGGTGCCGTTGACGACGAGGCCGTCGTTGCCGAGGTCCACGAGGTACTCGGCCAGCTCCTGGGCCCGCTTCACGTCCAGCGCGCCGGCTCGGTCGAAGGGGGTCGCCATCGCGGTGAGCACGCGGCCGAACGGACGTCCGGGCGCGGCGGCAGGTGAGGTGGACATGGCCACGACGGTACCTCGTCGAACCGCCGAACCCGGCCTCGACCTGGTGTGCCACCGGCAACTTCGGAGAATTTCCGCCGCCGCGGCCGTCCCGGCGGAACTTCTCGCGCCGCTACTTCACCTTGGCGGTGATCTGCGCCGGGATCTGGTCGTTGTTGGCGCGCGAAAGGACACAGTAGATCTTGCGGTTCGGGCCGCGGCTGCTGCTGTCGCTGTCCGGCTGCACCTGCCACGCCTGCTGGGTCGGCACGATCGCCCGGTAGGTCAGCCCGAGGCGCTGCTGCTGCGGCACCACCGCGGAGCGGAACGCCGCCGCACAACGCGCCTCGGCCGCCCGGGTGAGGTCCTCCAGCCCGGGATACGGGGCCACGACGGCGTCGTCGTCGCTCCAGCTCTCCAGCGGCAGCGGGCTGGCGGCGTCGTAGACCTCGAGCGTGTGGTTCTTCTTGCAGTCGACGTTGTTGTCCGAACTGATCACGACGCCCGGCTGGACCACCGCGTTGTAGCAGATCTCGTACGAGGAGAACTGGGTCTTGAGGTAGCCGTCCGGGCCGTAGGTGACCGTCTCGGCCTGCTGTTCGTCCTTTTTGGGCGACCACACCGGCTTGCCGAGGAAGAAGCCGCCGACCAGTCCGGCGATCACCAGCACCGCGATCGCGCCCGCCCACAGGCCGCGACGGCTCTTGCCCGCCGGCTTCTCGGCCATCCGGGTCGGCTGGCCGCCCACCCGGGTCTCCTGCTGCGGCATGACGGCGGTGGCCGGCCGTTGCGTCGGGCCGGTGGCGTGCGTGAGCTGCGCCCGCGCCTGCGCCGCGGTGAGCCGGGCTTCCGGGTTCGCGACCAGCAGGCCGAGGATGACCGCGCCGAGCGGGCCCTGAACTCGGGTCAGGTACGGCACTTCGGTCATGATCGCGTGCAGCGTGGCGGCCGTGGTGGGCCGTTCGAAGGCGACGATGCCCTCGACCGCGAAGTACAGCGTCGCGCCGAGCGACCACAGGTCCGATTCCGGCATCGCCTCGCGGCCCTCGACCCGCTCCGGGGCCATGAACGCGGGCGAGCCGACGATCATCCCGCTCGTGGTGAGCCGCGGGTCGTCGATGGCGTGCGCGATGCCGAAGTCGGTGAGCTTCACCCGCCCGTCCGGCGCGACCATGATGTTGGCCGGTTTGACGTCGCGGTGCACGATCCCGGCGGCGTGCGCGGCCTGCAGCGCGGACAGCACCCGCTCCCCGATCAGCGCCGCCTGCTGCTCGGGCATCGGGCCGTGCGCGCGCACCAGGTCGGCGAGCGTGGGCGCCTCGACCAGCTCCATCACGATCCAGGTGGTGCCCTGGTCGGTGACCACGTCGTAGACCGTCACGACGGCCGGGTCGTTCAACCGCCCGCCCGCGCGCACCTCGCGCAGGATCCGTTCGGAGAACACCGCGGCGCCCTCGGCTTCGGGCAGCCGCAGCTCTTTGATCGCGACCTGCCGGCCGATCACCTGGTCCTGCGCGCGCCACACGATGCCCATGCCGCCGCGGCCCAGTTCGCCGAGCAGCAGGTAGCGGCCGGCCACTACGCGGCCCGCGGGGGCCGTGCGATTCGGGTCGTGCGGGCGGGTCTGTTCGTCGGTCACGGGGTCGGGCTCCTCGGTCGGCTTCGCGCAGATGCTAGTCCGACCCTCCGGCGGCCCTGCCGGTTCCGTCCGGTTAGGACTCGCTCAGCCGGTGAACGTGAGCACGATCAGCACGACGTTGAGCAGGATGATCACCGCGGCGATGGCCGAGGCGAGCACCGTGGTCGTCCGGCGGTTGACGTCCGCGCCCATGAGGCCGCGGTCGGCGGTGAGCCGGATCAGCGGCACGAGCGCGAACGGGATCCCGAACGACAGCACCACCTGCGACACCACCAGCGCCGCGCTCGGATCGGCGCCGAGCGCCAGCACCACGATCGCCGGCGCGAGCGTGACGAGCCGGCGCGCCACGATCGGAATCCTCTTGCGCAGCAAGCCTTGCATGATCATCGCGCCCGCGTACGCGCCCACCGACGTCGACGCCAGCCCGGACGCGAGCAGCCCGATCGCGAACAGCAGCGCGACCCCCGGCCCGAGCGCCGCGGCGACCGCGCCGTGCGCGCCTTCGATGGAGTCGACGCCTTGCTGGCCTTGAAGGTTCGTCGCGGCCACGAGCAGCATGCCGAGGTTCACCGCGCCGGCCAGCAGCATCGCGAACCCGACGTCGTAGCGGGTGGCGCGCAGCAGGCGGCGGCGCCGCTCGGGTTCCGGTTTGCCGTGCCGGTCGCGGACCAGTCCGGAGTGGAGGTACACCGCGTGCGGCATGACCGTCGCGCCGAGCATCGCGGCCGCGATCAGCACGCTGTCGCCGCCGCTGAAGCGAGGGATCAGGCCGTTCGCGATCCCGGCTGCCGACGGCGGCTCGACGAACAGGCTCGCCAGGAACCCGACCGCGATCACCACCAGCAGCCCGGTCACGACGCGTTCGAACGGACGCTGGCCGCCGCGGTCCTGCACCGCGAGCAGCACCAGCGACACCGCACCGGTGATCAGCCCGCCCACGATCAGCGGAAGCCCGAAAAGAAGGTTGAGCGCGATCGCGCCGCCGACGACCTCGGCCAGGTCGGTGGCGATCGCGACGACCTCGGCCTGCGCCCAGTAGCCGAGCCGCGCGCGGCGGGAGAGCCGGTCGCGCAGCGCTTCCGGCAGCGACAGGCCGGTGACGAGACCGAGCTTCGCCGACAGGTACTGCACCAGCACGGCCATCAGGTTCGCCGCGACGATCACCCACACCAGCAGGTAGCCGTAGCGCGCTCCGGCGCTGACGTTGGCGGCCACGTTGCCCGGATCGACGTACGCGATCGCGGCGACGAACGCCGGCCCGAGCAGCGCCGCGCCCGCTCTCAGCCGGGCCGCACCGCGCGGACGTGCCGCTTCCGCCACCGCCATGTGCGCCCACTCCCTGATGTCGGATGCCCTAACTCAAAGTTTAGGCATGCCGAACTTTGTCGGGCAAGGGTGTGCTGCGCCACGCTCCACGCCCGCCGGCGTTCCGTGAAGGACTCCTTGAGGGAACCAGGATCAATGCCAGGAACTTCAGGCGGCGTTATGGGCGCGGTTGAGGCGCGTCTGCCCAGGCCGAAGCGACTGGCGGACCGGGCTGGCTCGTGCCGGAGCCGACGCGGGCGGCGGGAGCGGGTGTCCGTGAGGGACTCCTTGAGGGAATCTGATTCCCTCAAGGAGTCCCTCACGGACTTGAAGAAACGGTCACCTGGCCAGCAATCGGGCATTTCGGTCACGTTGGCGTCCTTTATGGACGGTCAGCAAATGTGCGGCCGCGCAGCTCAAGTTCCCGGCATAGGGAACCAAAGTCCGTGAAGGGTCCCTTCACGGACTCTGGTCAGGCGGGCAGCAGCACTTCGTGACCGGCCTCGCGGAAGGCCGCCACGGCACGGTCGAGGTCGTCCGAGCGGACCAGGATGTGGTCGGTGTCGAAGGTGGACAGCGAGAACAGCGCGACGCCCGCCGCCGCCAGCTCCGACGCGAGCGCGGAGATGATGCCGGTGAGGGTGAATTCCAGCGGCCCGCGCACGGTGAACAGCCGCCAGCCCTCCTCGACGGTGCCGCCCTCGGGTTCGCGGCCGGTCGGGCAGATCACCGACAGCTCGTCCGGCGTGCGGGTCACGGACACGAGCGAGGGCTCGCCCGGCTCCAGCAGCTCGACCGGAACAGGGGCGTCGGCGGGCAGCCGCACCACGGAGTACGGGCCGGGGCGGAGGTCGATCGTCAGGTGTTTCATCAGTGCGTTGTCAGCCTTCCAGCACCTTCGGGCTCGAGGCGATCTCGGTGCCGTCGGGCAGGGTTGAAATCGTGAAGTCGGCGAACACGTTGGCCGCCGCCTTGTGCAGCTGCCGCAAGCATTCGACGGCCAGCGAACGGATCTCGACGTCCGCGTGTTCGGTGGCGCGCATCGCGACGAAATGCCGCCAGGCGCGGTAGTTGCCGGTGACGACAATGCGGGTTTCGGTCGCGTTCGGCAACACCGCGCGGGCCGCCTGCCGTGCTTGCTTGCGGCGCAGGGTGGCGCTCGGCGTGTCCGCGAACTTCTCCTCCAGCCCGGCGAGCAGCTCGTCGTACGCGGCCGCGCTGGCCTGCGTGGCCTTCACGAATTTCTCGTGCAGCACCGGGTCTTCGGCGATGACCTCCGGCTCGACGAACTCGGCGTCGCGCTCGGGAACGTAGCGCCGCGACAGCTGCGAGTAGGAGAAATGCCGGTGCCGGATCAGCTCGTGGGTGAGCGAGCGGGAGATCCCGGAGAAGTAGAAGGTGACCGACCCGTGCTCCAGCACGGCCAGGTGGCCGACGTCGATGACGTGCTCGAGGTAGCCGGCGTTGGTCGCGGTCGCGGGATTCGGCTTCTCCCAGGATTGGTAACAGGCGCGCCCGGCGAACTCGGCGAGCGCTTCGCCGCCGTCCGCATCGGTGGACCACGGCACGTCCTCGGGCGGGAAGAACTCGGTTTTCGCGATCAGCTGCACCTTGGGCGGCACCGGTCTCGCTCCCCTCATGTCGGCTCTGCCAGCCTAACCCGGCAGCACGGGTGACATCACCGCGCCTTGACCTGACGTCATCGTGACGCCATAGTGGTGTCATGGACTTGACGCCGTACATCGCGAACCTTCGCGAAGACCTCGCGAACACGGCCTCCGCCGGGGACGAGCAGACCCGGCGGGCGGCCGCGCTGCTGTCCTCTGCTCTGGAACCGGCAGTCCGGCTGACGCTCATGAACGCGCTGGCCGACCTGGCGGCCGAGGTGACCGCCGCCCTGCCCGGCCAGGTCGTGGACGTCCGGCTCGACGGCCGCGACGTGCGCGTGGTCGTGACCGGCGGCGAGGACAGTTCGTCCTCCGCGCCTCCCCCGCCGCCCCCCGCGCCGCCGATCGACGGCGGCGACATCTCGCGGATCACGCTGCGGCTGGTCGAGCAGATCAAGGGCCAGGCCGAACAGGCGGCGGCCGCGCAGGGCGTTTCGCTGAACACATTCGTGGCGCAGGCCGTGCAGGGGGCGCTCGGCCAGGCGCAGCAGCACCAGCAACGGCACCACCGCTGGCAGGAGAGCGGCAGCGGCGGGGGCCGCACCGAGAGCAAACTGCACGGCTGGGTCGAAGGCTAGAAGGGGGCACCACCATGGGCGAAAACCGGGACGATCAGGGGAAGAACACCGAAGGCCGGGCTGGGGAGCCTGGTTTCGGGACAGAAGGCGGGAGCGGCGCGGCTTCCGCGGCGGGCTCGGAAAGCGCGGCCGCGTCGGATGCTGCGGCTGGCCCGCCAGAAGGCGGGGCCGCGGCGGCCTCCGAGTCCGCTTCGGACAGTTCCGCGAGTTCCAGCGAATCCGTCGCTGAGTCCACTTCGGACTCTACGGCCGGGACCGGTCCGGATTCCGCGGAGCCGGGTCCGTACGTGCGGCTGCAGGACTTCGAGGCGGACGGTCCGGTCGAGCTGGACCTGGGCGTCACGATCGGGCGGGTCGAGGTCGTGCTCGGGCGGGAGTCCGGGGTGACCGTGCGGCTGCAGCACGACGCGGGCGAACAGCCGTCGTGGGTGAACGGGGTCAGCAGCCTGCTGTCGTGGGTCGGCGAGAAGTTCGGGGAACAGCTCGGCGGCATGCCGGAGTTTTCGGTCGCGGACGCGGTGCGCCAGGCGCGGATCGAGAAGACCGGCAACCGGGTCGTCGTGCGGGCGGCGAAGGCGTGGCAGCTGCGGAACGTGCCGGTCGCGGTGACGGTCCACGCGCCGGCCGGGTCGCACCTCGAAGTGCGCGCGGGCTCGGCGGACGTCACGGTGACCGGGGCCGCCGGCCGCGCGGACATCCTCACCGGGTCCGGCGAGGTGTCGCTGGAACGAGCGGACGGCGCGGCCACCGTCCGGACTGGCACCGGAGCCGTCAAGCTCGGCCCGACCCTGGCCGGCCTGCAGCTGCGCAGCGGAAGCGGCTCGGTCGAAGCGGCGTCGATCTCCGGACCGGCGACGCTCGGCACCGGCACCGGAAACGTATGGCTGGGCGCGGTCGAGGGCGACGTAATGGCCCGTACCGGCAGCGGCGACCTCTCCGTGGCCGACGCGGCTTCCGGCTCGCTCGAACTGATCACCGGCTCAGGCGAGGTACGCGTCGGCATCCGCGGCGGAGTGCGAGCGGAAGTCGAACTGGCCTCGGCGGCCGGGCGGGTTTCGAGCGAGCTGGACGTCTCGGACACACCGCCGGAGGGCGCGGTCGCGCTGAAAGTCCGCGCCCGCACCGGAACCGGCAACGCCGTAGTGACCCGCGCGGCCGGCTGACGGTTTCGCGCGCGAAACATCCCGGCTGCTCAGGCCGACACACCCGTTACCGCACATCCCAGGGTGCGCCGAGCAACCGGATGCAAGGGGGAGGCGGCGGGCCGCACCGGAGGACTCCGGGTGGCCCGCCGCTTCGTGCTGTGCTCGACTCCCTTCGCGCGCCAGGCATGCGGCGGCGTGGCTTTCCCGCAGGCTAAGTCACGGCTGCCGAGGACTTCCGTGCGTGCCAAGCCGCAACGGCCGCAAGGATTCCCACGCACGCCGGCCGCAGCCGCCACGGGATTCCCGCCCGCGCCAAGGCATAGCCACCGCGAAGACTCCCACGCGCACCAGCTCGCAACCGCCACGGGATTCCCATCCACGCCAAACGGCAACCGCCACGAAGGTTCCTATCTCCGCCGAACCGCGACCGCCGAGCACTTCCCGTGCGCGCCAAGGCATGCTGGCTCGGCACGGATCCGACCGCGCGCCAAGGACAGTCGCCCCGGGGACTTCCTGCACGCGCCCAAGCACAGCGGCTACGGCGAAGACCCGCGCCCGCCAAAGCCCTAGCCGCAGCAAAGGCCTCCGCGCGGGTGTCGTGAGCGGCAATCCCGGTTCTAACCGTGATCCCCGCTCACGACCCCCCGCTCACTTGACCGCGCGCCGCAACGCCCGGGACAGATCGCCTCGCTCCCCCACCGCCACGCCGTCCAGCCCCTGCCATTCGGCCATCGTCCGCAGCTCCCCGGCCAGTTCCGCCGCCACCCGGGCCTGGTCGGCTCCGGGCTCGGCGAACGCGCCCTGTACTCGCAGCACCCCGGCCGCCCGGTCGGACTTCAGGTCCACTCGCGCCGACAGCGCTCCGTCCAGCAGGAACGGGAACACGTAATACCCGTACTCCCGCTTGGGCTCCGGCACGTAGATCTCGATCCGGTACCGGAAACCGAACAACCGCTCCGTCCGCGCGCGTTCCCAGATCAGCGGGTCGAACGGGCACAGCAAAGCCCGCCCGGACACTGCTCGCGGCGTGCGCGCTTCGGTGTGCCGGTACGCGACCGCGCGCCAGTCGTCGACCTGGACTGGCTCCAGGACGCCCTCCTCCACCAGCTCCTGCACGGCTTTCCGGGAGACGTCCGGGCCGAGACGGTAGTAGTCGCGCAGGTCGGTTTCCGTTGCCACGCCCAGCGCACGCGCCGAACGGTCGATCAGGCCGCGGGCCCCTTCCTCGGCGGACACCTTGCGGGACAAGATCTCCGGCGGCACCACCCGCTCGGTCAGGTCGTACAGCCGCTCGAACGACCGCCGGGTCCCGGTGCTCAGCTGGCCGACGCCGAACAGGTACTCGCACGCCTTCTTCACCACCGAGCGTTCCCACCACGCCCCCGGCCCGCGCCGGACCGCCTCGGTCTCCAGTGCCTTCTCGATCGCCCCGGCGCCGATCGGGCCGTGTTCCTTCACCACCGCCAGCACGTCGTCGAGCAGGCCGGGCACGGTGTCGACGACCTTGGTGTAATTCCGCCACCAGCCGTCCCGTTTCGCGCCGGACCTCAGCAGCGGCCAGTCTTCGACCGGCAGCAGGCTGGCCTCGTGCGCCCACGACTCCACCAGCAGCCTCGGCCTGCGCGCGCGATGGCTCCACGCGGCGTCGTCGACCAGCGCCGGGTCGTACCCGCCCAGACGCGAGAACAGCGGCATGTAGTGCGCGCGCACGGCGACGTTGACCGAATCCAGCTGCAGCAGCTGGACCCGGGACAGCACCTTGGCGAGGTGCCGCCGGGTCGGGGCCGAAGCGGGCCGGGGGTCGGCGAACCCCTGCGCGGCCAAAGCGGTGCGGCGGGCGGCGGAAAGGCTGATCGTCTGCATGATTCCGCCATGGTGCCAGCCACCCCCGACAGTTTCGGTACATTGCCCGCGTGAGTGCCGCCGAAGTCCGTCCCGCGAACCCGTCCGACGCCGCGGAGATCGCCCGCATCCAGCGGCTGACCTGGCGGGCGGCCTACGCCGGCCTTCTGGGTGCCGAAGCCATCGACGAACTCGACCAGGCCGATCTCGAAGGCACCTGGGCCGAGACGATCGAGTACCCCGATTCCCGCGTCTACCTGGCCACCGAGGGCACGTTCACGGTCGGCTACTGCGTCGCCGGACCGGCCCCGCAGGACGAAGCCGCCGCGGCCGACGGATCGCAGCCCGAGGACACCCCCGGATTGATCGCGTCGCTGGTGGTCGAACCGCGCTGGGGCCGCCGCGGGCACGCCGGACGGCTGCTCGCGACCGCCGCCGCCGACCTGCGCGCGAACGGGCTGAGCCGAGGCATCACCTGGGTCGCGCAGTCCGACCACGCGACGCTCGGGTTCTACCGCCGGGCGGGCTGGTCCCCCGACGGCACTGTCCGCACCCTCGACACCGGACGCGGCACGCTGCGCGAAGTCCGGCTCACCGGCACGCTGGAACTGGAACTCACGCACTGACCGGTTCTTCGCGCTTCGCGAAGACGACCCAGCGCATCACCGAGTACATGAACACGCCCTCGCACGCCCCGGCGATCAGCCGCGACAGGTGGTATTCCATGCCCAGCGCGGACAATCCGGCCCCCAGCCCGAGCAGGAACGCCACGTAGTTCACTCCGATAGCGATCACGTACAGCACCGCCTGGCGGCCCACCGGCGCGTGCGAACGGAAGTTCAGCGCGCGGTTCAGCACGAAGCTCAACCCGAACGCGACCACGTACGCGATGCTGATCGACAGCCACACCGGCCACTTCAGCCCGCCGTGGAACAACGTCAGCAGCAGCAGGTCGACGCCGAACGTGAAGCCGTTGATCACCGCGAAACCGAGGAAGCTCGGCGCGACGAGCCGCGACAGCCCGAACGGCAGGATCCGCACGACGGCGGCGCACAGTCCGGCGAAACGGTCGGCGATCGGCACCCCAGGCACGTGTCCGATCCTGGCAGCGGAAGGTGTCCGCGACCGGTCCGCCAGGTGATCTTCTGGGGTTGGCGCCAGGGGAAAGAGTGGGGTTAACCCCCGTGATCTTTTCGTGATGGCTGATAGCTTGGAATGCGCAGGCGGAGAAGGGGGTGACGGGATGGGCTGGGTGCTCCTGACCCTCGGCGTCGCCTTCGGCTCGGCGATCGTGCCGCTGGTCAACGCCGAACTCTTCGTCATCGGCCTCTGCGCGAGCCAGCAGAGCGTGCACTGGCTGTGGCTCGGCGGCGCGGTCGCGGTCGGCCAGATCGCCGGGAAACTGCTGTACTACCTGGCCGCGCGCGGCTCGATCCGGCTCCCGAAGTTCCTGCACGACCGGCTGCACCGGGAACGCCCGCTCACCCCGCGCCGGGTCCGCTGGCAGCTGCGCACCAAGGTGATCCGGAGCAAGATCGAGGCCCTGCGCGAACGCTGCCAGCGCCATCCGCACTGGATGACCGGCACCTACGGGATCAGCTCGCTCGTCGGGCTGCCGCCGTTCATGGCGACGAGCGTGCTGGCCGGGATGGTGCGGATGCGGCTGTCGACGTTCCTCGCCGCCGGGCTGGCCGGACGGTGGGTGCGGTTCAGCTTGCTCGCGGCGTCGCCCGCGATGTTCGCTGGCTGGCTCCACTAAGCGGCTAAAGGTCTGTGAAGGGAACCCTGAGGGAATCAGATTCCCTCAGGGTTCCCCTCACAGACTTCAGAAAGCACCGAAAGCCATGGTGGGGCGAGCGTTATTTCCGTTCCGCGGCTTCCAATTCGATCGCCTTGCGCATCGTCGCCCGCGCGCGCCGCCGGTCGCCCGCGATGTCGTACGCGTACGCCAGCCGGTACCAGGGCCGCCAGTTCCCTTGGTCCGCCTCGACTTCCGCGCGCCGCTGGTCGAACCACGCGTCCGCGGCGTCGCGGTCCACACGGCCGGACGGGCGGCGCGGCAGGTCCGACACGTCCGGCAGGCCGCCCTCGGCGTCCAGCTGCCGCGAGAGCCGCTGGATCTGCATGCCCGACCGCCAGGTCACCACGACGATCCAGACGCCCAGCAGCGGCAGCAGGAACACGCCGATGCCGAGCGCGATCCCGGTCGGCGTCCCGGTGCCGAGCAGCGCCACGGCCCGGTCCGCCAGCAGGACCAGGTACACCACGAGCGCCGCCGTCATCAGCAGCGCGAAGTTGCGGGCTTTCACAGGTCGAGCACGTTCTCCAGGCCGACCGTCAGGCCGGGACGCGACACCACCGAGCGCACGCCGAGCAGCACGCCCGGCATGAACGACGTCCGGTCCAGCGAATCGTGCCGGATCGTCAGGGTCTCGCCCTCGCCGCCGAACAGGATTTCCTCGTGCGCCACCAGACCGGGCAGCCGGACCGAGTGCACGTGGACGTCCTCGACCGAGGCGCCGCGGGCACCGTCCACTTCGGACGTCGTGGCGTCCGGGCCGGGCGCGACCCCGGCCTCGGCGCGAGCGGCGGCGATCATCCGCGCGGTGTGCGCGGCGGTGCCGGACGGGGCGTCGGCCTTGCGGTTGTGGTGCAGTTCGATGATCTCCGCGGAGGCGTAGAACTTGGCTGCCTGCGCCGCGAACCGCATCGCCAGCACCGCGCCCAGCGCGAAGTTCGGCGCGATCAGCACGCCCAGCTCCGGCTTCTCCGCCAGCAGCCCGCGCAGTTCGGCCAGCCGCTCCTCGCTGAACCCGGTGGTGCCGACGACCGCGTGCCGGTTGTGCGCGATCAGCCAGCGCAGGTTGTCCATCACCGCGTCCGGATGGGTGAAGTCCACGACCACCTGGGCGCTGCCCAGCGCGGCGAAATCGTCGCCCGCGTCCAGCGCGGCCACCAGTTCCTGGTCCGCGGCGCCTTCCACGGCTTTCACCACGGTGGCGCCCATGCGGCCGCGTGCGCCCAGCACGCCGACGCGGATCGGGGACTCGGTCATGACGCGATCACCTCGTGCAGATCGTCGGGCAGGTCGTCGGCGTGAGCGTACGGCCCCACCACCGCCGCGGACGACACCCCGCCGGGGCGCCGCAGCAGAGTGCGAGCGAGCGCACACACGTCTTCGGTCGTGACCGCGTCGATCCGCGCGATCGTGTCGTCCACGCCCAGATACCGGGCGTAGTTCAGCTCGTTCTTGCCGATCCGGGACATCCGCGACGACGTGTCCTCCAGCCCCAGCACCAGCCCGCCGCGCAGCTGCCCCTTGGCGCGCGCGACCTCGGCGTCGGACAGCCCGTCCGCGGCCACCGAGTCGAGCACCTCGCGGATCACGCCGGCGACCTGGCCCAGCCGCTCCGGCTGACAGCCCGCGTACACCGACATGTGCCCGAGATCGGCGTAGCTCGCGACCGACGAGTACACCTGGTACGCCAGCCCCCGGCGCTCGCGGATCTCCTGGAACAGCCGGGAACTCATGCCGCCGCCGAGCGCCGCGTTGAGCACCGACAAGGTGAACCGGCGCTCGTCGTGCCGCGGCAGCGCGCGGAAGCCGAGCATCACGTGCGCCTGTTCGGTGTCGTCCGGGTGCAGCGCCAGCTTCGGCACCGTCTTCAGCCGCGCGCGGCCGGATCGCGGCGCGACCGGCGTCGCGGTACCGCCGAGCCGTTCCTTCAGCGCGCGCTTGACCAGCCGCAGCACCTGGCCGTGCTCGACGTTCCCGGCGACCGCGAGCACCATGCGCGGCAGGGTGTAGCGACGGCGGTAGAACCCGCGCAGCGCGACCGGCGACATCTCGGTGATGGACTTTTCCGTGCCCAGCACCGGACGGCCCAGCGGATGGTCGCCGAGGATCGCGGTGACGAACGTTTCGTGCAGCAGGTCTTCGGGATCGTCGTCGCGCATCGCGATCTCTTCGAGGACGACGCTGCGTTCCATGTCCATGTCGCGGTCGGTGCACTGCGCTTCGAAGACCACGTCGGTGACGAGGTCGAGCGCCAGCGGCAGATCCGCGTCGAGGACCTGGGCGTAGTAGCAGGTGTGTTCCTTCGCGGTGAAGGCGTTGAATTCGCCGCCCACCGCGTCGATTTCCTCCGCGATCTGGGTGGCGTCGCGGTGGCTGGTTCCCTTGAACAGCAAGTGTTCCAGGTAGTGCGCGGCACCGGCGACGGCGAGCGGCTCGTCGCGGGAACCGACGCCGACCCACAGGCCGACGGTCGCCGAGCGGGAAGCCGGGACGTGCTCGGTGACTACGCGGAGGCCGCCGGGGAGCACGCTGCGTTTGACGACCGCACCGTCCGAAGTGGACTCGAGCGTACGGGTGGTGCCGACGGGCTGCTCGTGCCCGGAGACCTGCGGTGCCAAGTGTGGTCCTTCGGGGTTTGGTGGCGCGGCAAACTGTGTTTAATTGCGCCGGCTCCGCCGTCGCGGGCGGGATCGCCCTTGAGGTCGGCGTCTGACCGAGTGGTGTGCTGGGCCCTGGCGGGCCGGGCACACCACTCGGTCAGACGCCGACGGCGATCCCGCGGTGGACGTAGGTGAGGGGGGAAGCGCGGCGGGGTGGGGCTGGGTCGCGCAAAGGGCCTCCTGCCCGGGGTCGTGAGTGGTGATCGCGGTTAGAACCGGGATCAGCACTCACGAGCCGTTCGGGTCGGGAGGCCCTTTGGGGTGCTGGTGTTACTTGGCTTCGGCCGCCTCGGCCGGGGCGGCGTCGCCTTCGGCCGGCTTCGCCGCGTCTTCTTCCTTGACGACGATCAGGCTGATCTTGCCGCGGTTGTCGATGTCGGCGATCTCGACGCGGATCTTGTCGCCGACGTTCACCACGTCCTCGACCTTCGCGATCCGCTTGCCGTTGCCCAGCTTCGAGATGTGCACGAGGCCGTCCTTGCCCGGCAGCAGCGAGACGAACGCGCCGAACGCGGCCGTCTTCACCACGGTGCCCAGGAAGCGCTCGCCGACCTTCGGCAGCTGCGGGTTGGCGATGGCGTTGATCTTGCCGATCGCCGCCTCCGCCGACGGGCCGTCGGCCGCGCCCACGTAGATCGTGCCGTCGTCCTCGATCGAGATGTCGGCGCCGGTCTCCTCGGTGATCGAGTTGATCATCTTGCCCTTCGGCCCGATGACCTCGCCGATCTTGTCGACCGGGATCTTCACCGACGTGACGCGCGGGGCGTACGGGCTCATCTCGTCCGGGCCGTCGATCGCCTCGGCGATGACCTCCAGGATGGTGAGGCGAGCGTCCTTCGCCTGCTTCAGCGCGGCCGCGAGCACCTCGGACGGGATGCCGTCCAGCTTGGTGTCCAGCTGCAGCGCGGTGATGATGTCCTTCGTGCCGGCGACCTTGAAGTCCATGTCGCCCAGCGCGTCCTCGGCGCCGAGGATGTCGGTGAGGGCGACATAACGCGTCTCGCCGTCGACCTCGTCGGACACCAGGCCCATGGCGATGCCCGCGACCGGAGCCTTCAGCGGCACGCCGGCGTTGAACAGGCCCATGGTGGACGCGCAGACCGAGCCCATCGAGGTGGAGCCGTTGGAGCCCAGCGCCTCGGAGACCTGGCGGATCGCGTACGGGAACTCGTCCCGCTTCGGCAGCACCGGCACCAGGGCGCGCTCGGCGAGCATGCCGTGGCCGATCTCGCGCCGCTTCGGCGAACCGACGCGGCCGGTCTCGCCGGTGGAGAACGGCGGGAAGTTGTAGTGGTGCAGGTAGCGCTTCGTCGTCTCCGGGGAGAGCGAGTCGATCTGCTGCTCCATGCGGAGCATGTTCAGCGTGGTGACGCCCAGGATCTGGGTCTCGCCGCGCTCGAACAGCGCCGAACCGTGCGCCCGCGGGATCACGGCGACCTCGGCCGAGAGCTGGCGGATGTCGGTCAGGCCGCGGCCGTCCATCCGGATCTTCTCGGTGAGGACGCGGGTGCGCATGATCTTCTTGGTCAGCGCCTTGAACGCACCGCCGACCTCCTTGTCGCGGCCCTCGAAGGCTTCGCCCTCGCCGAGGCCGAGCTTCTCCAGGACGGCGGCCTTGACCTCGTCGGTCGCGGCGTCGCGGTCCTGCTTGCCGGCGATCTGCAGCGCCTTGGCCAGCTCGTCGGACGCGATCGCGGCGACGGCCTCGTAGATGTCCGGCTGGTAGGCCGGGTACACCGGGAAGTCGCCGGTCGGCTTGGCGGCGTCGGCGGCCAGGCGCTGCTGCGCCTCGCACAGCACGCGGATGAACGGCTTCGCGGCCTCGAGGCCCTGCGCGACGGTGGTCTCGTCCGGCGCGGTGCCGCCGTCGGCGATCAGGTCGAGCGTGTGCTCGGTGCCCTCGGCCTCGACCATCATGATCGCGACGTCGTCGCCGACGATGCGGCCCGCGACCACCATGTTGAAGGTGGCCTTCTCCAGCTGCGGCCAGGTCGGGAACGCGACCCACTGGTCCTCGATCAGCGCGACGCGCACGCCGCCGACCGGGCCGGAGAACGGCAGGCCGGCGATCTGGGTGGAGGCCGACGCGGCGTTGATCGCCAGCACGTCGTACGGGTCGTCCGGGTTGAGGCTCTGGACGGTGATGACGACCTGGATCTCGTTGCGGAGGCCGTCGGCGAAGGACGGGCGCAGCGGGCGGTCGATCAGGCGGGCGGTGAGGATCGCGTCGGTCGACGGGCGGCCCTCGCGGCGGAAGAACGCGCCCGGGATGCGGCCGGCGGCGTACATCCGCTCCTCGACGTCCACGGTCAGCGGGAAGAAGTCGAAGTGCTCCTTCGGGTGCTTCGACGCCGTGGTCGCCGACAGCAGCATGGTCTCTTCGTCCAGGTAGGCGACGACGGAGCCGGCGGCCTGCTTGGCGAGCCGGCCGGTCTCGAACCGGACGGTGCGGGTGCCGAACCGGCCGTTGTCCAGAACGGCTTCGGTCTCGAACACGGTGACTCCGGTGGAGTCGGTCATATGGTCAATCTCCTCTTTGGTTCCTTCGTACGGCGAGAGTCTCCCACTGTGGGACCCGGTTCGCCCGAGAACGCTCGAGGAGGTGTGAGGCCGGTCTTCGATCGAAGCCCCCGGGTCCGTTGCCCGGGAACCACTACCGAGGACCGGCGAGATCGTTCCTCCAGCGCGATCGCGCCGTGTGGGGGTGTGCTTGCGGCGAGGGGGAGCGGCCGAAGCCGCTCCCCCTCGTCAGCACGCTATCGGCGCAGGCCGAGACGCTTGATCAGGTCCCGGTACCGCGCCACGTCCACCTTTTCCGTGTAGTTCAGCAGCCGGCGGCGACGGCCGACCAGCAGCAGGAGACCGCGACGGGAGTGGTGGTCGTGCTTGTGGGTCTTCAGGTGTTCGGTGAGGCCGATGATCCGCTTGGTCAGCAGCGCGACCTGGGCCTCGGGGGATCCGGTGTCCGAGTCGTGCAGCCCGTACTCGGCGAGGATCGTCTTCTTCTCTTCGGTGGACAGCGCCACTGGTGGTGCTCCTTGTGCATCTCGTGCCGTGAGGCCCGCACCGCGCCACGCGGCCGGGTGAGACGGTCACGGCCGCCACGGACTGCAGCCGGACCCGGTTAGTGAGGTTACCAGCCGGTTGAACTGCGGCTTCAGCCGCGTGCGGCTAGCCGGGCAGCACCGCGTCACGCACGGTGCAGAGGCCAAGTCCGCAGGGTGCGGTAGGGGCTGCCGCCGCCCATCAGCTCCACCCGGTCCGCGGTCCACGAGCGGCTGCGGAAACCGGCGAGCCGTTCCGTCCACTCCGTCGGCGGCTGCGCGCGCGAGCAGCGCGCCAGCGTCAGGTGCGGCCGGTACGGGCGTTCCTCGTCGTCGTTGCCCGCGGCGGTGGCGAGATCGGCGAGGTCTTCCCCCGCCACTCCCAACCACAGCACTCCCGGAAATGTTCCCGAACCGGCGAGCCGGACGTCAACGGATTTTCGGCCGTCCAGCGCCCGGTCGAGGAAGGCGCCGCGTTCGGCCGGGTCTGCTTCGCCGTAAAAGGCCAGCGTGATGTGCCAGCCGGCCGGGTCGGACCAGCGCAACAGCCGGTCCCGCTCGCCGAGCGCGCCGGCGATTTCCTCCGCGACGTCGGCGGGCGGGCGCAGCGCGGTGAACAGCCGCATCGGCTACTGGCCGGCTCCGGCGCGGCGGAGCAGGTCGGCGATCGCCGGGAAGTCCTCGTCGAGCAGCTTCGCCGCCTCGGCGAGGTTCTCGTCCTCGGCGACGTCCCGGATGCCGGACAGCAGGATCTTCTCGTCCGAGCTGACCGGGATGTTGTCGCGGCCGACGGTGGGCCGCGAATCGCGCACGTCCTCCAGCGCGGCCTGCATCGCGTCGCGGTCGCCCGCGGCGACCTCGGGCACCAGGATCTTGCGTTCGAGCATGATCATCCGGGCCAGCACCACCGGATTGCCGATCTTCGCCCGCCGCCCGCTCATCACCTGGCTCAGCATCGGCGCGCTGATCCCCAGCACCTCGGCCAGGAACGCCTGCGACACGTCGAAGGCCACCACCAGCCGGCGCACCCGATCGCCCAGCGGCTCCCCGTACCACTCCCGCTGCAGCGCGATGTTCCGCTGGACGATCTTGTGGTCCTCCACCTAGCTCCGCTCCCCTAGCGCTGTCGTCCCGCCGCCGGAGGACTTGCTCCTCCGGCCCGGCGCCGCCGGCCCATCTTGCCACCCCGGACGCCCCCGCCGGGCCGGAACGCCCGATTCGCCCCGGGTCCGGTCCGCCCCGGGGACGGGTCCGCTCAGCCGTCCGAGCCGAGCGCTTCCCTGGTCCGGGCCACATCCTCGTCGATCTTCTTCACGAGATCGGCCGACGCGCCGAACCTCGCCTGGTCCCGCAACCGGGTGACGAAGTCCAGCGCTACGTGCTGGCCGTAGAAGTCCTCGTCGACGTCCAGCACGAACGCCTCGACGGTGCGCTCGCGGCCGGAGAACGTCGGGTTCGTGCCCACCGACACCGCCGCGCGCAGCCGCCGGTCCGGATCGGACAGCTTGCTGAACCACGCCGTGTAGACGCCGTCCGCGGGCACGGCGGCGAACCGCGCGGTGGACAGGTTGGCCGTCGGGTAGCCGAGGTCGTGGCCCCGGCCGTCGCCGCGCACGACGATGCCCTCCAGCCGGTGCGGGCGGCCGAGCGCGTCGGACGCGGCCACCACGTCGCCGGCGTCGATGCACGAGCGCACGTAGGTCGAGGAGAAGGTGATGTCGTTGGCGCCGCGGTCGTCGTCGAGCGAACGGCCCTGCAGCTCCGCGCCGTAGGCGACGAACCCGAAGCGGCGGCCCAGTTCGCGCAGCAGCGCGACGTTGCCCGCGGCCTTGGCCCCGAAGGTGAAGTTGTCGCCGACCAGGACCGCCGCCGCGTGCAGCCGGTCGACCAGCACCTCGTGCACGAACTCGTGCGGGCTGAGCCGGGACAGCTCCAGGGTGAAGGGCAGCACGCAGAACACGTCCACGCCGAGCCCCTCGACCAGCTGGGCCTTGCGCCGCAAGGTGGTGAGCTGCGCGGGATGGCTGCCCGGGCGCAGCACCTCGGACGGATGCGGGTCGAAGGTGAGCACCACGCTGGGCACGCCGCGCTCGGCGGCCGTCGCCACGGTGCGCTTGATCAGCTCCTGGTGCCCGCGGTGCACCCCGTCGAACACGCCGATGGTGACCACGCACCGTCCCCAGCCGCCCGGGAGGTCCCCGAGCCCACGCCACCGCTGCACTGTTGTCAACTTTCCCCGAGCCGGTGCCTTTGCCCCCACCCTATGCGGGCAGCAGGACTACCACCGAACGGGTCACTCCCTCGGTGTCGGACGCGAGCGCGAGCACGTGCCCGTCCGGCGCGAACAGGCCGTAGGTGCCCTCGATTCCGCCCGCCGGGATGCGCCTGCCGTACTGGACCGCCTTCGCCGTGGCCGCGTCGAGATCCCGGCGCGGGAACGCGGCGGCGACGGCGGCGTCGAGGTCCAAGGACAGTTCGGGTTTCTCTTCGAGCTGGTCGAGCGTGCGCGCGCGGGCGAGCGTGAACGGCCCGACTGTGGTGCGGCGCAAGGCTTTCAGATGCCCGCCGACGCCGAGCCCGGCGCCGAGGTCCCTCGCGAGCGCACGGACGTAGGTGCCGGACGAGCATTCGACGATCGCGTCGATCTCGATCCGGTCGTCCTCGCGGCGAAGCCCGAGAACGTCGAACCGGTGCACGGTCACCGGCCGCGGCGGGAGGACGACGTCTTCGCCCGCGCGAACCCGGGCGTAGGCGCGCTTGCCGTCGATCTTGACGGCGGAGACGGCACTGGGCACCTGCTGGATGTCACCGGTCAGCGCGGCGATGCCGCCGGAGATCTGCGCGTCGGTGACCGCGGCGAGGGTTTCCGGCGAGGCGTCTTCGGCCAGTGGCTCGCCTTCGGCGTCGTCGGTCGTGGTGGACCGGCCGAGCGACAGGGTGGCGAGGTAGGTCTTGCGGTCGAGCGCGAGGTGCCCGAGGAGTTTGGTGGCGCGTTCGATGCCGAGCACCAGGACGCCGGTCGCCATCGGGTCGAGCGTGCCGGCGTGGCCGACCTTGCGGGTGCCCATGATCCGCCGCGCCCGCGCGACCACGTCGTGCGACGTCATTCCCGCCGGTTTGTCGACGATGAGAAGTCCGGGAGGAGGGGCTGGGCGACGCGGTTCTTTCGGGCGAGACACGGCGGAAACCCTACCTAGGCGGGGAATCGCGGGCGGCGGGTGGTTGGGGCGGGGGTGCGGGGGCGGCGGCGGGATGGGGGAAGCGGTTGGCGGGCGGGTGGTCCGGGCGGTGCGCGGGATGGCGGAAGCGGCATGGGGGCCGGTCTGGGCGGGTGGTCCGAAGTAGTGACGGGGCCGGAGCGGCTTGGCTTCGGCGGGCGATCCGGGCGGATGCCCGGGGCGGTCGCTCGGCTTGGGCAACCGATCCGGGCGGGTGTCCTGGACATCCGCCCGGCCGAGACGACCGGCCACAGCGACCGGCCCGGGCAACCGACCCGGACGAGTGCCCTGGGCAGTCGACCGGCCTGGGTAGCTGGCTCGGGCAGCCGACCCGGGCGACTGCCCTGGGCGGTCGAACCGGACGGGATGGTTGGCTCAGGCTGCTGCCACGGCCTCTTCCGGAGCGCGGTCCCATCGGTGCCGCCGGATCCGGACCGGGACTTCTTCCCCGCGCGCTTCCGCGGCGAACACGTGGGCGCGGGCCCGGCGCCACCACACCAGCATTCGCGACGCGCCCACCGCCAGCATCGCCACGATGACCAGCAGCGCGATCCGGAAGTTGCCGCCGGTCGCCTCGAGCAGGACGCCGATCAGCAGCGCGGTGACGGTGGTCGCCAGGAAGCCGCCGACGTTCACCACGCCGGTTGCGGTGCCGACGCGGGACAGGGGGTTGTAGTCGCGGGCGATGGCGAAGCCGATCATCGACGCCGGGCCGCCCAGGGTGAGGAAGGCGAACGCCGGGATGAGGACGGCGACCGGGACGTGGCCGCTCCAGCTGAGCAGTACCGCCCAGACCGCGGCCGCGCCGATGAGGTAGCCGATGACCAGCGGCACTCGCAGCGAGGGGGAACGGCCGATCACCGCGCCCAGCAGCGGGCCGCCGGCCATTGAGCCGAAAACGAAGACCGTCAGGAGGGCGCTTGCGGTCGCGGCGGGCAGACCTTCGCCTTGCACCAGGAAGGGCATGCCCCACAACAGGGTCAGCACGTTCGGCGCGAACATCGTCGAGAAGTGCACCCAGAAACCGAGGCGGGTGCCGGGGGTTCGCCAGGCCAGGAGGACCTGCTGGCCGAGTTCCGCCGGGCGCACGGGTTCGCGTTTGCGTTCCGGTGCGCCTTCCGGGGAGTCGCGGACGCGCAGCGCGACCGGCACCGAGTACAGCACCGTCACCGCGCCGACGACGAGGAAGGTGACTGTCCATCCTGGACCGTCGAGGAGCAGGGTGAGCGGGACGGTCGCGGCGAGGTTGCCGAGGTAGCCGACGCAGGAGGTGAAGGACGCGAGCAGCGCGTACCGGTGCGCTGGAAAGTGTGCGGCGACTAGGCGGAGGACGCTGACGAAGGTGAGCGCGTCGCCGAGGCCGAGGACGCCGCGAGCGACCAGGCCGAGTGCGTAGGTGTCGGCGATGCCGAGCAGCAGCTGCCCGGAACCGAGGATCAGGACGGCGGCGGTGAGCACGCGGCGCGGGCCGTAGCGGTCGACGAGTACGCCGGTCGGGATTTGCATGGCCGCGTAGACGCCGACCTGCAGGACGGTGAAGATGCCGAGCGCGGCGGACCCGACGCCGAAGCGCTCGGCCGCTTTCAGCCCGGCGACGCCGAACGAGGTGCGGTGGAAAACGGCGAGCAGGTACACCGTGACCGCGGTGAGCCAAATGAGCCAGGACCGGACAGGGGCGCGGCCGGCGGGCGACAAGGGTTCCTCCAGAGAGCAGACGAGCGTCGGGCAGAGGAGGACGACGACGCTGCCGCCTCGATAGTTGTATCGCCTCAGCAACCTCGATACATAGCCGTAACCGGGGTGTGCTTCACCACAGATCCACTTCGCCCCGGATGCCGACCACTGTGTCGCCACCGACCCACACGTCGTCGCCGTCTCGTTCGACGTGCACCCGCCCGCGCCTGCCGAGCCGCGTGCCCTGCGCCGCGACGTACGACTCGGGCGCGATTCCGTCGCCGATCAGCCATTGGCCGAGCGACGCGTTGAGGCTGCCGGTGACCGGGTCCTCGACGACGTCGCCGAACGCGCGGACCTCGAACGCCGTGTCGGAGCCGGCCGGCTGCGCACCCACGACGCCCACCTTGAACGACCCGAGCGCGCCGAAGTCCGGCTCGACCGCGAGCACCGTCGCCGCGTCGCGCAGCAGCAACGCGACCCAGCCGGGGCCGTTGTCCGCCCAGCGCGCGTCGAGGACGTCGGCGTCGCCGAGGTGCAGCCCGCGTTTCACCGCGGCGAGGTCGGCGTCGTCCACCGGACCGCCGCGAAGCAGCGGAGGCGCGGCGAACGCCAGCCGGTCGCCGTCGAGGCGCACCCGGACCAGCCCGGCACCGCATTCCTGCACGAGGTGCCCGGCCTTCGGCACTCCCCCGGCGGCCAGCCACGCCCGCGCCGACCCGAGCGTCGGATGCCCGGCGAACGGCAGCTCCCGGCCCGGGGTGAAGATCCGCACGCGGTAGTCGGCGGACGGGTCGGACGGCTCCAGCAGGAACGTGGTTTCGCTGAGGTTCGTCCAGCTGGCGAACGCGGCCATCCGCTCGTCGGACAGCCCGTCCGCGCCGTGCACGACAGCGAGCGCGTTGCCTCGGGTGAATTCGTCGGTGAAGACGTCGACCTGGGTGAACTTCGGCATGCACCCACCCTCGCATCCGCCAGGCGACGGAGGCGACCCGGTTTCTCCGTTATGCCATCAAGCCTCCCTGACCGCGCCGACCACGGCCCACCGCCCGGACCGCCACCGCGCCACCACGGCCGCCAGCCGGAACACCATGAACAGCGACAATCCGGTCCAGATCCCGCTCAATCCCCAGCCCAGCGCGAGCGACAGCCAGATCAACGGCAGGAATCCGAGGCCGGCGCTGACTAGCGTCGCGGTGCGGAGGAACGCGGCGTCCCCCGCACCGAGGAGGACCCCGTCGAGCGCGAACACCACACCCGCGATCGGCTGCAGCGCCACGAAGAACCACCAGGCGTGCGGGATTTCGCCGAGCACCCCCGGATCGGACGTGAACGCGTGCGGCAAGACACTCCACAACGCCGCGAACAGCACCCCCAGGAAACACCCGAAGACCAGGCCGTACCCGGTGATCTGCGTGGCCACCCCGCGCGCCTGCCGCGCCGCTCCCGCGCCGAGCGCCGCGCCGACCAGCGATTGCGCGGCGATCGCGACAGAATCGAGCACCAGGGACAGGAACGTCCACAGCTGCAGGACCACCTGGTGCGCCCCGACCGCCTCGGTCGAGGTGCGCGCGGCCACCGCGGCGGCGGACACGAAGCACGCCTGGAACGCGAAACTGCGCAGCACCAGATCGCGGCCGAGGCCCAGTTGTGCCCGCATCACCGGGAAATCCGGCCGCAACGGCACCTTTTCCCGCACCAGCGCGGTGACGAACATCGACGCGGACACGACCTGCGCGACGACGTTCGCGATCGCCGACCCCTCCAGCCCGAGGTCGGCGGCGTACACCAGCACCGGGCACAGCACTGCCGAGATTCCGTTGCCCGCCAAGACATAGCGCAGCGGACGGGTGGCGTCCTGCACGCCGCGCATCCAGCCGTTGCCCGCCATCGTGATGAGGATCAGCGGCGCGCCGAACAACGCGATCCGCAGCCAGGACACCGCCGCCGCGGCGATTTCGTCGCTGCCGGAGAGCGCCCGGGCGATCGGCCCGGCCAGCAGTTGCCCCGCGACGAGCAGCACCAGCCCGACCAGCACGGCGAGCCAGGTGGCCTGCACGCCTTCGCGGACCGCGTCGGCGCGCCGCCCCGCGCCGTGCAGCCGCGCGGTGCGCGAGGTGGTGCCGTAGGACAGGAAGGTGAGCTGCGTGGAGACCTGCGACAGCACCACGCCGCCCAGCGCGAGACCGGCGAGCGGCAACGCGCCGAGATGGCCGACTACGGCAGTGTCGACCAGTACGTAGAGCGGTTCGGCGGCGAGCACGCCGAGCGCGGGCACGGCGAGCCCGAACACTCGGCGGGGCGGGATGCGGTCACCGCTTGCGGCGGTGGTCGTGGGGTTTTCGGACACGTGGATGAGACTAGCCACCGGCACCGACAATTCTGGCGGGCTGGCGGGCGGGCGTTAACCGGGAAGGGTGATACGGGCGGGGGATGTGGTTGCGGGGCAAGGGAATTCGGAACAGGACGGACCGGGTTCCTGAAGTATGGGGGGGCTGTTCGGCGTTAGGCGCGGGCATGCTGAGCGAGCAGGTCCGGGAGCGCGGCGGGTCGGCCGCGCGGTTCGGGTGGATGGACGTTCGGCGGAGGCCCGCGAGCGCGATGGGCCGCAGGTGCGTTCAGGTGGATGAACGTTCAGCGGAGTCCCGCGAGCGCAGTGGACCGCAGTGGACGGACATTCAGCGGAGACCAACGCGACTGCGGCGGGCCGCAGTCGCGTTCAGGTAGACGGACGTTCAGCGGAGACCCGCGAGCGCAGCGGACCGCAGTCGCGTTCAGTTACCCCGCGCCAGGTCCACAGCGGACCGCGCTAGATACAGGTAATCCAGGCACGGCGGACCGCTGCACTCCCTGCGCAAGCGAAGCCACTCGACCTGTGAGCACCGGACCGCAGCAGACCGCCCGCGCTCAGGAAGCCCGCAGCAGCGGTGCCCTCCCCAGCGCCTCCCGCAGCCGGTCCAGCACCTCCTCCGCCGGGCCCTCCGCCGTGCAGCCCGCCGCCATCCGGTGACCGCCCCCGCCGAACTCCGCGGCGGCCGCGGACACGTCGATGTCGCCGGCGGAGCGCAGCGAGACCGTCCACACCGGACCGGGCCCCGCCTCCTTCAGCACCGCCGCGACGCCGGCCTCCCGCGTCGCGCGCACCACGTCGATGACCGACTCGACCTCTTCGAGCCGTACCGTCGCCGCGGCGGCCGCGCGCACTACCGTGTGGACGAAGCCAAAGCCTTGTGCCGCTTCGGGTTCCAACTGCGCCTCGGACAGGACCGTCGACAGCATCGGCAGCCACGCGAACGGGTGATCGTCGACGATCCGGCGCGCCACCTCGCTCGGGTCGGCTCCCGCTTCCAGCAGGCGGGCCGCGATCCGGTGCGTTTCCGGGCTCGCCCGGCGGAAGCCGCTCGTGTCGGTGACGACCCCGGCGTACAGGCAGCGCGCGGCGGCCGCGTCCAGTTCCGCACCCATCGCCTCGACGATCCGCGTGACCAGGATCGCCGTCGCCTCGGCGGTCTCGTCCACGACGTGGTGGGTGCCGTAGCGGGCGTTCGTCGCGTGGTGGTCGACGACCAGGACCGGACTGCCCGCGTCCCGGACCGCGGCGACGCGCGGGGCGAGTCTGCCGAGGCGGGCCAGGGTGGGGGTGTCCAGCGCGACCAGCAGGCCGTCGGTCGGCGGCAGGGCGGCGACGGGAGTGATCAGGCCGTCGACGTCGAGCCAGGCCAGTGTTTCGGGGGCCTCGTCCGGCTCGCCGAAGGAGACCCGCACGCGCGCGCCGCGACGGTGCAGCACGTGGCCGAGGGCCAGTGCGCTGCCGAGGGCGTCCGCGTCGGGGCGCACGTGTCCGAGCAGCGTCACGTCGGTGGCCCCGGCCAGCAGTGCGGCGGCGGCCTCGATGTCCTGTACCAGGGAAGCTGTCACAAAGTGTCACGCTACGCTCTGCGGGATGCCTGAGTATGTGATCCTTGTTCTGCCTTCCGCCAACCGCGTGTACGCTGCCTCGTCGCCGGCGCTGCTGCGCGCCGAACTGGCGGCCTTCGGCGCTGGTCTTTCCGCCGAGGTGTCGGCGATCGAAGAGATCGAACTCGGCGGTGTCGGGTACGTGAAATTCGCCTGCGCGGCACCGCTCGGCGAGCGCGATCTGGCGCTGCTGTCGAATCTGTCCTCGCTGTACGCCCTGTTCGAACTGGGCGACGGCGTGCTCCGGCCGGTCGCCGTGCACCCGCTGGCGAAGGCCGACTCCGACCTGCTGACCATCCAGAAATACCCGGGCAAGACCAACGAGCAGTTCACCAAACTGCTGCTCAACCTCACCCTGCTGGCGACCGCGCGGCCCGCCGACTGGCCGGACCGCGAACTGCACGTGCTCGACCCGCTGTGCGGCCGCGGTACAACGCTGAACCAGGCCGTGATGTACGGCTTCGACGCCACCGGCCTCGACGTCGGCGAGCGCGATTTCGAAGCATACGAACAGTTCGTGAAGACGTGGCTGCGCACAAAACGGGTGAAGCACACCGCCGACGCCGGGCAGCTGCGCCGCAACAAGGTCCGCCTCGGCCGTCGGCTGGACATCGAGTACGCGTTCGACAAGGACGACTACAAGGCCGGACGCACCCGCCGGCTCAGCTATCTCAACGCGGACACCCTGACCACCGACGAAGTCCTGCGCCCGGCGTCCGTGGATCTCATCGTGACCGACGCGCCGTACGGCGTGCAGCACGGCAGCCACCGCGAGACCGGTCTGGCCCGCAGCCCGCGCGACCTCCTCGCGGCGGCGGTTCCGGTGTGGAACCGGGTGCTGCGGCCCGGCGGGGCGATGGGGATCTCGTGGAACACGCACGTGCTGCCGCGGGAGGAGCTGGTGGCGATCCTGGAACGGGCGGGGCTGGCGGTGCGGTCCGGCGGTCCGTACGAGGAATTGGCGCACCGGGTGGACCAGGCGATCGTGCGCGACCTCGTGGTGGCGGGAAAGCCCGCCTGAGCACCAAGTCGAAATAGCGTTACGACGCGCAAGTCACGTTCACCGAATTGAGTGAACAAGGCTTCGGCGGGGGCGAAGTTCGCCGGGCATTTAACCCGTAGAGTAGACCGTTTGCCGCCGGGAGAAGGCGGGAAGTAGCGCGGCGCCGGGCCGGTCCGGCACTCTCGGGCGAGAGATGGAAACGACAGCGCAGACCACCCCGACGTCCCTCTTCGTCCCCTCCGCCGACCTGTCGGCCTGCACTCCCGGCCAGCTCGCGCTGGTCCCTTTGGACAACGGCGGCCAGTGCGGCGAAACACCTCCCGAATCGACGATCTACTTCCCGCGGAAACTCGACGAGGAACTGGAATCCGTCGTGGCGGCGGCAGCCGGGGGAACCAGCCGGATGGTCACTCTTATTGGCGACCCGGCAACCGGAAAGAAACGCGCTTTGTGGGAAGCCGTGCGCACGAAGAACGACGCGGAGCATTTTCCTCTCGACGGGTGGCGGATCTGGCCCGGTCTCAGCCCCTGCAAGCCGGAAGAGCTGCTGGAAAACGCGGGCGGCCTCGCTCCCCGGACGGCCGTGTGGATTCCGTCCGCCGAACGCTATCTCCTGCCGGACGACAGCGAACTCGGCGAACGGGTCGCGCGCTGCCTGCGAGACCTCCTCGACGACGAGACCCGCGCTCCCTGCCTGATCCTCGCCAGCCTGACCCGGGAAAGCTGGCAGGCCATCAACGCGCCGCACGGCCGGACGTCGCCGGATCCGGACCGTCCCCACACCCAGCTGCTCCTGCGACAGGGAACCGTCATCCGGGTGCCCGTTTCCTTCACCGAGGCCGAGCTTCTCCGGGCGCTCGATTCCCCGGAACCGAGGCTCGCCGAAGCCGCGGCTAGCGCGCCGGACCGCCGGGTGATCCAGAATCTCGTCGCCGAGCCGGAGCTACGCGCGCGGTGCCGCGACGTGGGCACGGAAGCTCGCGCACTGCTGGACTTCCTAATCGAGGCACGGCACGCCGGGCACGGCCGATGGCTGCCGCGCGAACTGTTGCGTCGAGGCGCGCAGGCAGATCTCGGCAGTTGCACTCCTGATTCAGCCGAGTGGTTCGCCGGAGCGTTGAGCGAGCTGACGAAGCAAGTAGCCGGCGGGGCCGCGGTGCTGGTCCGGAGCTCCCGGGAATCCGGCGCGGCGGAGGACGCCTACTGCCTTGCTCCGTCGCTCGAGCGGCACTACGTGACCGGTGCGACGAAGCCGGTGCTGCCGGGCGAACACGTGTGGCCCGTGCTGCTCGAGACGGCCGACGCGGAGAATTGCCTCGCGCTGGCGAGAGAATGCGCGAATCGCCATCTGCTGGAACTGAGCGCCCAGTTCTCCGTGAAAGCCGCGGACAACGGCTGCCCGGGAGCACGCGCCGAAGTCGCCGCGATGCTGACCAAGGCGGGCCGCATCGACGACGCGCTCAGCCAGTACGAGACGATCGTGCGGACCAGCACCGATCCGGACGACGTCAAGGACGCCATCGACAAGGGCGCCGGCACGCTCTTCGCCGCCGGGCGGCCCGAGGACGTCCTCGCCTGGCTCGGCCCGCTCGCCGGCGAGGGGATCCGTTCGGCCGAGGTGCTGGTCGCGGTCGCGCACACCCAGCTCAACCAGCCGCACCTGGCATTGGACATCCATCAGCGGCTCGCCGAGAAGGGAGACCTGCGTTCGGCGGCTGTCGTGGCCGAACGCATCGCGTTTCGCGAGAACTCGCCGCAACCTCGCCGCGCTCTCGCGACGCCGAAGGTGCGGGCCGAGGAACAACGGCGCCGGCAGGCGAAACTCGACAAAGCTGTCCGCTACCTGACCGGACTGGGCGAACGCACCGGGCTCGACCTGCTGCCGATGATCACGGACCTGACCGTCGACGCCGTCGGCCCCGACGCGGCGATCGCCATGCTCTCGGAGGAAGCGACCGTTCGCGGCCGGCATGACGCGTATCTGCTCGGCGCCCGGGTGCTGGCTTCGGAAGGCCGGGCGGAAGACGCGCTCGACTGGGTGATGGCGGCGCGGCAGTACGACGTTCCGGGAGCGCTGGCCGCCGTTGTCCAGGTGAACCTGAGCGCGGGCCTGGAAACCGCCGCGCAGCAAGTCGCCCTCGAATGCGCGGCGGGCGGCGACGCGGGTCCGCTGATCGCGGTCGGCGACGCCTTCTCCGCGTCCGGGCTCCCGAGGAAAGCCCTTGAGTGCTACTACGACGCGGCCGAACACGAGCCCCGCGCATTGGGTGCCGCGGCGCTCGCCGCGGCACGGCACGGTCTCCTCGACGACGCCGCCAGCTACTACCGGAACGCCCAGCGAGCCGGCGACGCGCCGGACCCCGCCGAGATCGCCTTGCTGCTCTGCGGTTTCGGGGAATCCCGGAAATCCGAGGAATACGAGTACTCCCCGCTGATCGCCGACGCGCTGAAGTGGTACGTCGGAACCGTTTCGCTGACTGTCGGCGCGCTCGCCCCGGTCTCCCGGTACATCACTGATCTCTATGTCGAGGACTTGGTCGCGGCTTATCGCACCCGCGAGAACGTTCCGCGCGCCCACGCGCGGCTCTGGGTCGCCGACGCGCTCGTCCACGCGGACAGCGTCCGGCCTGACGGAACGGACCGGGCGACCGTGAGCGGATCCGGCGTGGAACTGGCGTCGTCCGCCCTCTTGATCGTGGCTTCCGGGCTCTACTCCGAAGCCGCCAGCGCGGGATCAGCGCTGGCGGGGGAACGCGCCGTGCGCCTTTTGCTGGACCGCCAGAGCTTCGCGGAGGCGATACAGCTGCTCAGCTCCGGCAGCACCCTCGCTCCCGCCCGGAGGCAAAGCCTGCGGGCGGAAGCGCTGGCCGGGCTCGGCGATCTGGACGAAGCCGAGCGGATGGTCGAGGGGCAGATCACGGACGGCGATTTCAGCGGCGTAACGGGCGTCGCGCGAGGGTTCATCCTGCACGGGAAGCTCGACAAGGCCTGGGACCTCGCCGAGCGCGGGGTCCGCGGCGGCGACATCGAATCCCATGTCCTGCTGGCCGATCTCCGCCGCAACGCCCGTCAGCCGAGCGGGGTGCTGGATCTCTACTGCACCGCGCTGGCTTACGGGCACCCGGGCGCGCGCAGGCGCATCGAACGCTATCTCGCGGCCGCGAAGGACCCGGACTGGAATCACAAGCAGTTCCGGAAGTACGGGCTCGATCCGCGCGGGGACATCGCGGGAGGCTGGTCTGTTCCGGCCTCCCGCGAGGCTGAGCGGTGAGGGGCGAGCGGCATCGCCGCCTCCCGGTTCACCGCCGCCTCCGGCCGTTAGCTGTTGCCGCCGCCGGAACCGCCGGGGCAGTCGCCGTGCTGTGGTTTCTGTTGGGGCCATTGGTTTCTTGGATCGCCGGTGCCGACGTCGCGCACCTCGCCGTCGCTGAACGGGCCGCCGTGCTGAGCGGCATTCGCGGCCAGATCGCCGGTTTTCTCACGCCTCTCGGCATCGGCGTCCCCGCTTGGGTCGCGGTCAGAAAGCTTCTCCTCGACCGCGACAAGCACGTCACCGACACCTACGCCACGGCGATCGGCCATCTCGGCTCGGAGAGTCCGTCGACGCGAGCCGGCGGGGTCCGGACGCTGGAAAGGATGTACGAGGATTCCCCGCGCGACCGGTCCCGGATCGTCGAAACGCTGACTGACTTCTTGCGCTGCCACCGCGGAGCCGCCGACCCGCTGCCGCTGGACGTCCGGGTCGCGCTGCGGGCGCTTCGCACTCATCCCCCTCCCCCGCAGGCACGGCTCGATCTGATCCGCGTGCAGCTGCCCGGTGCGGAGCTGCGGCTGGCCGATCTTCGCGGCGCGTCCTTCGCCACGGCGAAGCTGACCGGCGCGGACTTCGCCGACGCGCGGCTCGACGGTGCCGATTTCTCCGGCGCCATCCTGACCTCGGCGCAGCTGGCCGGCGCGAGCTTGTCCGCCGCGACGCTCGATCACGCCAACTGCCGCCGCGCGGACCTGCGCGGCGCGGTGCTGACCGGCGCCAGTCTCCGCGGCACCGATCTGACCGAGGCGGTCCTGGCCGGCGCCGACCTCAGCGACGCCGATCTGACCGGGGCGACCTTGAACCACGCGGACGTGTCGGGTGCGGTGTTCGAGCACGCTGTCCTCGCCGGCGTCGATCTGACGTCCGTGCGCGGTCTCGATCCGGGCTCGCTCCGGCTGGCCCGCACCGATCCGGCCACGAAGCTGCCGCCGGAGTCGGCTGCCGACTAGCCCGCCTCGATCGCTGTCCACGTCGGCAAGTAGCCCTGTTACCAATTGCCTACACAACCCCCGTCACCCGACCAGGTGGTCTTCTACGTCAGCCGCGGCCCGAGGAAGCGCAGTACCTCCGGCAGGACTCCCCGCCAGTACTCCGACGTGTGCTCCCCCGGCGTGATCCGCGAGACCTCCGGGTTCGCGCCGGTGATCAGTTTCCGGTTGGCCGCGAGGAAAGGATCTCCGTCGCCGCACCACACGCCGAGGCCGCGGGACGGGAGTTCGTCGACGTGGCGCAGCGGTTCGGCGGCCGTCCAGTCCTGCTGTGCCGGGAAGATGTGCCGGGCGCGGGCTTCGGGCCAGGTGCGGAACAGGGCCGCGCTGCAGGTGGCCACGGCGGTCACGTCGCGGCGGTGCCGGGCGAGGTTCAGCGCGCCGAAGCCGCCCATCGAGATGCCGAGGACTCCGGTCATCGGGCGGAGGCCGGACTCGGACAGCCAGCCGGGGAGTTCGTCGGCGAGCATGCGGCTCGGGTCGTCGTGGCCGTCGGGGACCCAGTAGTGGCTGCCGTCGACCGCGGCGACCGCGAACGGCGGGGTGCCGGACCGGACCGCGGCGGTGAGGGCCGCGGGCAGGTCCAGGTCCAGGAACGTGCGGGCGGTCGACCCTCGGCCGTGCAGTGCGGCGCAGACCGGGAGGCCGGTGCTGGGGACGCCGTCGGGCGTCATGAGCACCACGTCGACGTCCCGGCCGCGGGCCGCGGAGTGCCTGCGGTGGATCGTGATCGACGCCTTCAGGGGCGACGGGCTGGAGGCCGGGGCAGCCGAGGTCGGCGCAACCACCGGGGCGGAGCGCCCGGTGCAGGCGGCGACGAGCGCCGCGGTACCGCCGAGCAGCAGGCCGCGTCGCGTGACACCGGGCTTTGACCGCATCGCTTCAGCCGCGCGTCTCCTCTTCTGCTTGCTCCTCGTCCTCTTCGGCACGAGGGGCCTTGTACGGGTCCGCTTCGCCGGCCGGCTGGGCTCCGGTCGCCCGGCGGGCCACCTCGGCGTCCGATTCGCGGGCCTTCGCGAGCAGTTCTTCGATGCGGCGGGCGTCGTCCGGGACGCTGTCCGCGATGAAGGTGAGCGTCGGGGTGTAGCGGACGCCGGTGCCCTGTCCCACCTTGGTGCGCAGGACGCCGCGCGCGGCTTCCAGCGCGGCCGCGGCGCTCGCGAAGTCCGGCTCCGCGTCCAGGCTTTCGCCGAGCACCGTGTAGTACACCGTGGCGTCGTGCAGGTCCGCAGTGACGCGGGCGTCGGTGATGGTCACCGCGCCCAGTCGCGGGTCCTTGACGTCGTGTTCGATCGCCGAGGCCACGATCTGCGAGATCCGCTTGGCGAGCTTGCGCGCTCGAGCGGGATCGGCCATGGCTGAGGTCTCCTTCTCCGGATTTCCGGGTGTTCTAGTCGTCCGGGCCGAGCAGCCGGCGGCGCGCGGAGAGCAGTTCGAACTCCGGGCGTCCGGCCGCGAACCGCTCGCACGCGTCAAGCACGTCCCGGACGTGCTCTCCGTCGGGGGCGACCGCGGCGACGCCGATGAGCGCGCGCCGGTGCAGGTCCAGATGTCCCGCCTCGGCGACCGAGACGGCGAATCGCTTCCGCAGTTCGGCCACCACCGGCCGTACCACGGATCGCTTCTGCTTCAACGAATGCACGTCGTCGAGCAGCAGGTCCAGCTCTAGAGCTCCGACAAACAAAGCTAGTCACCACCTGCAAACTCGACGAAAACGAAACTCGACGGACAAGCCCGACTGGACCCCGGCGGGGGTCCAGGGGGCTTGCCCCCTGGCGGGGGCGCGGGGGTTCGACCCCCGCACAGCACGCTGACGGCGGGAGGGGCGAGCGCAGCTTGCGAGCACGCCCCTCCCGCAAAGAAGCCGTCAGCTACGGGGCTTCTCCCGCTGTTCGTAGGTCTCGATCACGTCGTCGACCTTGATGTCGCTGTACGAGCCCAGCGTGAGACCGCACTCGTACCCTTCCCGGACCTCGACCACGTCGTCCTTGAAGCGGCGCAGCGAGTTGATCGGCAGGTTCTGCGCGACCACGTTGCCGTCGCGCAGGAGGCGGGCCTTGGCGTTGCGCCGGATCTCGCCGGACATGACCAGGCAACCCGCGATCGTGCCGATCTTGGAGGACTTGAAGACGTCCCGGACCTCGGCGCGGCCCAGTTCGACCTCTTCGTACTCCGGCTTGAGCATGCCCTTCAGAGCCTGCTCGATCTCCTCGATCGCCTGGTAGATGACCGTGTAGTAGCGCACGTCGACGCCCTCGCGGGTGGCCCGCTCGGTCGCCTTGCCCTGCGCCCGGACGTTGAACCCGAGGACGATCGCGTCGGACGCGGTCGCCAGGTCGATGTCCGATTCGGTCACGCCGCCGACGCCGCGGTGGACCACGTGCAGTTCGACGTCTTCGCCGACGTCCAGCTGCAGCAGGGCCGCTTCGAGCGCCTCGACGGTACCCGAGTTGTCACCCTTGATGATCAGGTTGAGGCTGCTCGTCTCCTTCAAGGCGGAGTCGAGGTCCTCGAGGCTGACCCGCTTGCGCCGCGACGCGTTGAGCGCGTTGCGGGTGCGCGCGGAGCGGCGCTCGGCGATCTGCCGGGCGACGCGGTCCTCGTCGACCACCAGGAAGGTGTCGCCCGCTCCCGGCACCGAGGTGAACCCGATGACCTGGACCGGACGCGAGGGCAGCGCCTCGGTGACGTCCTCGTTGTGCTCGTCGACCATCCGGCGGACGCGGCCGTAGGCGTCGCCCGCCACGACCGAGTCGCCGACGCGCAGCGTGCCGCGCTGGACCAGGACGGTGGCCACCGGGCCGCGGCCGCGGTCGAGGTGCGCCTCGATCGCGACGCCCTGCGCCTCCATGTCCGGGTTGGCCCGGAGGTCGAGGGCGGCGTCCGCGGTCAGCAGGATCGCCTCGAGCAGACCGTCGATGTTGATGTTCTGCCGCGCGGAGATCTCGACGAACATCGTGTCGCCGCCGTACTCCTCCGCGATGAGGTTGTACTCGGTGAGCTGCTGCCGGATCTTGTCCGGGTTCGCGCCCTCCTTGTCGATCTTGTTGATCGCGACCACGATCGGGGCCTTCGCGGCCTGCGCGTGGTTGATCGCCTCCACCGTCTGCGGCATGACGCCGTCGTCGGCCGCCACCACGATCACCGCGATGTCGGTCGAGTTCGCGCCTCGGGCACGCATGGCGGTGAACGCCTCGTGACCCGGGGTGTCGATGAAGGTGATCAGGCGCGGGTTGCCCTCCAGCTCGGTCTCGATCTGGTAGGCGCCGATGTGCTGGGTGATCCCGCCGGCCTCGCTTTCGCGGACCTTCGTCTTCCGGATCGTGTCCAGCAGCCGGGTCTTGCCGTGGTCGACGTGACCCATGATGGTGACGACCGGCGGCCGGACCTGCAGGTCCTCCTCGCCGCCCTCGTCCTCGCCATAGGTGATGTCGAAGGTCTCCAGCAGCTCGCGGTCCTCCTCCTCGGGGGACACGACCTGGACGACGTAGTTCATCTCGCCGCCGAGCAGCTCGAGGATGTCGTCCGACACGGACTGCGTCGCGGTGACCATCTCGCCGAGGTGGAAGAGCACCTGCACCAGCGAAGCCGGGTTGGCGTCGATCTTCTCGGCGAAGTCGGTCAGCGAAGCGCCGCGCGGCAGCCGGATCGTCTCGCCCTGCCCCTTGGGCAGGCGGACGCCGCCGACGCTGGGCGCCTGCATGTTGTCCATGTACTCCTGGCGCTTCTGCCGCTTCGACTTGCGGCCCTTGCGCGAGGGCCCGCCGGGACGGCCGAAGGCACCGGCCGTGCCGCCGCGACCGCCGGGGCCGCCACGACCGCCGCCGCCGCGGAAGCCGCCGCCGCCTGCCGGGGCGCCACCGCCGCCGCCAGGACGGAAGCCGCCGC
>NZ_JBHUKS010000002.1:0-186299 GCF_042684085.1 Amycolatopsis silviterrae
ACAGCAGACCTCGCCGCAATCCACCACCTCACCCCTTGACACACCATAGGAGCATCATTGGGTGCGTGGGATGCACCCAATGCCACATTGGGGCAGCCCCCGGACCGCACCCCGGCCGGACCGTCCCGCTGATCGGGAGCAACGGCCGAAATCTGGCCCCGGCGGCCAAACGGCGCAACGTCCAGGCAAAACGCCACCTCGCCGTTAGCATTCCGTGACCAACCCCCGACCCCCCGTATCGGCCGCGTCAGTTTCTACCTCGGTCATCGGATTAATCGGGCACACTCACTCATTCGGGTTAACAACTTCGCTATCTTGGACGCCGTGGTGCACACAAAGTCACGGTCCGTGCAGCGGGCGAGCGTTCGGCTGGGTGCCGTGGCGGTCGCGACGGTCCTCGGAGCCGGGGCCGCCGGTGCCTACGTGGGCCTGCACCGGGCCGCCGAAGCCGAGACGGCCAAGCCGGTGCCGAACGTGGCCGTCGCGCGCGGCGTCGGCGGCAACGCGGGCAACGCCAGCGGCACGATCACCGGTGGCACCGGTGGCGCCGCCGGCAAGACGCAGCCGGCCACCCCCGCATTGCCCGACCACCCCACCCCGTTCAGCGTCAAACTGTCCTCGAAGGACATCCCGGAGAAGGGCGGCGGCGTCCGCACCGGCGGCTGCAGCGGGTCGCTCATCGCCCCGGAATGGATCGTCACCGCGGGCCACTGCTTCCACGACCTCGACGGCACGCGCGTCAGCGGCAAGCCCGACTACACCGTGACCGCCGCGATCGGGAAGCTCACCGATTCCGATCCGCGCGGGCACGTGCTGAAGATCGTGGACGCGCGCCAGTCCGCGGTCAACGACCTCGCCCTCGCCAAGCTGTCCGAGCCGGTCACCGACATCGAACCGCTCGCGCTGCCGGACGGCCCGCCGGACCCGGGCCAGCACACGACCTTCGTCGGCTGGGGTTCGCTGTCCTCGAAGGTCATCGTGCAGACCGACCACATCAAACGCGGCGATTTCCAGGTCGACGAGGTCCGCAAAAACGAGATCACCCTCGAGCCGCTGAAGAAGCGGACCGTCGAGAACAGCCCGTGCCCGGACGATTCGGGGTCCCCGTTTTTCGTGCCGGTGAAGGGAAAGAACACGCTCGTCGCGGTCGAGAACTTCGGCCCGGACTGTCCTTCGCCGGGGATTGAGACTGCGGCGCGGGTCGATCAGCTCGTCTCGTGGATCAAGGGCCAGATCGGCGAGTAAGACGTCACCGAGGCAGCACCGCCGCCAACTCCCGCGCAGCAGCACGCAAATCAGGCACAAACGCCTCCAGTTGCGCGACCGTCAGCCGATAAGCCGGTGCCGCAGTAGACAACGCCGCGATCGCCGTCCCGTCCGGCGTCCTGATCGGCACACCAACCGCCCGGATGCCTTCCTCATGCTCCTCGTCAGCGATCGCGAACCCACGTGCGCGCACCGCCGCGATCTCCGCCGCGAACGCCTCCCGCGAGGTGATCGTGCGCGGGCCCAGCGCGGGCAGTTCGAGCGAGGCGACCAGCTCGTCCCGGTTCGGCGCGAAGGCGACCAGGCATTTGCCCATTGACGTGCAGTGCAACGGCCCGCGCGCACCCGGTTCGCCCCGGATCTGCAGCCGCTGCGACCCCTGCACCGAATGCACGTAGACCTGGTTGTGCCCGTCCAGCACGGCCAGCAGCGTCGGCTCGCCGGTCTCCGCGGACAGCTTCTGCATCACCGGCAGCGCGACCCCGGCGAACCCGCGCGCCTGCGACACCGACTGACCCAGCTCGAACAGCCGCAGCCCCAGCGAATACCGCTTCGACACCGGGTCATTGCGCGCGAATCCCTCGCTCTGCAAGGAACTGAGCAGCCGATGCGTCGTGCTCACCGGATACCCGGCGGCGCGCGCCAGCTCGGACAGCGGCACGCCTTCGGGGTAGCCGCCGAGCAGGGACAGCACTCGTAACGCCTTGCCGACCATGTCCGCCATCGGACCCCCTTGACGTCCCGCGCGCGGCAACGCACACTGCCTCTCACCGTATTGCGGAATAGCTTTCCATATGACGGAAAGCGCGTCAAGGACTTGGGTCAGCGGCGACAGGAGTACCGGATGAACACCGTCGAGCAGGCGGGCGCGCTCGGGAGGCAGCGCTGGCTGCGGCTGATCCCGATCGTCTTCGTCACCTACAGCCTCGCCTACCTCGACCGGTCGAACTTCTCGATCGCGACCGCGGGCGGCATGGCCGAGGAACTGAACCTCACGAGCACGACGTCCGGCCTGATCGCCGCGTCGTTCTTCCTCGGCTACTTCCTGCTGCAGGTCCCCGGCGTCCTCTACGCCGACCGCCGCAGCGTGCGCAGCCTGATCTTCTGGTCGGTGCTCGCGTGGGGCGTCCTCGCGACCGCGCAGGGCCTGCTCAGCTCGGTGCCGGTGCTGATCGTGGTCCGGTTCCTGCTCGGCGCGGTGGAAGCGGCGGTGCTGCCCGCGCTGGTCGTGCTGCTCGCGCGGTGGTTCACGAAGGCCGAACGCGGCCGTGCCAACGCTTTCCTGATCCTCGGCAACCCGGTCACGGTGATGTGGCTGTCGGCGGTGTCGGGATACTTGATCGAGGCGACGTCCTGGCGCGGCATGTTCATCATCGAGGGAGTCCCGGCGCTGATCTGGGCTTTCGTGTTCCGCGCGCAGGTCCGCGACCGGCCCGCCGACACCCCGTGGCTCGACCCGGCGGGCCGCGACGCCATCGAGCGCGCGATCGCCGCGGAACAGGCGCAACTGCCGCAACCGGCCGATCGTCCGGTGCGGGAAGCGTTGCGGTCCAAGGCGGTTCTGGTGCTGTCCGCGCAGTATCTGTTGTGGAGCATCGGGGTTTACGGCTTCGTGTTCTGGCTGCCGTCGATCGTCAAGGCGGGTTCGTCGGCCGGGATCGGCGCGACTGGCCTGCTGTCGGCGATCCCGTACGCGTTCGCGGTGGTGGCGATGCTGATCAACTCGCGCGGCTCAGACCGGTCCGGCGTGCGGCGGCGGTACGTGTGGCCGTGGCTGCTCGGTGGCGCGGTCGCGTTCTACGGTTCGTATCTGCTGGGAAAGCAGCATTTCTGGTGGGCGTTCGTGCTGCTGGCGATCGCCGCGGTGGCGTTGTACGCGCCGTACGGCCCGTTTTTCGCGATGATTTCCGAGTTGCTGCCGCAGCGGACCGCCAGCGTGGCCGTCGCGGTGGTCAACGCCGCAGGCGCGCTCGGCGGGTTCCTCGGGACCTACCTGGTCGGCTGGCTCGAATCGGCTACCGGCAGCACGGCTGCCGCGTTCCTGATGCTGGCGGGGACAATGGCCGCAGCCGCGGTGCTGGTGCTCGCGGTTCCGGTGAAGACGAAGGAAAGGCGAGCATGACCGCGCGTGTACTGGTGCCCTGGTCCGACATTTCCGTTCCGGCCGAACTGAACGCGGTCGTGTGGGACGGCCGCGGCACCCCGCCGGACGGCCTCGGCGACGTCGAGTTCTACGTCCTGCCCTACGACCAGGGCCCGGCCGCGGCGAAGCTCATCCCGCAGCTGCCGTCGCTGCGCGTGGTGCAGACGCTTTCCGCCGGTTACGACAACCTGCTGCCGCTCGTCCCGTCCGGCGTTCAGCTCGCGAACGGCCGGGGCCTGCACGACCTCAGCGTCGCCGAGCACGCGCTCGCGCTGATCCTTGCCGCGCAACGGTATTTCCCGCGCTGGTTCGCGCAGCAGCAGACCGGTTCGTGGGACCGGGTGCACACGCGCTCGCTCGCCGACTGCCGCGTCCTGCTGGTCGGCTACGGCTCGATCGGCCGTGCCATCGAGCGGTACCTGGAGGCAGGCGAGGCCGAGGTCGTCCGGGTCGCCAGCACCGCCCGCTCCGGCGTGCACGGCATCGCCGAACTGCCGGACCTCCTGCCGGCCGCAGACATCGTGGTGCTGGTCCTGCCCGACACCCCGCAGACCCAGGGCCTCATCGGCGCCTCGGAGCTGGCCTTGCTGCCGGACACGGCCCTGGTCGTGAACGTCGGCCGCGGCACCGCGGTCGACACCGACGCGCTCACCGCCGAGGTGTCCGCCGGCCGCCTGCGCGCGGCGCTCGACGTCGTGGACCCGGAACCACTGCCCGCCGACCATCCACTGTGGACGCTCGACGGCGCGATCATCACCCCGCACATCGCCGGCGGCTCGGACTCGTTCTACCCGCGGGCGAAGCGGCTGGCCGAACGTCAGCTCGCGCACTACGCGAAGGGCGAGGCGCTGGAGAACCTGGTCAACTGAGCACCGCCGCGATGGCGGGCCGGTAAGCCGCGACCTGGTCCGGAGCCCAGTGCCCGGCCAGGTCGTGCGTGACGATCCGGTAGACGAGCGCGCGGATCAGCATCTGCCGCCATTCCGGCAGATACGCCCAGCGGTCGACGAGGCCGGGAGTCGCCTGGTACCAGCACAACGCGTCGGCGACAGCCACCGCGGCGGCCCAGGACGGGGGACGCCAGTAGACCGCCCAGTCGATCACCGCAGGCGGCTGTCCCGGCGCGAACAGGACGTTGCCGGGAAGATCACCGTGCACGACTTGCGCGGGAAGATCTACTGAACAACGCGCGGCGAGCAACGGTTCGAGAAGCGCCCGAGCGGTCGCCGAGACCTGCAGCGGCGATTCTTCCCAGGCGACGCGATCGCCGACCGCCCAGGGATCGCGCCGGAGATCGAGAAACCCCGGACGAGGCAGCCCCGCGACAGCCTGGTGAAACGCAATCCCGGCGCGAATCGCGTCGTCCGGCCGGGCAGTGTCCACGTGACCAGGCACTAACTGACTGGCTTCCCATCCTGCAGCGACCGAATTGTCGTCTGCTGCACCAGCGATCCAGCCCCCGTCGAGAGTCCGAAGCGGACGCGCGATCCGGAACTCGGGAGACTCCGGCACCGCCGCGAGCGCCGCCTGCCGCCACCGCGTTTCCGGAGCGAACTCCACCGGTTTCACCACGACGTCGCCGACGCGCCAGCTCCCGCCCTTCCCGCCGTCCAGCCGGACCGGGGCACTGGCGCAGCCGAACGAAGCCAGCACGTCCGGCGGAGGTGGCGTGATCACCGATGAAGCCTTTCCCAAGCGTCGTTCCAGCGTATTCCGGCAGCTCCGCGCACATCCACCCAGAGCAACACAAGGGGAGGAACGACTCCCCTCGGAGGGACAAAAGCGCAATCAGGGGACCACCCACAGTGCACATGTGAGCCCTGTGTATGCTTCGCCATCGCTTGACTGGGTGGATTCTTCACCCGAATTGGTGGCCGTCGTGGTCGGGGAGATGTGGTCTCACGCGGTCCGTCGTACGTGGTTCGGGACTGGATGGGAGAAAGCATGCACGGCAGGTCAATTCTGGTCCGGGGAGGGGCCGCGGCGGCGTCCGCGGCAGCGGCGCTCATGATCGCCGCGCCGGTCGCCCTGGCCGACGACAACGCCCCCACGGCGCGCAGCGGCGCGGCCTCGGGCGAGCTGGTGTACGGCGGCACGTCGGGCTTCGACGTCAACATCGCCAACAAGGGCAAGGTCCAGACGACGCTGTTCAACTTCAAGCTGTCTGACGGTGCCATCTCGAAGATGTACTGCGTGCAGATCGAGGTCGGCGCGCGCTTCGGCGAGACGATGGTCGAACACGCCTGGAACGACTACCCCGACGCGAAGTCGCCGTTCCGCAAGAACAACAAGAACATCAACTGGGTGCTGCACCACAGCTACCCCTCCGAGGACGTGGCGTCGCTTGAGAAGACGCTGACCGGCAAGGGTGCCAAGCTCCACGACGGTCTGTCCATGAAGGAAGCGCTGACCGCGACGCAGGCCGCGGTGTGGCACTACAGCGACGGCAAGGACCTCGACGCCGAGAATCCGCTGGACAACGGCTCCGCGGACGAGGCGGCCGACGTCCTCGCGCTGTACAACTACCTGACCGGCGACGCGAACACCGGCGTCGAGGAGAAGAAGCCGACGCTGAGCATCACCCCGGCCAAGGCGGACGGCGAAGCGGGCTCGAAGATCGGCCCGTTCACCATCGCCACCACCGGCAGCGTCACCGACTTCACGAGCAAGCTCCCCGAGGGCGTGAAGGTCGTCGGCGAGAACGGCGAGGAGATCAAGTCCTCGGCGATCAAGAACGGCACGAAGCTGTTCCTGGACGTCCCGAAGGACGCGAAGCCCGGCACCGCCGAACTCGCGGTGAAGGCCGCGGGCGACGTCAACACCGGTCGCCTCTTCGTGGCCAAGAACTACCAGAGCAAGCCCGCGCAGTCGCTGATCGTGGCCCAGTCGCAGAAGAGCACGGTCGAGGCCGCCGCGACCGGCACCTGGACCGAAGGGGGCCCGGTCACCACCGCCCCCGCGACGACCGCCCCCGCCGGCGGCAACAACTCGGGCCAGACCCCGCTGGCGAACACCGGCGTGAACGCCGCCCTGCCCATCGGCATCGGCGCAGCCCTGGTGATCGCAGGCGGTGCGATGGTCCTGGTGGTTCGCCGCCGCCGGAGCAACGCCTGAGTTAGCTAGTTCCACCAGATCGAAGGCGGGCCGGTCCCTAACGGGGCTGGCCCGCTGTCGCATTCCCGGGCCCTCGCCTCGTCCCGCCGCTGACGGTCCGTGAGGGCCACCTTCACGGACTCTGATCCCCTCAGGGTTCCCCTCACGACCCTCGGCGAGCCCAGCCCGGCCCCGGCCCCGGCCCGGAGTCGGTCCGTGAGGGGCCCCTTCACGGAACCAGATTCCCTCAAGGAGTCCTACACGGACCTTCGCCGCCCGCCCGCCGGGATCGCCCCAATGCCACATTGGGGCGCTAGCCCCGCCCCGCCACCAACCGCCACCGATGCACCCACACCACCCCCGCACCCCGATACGAAGCCAAAACGCGGTCTGGGGTGGCTTGTCAAGGCATCTTTCCCGCCTTGACAAGCCACCCCAGACCGTCGTCACACTCAGGCTTCGGGGTGCCCCACGCAACCAACATCAGTTCACACAAGTAACCCCATCAGCAGTAATCTCCCCAGCCGGAGCCTGCGCAACGGCGGGAGCAGCAGCCGGATGCACCCCAGAATCATCCGAATACTTCTGCCCCAAATAAACCGTAAATCGATCCTTCCCCAGCGAACTGTCCGAAGCCACCGCAACCCCGCCAAGCTTCTCCGCGATCCGCTCAGCTTGACTACGCTGCCCCCGCCCGTAATAAACCGTAGAAGTCCGCCGAGCAGCACTATTGGAAACCGACCCCCGCGAATACCCAGCAGCAGCAAGCTTGTCCGCCACCCGATTAGCCAACCCATCCACCCCAGACGAGTTCCGCACATCAACCACATACGCAGCCAGCGCCGGATCCCCAGACGAAGACGACGGCGGCGGAGCAGAAGAGCTAGGAGCACCCCCCACCTGCTCCCGAACAAACTTCTGAATCTGCTGCGGATCCACCTGCACCGCATCCCCGTCATTAGGCGTCTTCAGCGTAATACTGACCACCGGCACCGTAACGAAGTTGATGCTCCCCGCGCTCATCCCATGCAACTGCTGAGCAAACCCCAGCAAATCCCAGTCAGTATCCACCACGACGGCCTTCTTGACCGCCCCGATCAACGCATCCAGCTTCCCCGGATCCGCCAACGTCCCAGCGGAAAGAATCGTCTTGGCCATACTGGCCATAAAAACCTGCTGCCGCTTGATCCGATCCAGATCCCCATTAGGCAACCCATGCCGCTGCCGCACAAACTGCAACGCCTGCGCCCCGGCCACATTCTGCGGCCCAGCAGCAAAATTAGCCCCAGAGTAACTATCCTTAACCGGAGCCTTAAGGCAAACCGGAACCCCGCCCACCGCCTGGCTCACGTAGTAAAACCCAGCAAGATTAACCGCCGCATAATGCGTAATAGTCAACCCGGTCAACTGCTGCACGGTATCGATCGCAGTCTTCGCCCCAGCCTGAGCCGAGTCCGTCTCCAGCTGCGCCCCCGACGCCCCCTGCGCCTTCAGCTCAGTCTTTCGAGCCGTCTGCCCATACGTATAAGCCGAGTTGATCTTGTGCTTCCCGAACTTCCCGGCCAGCTGGACGTACGAGTCACGCGGGATGGAGAAGGCCGTCGCGTTCCCGCCGCCCGCCGGGATGTGCACGACGATCATCGTGTCGGTGGTGTCGCCGCCGTCGTCGGCACCGCCCGCGTGCAGCTGGTCGAGCACGTCGTCGGGCAGCGGGTTGCCCTGTGCGTCGGTGCGCGTGTCGAGGCCGACCATCAGGATGTTCTGCTCGTCCATCGGCGAACTCGCGCCGCCGATCACATCGGACCTGGTCAGGCCGTCGGTGATCTGGTGCAGCGTCGACCACGCGTAGGCCGTGCCGCCGAGGACCAGCAGGGAGACGACGGCCAGGAGCACCTGGGCGACGCGGAGCGCGCTGGAGGTCTTGCGACGACGCATCGGGGTTCCTCTTCCTGCCACGTCCGGTGGTCGAAGGACCCACGGTAGCTGGCGTCTCACCTAGTCGGGTTACCCGCTTCCCCCAAACTGCGGAAGACGTGCCCGGAATGTCGGACCGAGGGTGTCTTGGGCGCGTCTAGGATGACGTCGTGCAGAGGGAAGCGGGCGTCGCGCTGGTCACCGGGAGTTCGCGAGGGATCGGCAGGGCGATCGCGGAACGGCTGGGTGCGGACGGGTTTTCCGTCGCGGTCAACTACCGCACTGATCAGGACGCGGCGGAGGCCGTCGTCGCCAAGATCCGCGCGGACGGCGGGCAGGCGGCGGCGCTGCGCGCGGACGTGACCGACGACGCCGAGCTACGCGGCCTTTTCGACCGCGCGGAACAGGAATTCGGCGGTCTCGACGTGGTCGTCGCGAATGTGGGGATCGCCCGGTTCGTGCCGCTCGCCGAAGCCTCCGACGAGGTCTTCGACCTGATCTTCTCCACCAACCTCCGGCCCACCTTCGTCTCCCTGCGCGAGGCAGCCCGGCGAGTGCGCGACGGCGGCCGGATCGTCGTGGTGTCGAGCGGAGTGGTCCAGACAGCCCGCCCCGGCACCGGGGTCTACGGCGCCGCGAAGGCCGCCGGCGACCAGTTCGTGCGGGTCCTGGCGAAGGAACTCGGCCCGCGCGGCGTGACGGTGAACAGCGTGCTCCCGGGCGCGGTCCGCACCGACGCTCTCCTCACTGACGGGCCGCCGGGTGTGGTCGAGTTCAGCGCGAGCCAGACGCCGCTCGGCCGGATCGCTGAGCCCGGCGACATCGCGGACATCGTGGGCTTCCTGGCCTCGGACCAGGCCCGCTGGGTCACCGGCCAGACGGTGCACGCCGGCGGCGGTCAGTTCTAGGCGCGCTCGGCCAGCAGCTGGGCCCGCACGTCGGTCTTCAGCACCTTCCCGACCTTCGACCGCGGCAGGTCCGGCCAGAGCAGGACCTCCTTCGGCGTCTTCACGCTCCCGAGCACGTCCTTCACCGTGGCCCGCAGCTCGTCCGCCGTCGCGGTCCGTCCGTTGTGGAGCTGGACGACCGCGGTCACCTGTTCGCCCCATTTGTCGTGCGGCAGCCCGATCACCGCACAGTCCTGCACTGCCGGATGCGTCATCAGCGCCTGCTCTACCTCGGCCGAGTAGACGTTGAACCCGCCGGTGATGATCATGTCCTTGGCCCGGTCCACGACGTACAGGAAGTTCTCCTCGTCGAGGTAGCCGATGTCGCCGGTGTGGTGCCAGCCGTGTCTGCTGACGTCCGCGGTCGCCTCCGGATTCCGGTAGTAGCCGGGCATCACGAGCGGTCCGCGCACCACGATCTCGCCGCGTTCGCCGCGCGGCAGCAGCGTTCCGTCGTCGGCCATGATCGCCACCTGCGTCAGCGGTGTCGGACGCCCCGCGGACGTGAAGCGTTCGCGAGCCAGCGAACCGTCCGGATGGAAATGGTCGGCCGGGGCCAGCGTGGAGATCATCATCGGCGCTTCGCTCTGCCCGAACAGCTGACCGAGCACCGGCCCGATCCGGGTGATCGCCTCTTCCAGCCGGGCGGCGGACATCGGCGCGGCCCCGTACCACAGGCATTCCAGCGAACTGAAGTCCGTTGTGGACAGTGCGGGATGGTCCAGCAGCAGGTAAATCAGCGTGGGCGGCAGGAAGGTGTGGGTGATCCGGTGCCGTTCGACCAGTTCGAGAAACCGCCCGAGATCCGGCGACGGCATCACCACGATCTCGCCGCCGAGCGCCAGCACCGGAAAGCACAGCACCCCGGCGGCGTGCGTGAGCGGGGCCAGCGCGAGGTATCGCGGGCGCGGCTGGAACGGGTAGCTCATCAACGTCAGCGCCGACATCGTTTCGACGTTGTGCCCGGTCAGCACCACGCCCTTCGGCCGCCCGGTGGTGCCGCCGGTGCCGACGAGCATCGCCGTGTCGTCCGGCGGATCGGCCTGCCACGGCTCGCCGGGAAGCCCGTCGAGCCAGTCGGCCAGCGGGATCGCGCCGGGGAACGAGCCGTCGAGGCACACCACCGTGGTCAGCTTCGGCAGCTGGCCGGCGATGCGGGAAACGAGCGGTGCGAACGACTCCTGCACGAGCAGGCACGTGCAGTCGAACAGGTCCAGCAGCTCCCGGTTCTCCGCGGCCTCGTTGCGCGGGTTGACCGGGCACCAGACCGCCCCTGCACGGCTGATGCCGAAGACGCACCCGAACGACACCGGGTCGTTCGTGGAGAGGATCGCCACCTTGTCTCCCGGTCGCACGCCCGAACGCGCGAGCGCACGGGCGACCCGCCAGGACAGCTGCTGGACCTCGCCGTAGCTGAGCGATCCGCCGTCCGTGGTGAGGCACGGAGCCGACGGGCCCAGCGAGGCGCCCTTGTCGAGGTAGTCGGTCAGTCGCACCGCTCGTCTCCCTGGCTCAGTACGGTTCAGGACTGCACGGTCAGCACGGGATTCGAGACCAGCCCGAACGACCGCAGCACGCCGAGCAGTTCGCGGTGCCCGAACGCCTGGCACGCCGATGCGAACCCAGCCCGTCGAGGCGGTTGCTGCAGCAGCGAATACGCCGCGTACGCCTGCATCAGCCCGGTCTGCTTGTAGTTGCAGGTCCCGTGGATCACGCAGTGCGCGCGGCCGAGCGGACCGGACGCGTGCACCGAGTCCAGCGACGTGTTGATCCGCTGGTTTTCCCGAGGCGGCATCTCGTCCCGTACCGCCGCCGCTTGCTCGTGCAGCACCTTGAGTTTTTCTTCCAGCGGCAGGTCTTTCACCTGTTCCAGCACGGCCGCGACGATCTGCGGCACGCCCTGCATCAGCGCCCGGTCGAACACGCCGCCGACCGCCTTCACGTTGGCCACGCGCGGATCGTTCTTGAACCACACCGGATGCGACGTGCCGCCCCACGGCAGCGCGAGGCCGATCTCGTGATGCCCCGGCACCGCCACGTCCTGCAGCCCGCCGTCGGCCGGCCAAGGCGCGTATTCGTTCTGCTCCAGGTAATACGCGGCCGACAGCGCGGCGTTCACCAGGATCGTCTGCGTGGAAGCGACGGTGGGATAACCCTTCCAGAACACCAGGATGTCCAAAGTGTCCAGACCGGGCGTCTCAAGGCAGAGGTTCGCCGCGATCTCGCCGGTGGTGTACATCTGCGCGATGCCGGGGGAGAGCAGCAGGCCCTTGGCGGCCATGTCCGCGCCGTACCGCTCTTCGGCGGAGATCAGCCAGTCCTGCTCGCCGGTGGTGTCGAGATAGTGCGTCCCGGCTTCAAGACAGGCCTGGACGACCTCGTGGCCGTATTCGCTGAACGGCCCGACCGTGTTGCACACGACCGACGCGCCGCGGAACAGCTCGGTGAGCGGACCGGTTTCGTGCGAGACCTCGACGACCTCGTGGTCCACCGTGTCGAGGCCGGGAATGTGGTCGAGCGCGGCCTGAACCCGGGCCTTGTCCCGGCCGGCCGCGGTGAAGGGCACGTTGTACTCGCGGAGGTATTCGCAGATCAGGCGGCCGGTGTAGCCGGACGCGCCGTAAACGACGACGGGCTTGGTCACTGGTTTTCCTTTCTGTGGAGAGGGTTCACATGCCCATGCCGCCGTCGACCGGAAGGCCGGCGCCGGTGATGAAGCGGGCGGCGTCCGAGGCGAGGAACACCACGGCGTCGGCCATGTCGGCGACCTCGCCCAGCCGTCCGGCCGGGGTCTGCGCGACGACCGCGCCGATCGCCTCCTCGACGCTCGGGAACAGCCCGACGTCAACCACGTCAGTCGCGAGCTGGTTGCCCATCTGCGTCGGGACGAGGCCCGGGTACACGCAGTTCACCCGCACGCCGTAGCCGAGCTTCCCGGCCTCCATCGCCGCGACGCGGGTAAGCCGGTCGACCGCCGATTTCGTCGCCGAGTAACCGGCGATCCCGGGAAAAGCGATGGTCGCGGCCACCGAGGCGATGTTCACGACCGCTCCGCCGCGTCCGGCGACGCCGCCCGGACGCATGGCGCGGAACGCGTGCTTTACGCCGAGCGACGTGCCAAGCACGTTGACCTCGAGCATCTTCCGCACGTCGGCCGGGTCGAGATCGGCGACGAGGCCGGTGATCTCGACGCCCGCGTTGTTCACGACGATGTCGAGCCCGCCGTGCTCGCCGACCACCGCCTCGACTGCCTGCGCCCAGTTTTCGTCGTCGGTGACGTCCAGCCGGACGAACCCGGCGCTGGCCCCGCTCTGCTTGATCGCGTCGGCGGTCTGGCGGCCGAGGTCCTCCTGGACGTCGCCGATCACCACCGCCGCGCCAGCCTCCGCGAGCGCCTCGGCCATGCCCTGGCCGAGACCCTGCGCGCCACCCGTGACCAGCGCGGTGCGCCCGGTCAGGTCGTACGAACCCATCGACATCTCCTCCTTGAGACGTGCCCTTGCCGCCGTGCCCGCGGTGCGGCGTAGGTCACACGGTAGCTAATTTTGGACAGTCGTCAAGATTTTCTTGGACACTCGTCAAGAAACGGTGTCGCGCTAGACTGCCGGGTGTGACACAGGCGAAGGAGCGCATCTCCCGCCGCGCCGTGGACAAGTTCGCCCAGCGGCGCGAGCAGCTGGCCGAGTCCGCGCTGCAGGCGCTGGCCGAGCTGGGGTACGCCCGCACGAGCCTGCGCGAAATCGCCCAGAAATCCGACTTCTCGCACGGCGTCCTGCACTACTACTTCGCCGACAAAGTCGAGCTGCTCACCTACGCGGTCCGCAAGTTCGAAGAGGTCTGCGTGACCCGCTACGACGACGTCGTGGCGGAAGCGGGTTCGGCCGAGGAGCTGAAACACGGCTTCGGCGCGGCGATGGCCGGCACGCTGCGGTCCGACGCGGCGATGCACCGGCTCTGGTACGACCTGCGCAACCAGAGCCTGTTCGAGGAGTCGTTCCGCGGTGACGTCCTCGACATCGACGAACAGCGCCAAGACATGGTGTGGCGGGTCGTGCAGCGCTACACCGAGTTCACCGACCGGCCGGCCAAGGCGTCGCCGGAGGTCGCGTACGCCGCCTTCGACGGGTTGTTCCAGCGTGCGCTGCTGCAGCAGCTCGCCGGTCAGGACGCGGCGGCGGACCGGCTGGAGGCAGATGTCGCGGCTCTGCTGACGAACTTCGTCTGACGGTTACCCCGCCCGAGTGGTGATGCCCGGTGCGCGCGCCGGTCCGTGGTTAGGATGCGCTCGAACGGTCACCGGGCGAGAAGGGGTGCGCGAGCGTGCAAGCGGGGGACCTTGAACCGCCTGAGCCGCAGGCCGTTTCCGCGCCGCTGACCAGGGCGGCGATCTTCCTGCTGGTCCGGGTCGACGCCGGGGCCGAGCAGACCGCGAAGGACCTCCTCGCCGACCTGCCCGGGCTGCAGCGCGCGGTCGGCTTCCGCGACGCGGGCGCCGGGCTCACCTGCGTGGCCGGGATCGGATCGGCGGCGTGGGACCGGATCTACGGCGGCCCGCGACCCGCGGAACTGCACGAGCTGCCGGTGTTCTCCGGTGAACGGCACACGAGCGTCACCACCGAGGCCGACCTGCTGTTCCACCTCCGCGCCGAACGGCTCGACCTGTGCTTCGAGCTGGAAACGCTGATCATGGACCGGCTGCGCGGTTCGGTCACGGTCATCGACGAGGTGCAGGGCTTCCGTTACTTCGACGCGCGCGACGTGCTGGGTTTCGTTGACGGCACGGAGAATCCGACCGGCGGCGGCGTCAAGCAGGCCGTGCTGGTGGACGACGACGAGCCGTTCGACGGCGGCAGCTACGTGGTCGTGCAGAAGTACCTGCACGACATGCGGGCCTGGAACGCGCTCTCCACCGAACAGCAGGAGCTGGTGATCGGACGGCGCAAACTGTCCGATGTGGAGCTGTCCGATGAGGAAAAGCCCGCGGACTCGCACATCGCGCTCAACGTGATCACCGACGACGACGGCAACGAACTCGACATCCTGCGCGACAACATGCCGTTCGGCCGCCCCGGGCACGACGAGTTCGGCACCTACTTCATCGGCTACACCAAATCTCCGGCGGTGATCGAGAAAATGCTGGAGAACATGTTCGTCGGATCGCCGCCCGGCAACCACGACCGGATTCTCGATTTCTCCACGCCCCTCACCGGCGCGCTGTTTTACGTGCCGACCGCGGACTTCCTGGAAGATCCGCCGGACGCCCCGCCCGAGCCGGAACCACCGGCTGCCGCGACGCCCGCCGGGACGTCGCTGGGCATCGGAAGCCTGCGAAGGAGCACTCGGTCATGAACAACCTGCATCGCGAACTCGCCCCGATCTCCGCCGCCGCGTGGGCGGATCTGGAGGAGGAGGCGAAGCGCACGTTCGCCGAGTTCGCCGCGGCGCGCCGGGTGGTGGACGTCGTCGTCACCGGCGACCCGGCGCTCGCCGCGATCGGCACCGGGCGCCGGGAACGCGTCGGCGGCAAGTTCGACGGCGTCGCGACGAGCCTGCGCACGGCGCAGCGGATCGTGGAGCTGCGGGTGCCGTTCACGGTGTCGCGCGAGGAAGTCGATTCGGTCGAGTGGGGCGCGAAAGACGCCGACTGGCAGCCGGTGAAGGACGCCGCGCAGCAGATCGCGTACGCCGAGGACCGGATCGTGCTCGACGGTTTCGCCGAGGCGGGCATCACCGGCATCCGGCCGGCGTCGTCGCTGTCCCCGATCGCGCTGCCGCCGGAGGCCCCGGGCTACCCGAAGGCGATCGGCGACGCGATCGCCGAACTGCGCGACGCGGGCGTGGCCGGGCCGTACACGGTGCTGCTCAGCGACGACGAGTTCACCGCCGCGTACGAGGCGGCCAACCACGGCTATCCGGTGCTGGAGCACCTGAAGCAGATCGTGGACGGCGACCTCATCCGCACGCCCGCGATCAGCGGCGCCTGCGTGCTGTCCACCCGCGGCGGCGACTACGAACTGCACTTCGGGCAAGACCTGTCCATCGGCTACGCCAGCCACGACGCGTCCACTGTGGAGCTGTACTTCTACGAGACGCTCACGTTCCTGGTCAACACCGCCGAGGCGGGGATCGGCCTCACTTCCTGACGTTACCTGATCATGCGGTCTTGTTACGCAGCGCGGACATTCGCCGAACCGTCCGGGGACACCCGCTCGCGATAGTTGCGGCGTGCTGCGCAACAAGATCATGGCCGCCCTGCTCGTCCTGCCCGCGCTGGTGATCGCCGGATGCTCCGGCGCCACCGCGCTGGCCGACGACCCGGACCACGACCCGGCTCAGGGCGGCATCCCGGAAGACGTCACGCTCACCCCGTTCGACACGGACTACCCGGCGGTCGGAAATCTCGATCCGGATTTGCGGAACGCGCTGCAGAAGGCGGCGACCGACGCGCGTCAGTACAAAGTGGACATCCGTATCGCGTCGGGCTGGCGCACCAAGGAGTACCAGCGGAAACTGCTCGAGGGTGGCATCGAGAAGTACGGCAGCCTCGAAAAAGCGCGAAAGTATGTGAACACACCGGAAGAATCGACGCACGTGTCGGGCAAGGCCGTCGACGTCGCCCCCACGCGAGCCGACGACTGGCTGAACCGGCACGGCGAGAAATACGGCCTGTGCCAGGTGTACGCGAACGAGATGTGGCACTTCGAACTGCTGACCACCCCCGGCGGAAAGTGCCCGCCCACCCGCGCGAACGCCGCCGGTTAGCGCGTCCGCACGGGTGGGTCCGGGATCACGGAGCCCAGTAGTTGCCGGACATCACCAGGTAGACGAGCAGTTTGACGGTCTCGCCGTAGTAGGTGTCTTCATACGGGTTGCCCGCCATGTACTTCCACAGCGAATCGGTCCAGGCCTGATCACCCGCGACCATCGCGGCGACACCCACCGGATTCGCCGCGACCTCGGACTGATCGCTGGTCTTGGTCGGCGTGCCATCGAGCTTGGTGTGCGGGTAAATCTTGGCCGGGTTACCACCGGAGTGACTCTTGTAGCTGGCCGATTCCTTCTTGGCGACCTCAGTCGCGACCTTGCCGCCGTACAGCAGGGCGTCAGTGCCCATATGCCAAGGCACACGAACGGAGTTGTAGCCGACAATGTTGTCCGGCTGATTCTCCAGATGGTCCGCGGGCGCGGGCTTGGGGCTGTTGGTGTTCGCACCGACCACGAAGTCGGACAGCAGATTCGCGTTCGGCGAGTACTTGGCGGTGAACTGCGTGATCAACTGTTCGGTCCGGGTAACGACCTTGTTCCAGTCGTGCGCGGTGTCGTATTTCGCGAACGCGCGCAGATGATCGAGCATAAAGTCGGACGGCCGGGTGTCGTCGTTGCCCGCGTCGTCGGCGATCTTGAGATGCCCGTCGGGCGCGACGTCATACTTGTAAACCTTGGCAAGCCAGTCCTTCGCGGCGGCGCTGTAACCGCCCCACTGCTTGTCCGCGAGAATCAGCCCGTAACCGACGTCGAGATCACCGTCGGTCGCCGAGTCCGGGGTGCCGTCGTCGGCGTACTTGCAGGTCTTGCCGTCGATGACCCACTGGAAGAGCCCCTTGCCGTCCCGGTGGTCCTGGACGAACTTCCACATCCCGTCGAAAATCGTCTTGGCCTGCTCGTCGTAGCCGGCCATCAGCGGAACGATGTTCATCCCATAGCCCTGCGCCTCGGACACGGTGCCCTTGTTGGGCGCGTCGTCGGTCGCCCAGACGAGGTACCCGCCGCAAGCCTGGCGAAGGTAAGTTTTCTTCCAGGAGTCATACTGTTTTCTGACGGCGGCATCCTGATCAGCCTGACTGGCCGACGGCCGAACCCCAGTCTGATAAGTGACATGCGCGGGAAACGGATGCGCGACGGAGGCCGCGGTCGCGGGCCCAGCACCAGCCAGCACGGTAGTAAGCGAAACGGAAGCGGCGGCGAACAGCGCCACCTTCCGGGGAGCGGGCATCAAGGTCTCCTTGTTAGTAAACTTTCCTAACTAGGCGGCGTGAGAAAAGCCTGCTGCAGTGGGGGGATCGTGTCAAGATGTCTGGTGCCCCGCGGTCAGGTGTACCGGTTCCGAAGCTGGGCGTGACCACCCCCCGCCCGCCTCTCCCGCGCTGGCTCCGCGTTCCGTGAGGGCCACCTTCACGGACTCTGATTCCGTCAGGGTTCCCCTCACGGCCCGCTGGCACCGCCGGAGTCCGTGAGGGGCCCCTTCACGGACTTAGATTCCCTCAAGGAGTCCTTCACGTCTTTCTAGGCGCTGGCACCGTCTGTGAGGGCCACCTTCACGGACTCTGATTCCCTCAGGGTTCCCCTCACGGCCCTTGGTCGCCGCTAGCCCCGCCCCATCGAGAACCGTCGCCGACGCACCCAACCCAGCCGGGCACCCACACCACCCCCGCACCCCGATACGAAGCCCAAATGCGGTCTGAGGGTGCTTGTCAAGGCATCTTTCCCGCCTTGACAAGCACCCTCAGACCGTCATCACAATCAAGCTTCGGGGTGCCCCCAACACCCCCGGGGCGCGACGTGCGAAGCACGAGCCCCCCACCATGGAATCATCACCCAGCAAAGAGGGACCACCGATGCCAAGGGGAGCCGAGCATGACCACCGGCCGTTCAGCCAAGCCTGAACGCACCACCGAACTGAACAGCGGCATCCTCCCCGGCAACGTCCGAGCCGACGACTGGATCATGCTCGCCCTGGCGATCGTCTCCACCGGCATGCTCGCCTGGCTCCTCATCGACCCCCCGGCCAGATCCCTCAGCCGCTGGTTCTTCATCGCCGACTGCGTAATCTGCGGAATCTTCCTCCTGGAACTCCTCTGGCGCTGGCGCAAACGAGCCTGGCGACCCGCATTCCTGGCCCGCACCTGGTACGAGATCTTCGCGATGATCCCCATCGCCCACCCGGATTTCGTCGCACACCACCACGTCATCGCCGTAATCCTGCTCATCATCCGCCTGGGCCGGGCAGCCGACCGCGCGGTAGGGGAGCAGTTCACCTACCGCCTCGTGGACAAACTCACCGAGTCGATCGTCCGTGCGATCAAGAAGCCGGTCACGATCGCCGTGCTGGACGAGGTCGTCAAGGTGCTGGAAACCGGGAACTACCCGGAAAACCTCGCCAAATCCCTCAGTGAGAACAAGACCGAGCTGCGCGCGATCATCACCGAGAAGATCTCGGAGGACCCGCAGCTCGGCAAGCTGCGCAGGCTGCCGTTTCACGACGAGATCGTCCGCGCGACGGTCGACACGTCCTTCCGGGTGCTGCTGGAAGTCCTGCTGGACCCGCGCATCGACGATTTCTTCTCGTCCGTCGTCCGTGACAACCGCGAGCAGATCCGCCGTGCGGTCGCGCTCGGACTGGCCGATGTGGACGAATCCCCGGACGAACAGCTCCTGCGCACCCGCACCCAGCGCGCCGCGGCACACGAGTACGACGCCCAGCATCCGCGGCATTGATCATCCATTGTGGACACACCTACGGTACGCCGTCGGACGCTGACTCTCCGTTGCGGCACAGGGTATCCACGTTCGACGGCTGACTACGGGACCGTCAACCGCTGAAAGAGTGCACTGTGGTCGCGCGGTGCGCGCACAGGTGGCTGGAGTAGGGTGGGATCTCTCGTTCCGTTGCTGCACAAGGGTTGTGTTGACGCGAGTACGGGGCGTTCCCGCCGGAGCCGGGGCAGACTGGAGCCGGCGGGGAGGTTGAGCGCGGGTTTGGAGTCGTGGACGTGATTGATAGCGGTCAGCAGGTGCGCAGGTGCCGTCGGCGGGACTGTGCGGAGGATTCCTTGTGGCGCGGTCTGTGCTCGGTGCACTGGAACCGCTGGCAGAGCGGCGCGGACGCACTCGAACTCCCCGACGACGACGTTCCCCCGCCGCCCGCGCAGGTGTGGTGGCCGCCGGAGCGTTCGCACGCCCCGTTGAGCAGCCGGGTGCTGCCAGGGTCGTAGCCAGGCTGGCGCGCCGAACACGGTAGGCGCGCGCCCGGTGACCTTGGGCCACCAGGGAAGCCCGCGACGGTGTCCTCCGGGACGCGTGCGCCCGGGGAACCGTCGTCCCGGAAATCGGTTACCCGCGCGAACGCGGGATGCGTGGCTGGTCCGGCGCGGCGAGCAGCCGCACCAGCCGGGCTCGTGCCACGCGGTACAGCAGGTCGCCGCGATCGTCCGGGACGACCCGGCCGTCGAGATCGCGCGCGGCCGCCCGCACCACCAGTTGGACTGCCTCCGCGGGCACTCGTCCCGCGAATTCCCCGGTCAGCCACGTGGTGACCTCGTCGGCCACCCGGCTCCGCACCGTCATCGGACGCTCCAGTCTCCGGTCGCGGGACCGTTCGGGGCGGTCCCGGCACTGGTCCGACGGCCGCGCCCGCGGGCCGTGACGCGAATTCCGGAGCGAAACTCTTTCCCGGCAACGGGAGTGAACCCGGTAGTAGGTCACTTCCGGTTCAGGCAAGCGCGTTGCGGGCGATCACCTCCGCATACCACCGAGCGCTGCGCTTCGGCGTGCGCCGCTGGGTGCGGTAGTCGACGTGCACCAGGCCGAAGCGTTTCGCGTATCCCTCGGCCCATTCGAAATTGTCCAGCAACGACCAGTAGAAATAGCCGCGCAGGTCCACGCCGCGGGTCAGCGCGTCGTGCGCGGCCCGCAGGTGTGCGTCGAGAAAGGCGATGCGCTCGTCGTCGGAGACCTCGCCGTCGCGGAACACATCCGGATACGCCGCGCCGTTCTCCGTGACATACAACGGTACTGGCGGGTAACCGTCGTGCACCTGCAGCAATGCCTCGGTCAGCCCGGCGGGCCGCACCTCCCAGCCGGAATGCGTGCGCGGCGCGGCCGGGTCCGGGACGAAGTGCACCTGCTCGGCTCCCGGCCATTCGCGGCCCGCCGGGGTGCTTCCCAGCCGCGCCGAACCGGCCACCCGGTAGCCGCGGTAGTAGTTCACGCCCAGCCAGTCGATCGGCTTGCCGAGCACCGCCTCGTCCTGGTCGCGCACCACGGTGTCGAAGCCGAACCGGGCCAGGTCCTCGCGCAGGTCGACGGGATAGCCGCCGCGCAGCAGCGGGTCGAGGAACAGCCGGTTCTGCAGCCCGTCGATCCGGCGGGCGGCGTCGGCGTCCGTGTCGTCCGGCGAATCCGCGACGACCGGGTACAGGTTCAGCGTGATCCCGCACGGCGCGCTCGTGTGCTGCCGGAGCACGTCCATCGCCAGCCCGTGCCCCAGCAGCAGATGGTGTGCCGCGGCCACGGCACCCTCCGGTGACGTCCGGCCCGGCGCGTGGACGCCCGAGCCGTAGCCGAGCATAGCCGCGCACCACGGTTCGTTCAGCGTCGACCAGCTCGCCACGCGGTCGCCGAGCCGGGCCGCGACGGTGCCGGCGTAGTCGGCGAACCGGTAGGCGGTGTCGCGTGCGGTCCAGCCGCCGCGATCCTCCAGCGACTGCGGAAGGTCCCAGTGATACAACGTCGCCCACGGCTGGATGCCCGCGGCCAGCAGCCGGTCCACGAGCCGGTCGTAGAACGCCAGCCCGCGTGGTTCCGGCTTGCCGTGCGGCAGGATTCGCGGCCAGGACAGGGAAAACCGGTACGCGGTGAGCCCGAGCGAACGCATCAGCACCACGTCTTCGGCGTAGCGGCGGTAGTGGTCGGCCGCCGGATCGCCGGTGTGGCCGCCGGCGACCGTGCCCGGCCGCGCGGCGAAGGTGTCCCAGATAGACGCCTCCCGACCGTCGGAGGTGGTCGATCCTTCGACCTGGAAGGCCGCCGTGGCGGCGCCCCACACGAACGCGTCCGGAAACGCGAGCACGTCGGGGATCGGCTGTGCGGACATGGTCACCCTTTCACGGCGCCTTGCATGATCCCGGCCACGATCTGGCGGCCGAGCAGGAGGAAGACGATGAGGATCGGAATGGTCGCCAGCGTGGTGCCGGCGAGCACCAGCGAATAGTCGACGTAGTAGCCGCTCTGCAGTTTCTCCAGCGCCACCTGCACGGTCGGATTGCCCGCGTCGAGCACCACCAGCGGCCACAGGAAATCGTTCCAGGAAGTCATGAACGTGAACATGGCGAGGATCGCCGCGGCCGGGCGGACAGCGGGCAGGCACACGTTCCAGAAGACCCGGATCATGCTGCAGCCGTCCACACGCGCGGCTTCGATCAGTTCGTACGGCAGTGCGTCCACTGTGTACTGTCGCATCCAGAACACGCCGAACGCGGTGACCAGGTTGGGCACGATCACCGACTGCAGTCCGCCCGCCCAGCCGAGTTTCGACATCGCGATGAACAGCGGGATGATGCCGAGCTGAGTCGGTACCGCGAGCGTCACCACGATGAACACGAACAAACCGTTGCGGCCGCGGAAACGCAGTTTGGCGAAGGCGAACCCGGCCAGCGACGAGAACAGCACCGTGGTGAGCGTGACTGTGCCGGACACAATAACGCTGTTGGCCAGCGCCCGCCAGAACGGCACGGTGTCGAACACCCGTGCCGCGTTGGCGAAGAAGTTGCCGCCCGGCAACAGCGGCGGGATCCGTTCGGTGAGCATGCCGTTGTCGCGGCTGGCCACGAGAAACGACCAGTAGAACGGGAACAGCGAACCGAGCACGAAAACGATCAGCACGCCGTAGGTCGCCTTGCGCGGTTTGCCGAGCCGGGACGCGCGGGCCCGCAATCCGGATTGCACGGTCATTTTCGCCTCCCGGCGAGCCGTCCGGTGACGAAGTAGTTGACCAGCGCGATCACGATGATGATCAGGAAAAGCACCCAGGCGATCGCGGACGCGTAGCCGAGGTTGAAGTTCTCGAAAGCGCTTTGGTACAGATACAGCGTCACGGTCTGGAACTGGTGCGTGGAGCCGCCGTTGTTCGACCCGGGCATCGCGTCGAACAGCTTAGGCTCGGTGAAGATCTGCAGTCCGCCGATCGTCGAGGTGATGGTGACGAAGATCAGCGTCGGCTTGAGCAGCGGCAGTGTCACGTGAGTAAACCGGCGTACGGTGCCCGCGCCGTCGATCAGCGCGGCCTCGTGCAATTCCTTCGGAATGGCCTGCATAGCGGCGAGAACGATCAATGCGTTGTAACCGGTCCACCGCCAGTTCACCATGATCGCGATGGCGGCGTGGCTGGCGAACCGATTGGCCTGCCAGTCCACCGGGGACAATCCGACCGTCTGGAGCAGGCCGTTGACGAGCCCGTAGCGCGGTCCGAAAAGGTTCGCGAAAATGATCCCCAGCGCGACCAGGCTCGCCGCGTACGGCAGCAGGATGCCGACCCGCCAGCCGGTGGCGCCGCGCAGCCGGAGACTGAGCACTGCGGCGAGCAGCACCGCGATGATCAGCTGGGGCACACTGGACAGCAGGAAGATGCTGACCGTGTTTTCCAGCGCGTGCCAGAACTGCGCGTCGGCGAACAGTTCCTTGAAGTTGTCCAGGCCGATGAAATCGGGATCGTCGTCACCAGCCTCCCAATGGAACAGCGACACGTACGCGGTGTACAGCAACGGAAACATGCCCACGATGGCGAACACGATAAAGAACGGTGCCACGTAGAGATAAGGCGAGACACTGACATCCCAGCGCGCCAGCCGGTCGCGCAGGCCGGGCCGCGACTCGGCGCTGTGCCGCTTCGTGGCCCGGCTTTCCGGAGCGGCCTTGTCGGTGACTGTCATCGTCAGCGGGCGAGTTTCTTCGCGCCGTCAACCAAACGCTGCCAGCCGTCCGCGGCCGAAGCGCCCTGTTCCACCGATTGCAACGCCGGGCTGGCCACGTTTTCCTGGATCTGGCCGTCGTTCGGGCCCTTGTACTGCGGTTTCGCCACCTTCTTCGCCTGCTCCGCGAACAGTTCGCCGATCTTCGCGCCGCCGAAGTACGCGTCGGTGGCGGTCAGCAGCTGCGGGTTTTCCAGTGCCTTGGCCTGACTCGGGAAATTGCCCTTGGCCTCGAAGGCCTTGATCTGCTGTTCCGGCGCGGTGAGCCAGGCAGCCAGCTCAGCAGCCTCCCGCGGATGCTTGCTCTGCGTCGGCACGGTCAGGTACGAACCGCCCCAGTTGCCGCCTCCGCCGGGAAATGCCGCGGTGACCGCCCATTTGCCCGCGTTCTCCGGCCCGGCCTGTTCCTTGATCACCCCGAGCATCCACGCCGGACAGGCTTTCGTGGCGAACGCACTCTGCTTGAATCCGGAATTCCACTCGTTGCTGAACGCGGTGAGCTTCGCGGATTCGCCCTTCGCGACCGCGTCGGTCACCTTGCCCCAGGCGTCCTTGATGCCCTGGTTGTTCTCCACGGTGAGCTTGTCGCCGGTGTCGAGGTAGCCGACCGGCAGCTGGTTGACCATGGCGTTGAAATTCTGTGCCGCCGAATCGAACCACGCCTTGCCGGTCTTGGCGGTGTACTGGGCACCGGCCGCGAAGTAGCTGTCCCACGTGGCGAACAGCGGTTTAACGGATTCCGGGTCGCTGGGCAGCCCGGCCGAGGCGAGCAGGTCCTTGCGGTAGCACATGGCGAGCGGGCCGATGTCCGTGCCGTAGCCGAGGAGCTTGCCGTTCTTGTCCTTGCCCGCCTCGTACTTCCAGGAAAGCCAGCGGTCCGGCGAAACGGCCGAGGGGCCGATCTTGCTCAGGTCGTTGAACTTCGAGGACTTGCTGAGGATGTCCGACAGGTGGCCTTCCTCGACGGCCTGCACGTCGGCGAGGCCGGAGCCGGCGGCGAGCTTCGTCATCATGTCCTGGGCGTACGGCCCGCCCTGGCCGGTTTTGCGGTGGGTGATCTTGATGTTCGGGTGCAGCCGCTCGTACTCCGGGATGAGCGCTTCGTAGCCGAACTCCGTGAACGTCGCGAGAGTCAGTTCCACGTGCTCGTTCGGCCCGGCCGCCGCGGGCACCTCGCTGTCGCCGCCACCGCACGCCGCGGCGCTCAGCGCGGTCATCGAGATGCCCAGCGCGAGCACCAGGCCCTTCCGGATCGTTGTCACCGTCGTCAACCCCTTGGAAGTCAGTTCTGGGAGCGCTCCCAGAATGCCGACCGAGTGTGTTGCAGGTAACGAAGGATGTCAAGGCCGGAGTCTCCGGGAGCGCTCCCGGCGGGGCGTGGTTAAGCTGGGCCCGATCGACAGTCAGGGGGGTGGGCGAAGTGGTGCCACGGTCCGAGGACGAGCGGCCGACGTTGGAGGACGTCGCGGCGTTCGCCGGGGTTTCGCGGTCCACCGCGTCGCGCGCGCTGAACGACGACGCGTACGTCAGCGCACGCTCGCGCGAGAAGGTGCTGGCCGCGGCGCGGGACCTCGGGTACTCGCCGAACCAAGCCGCGCGCTCGCTGGTGACCCGGCGGACGGGCGCGATCGCGGTGGTGCTGTCGGAGCCGGAAGCGAGGCTGCTCGACGACCCGTACCGAACAGCGGTGATGCGCGCCGGGTACCGGGAATTGGCCGACGTGGGCTGCCAGATGGTGCTGCTCTTCAGCGACACCCGGGAGGACCTCGGGCGTACCGTGCGGTTCCTCGAAGGCGGGCACGTCGACGGCGTCCTCGTGTTCGCTCCGCACCGCGCCGATCCGCTGCCCCGGGCGTTGCGGTTGCTGCGGGTGCCGACGGTGTTCGGCGGGCAGGCCGCCGATCTGCGCCGGGGCGTGCACCTGGTGGACTTCGACAACGAGGGCGGCGCCCGGCAGGCGGTGACGCACCTGGTGGAGTCCGGCCGCCGCCGGATCGCGACCATCGCGGGCCCTCAGGACCAGGGCGCGCCGATCGACCGGCTCGCGGGCTGGCGCACGACGCTCGTGGACGCCGGGATCGACCCGGCGGGGCTGGCGGAGGAGGCCGACTTCACCCTGACCGGCGGTGCGAACGCGATGGCCGCGCTGCTGGAACGGGTGCCTGACCTGGACGCGGTGTTCGTCGGCAGCGACCTGATGGCGGTGGGCGCGCTGCGCACGCTGTCGGCCGCCGGTCGTGACGTGCCCGGCGATGTCGCGGTGGTCAGTTTCGACGACAACGCCGCGCTGGCTCCGGCGATGACGCCGCCGTTGACGTCGGTGCATCAGGATCCGCGTGAGCAGGTTCGTGCGATGGTGTCGACGTTGATGCGGCTGTTGGACGGCGAGGAGGTCGCGCCGGGCGCGCAGATCCTGCCGGTGTCGCTGGTGGTCCGCGAGTCCAGCTAGCCCGGGACCCGCAGGTCCGTGAAGGACTCCTTGAGGGAATCAGATTCCCTCAAGGAGTCCTTCACGGACGACAACCCCGGGACCCCTCCCGGACGCTCGCCCTACCTTCCCGGGCATGGGAGCGAACGAGGGGCGCGGCCGGGCGGCCGCGGCGCGGGTGCGGGAGGTCGCGACGCCCGACCTGTACCGGCGCAACCCGTTCCGGATCGTCGGGCTCACCGCCGCCGCGACGAGGCGGGAGGTGCGGGAACGGCGTCTTCGGGTCCTCGGGGTGCTCGAAGTCGGCGGCTCGGCGCCGGACGGGGTGCCCCCGGACGCGACCGTCGAACAGGTGCGGGCGGCCTTCGACGCGCTCGGCAACACCGAGCGCCGGCTGGTCGACGAGGTCTTCTGGACCTGGGGCATGCCCACCGACTGCGGCTGCCCGCTCCAGCTCCACCAGAAGCACGACAACGCGGTGGCCGCCTACGCCGCCGCCCTCGACGCGGAAGCCGACCGCAGCGACGAGCATCCCACTCCACTTTGGACAGAGGCCGCGCGCTGCTGGACGGTGGTGCTGCGCAGCGAATCGTTCTGGCGGCACCTGAACCACCGCGTCGAGAAGCTGGGCGACCGGCGGCTCGACGAATCTACTGTGGACGGACTGAGGGCCGCGCTGCCGGACGCGTTGCTCGCGCCGTTGGTCGAAGTGGCCGCTCGGTCGGCCGAGCCGCGGCGGTTCACCGGGTATCTCGGATTGTTCGAGGCGGACCGGCACGCAGTCGAGGACGCGCGTGCGGCGATCGCCGACGGGACGTATCGGCGGGTCGAGTCGTTGCTCAAGGAGCTGCGCGGCGATCTGGACGGGAACCGGGCCGAGTCCGCTGCTTGGCGGGCGATCGAGGAGACCCCGCCGTTGTTCGACCGGCTCGAAGCGGTCGTGCCGAGGGCGGAATTCCGGCGTACAGCGTCGCTTTCGGAGTCGATCGCGGTGGTGGCGAACAACATCGGGGTCGCGCTGGCGGACGCGGGGGGCGGGCTGGGGCTGGTGCGCGAGGTGTTCGCGGTCGCCCGGCGGTACACCAGCGATCCGGAAACGCTGGCGGCCGTGGAGCGCAACGAGATCGCTGCCTCGACCGGGCTGCCCAATCTGCCTACCAGGCCAGAGGCGTCGTCGGCGCGGGTCTTTGGCGCGCTGTTGCACGCGGTGGTGGCGGCAGTGTTCCTCGGGTTGAAACTTCCGGAGGAGGCCATTCCGCTGATCATCTTTTTCGGTGCGGTGCCGGGGGCGTTGACGAATTGCATCGCCGCGGCCCAGCCGCGGACCGAGCCGGGCCGGTATCCGGTGTTGCTGGGGCTGGACTTCGTGGTTTATCTCGCGCTGATTCCGGTCGGAATGCCGTATTGGCTGGCCATTGTCGTAGCGGTGGTGCTGTTGTACGTCGCCCCGTTCGTCCGGGTGAAGAGGGGCGTGTGATGCGAGACCGGCAACGCAAGCAGCACAAGGAATTCCGGATCGCCGAACCCGGCCTGCGGGAGGAGGACCGTGCCCGGCTGCGGGACCTGCTCGACCAGCTCTCCGCCGTATTGACCACTAAGGACAGTGGACCGCCACTGTCCGAATCGGACTTGGCGGAGGCGGCGACCGCGTTGTGGCGGGCGCGGCGCAAGCTGGCCGGCGTCGAGGACCGCGTGGCGCGACAGGCGGGCCGGTTCCTCAGCGCGAGCCAGGACGCGCTCGACGCGGCGGGGGTGCTGGTGCAGGACCACGACCGGATCCCGTTCGGCTCCGGGATGGCGCTCGAGGTGCTGCTGTTCCAGGACGAACCGGACCTGGACGTCGAGCGGGTGGTGGAGACCGTGCGGCCGTCGATTTACCTGACCGGCCGCCGGATCCAGATGGGACAGGTCATCGTCGGGCGCCCGGCCGCCCGGGAGAACGGGGAAGCGGATGCGTGACACGATCGATTTCGGGATCGACCTCGGCACCACGAACAGCGCGATCGCGGTGCTCGACAACGGCGCGGTGTCGGTGATCAAGAACAATATGCAGATGGACTACACCCCGTCCGCGGTCTGGATGCGCAAACGCGGCGTGATCGAGGTCGGGGCGGGGGCGCGGCTGCGGCTCGAGGACGATCCGGACAGCGTGCAGATCGAATTCAAGCAGTCCATGGGGTTTCCGGACGTGCGGCGTGAATTCGCGAAGGCGGGCGTCAGCATGACTTCGGTCGAGCTGTCCGCCGAAGTGCTGCGCACGTTGCGCGGTTCTGCCGGAACCGAATTGCCGGACGCGGCGGTGATCACGGTGCCCGCGGCGTTCCTGCTCAATCAGACCGAGGCGACGCAGGAAGCCGCGAAACTGGCCGGGTTCACTGGCAATTGCCCGCTGCTGCAGGAACCGACCGCGGCGGCGTTCGCGTTCGGATTCCAGAACGAAAGCAAAGGCGCGCACTGGATGGTCTTCGACTTCGGCGGCGGCACGTTCGACTCTGCCGTGGTCAGTACCCTCGAGGGCGAGTTGAGCGTGCTGCATCACGCTGGCGACACGCATCTCGGCGGCCGCAACATCGATCAGGCGGTGCTGGACCAGGTGCTGGTTCCAGAGGTGGTCCGGCAGCTCGGCTTCAGCGACTTCCACCGGGACAATCCGCGGTGGCGGCGCAACTTCGCCCGGCTGCGCAGCGCCGCCGAAACGGCGAAAATCCAGCTTTCCCAGGCAGAACAGACGCAGGTGATGCTCGATCTCGACCGCGGTGACGGGCAGGACGAGATGTTCGAGTACACCCTGCGCCGGGAGGAAGTCGATCGGCTGGCTCGGCCGTTCTACCTCCGTGCGGTGCAGCTGTGCCGGTCCGCGCTGGAGTCGGCGAACCTGCGTCCGACCGACATCGACCGCCTGCTGCTCGTCGGCGGCCCGACCCTCGCGCCCGGACTGCGCGAGCTGCTGGCCGATCCGTCCGCCGGCCTCGGCATTCCCCTCGACCACAGCCAGGACCCCAGCACCGTGGTCGCCCGGGGTGCGGCCGCGTACGCCGGAACAGTGGCACGTCCACGCGCGGTACGCCCGGCGAAGCGCGGCGAGTACTCGCTGGAACTGTCCTATCCGGCCACCACCAGCCTGCCGAGGCCGCCGGTTTCCGGGCGCTGCACGACGGACGGTCCGGCGGACTGGGCCCGGTTCCGGATCGCGCTCAGCGCGCCGCAGCGCAAGGTGGTCTACCGGACCTCCGAGGTTTCCCTTTCCGCGGACGGCACCTTCACCGTCGACGCGGTGCTCGAGGAACTGAGCACGAACCGGTTCGAGATCGAACTGCTCGACCCGGCTGGCGCGCGCGTCCCGGTGCGGCCGGATTCGCTCACGATCACCCATCAGCTCAACGAAATGATGGGCCAGACGGTGGTCAACACCGTCGGCCTGACCGAGGCCGACGGCTCCTTCACCCCGATGCTGATGAAGAACGCGCCGCTGCCCGCGAAGAAACGGCAGACCTTTTACACCACGGCGACGCTGCTTCGCGGTGACACGTCCTCGGTGATCCAGATTCCGGTGGCGGAAGGCGAACGCCGGCGCGGCGAGCGCAACCAGCAGGTGGGCATGATCGAAATCCGCGCCAAGGAGGTGCGGTTCGACGTGCCGCGCGGCAGCGAGGTCGTGATGACCTTCGAGATGAACGATTCGCGGCAGGTGTCCGTGGTGGCTGAGGTTCCGTTGCTGAGCAACGAGTTCGACGCGGTCATCGACCTCAAACAGCAGCACGTGCCGGACCCGCCGACGCTGCGGCGGCTGCTGAACGAGCTGGAGGCACGGCACGAACAGGTGCGCACGCAGGTCGAGGTGACGCGGTCGGACCGGGCGCGCGGGCTGCTGAACCGGCTGGACGAGCAGGGCAGCGTCGCCGCGGTACGGGACGAGGTGCGTTCCGGAGGCGCCGACGAGGGCGCCGCGGTCGCCGCCGAACGGCGAATGCGCGACGTGCAGGCGGACCTCGACGACATCGAGGCGGAGCTGAAGGTTCCCGAGGTGATGGAACGGCTGCGGGACCAGATCGACCACTGCCGCGAGCTGGTCGACCGGGTCGGGGCGGACGAGGACCGGGCCGAGCTGGCCGAGATCGAGCGCCGGTACGCGGCCATCACCGAGTCGCGCGACGTCGAGGCAGGCGAGCGGTTGTCTGAGCGGGCGCTGGATCTGCAGGTGCTGCTGCTGCGCCGGGACGGTTCGCTGGACCTGGAGGTGTTCAACGCGCTGCGGGCTTCGCGCGACACCATGACCGACCCGGCTCGCGCGCGGGAGCTGATCCGCGAAGGCGAGTACATGGTCTCGACGTCGAATTGGGCCGCGCTGCCGGACGTCAACCGCCGGTTGCGTCGTCTGCTCCCGAACGACGGTCCAGGCCAGGCGGGCGGCGGCATTCTTCGAGGAGAGCGCGAATGAGCGGGCTTTCGCAGTCGCTGGAACGAGAACTCGTCCTCGCCGAAGGCGCCGACCTCGCTCGGCGCGGGGACTACGAGGCAGCGGTCGCGCTTCTGGAACCGGATTCGGCAGGCGATCCCGCACGACTCGATCTGCTCGCTCGCGTACACGCGCAGGCTGGCGATCTCGCGGCGGCGGACGCGGCGTGGGCGGCCGTATTGGAACTGCAGCCGGGGGATTCCGCGGCGACGGCAGGCCGCCGGGTGATCGCGAAAGTCCATTCTGGACGGTTGCGGCGGCGGCCGATCCGCCGGTATCTGCTGACCGCCGGGGCGGTCGTGGTGGTCGGCGGAGCGATCGCGGGCGGCGTGGTGCTGACTACGCGTCCGGCACCGCCGCCGACGGTTGTCGCGGCCAAGCCGGACGACGGTCTCCGTGCCGAGCTGGATCGCCTCCACAGTGCACAATCCCGGGACGCGACCGCCGCACAGGAGCGGCAGGAGAAACTGCAGAAGCTGGCGAAAGCCTTGGCGGCGCCGGGAGTTGCCACGAAGCCCGGAACGGATACCGTTGCTGTCACCTTCGATCGCAGCCTGTTCAGTCCTAACGCGATAACTCCGAACGAGGCCGGGCGAACGGCGCTGACGGAATGGGCACGTGTCCTCAAAGGACAGTCAGTGCGAGTGACCGTGGTCGGTCACGGCGTCGCAGTTCCGGGCGGTCCGGCGAGCGGTGGGTCGAACGTCTCCTTGGCCCGCGCGTCCTCCGCGGCCCGGGTGCTGGCTGGCGCGAGCGGATTGCCGTTGGCGGCGTTCGCTGTCTCCAGCGCGGACCAAGGCGCGGATCCGGGGGCCAGCCGGACCGTCACGCTCGAAGTGCGGCCGAGCGGCGCATGAACGCCACATACAGCACGCCGGGCACGATCAGGCCGAGCAGCCACGAGATGTCCGCGCCGCCGAGCAGCGGAGCGATCGGGCCGACGAAAATGCCCTCCACGTTGGCGAACGGGATCTGCACCGCGATCCCGAGCACGTAGGCGGCCAGCGCAGGCCAGGCCCAGCGGCCGTAGCGGCCGTCCGGGTCGTAGAGCGCGTCGAGGTCGTACTTCTCCTTGCGAAGCAGGTAGAAGTCGACCAGGTTGATCGAACTCCACGGCGTGAGGAAGTACAGCAGGAAGTCCAGGAACAGCACGAAGTTCGACAGGAACTGGCCACGGCCGAGGATGGCGATCACCGCGCCGATCACGCCGACGCCCGCGATGTAGCCGATCCGCGTGGCCTGGGAAAGCGCCGCGCGCCGGCCGAATCCGGTCAGCGCGGTCGCGACGGTCATGTAGCCGCCGTAGATGTTCAGCACGTTCACGGTGAACTTGCCGAGCGCGATGGCCAGCAGGAGCGGGATCAGCAGCGCTTCGCCGCCGAGGCCGACGACGTACGCGACTTCGTGGCCCTTGAACGCTTTCCCGGCAATGGCGTACGCCATCGCACCGAAGGACATCGCCCAGATCGCGCCGAGCACCGTGCCGCCGTACGTCCACCAGAACGTCGCGCGCACCGACGTCGCCGAGGGCAGGTAGCGCGAGGTGTCGGCGACGTACGGGCCGAAGGTGAGCTGCCAGGACGCGGTCAGCGAGACCGCCAGCAGGAACTTCGGGAAGTCCAGGTGCGGCGCGCCGAGCACGGCACCCAGGTCGTGCCCGCTGACCAGCCGGATCGTCAGGTAGAGGAAGACGACCACGGACAACGCGGACGCGATCCAGCCGAACCGGTGGATGAGCCGGTACCCGACGATCGCGATCAGCGCCGAGGCGAGCGCGTAGACCGCGATCGCGGCGTCCGTGGGCAGGTGCGTGATCTGGGCGACCGCCTGGCCGCCGAGCAGCGAACCGCTGGCGAAGTAGCCGAGGTACATCACCACGACCAGCACCAGCGGAAGCGCCGCGCCGTACACGCCGAACTGCGCGCGCGACTGGATCATCTGCGGGATGCCGAGCTTCGGCCCCTGCGCGGCGTGCAGCGCCATCGGGATGCCGCCGAGTGCGTTGCCGACGACGACCGCGACGATCGCCCACAGCGGATGCACACCGACCAGCACGGTCAGCGCGCCGGTGACCGCCGAGGTGATCTGGGTGTTCGCGGCGAACCACAGCGTGAAGAGGCTGCGCGGGTGCCCGTGCCGTTCGGACTCGGGCACCGGGTCGATCGAGCGTCGCTCCAATGCGGCCGCCATGCGCCCTCCTGCGGTTCCTCGGTGAAATGCGCTGGACGCACTCAACGTCAGCGCGGCCCGGCGGCCAAGTAGCCGCCGGGCGATTCCGTCTCGGATCCCAGACTCTCACCGCTGCCCCCGTCCTGTCAGCACCTGGCAGCGCGGCGCCAGCGGACTGTGCGGGCGGTGCCAGCGGCGGCCGTCAGTCTTTGCCTAGTCACCAGCTAACCGGGGAGAACAATGCAGACTCCAGTCACCATCATCGGCGCCGGCCTCGGCGGACTGACCCTGGCCAGGGTCCTGTACGTGCACGGGATCCCGGCCACGATCTACGAGGCCGAACCGTCGCCGATGTCGCGGTCCCAGGGCGGACTGCTCGACATTCACGATTACAACGGCCAGATCGCCGTCGAGGCGGCCGGCCTGATGGACGAGTTCCGCGGCCTGATCCTGGAGGGCCGCCAGCAGATGCGGATCCTCGATCCCGACGGCACGGTCCTGCTGGACCATCCCGACGACGGCACCGGCGGCCGTCCCGAACTGCTGCGCGGCGAGCTGCGGCAGATGCTGCTCGACTCGCTGCCGGACGGCACCGTCAAATGGGGCCGAAAGGTCAGCGGCGTCCGCACGGTCGACGGCGGCCACGAGGTGTCTTTCGCGGACGGTGGTTCGGTCGTCGCGAAACTGCTGGTCGGAGCGGACGGTGCCTGGTCGAAGGTGCGGCCGCTGCTGTCCGACGCGATGCCGGAGTACATGGGCCTCGCGTTCGTGGAGACGTACCTCTACGAGGCCGACACCCGGCATCCGGCGGCCGCGAAGGTCGTCGGCGGCGGCGGAATGGGCGCACCCGGACCGGGCTTGCGGATCATGGTGCACCGCGAACGCGGCGACACGCTGCACACCTACGCGATGCTGAACAAGCCGCAGGAGTGGTTCGACGCACTCGACGATCTCGACACCACGGACGCCCTCGCCCGGGTCGCTGCCGAATTCGACGGGTGGGCCCCGGAAATCCTCGAACTGATCTCCGGCGGCGACACCGCGCCGATCCTGCGCAGGCACTTCACGCTGCCGGGCGTGCACCGTTGGGAGCGGACCCCGGGCGTGACGCTGATCGGCGACGCGGCGCATCTTCGCGGCCCGAACGGGGAGGGCGCGAACCTGGCCATGCTTGACGGTTCCGACCTCGCCGAACTGCTGGTCGCGCACCCGGACGACGTCGAAACCGCGCTGGCGTTGCACGAGGAACGGATGTTCGCGCGCAGCGAGGAGATCGCCGCCGAGTCCGCCGAGATGGTCAAGCGGATCACCGCCGACAACGGCAAGGACACCGCGAAGGTCATCGCCGACGGGTTCCGCCAGATGCTCGCCAAGAAGCGGAACGCCAGCTGATCAGAGGCGGTGCGCTTTGAAGAACTGAAGGATCACCGGGGTGGCGTCGATGGCGGTGGGGGTGTCGGAGTCGTTGTTCGGGCGGGTGCTCGGCCAGACGTGTCCGGCCCCTTCCACCCGGAAATGCACCAGCGAACAGCCGGGCCACCACTGCGTCACCACATTGCGTACCGGGGAAATCGAGACGGGGTAAGGGAAACACCGGTCCCGATCGGCCCAGCCGGCCAGCCAGTCCGGAATGGACGGTAGCCCCTTCGCTGGATTGCCGGTGTAGGGAATGGTGGTGTCGGCCGTGCCGTGGAAGTCGAGCAGCGCGACCTTCCGGCTGGGATGGCAGGCACCGCCCTGGGGGTAGAACGCGCCGGAAACCGGGGCGAACGCGGCGATCCGGTCGGCCATCCGGCACGCCAGCACGCCGACGAACCCGCCGCCGTTCGACTTGCCCGCCGCGTAGATCCGCGCCGGGTCCACGCACATCCGGTGCTGCAGCGAGGTGAGCAGGTCGCCGGTGAACCGGACGTCGTCGACCGGGGCCGAGTAGGGCGCGCCGGTCCAGGCGGATTTGCCGTCGGTGCCGGTGACGCCCTGCGGGTACACCGCGATCACGTCCGACCCGGAGAACCCGGACAGCTCCTCCTGGTACTCCGCGGTGCGGCCGTGCCCGTGGTAGGAGAGGACGACCGGGTACTGGCGGTGCGGGTTGTACCGCGCGGGCACGTAGATCCGGTACTCGCGCTCGATGCCGCCGGAGGTCAGATGCTCGACGGTCGTGGTGCCCGGGTTGGCCACCGCCTGCCCGCACCCTGTTGTCGGCACCTGCTCAGCCTCCTGCTCAGCCGCCGAAGTCGGCGCGGCGAGCACTCCGAGCCCGATCGCCGCTGCTACTAGGGCAACGCCTGTACGGAAACGTCCGGACATCCGATCCTCCTCGATCGACGGGCGAGCGCGACCATCGTCACCCCGTACCGCCCCCGAACGAACCTTTCGTTCATTGAGTAAACGACTAGGCTCGCCGAGATGACGGACGAGTCCTCGGGCAACCGCATCACCGGTGGTCAGTTCGACAAGGTCGTGATGGCCGGAGCGGTGCACGGCGACATCACCATCGGCCAATCCGGTGACAGCCCGGCCGATCTGGCGGACCCGCTGATCGCGTCGGTCCGGCTGAAACCCGGCGGCACCCTGGCCGACCTGGTGCTCGACACCGACCCGCCGCAGGTCGCCGTCCCCGGCGGAACCGTCCACATCATCACTGTGGAAGCCAGGACGAGCCGCGCCGTGGTCCTGCAGTCCGCGCGGGCGGTGGTCGTCTCGCGGACACCTCCGCGCCCCGCCTGTCTGCTGGTCCGGGTCGGCGGGCTCCTCGAACCACGTCCGTTCACGACCGATTTCGACGCTCCGTCGCCGCAACTGGTCGCGCAGGGCCCGGACTTCCCGTTCACCGTCAGCGCGACCGACATCGAGCAGTTCGAGATCGAACCGATCACCACCACCCACGAGGTCGCCTGGCGGCTGGAAGTGGACTGGACCTGCGCGGGCCGCCACGGCACCACGGTCATCGACAACCAGGGCGAGCCGTTCCACGCGTATCCCGTGCCCGCTCTCTTCTCCGGTCGTGACCATTCGGTACTCAGCTCCGGCTGCGATCTGTTCCATGAACGGGGTTGCCCCGCCGGGCTGCTCGAAGCTTCGGGCGTCCCCGCTTCTCTTTGGGATCGCGAACAGCCTGCTCCGTACCCCGTGCTGTCGGTGGACGGTGAGGTCTCTTTCGACCTGGACCTGGATCCCGACCAGAAGGAGTCGTGGCCCGCCTACCGCCGAATCGCGACTGCGGTCCGGATGTCGGCCGCCCAACCGGGTTTCGTGAGCCACGAACCGCCGGAGTTCCGGGGCCTGCTCATCCGAGTACTGCGCTACCTCTTCGTCTCCGGCCAAGCTCGGCCCGGCGTGGCCCTTGGCCAGCTCATCCATGCTGAATGGGTTTCGTCGCTCGGCGAAGACCATCCCGACACCCTCGCCGTCGCCAACCGCCTGGCTGGCTGTCTGATCGGCACCACCGACTACCCGGCCGCGCGCGACCTGATGGCTGACCTGCTGCCTCGGGTCGGCCGCGTGCTGGGCGAGGACGATCCGCTGACGTTGACCGTCGCGAGCAACCTGTGCGTGGTGTACATGGGGTTGAACGAATACGAGCGCGCTCGGGACCAGACGGAGGACGTCTTGGTCCGGAGCCGTCGTGCGCTGGGCCCGGATGCCTTGGGCACTCTGCGGACGACTGGGAACCTGGTCAAGATCCACCTCCGGCTTGGGGACCGCGCTTCGGCTGTCGCGGTGCTGGAGGACCTGGTGCCGAGGTGCCGGCGCGCGTTGGGGGAGGAGCATCCGCAGACGGTGAGTGCGGTTGCGACTCTTGCGGAGGTGGTGGCGGAGGAGGGCTGAGTGCGGATTTGCCTTGCCGGAACGCGTTCTCCGCGGCGGCGAGGTGGTCCGGACCTATCCCCACGGCGGGGTCGACCGGAATCAGTGCGGTAGCGGCGCCGCCTCGGCGTTCGAGGAAGCGCTGGCGAGCGCTGGGGAACAGGCTGAAGTCGTCGTCGAGCCACGCCAGGGGCCGCCCGGTCGCGAAACGGCCGACCGCGCCGAACTTCCAGTCCGGATGGCGGTCGTAGGCGCGCACACCGACCACGGGCAGTACCGGCAGCCCGAGCGCCGGGCCGACGGTGGCGTTGGCCTCGTCTTCCCACGAGGTAGCCCACACCAGATCTGCGCCAGTCCGCTCGGCGAGAGCGAGCAGCGCGGTCCCGTGCGCCGGATTGAGCCAGGCTCGTCGTCCGGCCTTCTTCCGCCATCGCGAGGCGCGCCACTGATACTCGAGGTAGCCAGGCGGCGGCGAGTCAGCCGCGAAAGGGTTCAGCGGCCCGTCCACGTCGAGCAGCAGTACTGGCTTCACGCTCCGACACTAGCCAGCACGGCGTCAAGGACGGCAATACCCCTTAGCCGCCAACACCCGCTCCACCGAAGCCGTAACCTGCGCCGCCGACAACTCCCCACCTTCGACCGCCCGCTGCAGCCGATCCACCACAGCCCCCACGTCGTTGTGCCCAGAAGAGAACAACGCCTGATCCGCCCCCGCCTGCAGCGCCTTCAGCACCGCATCCGGCACCGCAAACCGGTCCGTGATCGCCTTCATCCCGCCCAGATCGTCGGTGATCACCGGCCCGGTGAAGTGGAACTCGTTGCGCAGCAACCGATACGCCTCCGGCGCCAGCGAGGCCGGTTCGTCGCCGGTGAGTCCGGGGACCTCCAGGTGCCCGACCATCACCCCGATCTGCCCGTACTCCGCGATGTCGCGGTAAGGCACCAGATCGACCCGCCGCAGCTGGTCGAGCGGCGGCGTCACGACGGTGCCGCGGTGCGAGTCGCCGGAACCGTGGCCGTGGCCCGGGAAATGCTTCAGCACCGGCTGCACCCCGCCCGCGCGCAGGCCCTCGGCGAACGCCATCGCGTACTTCCGCGCCTTTTCCGGATCCGGGCTGTAGGAACGGTCGCCGATGACCGCGTCGTCGGGCTCGTCGCTCACGTCCGCGTCCGGTGCGTAGTCGACCGTCACCCCGCGTGCCCGCAGTTGCTTGCCGCGCTGTTCGCCGATCGCACGCACCTCGTCGGGAGTCTTCGAGGCCGCCAGCTGCCGGGCGCTCGGGAGCGAGCCGTCGAGGTCGTCGACGCGCTGTACGCGGCCGCCCTCCTCGTCGACGGCGACCGAAACCGGGATCTTCGCGGCCTTCTGGACGCCGGCGAGCGCGTCATTTTGCAACAGCGTGGTCTTTTTGTCGCCCACGAAGATCCCGCCGACCTGCTGCGTGCGCACGAGGTTCGCGACGCCCGCCGGATCGCCCGCGTCGACGCCCGGCACCACCAGCTGCGCCACGCGCGCCCGCGGATCCATCCCCGCCACCGCCGAGGCGCACGCCGACTGGCCTGGCACAGTCTGCGCCGGCGAGGTTGACGCAGGTGGAGCGGCTTGCGGAGAACTTCCCGCACTCGGCGCGGTGAGCGGGGTCGGCGTTGCTGTTCCAGAAACGGAACGATCTCCCGAACACGCGGAAAGTGCACATATGAGCGTTACGGTGCTGACCGCGCCTGCGGTGAACCAGCGGGGTCGGGCGTGCGCCTTCATCATTTCCTCTGACAGTCCGGACGGGTCTCCGTGACGGTAACCGAACCCCACCGGCGGGCCCAACTTCACGCTGTGAAGAATGAGCGCGTCCCGACTAGAGATTTCGTGAAGCCGCGGTGGGCACACTGACTGGCACACGAACAAGCGAGTGCTCTGCACCGGGGAGGCAGCGATGAATCAGGTCAAGGTTGCGGCATGGGCTTCGGACCCGATCACGCTCGCGGGCCTCATCGACCATTTGCGCACGCGCCGCGAAGTGCGGGTGATGCCGGGGCAGCAGCGCGGCGAGGCGGCGGTGCTCGTGTTCGCCGCGAACCGCGTCACCCGTGAGGTGAAGGCGGCGCTGCGGGCCGCCGCTTCCGAGACGCCCGCGGCCATCGTGTTCGTCGCCGGATACGTGGACGCTGACGACCTGGCCGAGCTGGCCGCCTGGCACGTCGCCGCGGTGCTGCCGCGCGACGCGATCGGCGGCGACCAGCTGGTGCGCAGCATCGTGGCCGCCGCCTCCGGGCGCGAGACCTCGATGCGGGATCTGCTGCACCAGGCTGAGACGCTGCGGCGCAACGGGGACCGCACCAACCTGTCGCCGCGCGAGGTCGACGTGCTGCGGCTGATGGCCGAGGGCTGGGACACCGCGGAAATCGCGAACAAGCTCTGCTACTCGGAGCGGACCGTGAAGAACGTGATCTACGGCATGACGAACCGGCTCAAGCTGCGGAACCGTCCGCACGCCGTCGCCTACGCGCTGCGCGCCGGAGTGATTTAAAGGATGCTCACCACGTGCGAAAGCTGACCCGGCGCCCGGCCGTTGCCGCGCTCGCCGCCGCATTCCTGTCACTGGCGGCCGCGTGCGGTACCGCCGCGTCCTCGGGGAAGATCACGCTGAGCGTCGCCACGTTCGGCGAGTTCGGCTACGCACCGCTGTTCGAGCAGTACCAGAAGGACCATCCGAACATCGAGATCCGCAGCCGGGTCACCGATTTCGACACGCATTTCAAGAGCCTCGCCACTCAGCTGGCGGCCGGGCGCGGCGCGGCCGACGTCGTCGCGGTCGAGGAGCAGTACATCCCGAAGTACATCCGGGCCAAGGACAAGTTCGTCAACCTCGCCGAGTACGGCGCGGACAAGCTGAAGCAGCAGTGGTCCCCGTGGAAGTGGGCGCAGGGCACTTCCGGCGATTACGTGTTCGGGCTCGGCACGGACATGGGCAGCCTCGCGATGTGCTACCGCCGGGATCTGTTCCAGCAGGCCGGATTGCCCACCGACCGCACCTCCGTCGCGGAGCTGATGCCGGACTGGCCGGGCTACGCGAATCTCGCCGCCCGGTTCACCGAAAAGCTGCCGAACGTGAAGTTCGCCGATTCGGCGGGCACCGTCTACACCGCGATGCTCAACCAGTCGCCGGAGAACTACTTCTCCGCCAAGGACGATTCCTACATCGCCGACCGCAACCCCAGTGTGCACAACGCTTTCCAGCTGTCCGGCGGCCTCGCGCAAGCCCGGCAAACGGCGGGCGCGACCACGTACACGCAGGCCTGGAACGTCGCGATCAAACAGGGCACCTTCGCGACCATCGCGTGCCCGGCCTGGATGCTCACGCAGATCAAGGAAGCCGGCGGCGAAGCGGGCAGCGGCAAATGGGACGTCACCACGGTGCCGGGCAACAGCGGCAACCAGGGCGGTTCCTTCCTCTCGGTGCCGAAGCAAAGCGCGCACCCGAAGGAAGCCTACGATCTCGCGCAGTGGCTCACCGCGCCCGCGCAGCAGAAGCGGCTTTTCCTTTCCGAGGGAATCCTGCCGAGCGAGCCGAGCGTGTATCAGGACCCGCAGGTCGTGGCCCACACCGATCCCTATTTCTCGAACGCGCCGGTCGGCGAGATCTACGCGGCCTCGGCGGACCGGCTGCGGCCGAATTACCGCGGGCTGCACGACGCTGACGTGCGTCCCGAATTCGGCCGCGCGCTCGGCCGGATCGAGGACGGTTCGGAGAACGTCGATCAGGCGTGGGCCGACGCGGTCCGGATGGGCCGCGACGCGATCAAGTAGCTGTTGTGGACCGGAAGCTCACCCCCTACGTCTTCATTCTGCCGTTCTTTGTCCTTTTTGGACTGTTCGGCGCGTTTCCGCTGCTGTACACGTCGTGGGTTTCGCTGCACCGGTGGGATTTGCTGTCCGGTCCGGAAGGCGGGCCCGGCTTCGCGAATTACGTCGAACTGTTCGGTGATCCGCGGTTCTACAACGCGCTTTTCAACACCGTCAGCATCTTCCTGTTAGCCGCGATTCCGCAGTTCTTCCTCGCGCTGGGCATCGCGGCCCTGCTGAACCGGCCGCTGCGAGCGGCGACCTGGTGGCGATCTGGGCTTTTGCTGCCGAATCTGGTGTCCGTGGTCGCCGTCGGGCTGGTTTTCGCGCAGTTGTACAGCTCGGGCTACGGCGTGGTCAACGAGGTGCTCGGCTGGTTCGGGGTGCCGCCGATTTCCTGGCAGTCGCACCAATGGTCGTCGCATCTCGCGGTGGCGAGCATGGTGATGTGGCGCTGGACCGGTTACAACGCACTGATCTACCTGGCCGCGATGCAAGCGGTGCCGCAGGATCTGTACGAGGCCGCCGCGCTCGACGGCGCTTCCCGGTGGCGGACCTTCTGGTCGATTACCGTACCGGGCATCCGCCCGACGATCGCGTTCACCGCGGTGGCCGGCACGGTAAACGGACTCCAGCTGTTCGCCGAACCGCAGTTGTTCGACGCCACCGGAAACGGCGGCGCGGGCGGCAATGACCGCCAATTCCAGACGCTCACGATGTACCTGTACGAAAAAGGCTTCGGCAAATTCGACGCCGGCTACGCGGCGGCCCTGTCCTGGGTGATGTTCCTGATCTGCCTGGTGTTCGCGATCTTCAACTACCGGCTGGTGCGCCGGTTCGTGGGCGCCCCGTGATCCGCCGGGGCCGGGCCGGGGCCTGGGTATACGCGGTACTGGTGGGGCTGGTGGCCGCGTCACTGTTCCCGCTGTACTGGTCGTTCGTGGTGTCCACTCGGGACAACGCGGCGATCGGCGAGACCTCTCCGCTGCTGGTGCCCGGCGGCCATCTTTTCGAGAACATCCAGCGCGTTTTCACCACCGTCGACTTCTGGCTGGCGATCGGCAATTCGCTGATCGTCGCGACGACCGTGATGGTGTCCAATGTGGTCCTGTCCAGCTTCGCCGGGTTTTCCTTCGCCCGGCTCCGGTTCCGCGGCCGCAACACTCTGTTCCTTCTCGTCGTCGGCTCGGCGATGGTGCCCGCCCAGCTAGGCGTGGTCCCGCTTTACCTGGTGGTGAGCGACTTCGGCTGGTACGGCCGGCTTGAGGCGGTGATCGTGCCCGCGCTGGTGAGCGCGTTCGGCGTGTTCTGGATGCGCCAGGCGTGCGAGGGGTCGATCGACCAGGACCTGGTGGACGCGGCCACTGTGGACGGAGCGTCGGTGCTGCGCACGTTCTGGCACGTGGCAGTTCCAGCGATCCGTCCACAAGCGACTGTCCTGGCCATGGTGACCTTCCTCGGCGCGTGGAACGACTACTTCTGGCCGCTGGTCGTCCTCGACCCAGCGGAAACGCCGACCGTGCAAGTGGTCTTGTCCCAGCTGGCCAGTGGCTACTTCACGGATTACGCCTTAATGCTGACCGGGGCGACGCTCGGCGTGCTGCCGGTGATCGTGCTCTTCCTGCTGCTGGGGAGGAGGCTGGTGGGTAGCGTGTCGAGCGGGCTCAGGACGTCGTGAGTGTTTATGCCGGTTAGGACCCAATGCCGGGAACCTAAGCCGCGTCGCCTCGGCCCGCCTTCGTCCACAATGGACGCAACCTGCGCCGAAACACCCGATTGATGCCTGTCTGACCGTATCTTCATGTCCGTGAGGGGAACCCTGAGGGAATCTGATTCCCTCAGGGTTCCCCTCACGGACCGCAAACCCGCTCCGGCACCGTCAGCGCCGGCTTAAGCTACGCGGCATTGGGTTAGAACCGGCATTGCCACTCACGACACATACCGCCCAAAGAACCCCGCCAACGCCGCTCGCTGCACCCCAATGCTCGCCGAAGGATCGATCGTCCCGATCCGCGTCCGCTGCACCTGGGGATCGACCGGCACCCGCTGCGCCAGCTTCGGCAGGAACCACTGGACATCGGTGTAGCTGTAGTGCATCGCGGTAGCCAGCGTGATGTCCTGCTTCGGCGCTGACGTGTGGTCCCACAACGACTTCCACGACGGCGACGTCAGATGGCTGCGCGGCTGCCCGTCGCTGGTACTGCCGGACGACCCCATCAGCAGCACCGGCCGTGACACCCCTTCTGCCCCAGCCCGAGTCGGCTGCTTCCCATCGACGTCGTAGGCGAGCCAGCCGTCCAGATCGGCCGCCGCATCGACCCGGGAGTCCACCTTGGACACTTCGGCCGCGGTATCCCCGCCGAACGAATGCCCGATCGCCCCGACCCGGCTCAGATCCATCGACTGGCCGAGCCCGGGAATGCCGGGCAGCTGGTCCAGGGTGAACCGGACGTCCGCGACCCGGGTGCGCATCCCCGCGACCAGGTCCTTGCTCCCCTGAGAGAACACCACCCGCCCGTCCGGGAACACGACGAACGGCGCCTCCCCGGTGTGGTCGATGGTCACCACGATGTACCCCCGGCTGGCGAGGTCCTCGGCGGTCGCGCTGCCCAGCGCCCGCAGAGAACCCCAACCCGGCGAGTACACGACCACCGGCCACCGGCCCCGCACCGGCGCGTTCGCCCGGGCGTGCGTCTCGACGGCAGCCCAGTCGACCTTGCCGGTCGGCAACCCCAGCGCTGGTGCCGCGCCCTGGTCGAAGTACGGCGCGGCCGCGGCGGGCAGATACCGCGCCTTGGGCCCGGTGCCGGGTCTGGCCGGGTACCAGACGCTGATCATCAGCTCCCGGTTCCGTGCCTGGTCAACGAGGTGGACGTCGCGTTCGCCGATCGCGTGCGGCCCGGACGGCGTCGGCAGGTCGAAGGTGACCGCCGTTTCCGCCGAAGCAGGCGTGGCACCCAGTGCGGTGACCAGGAGGGCAGCGGCAAGGACAGTTCGGAAGCGCATGCCAGAACTCTGCCGGTTCGCCCGGGACGCCCGCGCCTGCCGACCGTCTCCGGCGACCCCCGACTTTCGTCAACCTGTCCGTCGCGCCACGGTGGTCGCCAGCTCGCTGCGCGACGGCGCGTCCAGCTTCCCGAGCAGCCGCACGACATGCGCCTGCACCGTCCGTCGCGGCAGACGCAGTTCCGTCGCGATCTCCGGATTGGACCGGCCGGCCGCGACCAGCCGGGCGATGCGGACCTCCAGCGTCGACAGCGATTCCCAGCCGTGTTCGGGCCGCGCCGACGCCAGCGAAGCCCTGCGCTGCACGCCGACCGCCTGCAACCGCGTCTCCGCATGCTCCAGATCCCACGCTGCTGAAAGATCGGTGTACAGCGAAGCCGCCTCGTCGAACGCAGTCTGCGCGGCGTCCAGCCGACCCGCGCGCGCCAGCAGCACCGCCGCGTCCTCCAACGCACTGGCCAGCTCCGGTTTCCGCCCCACTGCGCGGAAATGCGCAACTGTCCGCAGAACCGGCTCCGGATCCTCTTCCAGCACTCCCCGGCACCATTCAGCGGCGGCGAACGCCCGTGCCGGTTCGAGTTCCTTCTCCGCTTCCTCGACACAGACCGCCAGCGCCCGCTCCGCCGCCGCCCGGTCGCCCGCGGCGAGCGCGATCTGCGCGAACTGCGGCAACCACTGATGCCGCAGCATCATCTGCGCGTACGTCGGGTTCAGGATCGGCTCGAACACCGTGATCGCCTTCCGCAGGTCACCCTGCTGATAGGCGACCAGTGCGTGTGCGGCAAGCAAAAAGTCGAAGCTCTCGCGCTCGGCGCTGGTCGCGGGCGCGTGCTCTTCCGCCGCGTCGAGCAGCGCGGCCGCCTGCGCGCGCTCGCCTCGCCGAGCCGCGATGAGCGCCGCGACCCCGTGCAGCAGCAACGCCGCCGCACCCGGTTCACGCAGGCCGAAGAAGGTGATCGCCGGACCGTCCTCGGTCACCGTGTCCAGCTCCACCAGCGCCTCGTCCCACCGGCCTTCCCAATACCGGTGCACCGCGACCGAAACCTGCAGCCCGCTCGGCATGCTGTGCCGCCGCGTCACGTCGGCGGCCTCCTGCAGCGTCCGGTTCGCGTCGTCCAGCCGGTCGAGGTTCTGCAGCGTGAAGACGCGGTTGTCCAGCAGGTCCACGTGCAGGTCGGCCAGTTCGTGCTCGTCGCCGACGGCCGCGATGGCCTCGTCCACGTGCTTCAGCGCGCTGGCGTGATGCCGCCGCACGGAATCGACCAGCCACAACGTCTGCAGCGAATGCGCGGTGAGGTAGCCGTCGCCGTTCGCCTCGCCCCGCGCGCGATGCGCGTTCTTCTCCGCGACATCAAGGTCGTCGAGCCCGCCGCGCCGGAAGTTCGCGAGCAAATGCCGCCCCTTGACCCGCCACAGCTCCGGCATCTCCGGGTCCTCGGCCGGATTCCCGAGCGTCTCCACCGCGAGCTGCACGTCGCCCCGGCGGAACCGCATCGCGGACACGACGTGCCGCATCTCCGCGGCGTTGGCCGGGTCGCGGGAGACCTCGAGTGCTTGCAGCGCAAGGTCTTCCGGACTCCGTTCGAGCCGGAACAGCACCCGCACCAACGCGACCAGCAACGGCTCGCGCCGCGGATCGTCGTCCTCGATCACGGCGAGCGCGCGCTCCAGCAGCTCGACCGCGATCAGCGGCGCGCGGTTCGACACCGCGCTTTGGTGCTCCACCAGCCAGTCCAGCACCCACGGGTCCACAGTGGACGGGACGGCGACCAGCTGTTCGGCGACCCGCTTCACCGGCGCGCCGATCTTGGCCAGCGCTTCGGCGGCCTGCCGGTGCTGCGCCGCCCGCGTTTCCGGCGGCAGATGGTGGTACAAGGTCTGACGCAGCAACGGAAGCCGGAACGCGAGCTGGGTGCCGGTGTCGAGCAGGATGTTGTCCGCCACCGCCGTTTCGAGCGGGCCGAGCAGGTCGGACGGACGCTGCCCGAGCACCGCCGCGATGTCGCCGACCGCGAACTCCATGCCGAGGATCGCGCCCCAGCCCAGCACGTGCCGGGTCTGCGCGGGCAGCAGTTCCAGCCGCCGGTTGACCGCTGCGACGATCGAGTCCGGCGGCTCGAACCGCAGCGGATCCGGCACGTCGGCGAGCCCGGCGGAGTGCTCGACCGCGCCGGAATGCACCAGCGCGTCCAGCATTTCCTTCAGATACAACGGATTGCCGCCCGCCCGCGCGGTCAGGTCCCGCAGCCGCGGTCCGGGGTCCGCGCCGATCTGCCGGTGCAGCAGGCGCAGGACGTCGTCCTCGCCGAGCGGCCCGAGATCGAGCACGACCCCGTCGCGCGTCTCGACGCCGCGGCGCAGCTGCGTCATCTCCGTGCGCTCCGGAGCCGGCCGCGTCGCCGCGACCAGCAGCAACGGCAGCTGGCGAGCCGCCGCGGACAGCCGATGCCACACCAGGACACTCGGCTCGTCCGCCCACTGCAGGTCGTCGACCACGAGCAACAGCGGCGATTCCGCGCACAGTTCGTCGACGAGCGCCAGCAGCCGGTCGACCGAATCCAGCACCGGATCGCCGACGCGCCGCACCGGCTCCTCGCTGCTCAGCGCGACGCGGGCCCGGCGCGGATCGGGCGAATGCGGGTCGATCGCCAGGCATTCGTGCATGACCTGCAACGGGAACCGCATGCTCAGCTCGTCCGCGGTGACCCAGGCGACCTGCACGCCGCGGACGTCGCCGAAGGCGTGCGCCAGCAGCTCCGACTTCCCGATCCCGGCCTCGCCCTCGATCCACACCGCCCGGCCCCGGCCAGCGCGGACGTCGTCGAGCAGCCGATGCAGCTTGCCGACCTCGGCTTCCCGGCCGAGCAACGGCTCCTGCGGCGCCCGCACGACCGGCTCCGGCACCGTCGGCCGCGCCAGCTCCAGCTCCGGATCTTCGGCGAGCACCCGCTGGTGCAGCTCCCTCAGCTGCGGCCCCGGCTCCACGCCCAGCTCATCGCGGATCGTGCGGCGCGCGTCGCGGAAGACGTCGAGCGCGTCGGAATGCCGTCCGCTGCGGTAGAGCGCGAGCATCAGCGAGGCGCGCAACGATTCGCGCAGCGGATGTTCGGCGGTGAGCGCGGTCAGCTCGGCGATGATCTCCTGGTGGCCGCCCATTTCCAGCCTGCTGCGGGCACCCCGGTCAAGCGTGTCCAGCCGCAGTTCGGCCAGATACGCGCGATACCGCTCGGCGAAATTGCCCGGCACTCCGGACAGCGCTTCGCCGTGCCACAGCTTGAGCGCGGCACTGAACTCGGCCATCGCGCGGGGGTGCGCCCCGGCCTCAGCCTCGCGTTTGCCCGCTTCCCGGTGCTGCTCGAACTTCGCCGAGTCCAGCGCGTCCGGCGCGAGGTCGAGCGTGTAGCCCGCCGGGCCGGACCCGAGCACCGTCGACGCGGACCACCGGGTGCGTTCGGGCTCCAGCGCTCGGCGCAGCCCGGAGATGTAGGTGTGCACGCTGCCTTCGACACTGGCCGGCGGCGAATCGCCCCACACACCCGCGATCAGCTCGGCGCGCGGCACCGCCCGCCCGGCGGCGACCGCGAGCATGGCGAAGACCGCCCGCTGCCGCGCGGGCCCGAGCGAGATTTCGGTCGCCCCGCGCCAGGCGCGCAACGGGCCGAGCACCGTCACCCGCAAGTCCCCTGGCATGCTGTTCCATTCGCCGTGTTCGCCGAGTTTACCGGTCGATCATGGACGTGAGTCCAGCCCGGTTCACTCTCCTGCCGCCCGCGCGCGGACCGGACTCGCCCGCCGGATGCCGTACGGCTTCATCCGCGTTTCGGCCCGCCGCACGTCCCACGCGGCGCCGACCGAGGTGTAGCTGGTGAGTGCCGCGAGGAAGGCCGTCCGCGCCTCGTCGAGGCGGCGGTACTCGGCGAGCAGGATCGCGGCGTCCTCGCTCGCGCGGGCGTGCTTGAGCATCCGGCCGGCGGACTCGTAGTGCGTGGCGGCGCCGAGGATCGCGTCCGGATCGGCCGTGACCAGGCCCCGGCAGTGCGCGGTCGCCGCGGTGTGCGATGGCGGCGTGTCGTATCCGCTGGTGTCGCCCATCAGCCGCAACGCGCGGAACGCGTGCGGCTGGTCGCCGAGCTGCATCGCGAGCCGGGCGAGATCGGGCAGCCACTGCTGGCGCGCCGCGGGCGGATAGCTCTGTTCCAACAGCGGCAGCAGCGCGGCGAGGGCGGCGTCCGGATCCCCTTCCAGCTCGGCGAGCTGGGCGCGCGCGGCGAGCAGGTAGTCGCCGCCGTTCGGTTCGAGGCCGCGCGGGAACTGGTGCCGGGCCGCCGCGTCGAGATGCGCGCGGGCCTCCTCCGGCTCGTCCCGGTGGCTCGCGATCAACGCGCCGACCCCGTGCACCAGCAATGCCGATCCCGGGCTGCGCAACACATACGACGCGGTTTCCGCGCCGCCCCGGATCACCGTGTCGAGTTCGGCCAGCGCCTCGCCCCAGCGGCCGCGCCAGTAGTAGTGCACCGCGCCGGCCAGGTGCATCTCCCCGGGCACCGCCCGGGTCGCGGCCAGCCGGCGAGCGGTGCTCAGGTCGGCTTCGTTGTCGAGCCCGTCGAGCACGCCCAGTTCGGACAGATCCGGTGCGGCCGCTTGATTGTCGACGGCGAACCGTTCGATCGTCGCGCGCAGCGTTTCGTGCCGTCCGCGCCACATCTCCGGCACCTTCGGGTCGGCCAGCGTGCGGCGGACCTCCGACGAGGCTTCGGCGAATTCGCCGCGGCGGTAGTAGATGTAGGCGAGGATCCAGCGCATTTCCGCGGCCTGCCTGCTGTCCTTGGTGCGCGCGACCACCGAGCGCGCCTCCGCCTCCGGCTCCCGGCCGAGCCAGAACAGCAGCCGGGCGAGCGTGGCGGTGAGCGGTTCGCGGGCCTCGGCGGGCAGCACGGCCTGCTTGACCACCTGTTTGAGCAGGTCCACCGCGATCCGCGGCGATTGCGCGGCGACCGTGCCGATGTGCTCGACCAGCCACTTGGCGACCCACGGGTCCACCTGGGCGGGCGCGGCGGCCAGCTGCTCGGCGACGCGTTCGGCGCCCGCACCCGCTCCATCGAGCGCTTCGGCGAGCTGCCGGTGCAGCGCGACGCGCATCGCGGCCGGGGTCTTTTCGTACAGCACGCGGCGCAGCAACGGATGCCGGAACGCGAGCAGATCGCCGGACTCGACCAGCACCCCGGTGGTGAGCGCCTCCTCGACCGCGGCGACCAGCGCGGTCGGCGCGCGTTCGGTGGCGATCGCGATGTCGGCGAGCGAGAATTCCTTGCCCAGCAACGCCGCCCAGCGCAACAGGTCTCGGGCGGAGCTGGAGAGGAAGATCAGGTACAGCGTGATCCGCGAGCCGAGCGGCGACGGGATCGACCGGCACGAGGAACCGTCGACGATCGCGTGCGCGCCGTCGAGCAGGATCATCGAATTGGCGAGCAGCGTTTCGACGATTTCGGTGGCGTAGCGCGGATTCCCGGCCGCGTGCCCGAGCAGCAGCGAGAACATCCGGTTCGGCGGCGCCCCGGCGAGGTCGGCGGCGATCTTGCGGATCTCGTTGTCCAGCAACGGTTCCAGTCGCAGCAGCGTGGTCGCGCCGGACGCCAGGTCCGCGGCGAGCGCTTCGAGCGCGGCGGAACGGGGGAGCGGACGGCTCGCTCCGACGAGCAGCAACGGCAGCCGCCGGGTCTCGCGGGCGAGGTGCTGCCACACCTGCAGCGTGGTGTCGTCGGCCCACTGCAGATCGTCCACCACGAGTGCGAGCGGCCCGTCCGCGCACAGCTGCCGGACCAGCCCGAGAATGCCCTCGACCGGGTCCAGCTCCGGGTTCTCGGCGAGCGCCACCGCCAGCTCCGCGCGGCGCAGGTCCGAGGCGCGCGGGTGCACGCCGAGCGCGTCCAGCAGAGGACGCAGCGCGAAACCCTGGTCGAGCGAGTCGGCGGCGGCGAACAGCGCGGGGTAACCGGTCTCGTGTGCCATCGCGACGGTTTCGGCCAGCAGCGCGGTCCGGCCGATCCCCGGTTCGCCCTTGACCCACACCGAACGGCCGAGGCCGCCGCCGAGACCGGCGACGGCCTCGCTGACCAGCTGAAGCTCGTTCTCCCGCCCGACGAACGTCGCTGGACGCGGCGGCAGCACCGGCAGCGGGAAGCGGGGGACCTTCGACACCGGCGCTGGCGGCACGGCCTCGTCGGCGGCCAGCAGCTTTTCGTAAAGCTCCCGCAGCGCCGGTCCTGGTTCGGTGCCGGACGCTTCGACGAGCCGCTCGCGCAGCTCGGTGTAGACGGTGAGCGCCTCGTGATGCCGGCCCGCCTGGTCGAGCGCTCGCATGAGCAGACCGTGCAACGGCTCGCGGAACGGATGTTCGGCGGCGAGTTCGCCGAGCTGCGTGACGAGCCCGGCCGCCTCGCCCGCGTCCATCGCCAGCTCGGCCCGGCGTTCGACGGTCGCCAGCCGGAGTTCCTCCAGCCGCACCCGCTGCGAGGTGGCGTAATGCCCGGAGAGACATTGCAGCGGCGTGCCGTCCCACTCCGCGAGAGCCTCGTCGAGCACGCTCCGCGCCTCGGCCCGGCGTCCCTCGGCGAGCAGCCGGTTGCCGAGGTCGCGCAGCGCGCTGAAGCGGTGGACGTCGATCTGCTCCGGTTCCACACAGAGCGAGTAGCCGGACCCGGTGGAGGCGATCAGCCGCGATTCGGCTCCCTTGCGCCTGCCCGGTTCGAGGACGCGGCGCAGCCCGGAGATGTAGGTGTAGATGCTCCCCTGCGCGCTGGCCGGGGGCGCGTCGCCCCACACCGCGTCGATGAGCACTTCGCGGGAGACCGTGCGGTTCGCGGAGAACGCGAGCACCGCGAAGACAGTGCGCCGATGAGCGGAGCCGAGGTCGAGCTGCCGGTCGCCGAGCCAGGCTCGCACCGGTCCGAGCAGCTGGATTTCCGGCGCCGGGACGCCGCCGGATGCCGACATCGGTCTCCCTTCACGCGCTGACTGATCGTCACACGCCGGATGCCACTGGTGAGCTTACGCCGAAAAGGTGACGTCGCGGGACCGCCCCGGGTTGCTTTTGCCGGTCTTGTCCAGCGAATTGTCCGGTGGACAGAGTCGGGACGGCGGCCGCTGGGTGAACTCGGGGCAAACCGGCCCGGCGGTCCGGCAGGCACACCTGTCGCGACAAAGGGGCATCGGACCGGAACTCCGGTTTCCGAAAGGGAATCCCTGCGGCAGCCTCGATGGTGAACCCGCGCGCTCGTTCGCGGCTTCGACGCGCGGACGGTGAGGAGGAGGCGGCGTGGACCCGGTTGCGGCCCCGGCGGACCCGCCAGCGCAGGCGGCGAGGTTCGCGGCGGCGATCGACGCCGCGAACGCCTGCTTCGGCCAGGTGAACAGCGAAATGGCGGCGCTGCAGGCGTCGTGGCGCGGCGAGGCGGCGGTGCGGTTCGGCCAGGCGATGAACGATTGGGAGCGGCAGTTCGATCGCATTCTCGGAAGTCTGGCAGATCTGGTGGACGTCGCGCGCGGTGCTGCCGCGCATTCGGCCGCTGAGTGCTCAGATGAGCGCATTCGGTGCGCCGATCGCCGATGAGCGGTGATCCCGGCTTCGAGCAAGCCGCCGAAGTGCTGTCCCGGATCCGCCGGACGACCGGCGACCTCGGCGCGGTGCTCGCCGCCCTGGAGTCCGAGGTGGAGCCCGCCGTGGCACGGTGGCCGGCGGCGGCGCGGGCCCGCTACCGGGACGCCAAACGGGAGTGGGCCACCGCGCTGGACCGGATGCCCGAATGCCTCGACCGGGCCGCCGAAGCCTTCCGCGAGATCTCCGCCGAAGACCCGGATAGAGACCGCTGAGCTGCGAAAACCCCGGTTTCCTTCAGCGGCCTTCACGAGCGCGCCAGAAAACGTGAAGTCTCGCGGTCCACACTGCGTCCAGACAATGTGGAGGGGGTAGTCGTGAAGCTCGTCAAGGTCGCAGTTCTCGCCTCGGACCCGATCACCCGGGCCGGTGCGGCGAGCCTGCTCGGTTCGCGTCCGGAGCTGGTCCTGCTCGGCCAGGACGCGGCGAGCCAGGCGGACGTGGTCCTCGTGATGGAGGAGCACGTGACCGACCGGGTGCTGTCGCAGGTGCGGGACCTCGGCAGGCAGTCCGAGCAGCTGACCGGACCGCATCTGGTGATCGTCGTCGACCATTTCCGCGAGAGCGACCTGATGACCGCCGTCGAATGCGGCGTCGTCGCGATCCTGCCGCGCCGCGAGACCGGCGGCGGCGAACTGGTCGCGGCCGTACTCGCCGCCGGCGACGGCACGGCGACGCTGCCGCCGCGGCTGCAGGGCGCGCTGCTCGCACAGGTGCAGCGGATGCGCCGCGACGTGCTGGAGCCGAACGGCCTCACGCTGTCCGGTCTGGCGTCCCGCGAATGCGACGTGCTGCGCCTGGTCGCCGAGGGCTACGGCACCGAGGAGATCGCGACGAAGCTCTGTTACTCGGAGCGGACGGTCAAGAACGTGCTGTACGGCCTGATGACCCGCTGCGGCCTGAACAACCGCGCCCACGCGGTGGCGTATGCCCTGCGCGCGGGCGCGATCTAATGTGCTGAACATGGCGCAGACGGCGGTAGAAATCGCTCGCGGAGTGCGGGCAGGAGAGCTGGACCCGGTCCAGGTGACCGAGGAAGCACTCGCCCGGATCGCGGCGGCGGACGGCGTCGTCGGCGCCTTCCGCCGAGTACGCGCTGCCGAAGCCCGAGCCGAAGCCGCCGAAGTCGCGGCCCGCCCGGACCTGGCTTCGCTGCCGCTGGCCGGCGTCCCGGTCGCGGTCAAAGACGTCACCGAGGTCGCCGGCGAATACGCGGGCTGGGGCTCGGAAGCCGGCCCCCGCACCCTCGCGGACACCGACGGCCTGATCGCCTCCCGCCTGCGCGCGGCCGGCGCGGTGATCGTCGGCCTGACCCGCGTGCCCGAGCTGTGCATCTTCCCGACCAGCGACGATCCCGGCGGTATCGCCCGCAACCCGCGCAACCCGGCCTTCACCGCAGGCGGTTCCTCAGGCGGCAGCGCCGCCGCGGTAGCCGCGGGCCTGGTCCCCATCGCACACGGCACCGACGGCCTGGGTTCCATCCGCCTGCCCGCCGCGATGAGCGGAATCGTCGGCCTGAAACCGGGCCGCGACGTCGTCCGCGAAGACACCCCAGGCTGGTTCGGCCTCTCCACCCACGGCCCACTGGCCACGACCGCCGCCGACGCCGCCCTCCTGATGTCCGTGCTGGCCGACCGCCCCGAATGGTCCGCGCTGGCCACCCCTGCCTCGCAACGAATCGCGACCTCAACCCAGGTCCCCTTCACGCGTGCCCCGCTGCCACGCCCGCTGCGCGGTGCCGTCGACCAGGCCGCGGAACTCCTGCGCACCGCAGGCCACTCGGTCTCCTCCGCGACCCCCGCCTACCCCCTGCGCGCCCTAGGCGGCCTGGTCACCCGCTGGCTCGCCGGTCCCGCCGAGCAAGCGGCCGGTTCGTTCGACCTGCCCCGCCTCCAGCCCCGCACCCGAACCCACGTCCGCCTAGGCCGCCTGACGGAACGTCTGGTCAACGACCGAGCCCGCGACGAATGGCAAGCGATCGCGGCGGAGTTCTTTGGCGCGCACGACGTCCTGGTGACCCCGACCCTGGCGACCCTCCCGCTGAAAGCCCGCCGCTGGCACCGGGAATCCTGGCTGGCGAACGCCGTCCCGTCCTCGCGGGTGGCTTCGTTCACCGGCCCGTGGAACCTGGCTGGATATCCGGCGCTGTCGGTCCCGGTTTCCCGCCATCCGGTCCATGACCTGGCGTTGTGCGTGCAGCTGGTGACCCGTCCCGGCGGGGAGCCGGTGCTGCTGGGCTTGGCGGCGGAACTGGAATCGGCGAACCCCTGGCCGCGGACGGTCTGACTCCCGCCTGCCGACATACCGTCAAGGCTTCTCGCGGGAAGCTAAGCCCGTGAAGGTGCCCCTCACGTCCCTGCTGGACCATCCACAAAGGACACCAGAACCGGCGAAATGTCCGCTTGATGCCCGAATATCCATATTCGAAGGTCCGTGAAGGGAACCCTGAGGGAATCAGAGTCCGTGAAGGTTCCCCTCACGGACGACCCAGCCCCGCGCCCGTCGGCCCGCCGCGAGCCGCACTGGCCATGGCCAGTCCGACGGAGCCTCAACGGCACGCTGAGGTCCTTGGGAGTGACTGCTGAGAGCCGTGAAGGGCACCTTGAGGGAATCTGATTCCCTCAAGGTGCCCTTCACGGACTTGGTTCCCGGTGCCGCGGGGTTAGCTGCTGGGCTTGCCCGCCGTCTGCGGCTGGGACTTCGCGCCGTTCCCGGCCGAGCCTTCCGCCGATGCGCCGTTCGACGCTCCGCCGTTCCCCGCCGAGCCATTGCCGGACTTGGCACCGTTTCCGGCCGCGTTGTCCTTCGCGGCGTTCCCAGCCCCGCTGGCCCCCGCCGAGCTGTTCGAGCCCTTCGCATTGTTTCCGGCTGGGCTGTTCGCCGACCCGCCCTTCGCCGAACCGTTCCCGCCCGTGGCCTTCGAGCCGGAACCGTTCTCCGCCTTCGGCTTAGGCGACGGCGACGGCTTCGTCTCCACCGCCCCCGGCGACGGGTCCGGCTTGGCCGGGTCGTCGCCGCCGACCAGCTTCGACGCGGCAGGCAGCACCGATTCCGCGGGCAGCGCCGTCAGCAACCCCTCGCTCCGGCCGAGGACCTCGTCCGCCATCGCCAGGTTCTTGCGGGCCTGCTCGCGGATCTCGGCGAGCCGTTCGACCTTGCGCGTCGCCGCGGTGGTGCGCTGCGCGGCCTGCGTGGTCGCCTCGTCGAGCCGGCGCTTGGCCTCGGCCGTCGCCTCCTCGACGCGGCGCGTGGCCTCCGCGGTGGCCTCCGCGATGCGGCGTTCGGCCTGGTTCTTGCTGGCCGTGCGCTGGTCGGTGATCATCTTTTCGTGCGCGGTGCGCTCGGAGGTGATCTTCGCGTCGAAGTCGCGCTCGATCTTGCGGCGCTTGCGCTCGGCTTCGTTGTCGAGGAGTTCCCGGCGCTGCGCCGCCTCGACCGTCAGCCGCTGCACTTCGGCGCGGGTTTCCTTCAGCGCGGCCTCGTGTTCCGAGTGCAGCGCTTCGGCCTGCTTGTCCAGCTCCTCGACCAAGCGGTGGTACCGCTCGCGCAGCTTCGTGGACGCCTCGGTGGACGACGCCCAGTGCTTCTCGGCCGCCACCTGCGCGCGCTTGGTGATCTCGTCGGCTCGCGCGTGCGCGAGCGCGACGGTGCGCTGCATCCGCTCGTCGAGGTCCTCGAGCCGCTCCGGCGGCTTCATCAGTTCCTCGACCCGCGACTGCAGCTTCGACACCTCGCCGCGCGCCGCCTCGAGTTCGCGCGACAGCGTGGCGACCTGCGTGGCCGCCGCGTCGCGGTCGGTGATCAGCCGGTGCAGCTGACCTTCGAGGTGGTCGAGGTACTGCCGCACCTCGGTGCGGTCGAAGCCGCGCCAGGCTTCGGTGTACTCGCGCCGCAGCGGGAGGAGGCCGTTGTCTCGCTCGGGAACCATGCCCACGACCGTACCCGCGCACCTGGCGTGCGTGCCGCCAGGAGTGGTGAATCACCGCCCCGGGTCGGTTCTTCGTGGCGATCTCGCCTGAACGGCCTCACCCACCGGGCGAGCCGTCACTACCAGTGGAACCCGCGCGACAGCCGGGCCAGCGCCATCGCCGCGCGGGACAGGTGTTTCTCGCCCCTTCCGATCTTCAGTTTCCCGCTGCCGCCCGCCGCCGCGGAGTCCGGGAAAATCCGGAAACCCTGGTACGCGATCGCGTCGGTGAGCCCCGGCGCGAGCGTGTAGGTGAGGCCGATCGCCTGCCCGGCCGGGGTGCCGATGTGCTTCGGCCGCTGCACGAGCGCTTTCAGCACCATGTCCGCCGCCTGTTCCGGCGATTTCGTGGGGAACGCGTCGTAGATCTTCGTCGGCCGGATCATCGGCGTCCGCACGAGCGGCATGTGGATGGTGGTGAAGGTGATCCCGTCGCCGTGCGTTTCGGTCGCCGCGATCCGGGAGAAGTAGTCCAGCGCGGCCTTCGACGCGGCGTACGCGGAAAACCGCGGCGCGATTCCCTGCACGCCGATCGAGGAAACGTTCACGATGTGCCCGAACTTCCGCTCCGACATGTGCGGGAGGACCGCGAGGATCAGCCGCACCGCGCCGAAGTAGTTGATCGCCATCGCGCGCTCGTAGTCGTGCATCCGGTCGTACGACAGTTTGATCGACCGCCGGATCGACCGGCCGGCGTTGTTCACGAGCATGTCGATCCGGCCGTGTTCGGAGAGCATCGCGTCCACGGCCTTGTGCACCGAATCCTCGTCGGTGAGGTCCGCCGGGTACACCGACGCGGTGCCGCCCGCCGCGATGATCTCGTCGCGCACTTCTTCCAGCTCGTGCTGCCGTCGCGCGACCAGCAGCGGCACCCCGCCCGCCGCGGCGACCTTCAGCGCGGTGGCCCGCCCGATGCCCGACGACGCGCCGGTGATGATCACCCGGCGGCCGTCCAATTCGCCGCGCGGGCCGTGCTTGCGCGCGCGGAACGGGTCGAGGTGTTCGCGCCAGTAGCGCCACAACGTCGCGGCGTATTCGTCGAGCCGGGGCACCTCGACGCCGCTGCCCGCCAATGCCTTGCGCGTTTCCGCGGACGCGAAAACCGACGGGAAAGCCATTGTCTCCAGCAGCACCGGCGGAATGCCGAGCCGCTCCAGCACCGCGTCGCGGGCGATGGTGAAGCCGGGAATGTGCTCGCTCAGCTTGACCAGCCCGACGATTCCCTTCGACACCTTGTCGCCGAACTGCACGGTGATCGTCGGCGCTCCGGCCGCCCGCGCGAACGCGTTGTAGACCGACACCACCGGCTGCGGCTCGGGGTTCACGAGGTGGAAGGCGCGGCCGTCGAGACCCGGCGTGGTGACCAGTTCCAGCAGCGCCTTCGCGACGTAGTCGACCGGAACCACGTTGGTGTCGCCCAGATCCGGGCCCGCGGACGGGATGTCCGGCAGCCCGGCGAGCCTGCTGATCGCGGGGAAGAGGTAGTACGGGCCGTCGATCTTGTCCATCTCGCCGGTCTGCGAATCGCCGACCACGACCGCCGGCCGGTACACCCGCCACGGCACCTCGTGCTGTTCCCGGACGAGCTTCTCGGCCTCGAATTTGGTGCGGTGGTACGGCGTGATCAGCCGCTGGCCCACGTCGAACATGTCCTCGGTGAACAGTCCTTCGTGGTCACCGGCGACGGCGACCGACGAGACGTGGTGCAGGCAACCGGCACGCAGGTCCGCGGCGAGGTCGACGACGTTCTGCGTACCGTCCACATTGGCCCGGATGCTGGTCTCGTCGTCGGCGGTGATGTCGTAGAGCGCGGCGAGGTGGATGACGTGGTCGACGCCTCGCAGCGCCTCCCGGTCCGCTTCGGACACTCCCATCAGCGGTTCGCCGAGGTCGCCGGACACGAGCGTCACGCGGTCCGGATGCGGCCATCCGTCGACGAGCGCGGCCAGCTTCTCCCGCGACGACGCCCGCACCACGAGCGCGACCCGCTCCACGTCCGGACGGGTGAGCAGCTGCCGGGTGACCTGGCGTCCGATCAATCCGGTCGCGCCTGTCACCAAGAACGTCGCCATCTCCATCACCCTCCGCCGTGCCGCCGCCTGAACCCATGGGCATTCTGCTGCATGGACGCCGCCCTGACCACAACGCGGCAGGGTGAGGTTACTCGCAAGTAACTTAGCGTCCGCACGGGGTCCCGCAGGTGAAGGTGGATTTTCGCGAGCGACGGGCCGGCCGAAAACTGCGCGAATGGCCCCCTCGCGCGGCTTCAGCGGGGCACGAGGGGACCCCTCACGCCGGATCCGCGATCACCACGCGGTTCTCCTCGTACCCGTCGCTCCCGCCGATCCAGCGTCCGCCGCAGGTCACCAGGACCACCCGGTGCGGACCGGCCTGCCCGAAGAGATCGTCGGCCCGGCTGGGCAGGTCGTTCTTGTGCACGGTGACCAGCTGCGAAATCCGGTACCGGCTCGTCTTGCCCGCGCGGTCGACGATCGTCACGACGCCGCCGATGCGCTCGTTCCACAGCTCCGAGAACGGCCCGGTCGCGCCGCGCCAGTTGACGTGGCCCGCGAACACGCTCGCGCCGCTGACCGCTTCCAGATCCGCGCCCCACCACGCCGCCTGGCTGATGTCCGACGGCACCGGCAGCGTGTTGCCCGGCCCGAGGTCCTGGCGCACCATCGCCGCGGTCCCGCCGCCGGGCAGCCGCAGAGTGCCCGGTGCCTGCGGACCCGGTTCCGGAGCCTGCCGATGCTCCGCGGGCGCGGCCGGCGGCGCCGCGGAGCTAGGCGGTGCCGCCGAACTGCTTGACGGCGGAGGTGGCGCGGGCGCCACTTGCTGCGGAGAAGCGGCCGGTACGGCGGCGGCGACCGGGGACGCGCTCCCGGCCACCACCGTCGTCGGCGGTGAACTGATCACGACCGTCGCGAGTTCCACTGCCAGCACGCTTGCCGCGCCGAGCACGAACCCGCCGACCAGCCGTCCTTTTCCGGTCATCTGTCCTTGCTGCTTTCGATTACCGCCGCGCCGACCGCCGAGCGGCGAACCCGACCAGCCCCGAGCCGACGAGCACCAGCGCCGCGAGACCCGCGATGCCAGCGGTGGAGAAGCTCGTCTCGACGGTGCCCTTCGCCATCGTCACCGGCAGATCGCCGGCCGGGATCGCGTGCGGCACCTCGTTCGGCGTGTTGGCCACAGTCAGCGCAAGTGTGCCGCCCGGCGTCAACGACCCGCACGCGGCAGGCGGGTTGTTCGGATCGAACGCGTTGGTGTAGCCCGGCGGCGCGTTCACCTCGACCACGCAGACCTCCTGCGGAGCCAGCAGGTTTTCGACGGTCGCGGTCCCGTTATCACCGCTGGTGGTGACCACCACGGGCTGGCCGTCGGGACCGTTGAGCGCCTTGCCGTCCTTCCCGGTGGCCGCGGTCTTGCGGTCCTTGCCGGTGATCCGCAGGGTCGCGCCGCCGATGCCCTTGCCGGTCTTGGCGTCAGTCTTGGTGACCTGCACCTTGCCCGGCTTCGCGACGGCGACCACACCCTGCGCGGTCAGTTGCTTTTCCCCGCCGGTACCGACGACGCTCTGCACCTCGCCGTTGTGGTTGACCGGGTTCTGCACAGTCGGCTTGTCCGCGGGCGCGGACAACGACGCGGCGAGCTTCGGCTGCTCGCCGGTCGGCGTGACCTTCAGCGTCACGGTACCGTTCGCGTCGGTCTTCAGCGTGCTGTCTTTTCGGGCTGATTGCGGCGCGGAGTTGCCGGACGAGGAGTCCGATGCCTTTTCCGCGTCTGCTTGCTTGTCCGCTTGGCCGACCGTCGCGTCGGTAGCGGTCAGCTTCACCGGAACGTCCGGGATGCCCTTGCCCTTGGAGTTCTTCACCGTGACCGTCCAGGTCGCGGGCTGGCCGAGGTGCTGGTCGCCCTTCGGCGCGGTGACCGACGCGGTCCACGGGCCGCGGTTCGCTTCGGCTTCGGCCTTCATTTTGACCACGTCGTCGGCCGCGGCCTGGGAAGCCGTCGTGAGGTATCCGAGGTAGTCGGACTCCGGATAGGCGACGTCCTTCTTGGGCAGGCTCGGGTCGGTGTCGCCGGGAGTGCGCGACGGCGCGGTCCACGAGTGGAGCAGGTGTGCCAGTGCGGCGGCCTCGTCCTTGTTCGTGGTGTTGCCGTAGCGCAGCAGCAAGTAGGAGATGTTGGCCGCGACGTCGGCGGGGAGCTTCGTGCCCCACTTCGTCAGCAGTTCGTCGCCCGGCTTGTATTCCTCTTTGCTGTCCGGTGCCTTCAGGTGGAAGCTGACGCAGAACACGTCCTTGCCGTTCACCAGATAGGTGCCCAGCCAGTCCGTGTGCTTGTTCTTGAGCGTGACCGTGTGGCCGATGTGTTCCTTCGGGTCCGCGGCGGCCGGGGTGGTCCCCAGCGCGGTTACGGAGAGTGCGCCGAGCAGTGCGGTCGCGACCAGCCCGGTGGCCGCGCGCCAGCGAGCGCGCGGGCGTGAGATCCACCCCATGGTGTGTTGACTCCTTCGACGTGCCCGCCCGGCGCCAGAACGGCGTCCGCGCAGTTCACCTGATCGAATAACTCCCCGACACGCGTTCGGTCACTTCCCGGACACGCGAGGTGAAGGTTCGCGGGTCACCGTGGGAGTTGTCTAGAGACCATCGGGTGACCTGCGGTGAACGGTCGTGACCTTCATCGCCTACGGTGGCCGTAACGGGGGTCGCCCACCCGCGCGGGTGATGGGTAAAATTGGCTTTACTCGACGGGAACCAGCGGGCCCGCGCGGTCGTTGAACCCGATGCAAGGTGCCATAAGGTCCAGGAGGACAGGTGCGTTCCAGCAGCAACCCGGCGTTCCGCAATCTCCCGCGCGGCGCGGCCGCGACCGGGCAGTACGGGCCGAACGTCGGCTTCGACCAGCCCTACGGCCAGCCGCAGGGCCAAGGCGGCGTCCCGGGTTACGGCCCGGGCCAGATGGGTACCGCCTCCGCCGACCGTCCGATGACGGTCGACGACGTCGTCATCAAGACCGGGATGTCGCTCGGCGTCGCGCTCGTCGTCGGCGTGCTCACGGCGATCTGGGCGCAGACCCAGCTCGTGAGCGACTCCGCCGGCCGGGTTTCGCCCAGCGGTCCGCTTCTCGGCGCGCTGATCGGCGGGCTCGTGGTGGGCCTCGTCATCTCGCTCGTCATCATCTTCAAGCAGAAGCCGAGCGGTCCGCTCACGCTCGTCTACTCCGGTGCCGAGGGCCTGTTCCTCGGCGCGCTCAGCGGCCTGTTCGAGGTGTTCCTGCCGGGCATCGCCCTGCAGGCGCTCATCGGCACCGCCGGCGTGTTCGTCGCGATGCTGGTCGTCTACAAGACCGGCGCGGTGAAGGTCACGCCGAAGCTCACCAAGTGGATCGTCGGCGCGGTCGCCGGCGTGGCCATCCTGATGCTGGTCAACCTGGTCACCGCGGTGTTCTTCGGCTTCAACCCGCTGCGCGACGGCAGCCCGATCGCCATCATCTTCAGCCTGGTGGTCATCGGCATCGCCGCGTTCAGCTTCCTGCTCGACTTCGACCAGGCCGACAAGATGATCCGCGCCGGCATGCCGTCGAAGTGGGCCTGGTACGCCGCTTTCGGCCTGATGACCACGCTCGTGTGGCTGTACCTCGAGATCCTGCGTTTGCTGTCTTACCTGCGCGACTAACCGTCGCACAGGCTTCCGGGAAGGGGCGCTCCGCGTTACGCGGAGCGCCTTTTCTGTTTTTCTGCCCCGAACCTCTGCGAACCCGCACGGTCGTCGTGTTGGATGTAGCCCGGCCGGACTCTTTCTTTCGGGTTTGCGAGGTATTACGTGAGCGTCCCACCGCACGGGCACGGACCGCAGCCGGGTTACGGCCAGAACGGGCCGTCGCCGTTCCAGCAGCACTACGGTCCGGGCGGGATGCCGCCGCAGCAGAGCCCGAAGCGAAGCTTCCCGACCAAGACCGTGGTGCTGATCGCGGTCGCGGTGGTGGTCGTGGCGGCGGGGGTCGTGATCGGCTTCCTCAAGTTCGGCAACTCGACCAGCAACACCCACGCCAGCGACTGCATGCACATCGAGAAGTCCGGCTCGACCACCACGACGAAAACCGTCGACTGCGCCGACCCCGGCGCGAACGTCAAGGTCGCGGTCGTCCGCTCCAGCCGGAGCGGCACCTGCCCGCGCGGGGACTACTACCGCTACACCACCGGCGGCAAGAACCACCGCGTGCTCTGTCTCGTTCCCAACGTGCGGCAAGGGGATTGCCTCTCCGGGCTCCAGACTGCCACGACGACCTACCAGAAGGTCGCGTGCACGGACCCGCAGAAGAACGCCGAAATCGTCAAGCTGGTGCCCGGGGCGAAGGACCGTTCGGCGTGCGAGGGCAGCGGTTCGACCGCCGCGCGCTGGTACTCCGACCCCGAGGAAGCCATCTGCATCAAGAGCTGAGCGGGGCGGTACAAAGGGGCTGTCCGGACGCCCGGTTTCGGCCGTTCGTCGCACTCCGTGGGACAGGCTGCGTCCGGTGCTCGCGCGGACCTAACGTGGATCGCCGCCCGCCGCCGGGCGGCCCCCGTTGATCCCCGACCCCCCAGGAGACGTGGTGGCGACCACCGATTCCCCTGTCGACGAGCGAAAACTGCTCGATTTTCCGACCTCCTGCGAGGCTCCGGCTCCGAAACCGGAGGAGCCGGTCAAGGTCCTCCCGCTCGCCGTCGCCGCGGTGCTCGCGGTCGGGCTGACCGCGTACGTCTGGGCCGCGCACGGCGCGAAATTCGGGGTCCTGCTCATCCTGGGGCTGGCGCTCGGCCTCGCGCTTTTCCACTCCCGCTTCGGGTTCACGTCCGCCTGGCGGCAGCTGATCGCGGTCGGCAACGGCCAGGGCCTTCGCGCGCACACCCTCCTGCTCGGCACGGCGGCCACGCTCATCGCCCTCATCTGCGGCACTGGCGCGGGTCTCTTCGGCAGCAAACCGGTGCCGGTGTCGAACGTCGGGCCGATCGGGCTCGCGCTGTTCGTCGGGGCCACGCTCTTCGCGATCGGCATGCAGCTCGGCGGCGCGTGCGCGTCCGGGACGCTGTTCGCGGTCGGCGCCGGGCAGTCGACGATCGTGCTGACCCTCGGCGGGTTCATCACCGGCTCGGTCCTCTACACCTGGGGCTACCCGCTGTTCACCGGCTGGCCGCAGCTGTCTGGGTTCCTGCTTTCCGACCACGTCGGCTGGTTCGGCTCGTGGGCCATCACGATCGCGGTGCTGGTCGCGATCGTCTTCGGGACCCGGCTGGTGCAGAAGCGCCGCGTGCCGCCGCCGGTCGACACCGTGCCGACCGCGCACGGGTTCGCCCGGATCTTCCGCGGTTCCTGGCCGATCCTCGCCGGCGCGGTCGTGCTCGGCGTGCTGGCCGGCGCGGTGTACCTGGTTTCCGGCGGCATCTGGGGCGTCACGAGCGCGTTCAGCCTGTGGGGCGCGAAAATTCTCCAGGTGTTCGGACTGCACCCGGAGCAGTGGGAGTTCTGGCAGCTGAAGGCGAACGCGACGTCGCTGTCCAAGCCGATCTGGCAGGACAAGACGAGCCTCACCGACATCGGCATCATGATCGGCGCGTTCGTCGCCGCCGCGGCCGCGGGCGCGTGGAAGATCCACAGCTCGATCCCGTGGCGCACCGCGGTCGCCGCGATCCTCGGCGGCATCCTGATGGGCATCGGCGCGCGGCTGGCGAACGGCTGCAACATCGGCGCGTACCTCGGCGGCATTTCGGTCGGCAGCCTGCACGGCTGGCTGTGGGGCGCGTTCGCGCTTTTCGGCACCTGGATCGGGCTGAAACTGCGGCCGTTGTTCGGTTTGGGCAACCCCGTGCGCACGGACAGTATCTGCTGACCCGCCGTGGGGGCTTTTCGCAGGTCATCGCGACCGCGCAAAGTCCCCACGGATTTCCACCAGAAGCGAATTCGGCTGCGTCGCCCGTCGCCGCTCGGCTAGTCTGAAGCGCGCGCAAGGGGGAACCGCGGTCGTATTGTCGCGCCGCGGGCTTGCGCCTCACCACTAACAGATGGGGTTCCGCATGTCCGCACCCGCGACTCCGGCCGCGCCGGATGCCGGTGACAAACTCGACCGGGGAGTGCTGAAGGTCGCTTCCGTGGTGGTGCTCGGCGCCATCATGGCGATCCTCGACACCACTGTGGTCAACGTCGCGCTCCAAAAGCTCACCATCCAGTTCACCACGTCCTTCGACACCATCCAATGGGTCGCGACCGGCTACATGCTGGCCCTGGCGACGGTCATCCCGGTCACCGGATGGGCGTCCGACCGGTTCGGCACGAAGCGGCTGTACCTGCTCGCGATCGGCACCTTCCTGATCGGCTCGATGCTGGCCGGGCTGGCGTGGAACGTCGAATCGCTGATCGCGTTCCGGGTCGTGCAGGGTCTCGGCGGCGGCATGCTGATGCCCGCGGGCATGACGATCCTGACCCGGGCGGCGGGCCCGCAGCGGATCGGCCGCGTGATGGCCGTGCTGGGCGTGCCGATGCTGCTCGGTCCCATCTGCGGCCCGATCCTCGGCGGCTGGCTGGTCGACTCGGTGAGCTGGCGCTGGATCTTCTACATCAACGTCCCGATCGGCCTGATCGCCTTCCTGCTCGCGCTGCGGATGCTGCCGAAGGACAACCCGGAACCGGGCAACCGGTTCGACTTCCTCGGCATGCTGATGGTGTCGCCGGGCCTGGCCCTGCTGATCTTCGGCGTCTCGCGGATTCCGTCTACCGGCACCGTCGCCGATCTCGAGGTGTGGCTGCCCGCACTGGTGGGTCTCGCGTTGCTGGTCGCGTTCGTCGTCCGCGCGCGGACCATGGAGAATCCGCTGATCGACCTGAAGCTGTTCCGGAACCGGTCGTTCTCCGGCGCGATGATCACCATGGCGGTGTTCTGTGTCGGCTTCTTCGGCGCGATGCTGTTGCTGCCCACGTATTTCGTGCTGGTGCGCGGTGAGACCGCGCTGAACGCCGGTCTTCTGCTGGCCCCGCAGGGCTTCGGCGCGATGCTGGCGATGCCGATCACCGGACGGCTCGCCGACAAGATCGCGCCGCGCAAGATCGTGCTGCCCGGCCTGGTCCTGATCGTGCTGGGCATGGTGGTGTTCACCCAGGTCACCGCGACCACGCCGTACTGGCAGCTGTTGTCCGCGCTGTTCGTGATGGGCATCGGCATGGGCTGCACGATGATGCCGATCACCTCGGCCGCGCTGCAGACGCTGGAGTCCAAGGACATGGCGAAGGCCTCGACCGCGACGAACATCCTGCAGCAGACCTCGGGCGCGATCGGGTCCGCGGTGATGTCGATCATCCTGGCGGCGCTGCTCGCCGGGAAGTTCGGCGTGCCGACGAGCCAGGGCCAGCTGGTCGCCACCGCGGCGACGATGAACCCGGCCACGCACGACGCCGCGGCCGGCCTGGCAGGGGAGTCGTTCGCGACGACCTTCCTGTGGGGCACCGTCCTGCTGGCGCTGTGCCTGGTGCCCGCGTTCTTCCTGCCGAAGAAGCGCGTGGTGCCCGCGGCGACGGAACCCGGCGAGGTCGCCCCGCCGGTGCCGATGCACTGACGTACTCCGCAAAAGGGCCGTCCGCGTTGACCCGCGGGCGGCCCTTTTCTTATGCGGACACCAAGTCGTGCGCGGCCCGTGGCGCGAGGAGCACCCCGGCCAGCAAGACCGCGGCGGCGAGCAGGAACACGATCGGCAGCGCCGCACCGCTGTCGACCGTCAACGTGATCCACCCGAACACCGCGATCCCCAACGACCCGCCGATCTGGCGGGCGAAGGTCAGCGTCGCCATCCCGGCACCGAGAATGTCCTTTGGCACCATCGACTGGGCGAGCAGTGTGTACGCCTGCATGGACAGTCCCAGCGCGGCACCACTGCACGCCAAGCCGACCACCACGGCCAGCATCCGCAACCCGCCAGACGCCAGCGGAATCGAAGCGGTGCAGACCAGCCCCACGACGCCGAGCACCAGACCGAGCCGTCCCCAGGCGGTGACGCGAGGCCAGCGCCGAGCGAGAAGCGCGAACCCGCTGGTGACCACCACCTGCCCGATGCTCATCGGCAGCAGCAGAAGTCCCGTCGCCGCCGGGTTCTCGCTGATGGCCAACGGCACGTAGGTGAAGCTGCCGAACAACGCCACCCCAGTCAGCAAGGTGACCACGACAGCCCGGGTCACGCCAGGATCGGCGAACAACCGCGGTGGAACGAGCGGCGCGGCAGCACGCCGTTCGACCCGCACGAACGCCACGGTCCCGGCGAGCGCGACAGCAGCCAACACCGGCGCGGCTACGGGATTACGCGCGAGCGCTTCGCTGCTGCCCAGCGCGACGATGCTGCCGCCGACCAGCGCGACCAGCAGCGCACCAGCCACGTCGAACCCTCGTCGATCCGCCTCACGCTTGCCGGGCACCGACCGGATTCCTAATGCCAGCGCCAGAACGCTGACCGGAAGGTTGACCAGAAAGATCCACGGCCACCCCGCGCTCGCCGCCAGCAGCCCGCCCAGCGGAGCCCCGCCGATCGAGGACACCGCGAACACCGCTGTCAGCCAGCCCTGCCTGCGTACCATTTCCGTCCGGTCGAACAGTTCGGCCATCGCAGTCACCGCGGCCACGATCAACCCGCTGCCGCCAAGGCCCTGCACCGCCCGCAACCCGATCAACGCGGGCAGGCTGGGTGCCAGCGCGCAGCCGAGCGACGCGACCGCGAAGACCGTCACCGACCCGACGAACGTCCGTCGCCGGCCCCAGCGGTCGCCAAGACTCCCGTGCACCGGCGTGGCCACGGCGACTGCCAGCAGATACGCCGCGGTCACTCCGCCCACCGCGCCGGGATTGCCCAGGTCAGCCCCGACCGACGGCAACGCCGCGACCACCACGTTGGTGTCCAGCGCCGCCATCAGCATGCCGAGCAGGAGCGCGGCGAACGCGGCGTTCCGCGAGAATGTATGCATATCGCACACGTTATGCGTGCGTATCGCATACAGTCAAGGTAGGCTGCCGCGGTGAACGCATCGAACGACAATTCGGAAAGTGCCTCGCTCGCCGAGGCAGGCCCCGCCCTGTTCCGGCTGGTCCGCTACTGGTCGCGGCGCTGGATTCTGCGCACCGCCACCGAACTCACCGGCGAAATGCGGCACGTGCAGCACATCCTCGCCGTCGAGGCAGTCGACACCGCCGGTGCGCGCACGGACGAGGTCACTGTCGCGACCGTCGCGCACCATCTCGGCCTCGACCACTCCGGAGCCAGCCGCATGGTCCGCGACGCCACCGCGGCCGGGTATCTCGTCCGCGCCACCTCGGGCCAGGACCGCCGCCGCGCTTCGCTCCAGCTCACCGACGCCGGTCGCGAGCTGCTCGCCGGATCCCACCAATGGCAGCGCCACACCTTCGACGAACTCACCGCCGGCTGGTCGCCCGTCGACCGGCAGCGCTTCGCCGGCTACCTGCTCCGCCTGGAAAACCAGCTCGAACGCTAAAAAGGGCCGCCCGCGAACCTTCGCGGACGGCCCTTTTCGTTGCTGGGACTAGGAAAGCCGCTCCAGCACCATGGCCATGCCCTGCCCGCCGCCGACACACATCGTTTCGAGCCCGAACTGCTTGTCGTGGTGCTGCAGGGAGTTGATCAGCGTCGAGGTGATCCGCGCGCCGGTCATGCCGAACGGGTGGCCGACCGCGATCGCGCCGCCGTTGACGTTCAGCCGGTCGAGGTCGATGCCGAGGTCGCGGTAGGACGGGATGACCTGCGCGGCGAACGCCTCGTTGATCTCGACCAGGTCGATGTCCGAAATGGACAGTCCGGCGCGGGACAGCGCCTGCTTCGACGCCTCGACCGGGCCGTAGCCCATGATCTCCGGCGACAGCCCGGTGACGCCGGTGGACACGACACGCGCCAGCGGCGTCAGGCCCAGCTCGCGCGCCTTCGTGTCGGACATGATCACGACCGCCGCCGCGCCGTCGTTGAGCGGGCAGCAGTTGCCCGCGGTGATCCGCCCGTCGGGGCGGAAGACCGGCTTCAGCCCGGACACGCCCTCGATCGTGACGCCCGCGCGCGGCCCGTCGTCCTTCGACACGACCGTGCCGTCCGGCAGCGTGACCGGCGTGATGTCCTTGGCCCAGAAGCCGTCCGCGATGGCCTTCTCGGCGAGGTTCTGCGACCGCACGCCGAACTCGTCCATCTCCTCGCGGGTGACGCCCTTGAGCCGTGCCAGGTTCTCCGCGGTCTGGCCCATCGCGATGTAGACGTCCGGGAGCAGCCCGTTCTCGCGCGGGTCCTGCCAGCTGTCCGCACCGGATTCGGCGGTCGCCTTGGTGCGCGCCTCGGCGTCGGCGAAGAGCGGGTTGTGCGTGTCCGGCCAGGAGTCGGAGCTGCCGTTGGCGAACCGCGACACGGCCTCGACGCCCGCCGAGATGAAGACGTCGCCCTCGCCCGCCTTGATCGCGTGCAGCGCCATCCGGGTGGTCTGCAAGCTGGACGAGCAGTAGCGGGTGATCGTGCAGCCGGGCAGGTGGTCGTAGCCGAGTTCGACCGCGACCGCGCGGCCCATGTTGAAGCCGGACTCGCCGCCGGGCAGGCCGCAGCCGAGCATCAGGTCGTCGATGTCGGCGGGGTCCAGCTGGGGCACCTTGTCCAGCGCCGCGCGCACCATCTGCACGGCGAGGTCGTCGGGGCGCATCCCGACCAGAGAGCCCTTCCCGGCGCGGCCGATCGGGGAGCGGGCGGTGGAGACGATGACGGCTTCGGGCATGACAGACACATCCTCGGGTCGGCGGCACTAAGCGGTTGCTCACCATCTTGCCGCGTCCGGCGTCCGTCCGAAAGCCGAAGGCGACATGCACCACCTTGCGCGCATGGGAGGATTCTCGCCGTGGCGGAGCGCAACCGGGTGTTGTCCACCCGCACGATCGCGTGGTGGGGGACCGGCATCGTGCTGCTCGCGGCTGTCGCGGCGGCGCTGCTGTTATGGCTGCTCGGCGGCGGTACGCCGGCCGATTCGTCCCGGCTCGACGCACTGCGCACGGCCTCGACCCTCGTCGTCGGGACCGGCGGCGCGGCCGCGCTCCTGCTCGCCGCGCGAAAGCAGCGCTCCGCCGAACTGGATCTGGAACAGAAGGACCACGACGCCACCGAGCGCCGGATCACCGACATGTACGGCAAGGCCGCCGACCAGCTCGGCAGCGACAAGGCCCCGGTCCGGCTGGCCGGGCTGTACGCGCTCGAACGGCTCGCCCAGAGCCACGCGGACCAGCGGCAGACCATCGTCAACGTCCTCTGCGCGTACCTGCGGATGCCCTTCGAACCGGCTGCGGAAGGCTCCTTGGAGGAACTGCAGGTCCGCAAGGCCGCGCAGCGGATCCTCATGCTGCACCTGCGTCCGGGCAGCGAGGCGGAGCCGATGGGGTCGTACTGGCCGGACATCGATCTCGACTTCTCCGGCGCCCGGCTCGTCGCGCTGACCCTCACGCACTGCCGGATCCGTTCCATTGTCTGTTACCAAACCGAGTTCGAGGAATTCGCGACCTTTCGCGATACGGAATTCGGCACCAAGGCCGATTTCCACGAAGCCGTCTTCCGTGACCGCGCGGACTTCCGAAACGCGGTCTTCGGCGGTAATGGCGACGTATTCCGTGGCACACAGTTCGAAAAACATGCGGAATTCGGAGTCAACTCGAAGGCGGGGCTGGCCGGCGCACTCGCGAAGCCCGGATACAAACGGTCCTGGCCGCCCGGCTGGACGGAAGAACCCGGCAACGACGGATGGCTCCGGCTCCTCCCTTCGAGTGTTTCCGAATAACCGCGGAACCACTAGGCTCGGTGAAGAGTCAACAAGGAGAGAAACCCGATAACGAGAGGAGAACCGGTTATGCGCGCCGTCAAGCTGTGGTTTGCCGCATCGCGGGCCGGGACGGACCTCCGGGACGGGGAGACGGATCGGCGTGCGGCGGCCCTCGGGCCGAACCCGGTGTCGACGCGCGGCTTGGTGGCTGCCTGAGGTCCGCGCCGGGGAGGCCTGACCTCGCCCCGCGCCGCCCGTGGCCCCGACGCGCACCCGGAGACCGCCCGCCGGTCCCGCGGTAGCCCGTCCTGCCTTCGGCTGTTTAGGCTGGTCGCGTGGAGTACGCAGAACACATCGTGGACCTCGTGGGCAACACCCCGCTGGTCAAGCTGAATTCGCTCACGCGGGGGCTCAAACCGCTCGTGCTCGCGAAGGTCGAGTACGTCAACCCGGGCGGCAGCGTGAAGGACCGGATCGCGCTGCGGATGATCGAGGCCGCCGAGGCCTCCGGCGAACTGCGCCCTGGCGGCACGATCGTCGAGCCGACCTCGGGCAACACCGGAGTCGGGCTCGCCATGGTCGCGCAGCGCAAGGGCTACCAGTGCGTGTTCGTCTGCCCGGACAAGGTGAGCGAGGACAAGCGCAACGTGCTGCGCGCGTACGGCGCGCGCGTCGTCGTGTGCCCCACCGCGGTCGCGCCCGAGCACCCCGACTCCTACTACAACGTGTCCGACCGGCTCGTGCGCGAGATCGAGGGCGCGTGGAAGCCCAACCAGTACGCCAACCCGGAGAACCCGGCCAGCCACTACCACTCCACCGGCCCGGAGATCTGGCGGCAGACCGACGGGAAGATCACCCACTTCGTCGCGGGCGTCGGCACCGGCGGCACGATCTCCGGCACCGGCCAGTACCTGAAGGAGGTCAGCGACGGCCGCGTCCAGGTCGTCGGGGCTGATCCCGAGGGCTCGGTGTACTCCGGCGGCTCCGGACGGCCGTACCTGGTCGAGGGCGTCGGCGAGGACTTCTGGCCGGAGACCTACGACCGGAACGTCGCCGACCGGATCATCCCGGTCAGCGACGCGCACTCGTTCGAGACCACGCGCAGGCTCGCCACCGAGGAGGGCCTGCTGGTCGGCGGTTCGTGCGGGATGGCCGTGGCCGCCGCGCTGAAGCTGGCCGAGGGACTCACCGAGGACGACGTCGTGGTCGTGCTGCTGCCCGACGGCGGCCGCGGCTACCTCACCAAGGTGTTCAACGACGCCTGGATGTCGTCCTACGGCTTCCTCCCGCCGGACTCGTCCGGCGCGACGGTCGGCGACGTGCTCACCCGCAAGTCCGGCGCGCTGCCCAGCCTCGTGCACTCGCATCCGAACGAGACGGTCGCCGAGGCGGTCGCCATCCTGTCGGAATTCGGCGTGAGCCAGATGCCGGTGGTCAGCGCCGAACCGCCGGTGATGGCGGCCGAGGTGGTCGGCGCGGTCAACGAGCGCGACCTGCTCGACGCGCTGTTCACCGGCAAGGCCCAGCTCGCCGACCGGCTGGAGACGCACATGTCGCCGCCGCTGCCCACGATCGGGGCAGGCGAGCAGGTGAGCGCCGCGATGAAGGCGCTCGAAGGGGCCGACGGCGCGCTGGTGCTGATCGACGGCAAGCCGGCCGGCGTCGTCACCAGGCACGATCTGCTCGCCTTCCTCGCGGGCAGATAGGCCGAACCTCACGGTGGCCGGCCGGGGCGTCTGCGCGCGGCCCGGCCGGGCATCCGATAGCGTTACCGCCGAATAGAACTTTTTCGCGTCCTCGTCAAGGGGGTTCAAGACCCACATGAGTGCTCCGCAGCCACCGAACCAGCCCTGGGACGGCGGACAGCAGCCGCCGCAGGGCCCGTCGAGTGGTCCTACACCACAGCAGGACAGTCCCTTCGGCGCGTCGGAGCCGACCCAGGTGGTCCAGCCGGGCCAGCCGCCGCAGCCCCCGCAGGGCGGCGGCGCGTTCGGCGACACCCCGGAACCGACGCAGGTCGTGCAGCCGGGCCAGCCGGCCGACGCGAACGCCACCCAGGTGGTCAACCCCGTGAGCGCCGAGGGCAACGCCGAGTCGACTCAGCTCGTCCCGCCGAGCCAGCAGCCGCAGAACATCCCGTACGCCCCGCCGCCGAGCGCGGCGGACAACCCGGCCGCGGTCGCCGGGTTCGGCGCCCCGCAGGGCTTCGGCCAGCCGGGTCAGCCCGGGCAGCCGGGACAGCCGCCGCAGGGCTTCGGCCAGCCGGGCGGTTTCGACCAGGGCGGCTTCGGCGCCCCGCCGCAGGGCGCGTTCGGCCAGCCGGGCCAGCCCGGGCAGCCGGGTCAGCCGGGCTTCGGCCAGCCCGCCCCGTTCGGCGCGGCCGCCGCGCCCGCGGGCGGCGGCAACGCGCTGTACGGCTACATCGCCGGCGGCGTCGCCGCGGTGCTCGCCCTCATCGCGCTGATCGTTTCGTTCAGCTACATGAGCGACACCAGCGACTACTCGAAGCTGTACGACAGCTCGAGCCGCTACCAGAAGCTGTTCGACGAGGCCGGTCTCGCCTCGCCGGGCGCGCTCTGGTTCTACGTGATCATGATCCTCGTCGGCGCGGTGATCTCGCTGGCGGGCGGCGTCGCGCTGGCGATGGCCGGACGCGCGGCCGCGCTGCGCAAGCTCGCCCCGATCGGCCTGCTGGCCGGCGGCGTGCTGTTGCTGCTGTTCTCGATCCTGGCGAAGTCCGGGACCTCGGTCAGCAGCTCCTTCGTCCAGAAGTACGGGGGCAGCTCCGCCAACGCGACGAGCGGCGGCGGCATGCTGACGCTGATCCTCGGCATCATTATCCTGATCGTCGGCGTCGTCGCGATCATCCCGGCCACCTCGCAGTACGTCGGCCTCGGCGGCCCGTCCTCGGGCGGCCCCGGCGGCCCGCAGCAGCCGGGCGGCTTCGGCGGCGGCCAGCCGGGCTTCGGCCAGCCGCAGCAGCCGGGCGGCTTCCCGCCCCCGGGCGGTCCGAACCCGAACAGCGGGGGCTTCCCGCAGCCGGGCGGTCCGAACCCGGGCAGCGGCGCGAACCCGCAGCCGGGCTTCGGGCAGCAGCCGCCTCCCGGTTACGGCCAGCCGGGCCAGCAGCCGGGCTACGGCCAGCCGCCGCAGCAGCCGGGCGGCTTCGGCCAGCCGGGCCAGTACCCGCCGCCGGGCGGGCAGCAGCCGCCTCCCGGCTACGGCCAGCCGGGCCAGCAGCCGCCGCCGCAGCAGCAGTGGTGAGCAGCTGAATCTCCGCGAAGGGCGCCCCGTCTTCCCGACGGTGGCGCCCTTCGTCGTTTCCGGTCCGTTTTTCGCGGGATTCACGGAAAGGCAGTGGCCTTTTCCCGGCCGTTCCGGCACCCGGGGGAATTGCGGCTCCCATGCGCTCGCGCCGGTCCCCAACGGTGCGTTTCCGGGCTAGGGTGGGCGCCGTCCGAAACGCCTTCCCAGCTTGAGGGGGACCTACCGTGAGCGGCCTGCACGGACTTCCGGCACGGCAGCGGGAACGGGAATCCTCCCCGGCGGCATACCGCCCGAACGGCGGCACCGCGATCGCGGCCGGACTGTTCGGGCTCGTCGCCGCCGCGACCGCCGGCTATCTTCCGGCAAGGCTGTTCCTCGACATTCCGTCCGGGTTCAGCCTCGGCGACCTCTCGCCGCTGACACTCGCCGATCTCGCCGCGTACCTGGCCGCTTCGCTGATCTTGCTGATCGGCGCGATCTCCACCTTTTTCCGCGCGACCGCGGGCGCGGTGCTGCTCATCGCGGGCGCGCTGATGGCACTCGGCGCGCTTCTGCTGGAGCCGGCCGTCGGCGGTTCCCCGGCGTACGTGGAGTACTTCCGGACGCTGCTGCGATTCGAGAATTTCGCCGCGATCGATCGCGTCACGCTGGCCGCGGCGGTGCTGCTGGTGCTCGTGCTGGCCGGCTTGCCGCGGACCTTCGGCTACCTGCGTTATCGCGTACCCGTGGTGCCTGCTTCGTCACCCTCGCGACAGTGGTGAATTTCGCCCCGAAAACGGACTGGACCTGGCACGATACAGGCATTCCACCCGCCGCCGGCGGGACCACGATGCACCGAGGACTCCCCGTGACTTACCCCCAGAACCCGCAGGGCCAGCCCCAGCAGCCGCAGAGCGGCCCGTTCCCCGGGCAGCAGCCCTACCCGGCGAGCCAGCCGCTGCCGGCGCAGCCGTACCCGGGCGCGCCGCAGCAGCCGTTCGCGCCGCCGGCCGCCGGCCAGCCGTACCCGGCCTACCCGGGCGGGCCGGGCGTGTTCCAGCCGAAGCCGAACGGCGCGACCGCGATCATCGCCGGGATCCTCGCGATCATCGGCGGCATTTTCGCGATCATCTCGGTCATCGTCGCGGTCGTGGCGCTGTCGGCCATTCACATCACGGTCTGGGAAATCTATGTGTCGATCGTCGTGAACGCGCTGCTGATCGGCCTGCTGTTCTTCGGCGGCATCGGCCTGTTCCTGCACAAGCCCGCCGCCCGGCTGTGCACGATCATCGGCTGCGGGCTGGTGATCGCGCACAGCGTCCTGGGCGTCGTCGACACCGGGGTCATGGCCGCGGGCTACGACGGTGGCGCGCGAGTGCTGGGCGCGGGCATCGGCGGTGCTCTGATCGGCCTGATCCCGCCGATCGCGACCCTGGTGCTGGCGCTGGTCAAGCCCACCGCGGAGTGGGTCAACTACCGTCCGGGCGCGCCCGGGCAGCCGGGTGCGTACCCCGCGCCGCAGGGCTGGTGACCGCGGGGCTGCCGGCGCGGTTTGTGCCGGCAGCCCCTCCCGCATGGTGAGTTGCCTCCCAGCTGATGGGATTGTCAGAGGTGCCCCGTACTCTGGGAACCATGGCCGACGACTACTCCGTCCTGGGTTTTGAAACACGCGCGATCCACGCCGGGCAGCAGCCCGATCCCCGCACGGGTGCCGTCATCGTGCCGATTTATCAGACGTCCACGTACGCGCAGGACGGCGTCGGCGGCACCCGCGAGGGCGGCTACGAGTACTCGCGCACCGCGAACCCCACGCGGACCGCGCTGGAGGAAGCGCTCGCCTCGCTCGAAGGCGCACGGCACACGCTGGCGTTCGCGTCCGGCATGGCGGCGTCCGACGCGGTGCTGCGCACGGTCCTGCGGCCCGGCGACCACCTGGTGCTGGGCAACGACGCGTACGGCGGCACGTTCCGCCTGATCGACAAGGTGCTCAGCCTGTGGGGCGTCGAGCACACGGTCGCCGACCTGAGCCGCATCGACGACGTGCGGGCCGCGATGCGCCCCGAAACGAAGCTGATCTGGTGCGAGTCGCCCACCAACCCGCTGCTGGGCATCGCCGACATCGCGGCACTGGCCGGCGCGGCACACGACGCGGGCGCCCGGCTGGTCGTGGACAACACCTTCGCCACGCCGTACCTGCAGACCCCGCTGGCCCTTGGCGCGGACATCGTGGTGCACTCCACCACCAAGTACCTCGGCGGCCACTCCGACGTCGTAGGCGGCGCGGTCGTCACCAATGAGGACGAACTGCGCGAACAGCTCTTCTACCTGCGCAACGCGGCGGGCGCGGTCCCCGGCCCGTTCGACGCCTGGCTGACCCTGCGCGGGCTCAAGACGCTGGCTCTGCGCATGGACCGGCACAGCGACAACGCCGACCTGGTGGCTCGCACTCTGGCCAAGCACCCGAAGGTCACCAAGGTCTACTACCCCGGCCTGCCGGAACACCCCGGCCACGAGGTCGCGGCCAAGCAGATGCGCCGCTTCGGCGGAATGGTGTCCTTCCGCGTGGCGGGCGGGGAGGAAGCCGCGCTGGAGGTCGCGTCGCGCACGAAGCTGTTCGTGCTGGCGGAGTCCCTTGGCGGCATCGAAAGCCTGATCGAGCACCCCGGCAAGATGACGCACGCCTCCACCGCCGGCTCGACGCTGGAGGTCCCGGAGGACCTGGTCCGGCTGTCGGTGGGCATTGAGGACGGACGCGACCTGGTGGCCGACCTTACGCAGGCGCTGGGCTGAGGGTCTCGTGAGTGTTCATGCCGGTTCTCACCGGCATGAACACTCACGAGACACGACCTCGACGAAATCCGTTGCCACCCAACCCCAATGGCCACTCGGCCGGAACCTGGCTCGCAGCGACGTCAGGGTTTGCTGTTCTCCGGCAACGCATTGGCCTGCCGAGTGCCGGACGTCGCGGGGAGTTCGGTGCCGTTCACGCAGCCGCCGACCAGTTCGATGTGGTTGTCGTGCCGGATGTACTGCGCGGAGCCGGTGCAGGCGGCCGCTTCGACCGTCGCGAAGGCCGCGCCGGTGAGGGCCACCGCGGACAGGATGCCCGCGGCGAGCGGCAGCAGACCGGTGCGGGACTTGGCCCGGGAGGTGGTCCCGTGCTGCGCGCGTGCCATGGTCGCACTCCCTGATCATGTGTGGCTGCCGTTATCAGCGTACCGGTCCGCCGGGCGGCGCACCCCGGCCGTCCGTCGGTGGCATCATCGGCGCCATGGAACTGGTCAGCGTCGAGCGCATTCAGGAAGCCCGGAAGCTGCTCGAGGGCATCACCCGCGTCACGCCGATGGAGCACGCCCGCGACCTGCGCCGGCTGCACGGCGGCCCGGTGTATCTCAAGTGCGAGAACCTGCAGCGCACCGGTTCTTTCAAGATCCGCGGCGCATACACCCGCATTCACGGCCTGACCGCCGAGGAACGCGCCCGCGGCGTCGTCGCGGCCAGCGCCGGGAACCACGCGCAGGGGGTCGCGCTGGCGTCGTCGCTGCTGGGCATTTCCTCGACCGTCTTCATGCCGCTGCGCGCTCCGCTGCCGAAACTCGCCGCCACCCGCGGTTACGGCGCGGAGGTGCACCTGCACGGCGCGGTCGTCGACGAAACTCTCGCCGAGGCCATCGCGTTCTCGGAACGCACCGGCGCGGTCTTCATCCACCCGTTCGACCACGCCGACGTCATCGCTGGTCAGGGCACCGTCGGCCTGGAGATTCTCGAACAGGTGCCGGGCGTGAAAACGATCCTCGTCCCGACGGGCGGCGGTGGACTGGTCGGCGGCGTCGCGGCGGCGGTCAAGGCGCTGCATCCGGATGTCCGAGTGATCGGCGTGCAGGCCGAGGACGCCGCCGCGTACCCGCCTTCGCTGACGGAGGGCGCGCCGGTCCGGCTGCGCGAGGTGCACACGATGGCCGACGGAATCGCGGTCGGCGAGCCGGGCAAGACCAGCTACGCGCACGTCCAATCGCTGGTCGACGACGTCGTGACGGTCACCGAGGAATCCTTGTCCCGCGCGGTATTGCTGTGCTTGGAACGCCGGAAGCTGGTCGTGGAACCGGCCGGTGCCGCTTCGGTGGCCGCGCTTTTGCAGCACCCCGGCGCTTTCGAGGCGCCAGTGGTCGCGATCCTCTCCGGCGGCAACGTGGATCCCGTGCTGCTGCAACAGATCATCCAGCACGGCATGACCGCGGGCGGGCGCTACCTGAAGCTGCACCTGCGCGTACCGGACCGTCCGGGCTCGCTGGTTTCGGTGCTGTCGTGCGTGAAGGAGCTGGGCGCGAACGTCCTCGACGTCGAGCACTCCCGCATCTCCGGCAGCCTGGCACTGGGCGAGGTCGACGTCGCCCTCGCCCTGGAAACCCGGGGCCCGGAACACTGCAAGGACGTCGAAGCCGCCCTCGCCGACGCCGGGTTCACCATCGTCTGACCGTCTACTGTGGACTATCCGGCAGCCGGGCGCTGAACCACAACGGGAGGTAGTCCTCGTCGCGCGGATAGCGTTCCTGGTCGAGCGCGTAGTCCTCCGGCCGCGGCGGGGTGTGGAAGGCCGGCTCGTCGTCCTCGTTGAAGCTGGCGTGGTAGGTCAACGGCGGGTCGATGGCCAGCGAGAGCGTGTACCAGGTGCCCCGCCCTTGGACGTACTTGCCGCGGCGCAGCTGAGCCAACGGCTTCGAAAGCTCCCGCGCGACCGGCACTTGCTGCGTACTGCCGTCAGCCATCCGCGCGCCGCACGCGAGGTTCGCGTGCCTGCCCAGCGTCATGAAGTCGAACACGATCCGCTGCCACCCCTCCGGAGCCGCGGCCGCGAGTGCGGTGGCGATCTCGCTCAGCAGCCGATCCTGCTCCTCCGGCGACGACGACACCGCGTCCGCCGGTGGTTCCGCCGCGACGACCTTCTCGGGACGGCTCTCCTCGGCGGGCAGGTTGACCATCGCCGCCAGCATCCGCTCCTGCGCCGCTTCCCCCACCTCCGGCACGGCGTACCCGGCCGCCCGGATGTGCGCGACGAGTTCGGGATCCGGCGAGATCCCGTGCTCACGCAGGTAATAGCCGACCGCGCCGGGCCACACCCAGCTGCCGTCGGTCCGGAAATTCAGCGGAACGGCGTCCGTGCGGGACGGATCGAAGGCGTCGACGTCGTTGCTGCGCGACGCCAGAATGATTGGCGCGCCGTCGAGATAGGCGAGAACCCGCTCCCGCTCCTCCGGCGACAACGCTTCCCGCTCGACGACCGGATTTCCTGCCTCGTCGAACCCGTCGTAGACGCGCGGAGTACGCAAGTCAGCCGGGCTCGCCGTCGGATCCTCTTCGGCGGCAACGGATTCCGCCTCGGGACCGCTGTCCGCTGCCGGAGCCTCGGCAGCGATCTCCGCCGCCGCGACCTCACTTGGCTCGGACTGCGCCTCATCACCCCGCGAGGCCAGAACGGCCTGCTCCTCGTCAAGCGGGGGCGGGGTAGCCGCCGCTGTGTCGGGGAGAGGCTCGGAGACGGGCAGTGCCGCGTCCAGAGCCGGCGGTGTGGTGGTTTCGGTGGCAGGCAACGGCACAGCAGGCTGCTCCACGCCGGCGGCCTGCTCGGTGCTGGCGGGCTCAGCCGACGGGGCAGGCTGCTCAACGTGAGAAGCATGCAGCGGAGGTGCGGTGGGCTCAGCCGAACGGGGCGGCTGAGCGGGTTGCTCCACACTGGCGGCCTGCTCGCTGCTGGCGGGCTCAGCAGACGGGCGCGGCGGGGCAGGCTGCTCCGCATCGGCGGCCTGCTCAGTGCCGGGCAGCGGCGGAGGCGTCGCACCCGCAGCCCCGCCCGGGGGCAACGGGGCCTGATTCTCCGCACCAGGCAACGGCGGAGGCGTGACAGGACCCGAGCCGGGAACTGGACCCTGCGGCCCAGGAACAGCCGACCCCGCGTCCGACGGCGGCGCACCCACACCCGGCACCGACGGCGGAGGCGGCACCGCACCGGCCCGCTGGCGCAGCCACGGCGGCACAAAGCGGTCCTCGCGCGGGAAAAAGCGCAACTCGTCCTGGAAACCGATCGGCGGCGGGACCTGCCGCCACCGCGGTTCGATGTCCGGTTGGTAGTCCGCGTACGGCGGGCGTTGCGGGGCGAACACCAGCGTCGCGCTCAGCCACGTGCCTCGGCCCGGCTGGTACATCCCGTTGCGCAGCACGCCGAACAGCCGCGGCAGCTCCGGGTGCGGCTGGACCGGGTAGGTCCGGCCGTCCGGGGCGAGCACGGCGACGTCGACTTCCACGTGCCGTCCCGCGGCGCGGCAGGCGACCTGCAGCTGCTGCCAGCCCGCGGGCAGCGCGGCGGCGGCCGCCTGTCCGATCTGCTGGACGAGCTCCTGCTGCTGGGCAGGCGTGAGCGGCACCGGTGGCCGGGTCATGATTTCTGCGGCTCCTCACCGGGCGAACGCTTCATTTTCCGATCAACCGTTCTGCGCCGGGACGATGCCCGCGAGCAGGTTGGCCGGCGTGTAACCGGACTGCACGTCGAAGGCCATCCCGACCGAGCGGGCGAGCACCGCCACCGCCAGCGGCGCCAGCGCGAGGAATCCGTCCGGGTCGGTCGCGCGGTCCTCGGCGGTCCAGTACTCGCGGTGCCGCTCCAGCGCGGAGACGAACGCCTCGGTGAACTTTTCCGAGTCCCGGCGCAGCACGTAGTAGAACATCCGGATCGGCGGGTACACGAGCTGCAGCATCGCCGCGGGCGGAGTGAACTGCGCGGTGTCCGGGTCGGTGCCGTCCATCGCGGGCAGGAACATCTCCGGGGTGACCTCGCGGTGCGCGAGGAAGGTCTGCAGCGTCTCGACCCACGGGTACATGTAGGCGTCATGCTCGATCCCCGACGCGCGCAGCACGTCGAGCGGCACCGCGGCCAGCTGCTGGATCAGCACGTCGTCCCGCTGGATCACGGCGAGCCAGGCCGCGGTGAGCCACGCGGCCGGGTCGGTGCGCGGGGTGGGGCCGGTGGCGGCGAAGCGGCGCGGGCGGCCGATCACCGCGTCGACCTCCTGTCCCTCCGGTGCGCTCGCCGCGGTGAAGGCGGCGGCCGCGGCCTGCGCGGCGAGGGCGAGGTCGCCCCACGTGTCCGGGTCCGCGGCGTCCGGATCGACGACGCTGCGGTACTGCGCGAGCATCAGTTCCCGGCGCAGGACGTTCGCCAGTGCGCTGGTGTCCTGCGTGATGTAGTCGAAGTAGAAGGCCACCTGCGGCGACAACTTCTCGATCTGCTTCCACGCGACGTCGATGCTGACGGAGTGCCTGGGAACGGCGGTCATCTATCTCATTCCTCACCGGACGCTGGGGTCAGCGGCGACTTGTAGTCGTAACCGTTGAAGGGCTTGTAGGCGTAGCCGAGGTTCTTGTGCGTGTGCTCGGTCTGGTCGACCAGCGCACGCACCTCCACATAATCGAGCCTCTTCTGGAGCTTCGCACGCTCGAGCGCGTCCGCGAGGTCGGGGTCGGTGTGGGCCATCTTCTTCACGATGTCGTCGAAGTACTTCGGGTGACCCTGCCGGTAGGTCCGCATGTCCTCGGGCACGTACCGGGTGCTGGGCTGGCCGCCCGGCCCCTTGGCCTCGTGCACGATGTAGTGCGGCTCGCCGCCGTTGTGGTAGTCGACCTCCCAGATGTGGTCGAAGTTCCCTGCTCCCGGCTTCTCGCCGTCGATCGGGTGGCGGGGCGTGATGTCCGCGCGCACGTTCCCGTCGCCGTCGACGATCTGGTAGCGGTGGCTGCCCTCCGGCGCGTCCGGGTGCTCCCGGACGTCGAAGTTCTGGTCCGGGTGGGCCTCGGTGAATTCGCGGTGCAGCCGGTCGCGCACCGCGTGCCCGGACGCCTCCTCGCCCAGCTTCTCGGACGCGTCGTTCTTCGCGTTGTGCGCGTCCTTCCACTCGGGAGAGTCGTTCGGGGTGTCGTTCAGTTCGTGGTACTTGGTTTCGCGATCGCGCACCTTCTCGTCGATCGCGTCGTAGTCCTTCTCCCGCCAGTTCGACGTGTCGGAATGCGTCCCGGGCACGTGCTGCTCGCCGGCGTTCTGGTCGTGCTGGCCGTTGCCCGAGTCATGCCCGGAGTCATGCCCGTCGTGCTGACCGGCATGCTGATCGGCACTGTCGCCCTGGTGCTGGCCGCTGCCCGCGTCGTGCGCCGGGGCCGGCCCGTCGCCGCGCTGCGGTGCGTGGGTGGCCGAGCGTGCGTCGTCGTAGCCCATGAACTCCGCGGCGGGCCGGTCGTGCTTGAACACCGGTTTGCCGTCCACGAGGTCCACCGGATGCGGCGGGTTCGTCGGATCGACCGCGGAATGCCTGATCCGCAGCTCCGTGCGCCCGGTCTTCTGGTCGGTCCACTCGTAGTAGTGCTTCTTCATGTACTCCGGGTCGGCGAGGTTCTCCCTCGGCGTGCGGCCGTCGGGGCCGGGCCGGTCGCGCCAGTCGACGTCGTCGTCCCCGTCTTCGCCGCGGTGGCGAGAGCTGTCGGCGTCGACGTCGTGCGGGTCGTGGTGCTTGCCGTCCGGGGCGAAACCGTCGTCGCCGACGTGGTGCGACGTGCCGTCCGGGCGGTGCACCGACCATTCGCCGTCCGGCGGGATCCGCGGCCGCATCCGTCCGTCCGGGCCGATTTCGTAGTCGGAGGAGAAGACGCGGCCGTTCGAGTCGGTCCACGCCGGCTTGTTCGGAGCCATCACCTCGGTGTCGAGGTCGCGCGACAGCCGGTGCGCGAAGTCGTTCGACCCCGCGTCGCAGCCGATCAGCCGGATCGGCCCGCCGTCGTAGTTTCCGTTGCGCCGCAGGATGTCTGCGAACTCTTCCGGCGTGTACAACCGGTCGCCGATGCGGGCGTGGCCGTCCGCGGTGACGTGCACGTCCACCGTGTAGCGCCCGTCCGGGTCCGGCTGGACGCGGTGCGGCAGGTCGCCGAGTTCCGGGTCGTCGCGGTGGTATGAACTGCCCGCCGGGGTGTCCTCGGCGTGCCGGTGGTTGACCTCGTCCGGGGACAGCGGCTCGTCGTGGTGCGGCGGGGTGCCGTCGGGGTCGTCGTGGTGCTTCGGCCCGTCCGAGTCGTGCTGGTTCGGGTCGCGGTGGTCCGGCTTGTGCTCCGGGTCGGCGTGGTCCGGCTTGCGGTCGGGTGCGTCGCGGTCCGGTTTGTGGTCGGACTTGTCGTTGCCCGGCTTGCGATCCGCGTCGTCGTGCTGGTTCGGCTTGCGGTCCGGCTCGGCGTTCTCGTGCCTGCCCGGCTTGTCGCCGTCCTTCGGCTTCCCGGACTCGTCGACGTTCGGTTTGCCGTTCTGCGCCGGGGTTTCCTTTCCAGTCCGTTGTGGACTGTTGGGTTCGCCGGGCTTGGCTGGTGGCGCGTCAGTACGAGCGCCACCGCGCGCGACGGGCTCAGGGGAGCCGTCGGGACGCCGCGCGCCACCGCCCGCGTCCGGGCCGCGCTGGGCTCCTCCCGGACCGGTCGCGACGGCCGCCGCGGCCGGAGGTGCGGAGCCGTCGCCGGAACCGCGGCCCGGCGAGGAGTGCGCGCCGCCGGACGCCGGTGCTGGCTCCGAACGGCCGAGACCCGGTTCTACGCCGGGGCGTTTGGGCTGCCCGAGGTCGCCGCCGTCGCCAGGACGCTGCGAACCGCCGCTCGACGAATCCGCCGGACGCTGCGGGGAAGAACCGCCGCCGCCTTCGGGACGTTGTGCGGACCCGCCGTCAACGGGCCGTTGGGGCGTGGACCCACCGTCGGCAGGTCGGTGCGGAGTGGAGCCGCCGTCGGACGGTCGTTGCGGGGTCGAGCCGCCGTCGGCAGGCCGGTGTGGGGTCGATCCTCCGTCGGACGGTCGTTGCGGCGTGGACCCGCCGTCGGCAGGTCGGTGCGGAGCCGAGCCACCGTCCGAAGGGCGCTGCGGCGTCGAACCGCCGTCGCCGGGCCGCTGCGGACCGGGCCCGGAACGATCCGGAGTGCGGCTCGGCCCGCCGCTGTCCGCCGGGCTCGGGCCACCGCTCGGCCGCCGACCGGAAGGACCGCTGTCCGGAACCCGGCTCGGCGGCACCTCGGGAGCCCGCGTCCCCGGCGTCCCGGTCCAGCCACCGCCGCTGGGCCGGGGCGACGGACTGCCGCCACCGGCCGGGGCGTTGGTCGGGGTGCCGCCGCCGCCGTGCTGCTGAATTCCGCCGCCTGCCGGGCTCTGGTTCGGCGAACCGCCTCCGTCATTCGGGCGGAGGTGTTGCGGGGGAGCGGTTTGCGGAGAAGGCGCGTCCGTGCGGGGCGGGGCATACCCGCTCGCCGACGTCGAGTCGTTGCTGCTGCTCGAACGGTGCGGGCTCGGCTCGCCGCCGCCGGAATGCGACCCGCTGGAATGCGACCCGCCGCCCGACGGTGCCGACCCGCCGGAGTGCGGCGCACTGCCCGGGGACGAGCTATCGCCGTGCGAGGTGCTTTGCGGCGAGTAAGAACTGTCCGAGGGACTGCTTCCGCCCCGGGACGTCGGGCTTGAATCGCCGGCGAACGTGGACGGGCTGGAGTCCGGGTGACTGCTTCCGCCAGTGCTGTCGGAACCGCGCCGCGACGAGGACGTCGCAGTGTCTATTGTGGACGGACCGGAGCCGTCCGGTGAGGAATGCGAGCCGCCCGAGGAGGACGGGCTGTCGCTGCTGGGACTGTCGGATCCGTTGCGGCCGCCGGAATCTCCCGAGCGATCGCCTGGCGCGTCGGAACCATCCGAGTCGTTGTGGCTGCTGTTCGGGCCGTCGGAGGAATCGGGATCGCCCGACCCGTCGGAGCGGCGCGAACCGGACGGAGAGCCGGGGTCCGCGTCGCCTTCGCCGGAGCCGCTGTGGTGACCGCCGCCGGAGCCGCCCGTGCCGCCGCCCGAACCGCCGCGGTGGAAGAAGCCGCCCGCCTTGATGTTCTTCGTGCTGATGACGTCGAGACCGGTGACCTTGCCCGCCAGCTTGCCGAGCACCTTGATGATCTTCGTGAAGACCTCGGCGAGCTTGCCGAGCAGCGGCGAGACCCGGCGCATCGTGTCGCACAGCTTGGTCAGCAGCTCGCTGATCTTCTCGCCCCACTTGGAGATCGCCGTGACGGCCTGCGCGACCACCAGCGGCGTCCCGAATCCGAGCGAGAACACCTCCTCCATGACCCAGGAGATCAGCTTGCCCACCAGATCCGCGATGAGCTGCCGCACCAGGCCGCGCACGAAGGCGACGACCTGGCCCATGATCATGGTGACGGTGCCGATCGCGCTCGCGACCGTCGCCGCGCCGCCGATCGCGTCGGCCGCCTCCGCCGCGGACTTGCGGTAGGCGTCCGCGCCGTCGCCCTTCCACTCCGCGGTGCCGGTCTTGACCGCGTTCTCGAGGTCTTTCTGCCGTTCCTGCAACGACTTCGCGACGTTGCCCCAGGTGTCGGCGTAGGACTGGATCACCGGCGGGTCGCCCGCGACCGAGTCGAGCATGTCCTTCAGCGGCTGCACGTGCTCCATCAGGAACGACGCCACCGACGACATCAGGTAGCCGAACGGGTCGATCGCCGCGCCCGCGATCTCGCCGGCGAGGCTCGCGACGCCGAGGCCGCCGGAAACCCAGTCGCCGTCCGCGATTCCCTTGAACGCGTCCGTCGCCGATTCGGCGATGTTGATGCCGGTGGCGTAGCCGTAGTCGCCGTTGCCCTCGGTGAAGGGCCCCGGACCGTCGCCGTCCTTTTTGGACTGTGCGACCAGAGGATTGCCTTCGGGCATCAGTCGCTCGCCTTCATCGAACCGGCAGCTTCGCCTTCATAGTTCTCGTACGCCTTCGCCGCGTCGCGGACCTTCTGCGCCTGCGCGTCCATCGCGGTGACGGTGTTCTGCAACGCCTCGATCCCGTAGTTCTCCACCGGGTCCAGCATCATCCGGAACGGCTGACAGAGAATGCCGTACGCGTCGGTGGGCATGCTGACCTGGTTCGCCGCGTCGACAGCCTGCTTCAGCCCGTCGGCGAGCGCGTCGAGCTGACGGGCGTGCGCCTCGAGATCGCCGCCGATCTCGTAACCCCTGGGTGCCATGATTTTCTTCCCCCTGGAACGGCTTGGAGTCAGTGCAGGATCGATCCGCCGAAGTCGTCGTCATCGTCCGACGAGCTTCGGCGGCGGCGTTGCTGCTGAGGCGGTGGCGGCGGCGGGGCTGCCGGGCGTTGCGGCGGTGGCGGCGGCGTGGCGGCACCCGCTTCTTCGGCGTCCTCCGGCAGGAACCGGCGCACCCGGTCGGACGCGGACTCGGTCGGTTCCTCGGGCGGCGGCGCGGGGAACGTCCGCTGCGCGTCGGCCACCAGCGTTTCCGTGGTCTGGTCGCCGCCGACGGTCTCGGCCGCGGCCTGTTGCAACAACTCGGGGATCCGGGCCTGCGCGCGCTGCACGAGCCGCATCACCTCGGCGGAGACCTCGGCCATCTTCTTGCCCGCCGCGGAGTCCGCGAGCACCAGATTCTTCAACAGCCCCTTGGCGTCCACAGTGACCTCGACCGCACCGTCCTTCGACCGTTCGGTGACGGTCTGGCCCTGCATGCGCTCGGCCATCGCCTGGTAGCGGGCAGCGGTCTGCTGGAGCTGCTTCGTCCAGCCCTCGACCATCTGCTCGCTGGCATCGATGCTGTCCGGCATCGGGCCCCCTTCTCCACGGTGACTTCTCCAGAATGACGGACGCGCGACCCCGTCGGTTCCGCGCGGTTCCGAATTGTCCGCACGGCGCGGTTCTCTATGTACTGATGACTACTGTACGCGAACTTCTGGTAGCGCGCCGTAATAAAAACGGCCCGTCCGCGAGGTTCGCGGACGGGCCGGGGGAGGGAGCGGGTCAGAGGTTCCCGCGGCGCTCCTGCTCCCGTTCGATGGCCTCGAACAGGGCCTTGAAGTTGCCCTTGCCGAAGCCGAGCGAACCGTGCCGCTCGATCAGCTCGTAGAACACCGTGGGCCGGTCGCCGATCGGCTTGGTGAAGACCTGCAGCAGGTAGCCGTCCTCGTCGCGGTCGACCAGGATCCGGTGCTCCTTCAGCGTTTCGATCGGCACGCGCACCTTGCCGATCCGGGCGCGCAGCTCGGGGTCGTCGTAGTAGGAGTCCGGGGTGTCGAGGAACTCCACGCCCGCTTCGCGCATCGCGGTGATGGTGGCGATGATGTCGTTGGTGGCCAACGCGATGTGCTGGCAGCCCGCGCCCTCGTAGAACTCGAGGTACTCGTCGATCTGCGACTTCTTCTTCGCGATCGCCGGCTCGTTGAGCGGGAACTTGACCCGGTGGTTGCCGTTCGACACCACCTTGCTCATCAGCGCCGAGTAGTCGGTGGCGATGTCGTCGCCGACGAACTCCGCCATGTTCACGAAGCCCATGACGCGGTGGTACCAGTCGACCCAGTAGTCCATCTTGCCGAGTTCGACGTTGCCGACGCAGTGGTCGACCGCCTGGAACAGCCGCTTCGGCGCGCCCTCGGGCCGCTTGACGGTGCCCTCGCGAGGCTCGTAGCCGGGCAGGTAGACGCCGTTGTAGCGGGACCGGTCGATCAGCGTGTGCCGGGTCTCGCCGTAGGTCGCGATGGCGGCGCGGCGGATCGTGCCGTGCTCGTCGGTGACGTCGTGCGGCTCCTCAAGGATCGTCGCGCCCTCCTTGCGGGCGTGCTCGATGCACTTGTCGACGTCGGTGGTCTCCAGCGCGAGGTCGATCACGCCGTCGCCGTGGCGGCGGTGGTGGTCGAGCAGCGGCGAGTCCGGCTTCACGCCGCCGGTGATCACGAAGCGCCCGGAGCCGGACTTGAGCACGAAGGCCTTGTGGTCGAGCTGTCCCGTTTCGGGACCGGAGTACGCGACCAGCTGCATGCCGAACGCGACCTGGTAGAACCACGCGGTCTGAGTCGCGTTGCCCGCGATGAACACCACCGCGTCGAGAGCCTTGACCGGGAACGGGTCGGTCGAGGCGTCGTGGTCCACCAGTCCGACGAGCTGGCGGAGCTGGTCATAGCTGACGTCGTCGAGTGCGCCGTGCGGATCCATCGTGGAGGTCATGTATTGAGCATGAGTTGCGCCCGGCAAGCTGCGCAACGGTTTCCGTTTCGGCTGGACAATGTGTTCAGCTTATCCTGGAACCGCTCGGTCATCTTGGACAACCTGCGCAGGGAGAAAACCGGTGCTTGACTCGCTCGACGCGCGGCTGCTGCTGTTGCTCACCGACTCGCCCCGGCTGGGCGTGCTCGAATGCGCGCGCCGGCTCGGCGTCGCGCGTGGCACCGTGCAGGCCCGGCTGGACCGCCTCACCGAACGCGGCATCCTCGGCGGCTTCCCGCCCGAACTCGACTTGGCCGCCATGGGATACAGCCTCACCGCGTTCGCCGTACTGGAAATCGCGCAGGGCAAACGCGCCGGTGTCGCGGAGGCACTGGCTGCGATCGACGAAGTGTGCGAAGTGCACGCCACGACCGGACAAGGCGACCTCTTCGTACGCCTTGTCGCGCGCGACAACGACGATCTGCAACGCGTCATCGACGAAGTGGTTGGCGTGCCGGATGTTTTGCGTACGTCGACTTCGATCGCGTTGTCGACACCAGTGCCGCCGCGAGTGCGGCCGTTGCTCGAACGGACCGCTAGGACACGTACGTGAGATAGCGCTTCGCAGAGCGCTGTACGACGTTATGGCCGTCTGTACGCACGATGGCGTCCCACCACGCGCCGTAGATGGCTTCGAAGGCGTACGGCTCCAACAGTTCCGCGGCGTGCCGTACGACGCTCGGCCGTTCCGGGATGAGGTTCGGATAGCTGTACATGAAACCGACGTGCGTACGGTCCGGGACCACCTGCACGATGTCGCCGGTCAGCAGCGCACCGCGGCCTTCCTCGCCGTCCGGCCAGTGCATTACGGTGCCGCCGGCGAAGTGCACGCCGAGGTTGATCAGCTGAAGATCCGGCGAGACGTCGAGCGTCGTGCCGGTCCACAGCTGGATCGACGGATCCGGCCGGCCGATCCACTGCTGGTCGTTCTCGTGCAGGTAGACCGGGACGTCGAAGGCATGCGCCCATTCGACCATCGTCGTGTAGTAGTGCGGATGGCTGATCGCGATGCCGGTGATGCCGCCGAGTTCGGTGATCTTGCCGATCAGCTCGTCGTCCAGATACGCGGCGCAGTCCCACAGGAAATTGCCGCTCGCCGCGCGGACCAGCAGCGCGCGCTGGCCGATCGCGAACCCCGGATTCGAGCCGACGCCGATGATGCCCGGCCCCTGCTCCTCGACCCGCGGCTGGCGCTCACCGCTCGAACGGAGCGTCGCCAGGTCGGTCCACTGCTGCCCGCCCGGCGGCACGTACTGGCGTTCGTCGGTGCAGATCGGGCAGTCCGCGCGCGGGGCGGCGTACTGCATTCCGCACGCGAGGCATAGCGGAAGAGTGCTCATCGGTGTCCTCCCAGTGGTTTCGCTGGAAGACACTAGACCGCCGAACGCGCGCCGGGCCACGGGAAACCGGGCGGGCGCGCGTTCGGCGGCGACGAGTCAGGACTCGCTGTAGGGCACCGCCTTGACCAAGGTGACCTTCATGGTCTTGCCGTTCGGCAGCTCGTACTCGCGGGACTCGCCTTCCTTGGCGCCGAGCAGGGCCTTGCCCAGCGGCGACTCGGGGGAGTACACGTCGAGCGCGCCCTCCGCGCCTTCCTCACGGGTGGCGAGCAGGAACTTCTCCTCCTCGTCGTCCCCGTCGTACTTGACGGTGAGCACCTTGCCCGGTCCCGCGGTGCCGTCGTCGTCCGGCGCCTCGCCGACCTTCGCGTTGCGCAGCAGCTCCTGCAGATGCCGGATGCGGGCCTCGGCCTGGCCCTGCTCCTCGCGAGCCGCGTGGTAGCCGCCGTTCTCCTTGAGGTCGCCCTCTTCGCGGCTGTCGTTGATGCGGGCGGCGATGACCGGACGATTCTCGATCATTTCGTCGAGCTCGTGCTTGAGCCTGTCGTAGGCATCCTGGGTCAGCCAGGTCACCTTGGTGTCGCTCACGGTCACCATCTCCTCGTAGGGCCTGCCAGGCTTGGGTGTACAAGCCGGCCACCGCGTACGCACGCGGCTGAGATAAAGGAAAAACACGGCCCGTCGGGGGCCGTGCTGGTGTACGAGCGTATCACGGCAGGACAGGTCGACGCCGGTCCATTTCACGCCGCGCGGACGCTCGCCGCGCATTTCACTCCGTTGGCCGCTACGGGGTTGACAGATAGCGTGGTATGGAATACGAGCAGCCGAACACGTCGGCGGTCACCGGGGCTCCGATGCTCTTCACCACTGTGTTCACCCTGCTGTGGCCGGCCCCGGCGGGGACCAGCACCTCCCGGCGGCCGCTTTCCGCGCCGGACTTGTCGCGCACCCGGACAACGCACACGCCGGGCTTGCTGTCGTCGTCCCGAGTGACGTTGAGCGTGACCTGCATCGCGTCGCCCGGCCGTTCCTCGAAGCCGACGCGCTCCGCCTCGATCGGGGTCTGGCCGAGATTGAGGTAGTAGATCCAGCCGATCGCGCCGCTCACGACCAGCGCGACGGCCACGAAAAGCCACCTGCGCCAGCGCTTCGACGGCTTGCCCTTGCCCGCGGTGCCGTACCGGTCCGCGGGCCGCGCCGGCACGGCGCCACCCTCGGCGGTCACGGTCTCCCCGCTCGGCAAATCCGGGCCTCCAGTCAAACTTGTCGTACCCCTGGGGACAATGGGTGGTGCGGCCGGTCCGGGGCACCACCCTGGTCGAGTATCCGCGACCCGTTCCGGCGGCGCGGAGCCGGGGCGGTTTACCGCGGCGCAACCAGGTGTCACGGAATAACAGGACAGGAAAGGGCCGTTCGGACCATGGTGGGAGCCGACGAGCTGACAACAGAAGACCGTAAGCAGCGACTGCGCCTGATGGCGGTGCACGCCCATCCCGACGACGAGTCGAGCAAGGGCGCCGCCACGATGGCCAAATACGTCGCCGACGGGCACGAGGTCATGGTCGTGACCTGCACCGGAGGCGAGGCGGGCAGCGTTCTCAACCCGGCCATGGACCGGCCGGAGGTGCTCGCGAACATGACCGAGATCCGCCGCGAGGAGATGGCGCGCGCGGCGAAGATCCTCGGCGTGAGCCACCGCTGGCTGGGTTTCATCGACTCCGGGCTGCCCGAGGGCGACCCGCTTCCGCCGGTGCCGGAGGGCTCGTTCGCGGTGATCCCGCTGGAGGAGTCCACCGAGGCGCTGGTGCGTGCGATCCGCGAGTTCCGCCCGCACGTCATCACGACGTACGACGAGAACGGCGGCTACCCGCACCCGGACCACATCCGCACCCACGAGGTGTCGATGGCGGCCTTCGACGCCGCGGGCGACCCGGAGCGGTTCCCGCGGGCAGGCGAGCCGTGGCAGCCGCTCAAGCTGTACTACATGCACGGGTTCTCCAAGGCCAGGATGGTGGCGTTCGACACCGCGCTCAAGGACGCCGGGCTGGAGTCGCCGTACGAGGAGTGGCTCAAGTCCTGGGACCCGAACCGCGCCGACATCATGGAGCGGGTGACGACCCGGATCGAGTGCGGGGAATACTTCGAGGTGCGCGACGAGGCGCTGAAGGCGCACGCCACGCAGATCGACCCGACCAGCCGCTGGTTCGCCGTTCCGCTGGAGATCCAGCGCGAGGTGTGGCCCACTGAGGAGTACGAGCTGAATCGCTCCCTGGTGGACAGCACGCTGCCGGAGGACGATCTGTTCGCAGGCATCAAGGAGAAGGTGAGCCCATGAGTTTCGGTGTGCCGGCTGTCGCGGTCGTCCCGCTGACCGCGTCGGCGCTGGTCCTGGCCCAGCAACCGGACAGCGGGGACAACGGCGGACAGGGCGAGGACTTCGGCAAGTCCTCGCCGGTCGGGCTGCTGGTGCTGATCCTGTTCCTGATCGCGGTCGTCTTCCTGGTCCGGTCGATGAGCAAGCACCTCAAGAAGGTGCCGGAGACGTTCGACAAGGAAGAGGCCGGTTCTGGTTCGGCTTCGGAGCAGGCGGACGCCGAGGCTGAACCGGAGGCGTCGGCCCCGGCCGTGGCCGCGGAGAAGAAACCGGACGCGGCAGCGGCCAAGAAGAGCGACTGACTCTCCGGCGACGGGCCTGGACTAGCCGGTCAGCCCGTCGCGAAGGGCGGTGAGCTTGTCCGTGAGCAGGCTGTCGTCGCCGGGCAGCACCGTGATGTACCGGTTCCCCTCGGGCCCGGACACCTCGAACGCGACGCGACCGTCGGTGAGGTCGAGGTAGCTGAGCGGCCCGGCTTCCGCACGCCCTGGCCGAGCCGGTGCACGCACGGCGACGGTCATCTCGCCGACGCCGAACCAGGTCTGCTGGAACAGGTCGTCGACCACGCGGGCGGCCGGACCGCGGTCGTCGGCGTGGTCCGCCTGGAAGTCCTCCTGGGGCAGGGAGAACGCGGCGAGCTGAGCCGGCCGGTACCGAGGCAGGCTCGCGACCAGCGCCCCGGCCGGGGACCGGGTCCCGTCGAGCACCTTCAGCCGCACCCGATCGCCGGCACACAACGCCTTCACCCCAGTCCGCCCTCGCACGGCGACCAGCACGCTGTAGCGAGTGTCCTGGTTCTCGACGTGGGCGACGTACTCGGTGTCGGCGCGGGCCAGCGCGTGGAGCACGTCCTCGAACTCGTCGATGAACCGGCCGTGATCGAGCAGGCCCAGCCAGGCCAGCTCCTCCCGGACAGCCTCGTCGAGCCGCTCGGTCGTGAACCGAAGACGACCGGAGAACACCGGATGCGGCTCGTCGAACCCAGCTTCCCGGAGCGCGCCGAGGAGGGCGTCGAGGGACAGCTCGGTCGTGCGCACCGCTGATTCCTCCCCGACGGCCTAGCGAGCCGGCCGGTCCCCGATCACCGGAGGCGTCGGCTTGAGGTCTCGCACGCCGAACACGTCCGGGTCGGTTTCCTGGAGGTAAGGCGGGGCCGGTTTTTCTTTGTCGGTGTCCTTTTCTCCCTTCTTGGCGGGCAGTCCGCCGCCGAGGAGGTTGGCGGGTTTGCCTGTGGTGCTTGGGGTTCCGGGGGTGTTTCGGGGTGGTGCCGGTTCGCGGGAGGCGCCGAATCGGTTTCCCGCACCGATATTTCCCGCGCCGCCACGTGATCCGCCGGTGCCCGGCAGCGGATCGAATCCGCTGGAGCCAACGGGATTGATTGACTGACCCACGGGGCCGAACTGGTAACCCGGAGGCGCATCGGGGCGGTACGAGCTGGGATGAGTCGCGTCCGGGTGTTTGGTCGCTTCGGATGGTGCCGCCGGAGCTCTGCCTTTCGCCGCATCAGGTTCGCGGCCACCCGCGTGGCCCGTTGGGCGGTAGCTGCCTGGCTCGGCCATCGGCTCACGTGGTTTCGGAACCGGCGGTACCGCTGCGCTGGGACCTGGCCCAGTCACTCCGGGCTGGTGGCTGTCGGGCGGTTCACCGCTCGGCTTGTGCGGGCCCTTGACCGGATGCTTTCGCGGTTCGGCGGTGCTGGCGAGGCTGACGGACGCACCGGTGTCGCTCAGCTCCGCGTAGCGAGCCGGAATCCGGTCGGAGTTCGCGCCGGTTGTCGAGTGGTAGCTGGTGTAAGCATCGATGTTGTGCTGCGCATCGGCCTGCCATTGGCCGAGCCTGCCGGAGTAGCCGTCCTTCCCGTTGAGCACGTCGTAGACGTCCTGCGGGGTGATTTCCGGCCGTTCGCCAACTGGTTTGACCGTGTTTTTGACGGTCTGAAACGCAGATAGCTGCCCGTCCGCCGCGGTCTGGGTGAACACCAGGTTCGCGCTGTGGTCGATGGAGACGGAGAGCAGGGGAGAAGCCGAATTCGCGGCCTCCTCAGCAGAGACGCCATGCCAGCCGGCCCGCACCTTCTCGGCGAGCTTGGCGATTTCGTCGGCGCGATCCAGCAGCCGCTCGCTGAGGTCCTTCGCGCATTTTTGAGTCATGCTCAGAGATTCCGGTCCCTGTCCGCCGGTGACCTGGTGGTAAATCTCCGCGGGAGTCATCGATCGGCCAGTCATCAGTGTCCTCCTCGCAGATTTCCGAGTACTTTTTCCGCGATTCCCCTGGCGGATTCGCACGGATCTTTCTCGCCTTTGTGTGCTGGCGATTGCGTGATCGATACGACTACGGTTTCGTGGTCGCTGATTCCCATCGCGATGTCGCATGCACCGCGACTCGCCCGGTGGTCCTCTTCGCCGTAGGCGACGACGGGGTACCCGTCGAGCGGGGCGAGCGGCAGGAAGAACGGGTAGACCCTGTCTTTTGCGCGGTAGAAGGAGGTCAGGCCGAGGTCGTTGATGTCAGGGAAAACGACTGCCACTTGTGCTTGCGCGAACCAGCCGCACCCCGGCCCGCCTGCGCCGTGCGGTTCCGGCTTGACGCGAGGGCTGTTGCCGAGGAGGTCGGAGACCTGTGCGGCGGTCAAGGCGCCGCAAGGATTCTGCTTGAACCGGGCGGCATCGATGGGGCTCTCTACTTTTGGCACGCCGGGGCCGGGCACTTGTTCGGCCGAGGTGCTGTTGGGCGCCGGCGAGGATGGCTGACCGGAGCGCTCGCCAGGGGCGGCGCGGCCAGCCGTCGTGCGGGAGCAGCTGGCGAGGGCGCACAGGGCGACTGCGGTGAGCGCGAGGACACGTCTCACAGGCTTCCCCCGCTGTTATGGATCTCGGATGAGTGCGCGTCCTCGGCGGCCGAGTACTTCTTGAGCGCCTCGCGGTACTTCGTGGCCTGATGTCTGCAGAACTGCTCGCATTGGTTCAATGAATCGAGCAGGGATCGTCCGGAATTTCGAAACAATTCAGCATTGCCGACGCTGGAAAAATCCAGCCCGGGTGGCTGTGTTTGCGCGATTAGCCGGGCGCGTGTTTGGTCTAAGCTGTAGCTATCGCCGAGATCCTCGTATGATCTTGCGATTTCTTCGAGTGTTGCTTTGTCGTACGAGTAGCCGTCGCCAAGCAATGGCGCGACGGCCAGCGTCTCGAACGACGCTCCGCCGTACCTCCGGGCCGGAGGCAGGTGGGGTTGCTGATTGTCGGTCACGATGTACGCCTCCCCTTGCGTAGATCGTCCCGGGTCCGCTGGGCCCAGACACATGGTCACCCTCTGACACCGGATGGTTACTGTAGTCGCCGCGATTAGGCCTGTCTGCATTTGCGAACTGCAACTCGCAGCCGAGTTCGCGCTTTTATCGACGTGAGCAGGGCGGCTGTCCTACGGCCAACAGCAAGTATCACCCGAATGTCTTACGCAGCAGACGGCCAAAACCGCCTGATCAGCGTCGTTCGGCCAGTTGCTCGTCGTAAAGACTCTCCGGTGCCAGATGCGTCCCCGGCGACTCGATCTCGCCCGGCCGATGGCCCGACGGCGGTTTGCTCTGCGTGCCAGTGCACCCGAGCGCCCAGTTGTGCGCTGTCGGCGGGTTTTCCACTAGGTATGAGCCGACGGCGCAGTTCCACAGCACCGAATTCGCCCCAGCCCAGCCCTGGCCGCTGCCCAGCCACTGGCGGTCGGACAGCTGGAGGTGGCCGGACGGCGGGCTCATCGTGATGTCGTCGTACAGGGTCCCGCTTGCCCAGCGCTGGTGTGGTCCGGCGTCGAGAATCCGGGAGCCGGTGTTCGTCTTGGTGCAACGGCTGATCACGTTCGGGCCGGGCACCCGAGCCTGCGTGACCCAGGCGTGCAGGTTGCTGCCGGTGACAATGCATTGCCGCACCAGGGTTTCCTGGCCGCTGATGGTGTACGCGGCGGGCTGGGCGTGGATGTCCTGCGGGACCGATTCGGCCAGGGACGAGGTGTTCAGCAGGCTGACCCGGATGGCGTTTTGCCCGATCCCGAAGGCGGAGCCGAAATGGTTCGCGACGACATCATTGACCCAGATGTCCTGCGCGGTGTCCACGGACACCAGTTGGGAGTTGAAGTAACCGTCCTTGTGCCAGGCGGGATCCTGCTCGAACTCGGCGCCGTCCGCGGACAGGTGGGCGAGGCCGGAGCCGCTGATCCGGCCGGGGTACGAATAGCGCGTGACGGTGGCGTGCGTGTATTGGCTTTCCAGCGCGTTGGTCAGCGGCACGTCGAATTGGACGGTTTTCCCGTTGACGGCGGTGATCGTCCGGTCGAACTGCAGGCCGGCGTTCGGGGTCCATTGCTTGCTCGGAGTACCGTCCGGCCGCGGCGGGATTTTGTCCATGCCGATCGCGTGAATCCACGGCTTTTCCTGCGGACGCTGCACGATGACGTGGTCCCCGACGTGCAAGGACGACGCGTCGCTGACCTCGAGCCGGTCCGCGCCGACTGGGACGTAACCGCTGGTGACCGGGATCGCTGAGCCGAGGGACCGTGAACCGGTACCGGCGATGGTGACCAACGTGTGCAGTTTGCCTGCCGCGACCAGTTTGGTTCCGCTGCCCGCGCCGCGCAGTTCGACGTTGCTGGAGCTGATCCGCAGGGTTCCTTCGAGCCGGAAGTCACCCGCTGTCAGCTGGACGGCACCCGGTTTACCGCTGTTCGCGACCTGGTCGATGGCATGCTGAATCCGCCCGGTGTCATCGCCGGACGGCTGCGGCTCGACGGTCGCCGCGACCGGCAGTTCGGGCGGAGTTTCCCCGTTGCGGTAGCCGACACGGGAGAAATCGGGGATCCGGTTGCCCTGGGCGTCGGTGCCGTAGGAGAGGCGGCCGTTCGCGAAGGTGATCCAGTTCGGTGCCGCGGATGCCGCATGGACGCTGCAACCGGACAAACCTAGACATCCGATGAATGCGACGGCGGTAATGGACTTAAGCCCAGGCAATCGCTTCATAACTCAGGACTGTAGTGATCTCCTCGCTGAACAGCCACGGCCAATGGTCGGATTTATCAGCGGGCCCGCGCGAGCCCGTCCCGCACCTGCTGCGCGTACTGCGGCGCCCATTGCGGAGTCCAGCGCCGGAAGTAGACGTGCATGTTCAGCGCGTGCAGCGCGTGCGCGAGTTCCACCCGCTGACGCCAGTCGTCCGGCAACGGACAAGCGGCCGCATAGGACGCGAGGAAGACATCACGGCCTTCCGGGTACGCGTCGAAGATGTGCTCGTCCAGCTTGCCGAAGTCGCGGAACCGGTCCGCGTACGCGGCGTGTTCGAGGTCGAGGACGCAGGTGATCCGGCCGTCGCGCACCAGGATGTTCGGCAGCCACAGGTCGCCATGCGTCAAGGCGGGGACGCTCGCGGACTCGTCCAGCCGCGCCACCGCGGAGACAAGCGCTGACCGCAGCGGGCCGGTGGGACCGATCAGGGCGGGGTCCGCCAGCGGCAGCAGCGCGTCGGCTTCGGCCTCCACCGACTCCCGCAGCGACGCCGCTTTCCCGCCGCCCAGCACGTCCCCGAAGTGCGGACCCCGGATGGCGTGCAACCGTCCGGTGACGTCGCCGAGGTCCTGGAGCAGGACGTCCTTATCGAGCGACTCCCACACCTCGTCCGCCGCATCGCCCTCCTGGTACTCCTGGATGAGCACCGGGCCGTCGAGGGTGGGCTCGTGCGGCACCAACTGCCGGTACTGGACGACCGGGACGCCGTGCTCGGCCGCTACCTGGGCGCTCGAGACCAGCCGCCGCAGATGTTCGGGATCCCGTTCGCGCCGAGGCACTTTCACCAGCAGCCGGCCCTCGTCCGTGTCGGCCACCCACTGTTCACTGGTGTATCCCTTGTCGAGGGAGCGAACCGACTCGACCCGGTATTCCCTCTCCAGCACGTTCCTGACCGCGTCCTCCGTTGACATGAAGATCACACTATCTGTCCCGGCAAACGCATTGTCCGGCATTGACCTCTAGCTAGCTAGAGGTCTTACGTTCGGCGCATGTCCAGCTCTTCTGCTCAGAACGCCGAAACCCCAGTAGTCAAGGGAAGTTGGCGTGACTTGCTCACCGGCCGGCATCGTCGGGTAGCCGCCGTACTCGCCGGTGGCGTGGGGCTGTACGCGACGAATGTGTTCCTGACGACCAGCCTGTTGCCCGCTGCGGTGCAGGATATCGGTGGAAGTCGTTATTACGCTTGGGTGACCACCGTTTTCCTGGTGGCGTCAGTCATTTCCTCAGCATTGGTGAGCACGGCGCTGCCACGGCTCGGCGCACGCAACACCTATTTCGTGGCCCTCGGTGCGTTCGCGCTCGGCACGGTGATCTGCGCGGTCGCCCCGGTGATGGAGGTGCTGCTGGCCGGCAGGTTCGTCCAGGGACTCGGCGGCGGTCTGTTGTGCGGTCTGGGCTACGCGCTGATCCGGTCGCTGTTGCCGGAACACCTGTGGTCCCTTGGCGCCGCACTGGTTTCCGGGATGTGGGGCGTCGGCACCTTCTTGGGCCCGGCGGTCGGCGGGGTCTTCGCGCAGTACGGCATGTGGCGCGGCGCGATGGTCACGCTCCTGGTCGTGACGGCATTGGTGGCGATCCTCGTTCCGTTCACCGTGCCCTCGACGCGCGCTGGTGACTTGCCGCCCGTGCCGTCCCCGCTCACTGTGGGGCTTCTGGTCGTCTCCGCGCTGCTGGTCAGCATTGCCAACATTGTGGATTCGACGGTCTTGCTCGGGGTGCTGCTCGTGGTGGCTCTGCTCGGTCTCGGCCTGGCGTTCGCGGACGACAAGCGCCGTGGCGGACGGATTCTGCCGCGGTCGGCCTTCTCGTTGTCGTCTCCGCTTCCCTGGTGCTACGGCGCCGTCGCGCTGATGTCTCTCGCGTCGCAGGTCGAAGCGTTCATTCCGCTGTTCGGGCAACGCCTCGCGGGGCTCGCCCCGCTGCTGGCGGGATTCGTGGGTGCGGCGATCGCGCTGGGCTGGACTCTGGGCGAGGTGCCCAGCGCGGGTATCTCGGGGCTGCGCGCCAAAAGCCGGGTGGCGTCGGCGGGACCGTTGTTGATCACCATCGGCTTCGTGACCGCCGGGCTGCTGGTCGGCGAGGTGATGGGAACCTGCGTGACGGTGGCCTGGACGGCGGCGCTCCTGGTCGGCGGGGCCGGGATCGGTATCGCTTGGCCGCACGTGGCCGCACGCATCATGGGCGGGGCAGCTTCCGACGACGAGGGCGACACTGCCGCCGCGGCGATCAACACCGTGCAGCTCGTCTCGAATGCCATCGGATCCGCCGTCGCGGGGGTGTTGGTCCACCTCGGCGGGCCTGCTCCGGCGGGGCAAGCCCGGGCTGTGCTCTGCGGTATCGGGCTCGCCGGAGTGGCGGGTGCGTGGTGCGTCTGGCGGGGTACCGCTGCTTGGCGGCGGAAGGCTGCACACCAGCAGGCTTAACCGGCGATCTGGCGCAAGGCCCGGACGTGCGCGTCCCAGGCCTTGCGCCCGCTCGGCGTCAGCGAGAGGTACGTGCGAGGGCGTTTGCCGACGAAGACCTTGCGCACCGCGACGTATCCCGCGGCTTCCAGCGTCGAGATCTGTTTGGACAGCACGGAATCGGAAATTTCCACCGCGTCCCGGACTGATTTGAAATCGGCTTCGTCGACCGCCGCGAGAGCCGCGGTGATGGAGAACCGGATCGGCGAGTGGATCACCGAATCCAGCGCGAGCCGGGGGTGATTCATCGGCGGCCGCGCGTTTCCAGCCAGGCGGCCACCAGGAACGGGACCGCGCTGAGCACCGCGGCGGGCACCCACCAGGCCGGATTCGCGGTGAAACGCACCTGTCCGAGCGGGGCGGCGATCGCGATGACCAAGCCGACGCTCGCGCCGAGGATCGGATAGAGCACTCGCTGATGTCGGCCGACCACAGGACGGGTCGCGGTGTAGATGATGAAGACGAAAAGCGGGACCAGGCTGCCCGGCATGAGCAGCAGCCCGATGTTCCCGAGCCCGCCAGCCAGCAGGATCGCGGCCTCGAGGACGCCAAGCGCCAGCAACGCCTTCGGGTACCACCGGCCCTGCGCGAGCACTTTCGACGACGCTGATTCCGCGGTGCGCAACGCCTGTTCGGCCGCTGTTTTGTCCATGTCGCCAGACCCCTTTGGCTGATGGCACTCTGTCCAGTACGTGTCAAAGTAGCAGGTACTTTCCAAGTTGGAAAGTATCGGTGCCGCGGGGACGGGTCTCGAACGGGATGAGGCACACTCGGCACCATGACGAACCGCCTCGCCGATGCGACGTCCCCGTACCTCCTGCAGCACGCCGGCAACCCGGTCGATTGGTGGGAATGGGGTCCGGACGCACTGGCCGAGGCGCGCCGTCGCGGGGTGCCGATCCTGTTGTCCGTCGGGTATGCCGCCTGCCATTGGTGTCACGTCATGGCGCACGAATCCTTCGAACACGAGGGCACTGCGGCGCTGATGAACGCGCATTTCGTCAACATCAAGGTCGACCGCGAGGAGCGGCCGGACATCGACGCCGTCTACATGGCCGCCACACAGGCCATGACCGGTCAGGGCGGCTGGCCCATGACCTGTTTTCTCACGCCCGAGGGCGAGCCATTCCATTGCGGCACTTACTATCCGCCCGCGCCGCGCCCCGGGATCCCGTCGTTCTCGCAGCTGCTGGTGGCGGTCGCGGAGGCGTGGGACGAGCGGCCGGACGACCTGCGCGAGGGTGCGAAACAGATCGTCGGGCATCTTGCCGAGCAGAGCGGTCCGCTGAAGGAAGCCGCCGTTGACGCCGACGCTCTGGCTGAGGCGGTGGCGAAACTTGCGCAGGAGGCAGACTCCGTGCACCGCGGTTTCGGTGGCGCGCCGAAGTTTCCGCCGTCCATGGTGCTGGAGTTCCTGGTGCGCCACTATGAGCGCACCGGATCGACGCAGGCGCACGCACTCGCCCAGTCGGCAGCGGACGCGATGGCTCGCGGCGGCATTCACGACCAGCTGGCCGGCGGGTTCGCGCGCTACTCGGTGGACGCCGAGTGGGTCGTGCCGCACTTCGAGAAGATGTTGTATGACAATGCTTTGCTGCTCCGAGTATACGCGCATCTCGCCCGTCGTGGGTCGACGTCGGCGCTGCGCGTGGCCGAGGGGATCGTCCGGTTCCTCGAACACGATCTCCTTACGCCGCAAGGAGGTTTCGCGGCATCGCTCGACGCGGACACCGAAGGCGTCGAAGGCCTGACCTACGTGTGGACTCCCGCGCAGCTCAACGAGGTGCTCGGCGACGACGGGCCCTGGGCCGCTGAGCTGTTCCGGGTCACCGAGGAGGGTACGTTTGAAAAAGGCGCGTCGACCCTTCAAATGCGGGCGGATCCAGACGATTTCGACCGGTTCGAACGCATCCGGCAAGCGTTGCTGGAAGTACGAGCGGCGCGTCCGCAGCCAGGACGGGACGACAAGGTGGTCGCGGCGTGGAACGGCCTCGCGATTTCCGCGCTGGCGGAAGCGGGTGTCGCCCTGAACCGTCCACAGTGGATCGAACTGGCTCGTGGCGCGGCCTCGCTGCTGCTCGACCTGCACCTCGTGGACGGACGGCTCCGCCGCAGCTCGCGGGACGGCGCGGTCGGCGCACCGGTCGGTGTGCTGGAGGATTACGCCTGTCTCGCCGACGGCCTTCTCGCCCTCCACCAGGCGACCGGCGAACCGCGCTGGCTCACCGAAGCGACCCGACTGCTGGACGTCGCCCTCGAACACTTCGCCTCGGACACCGCCCCCGGCGCGTATCACGACACCGCCGACGACGCGGAAGTCCTCGTGCAGCGTCCGTCCGATCCGACCGACAACGCGAGCCCATCCGGTGCCTCCGCGCTCGCTGGCGCGCTGCTCACCGCCTCCTCACTGGCCGGGCACGACCAGGCAGCGCGGTACCGCGACGCCGCCGAACTCGCGCTGCGTCGCGTCGGCCTGCTCGCTGCGAGGGTGCCGCGTTTCGCCGGGCATTGGCTGTCCGTCGCGGAGGCCGCGCAGTCCGGGCCGGTGCAGGTCGCGGTGGTCGGCGCGGACCGTGCGGAGCTGGTCACCGCTGCCGCGCGGCACATCCACGGCGGCGGCATCGTGGTCGGCGGCGAGCCGGACGCGCCCGGTGTCCCGCTGCTGGCCGACCGGCCGCTGGTCGACGGCGAGCCGGCGGCGTACGTCTGCCGCGGCTACGTCTGCGAGCGTCCAGTGACCGCGGTGAACCAGCTCGTCGCCCAGCTCTGAACGAATTCCGCCCCTGGTGAACGCGCTACCCGCGACGGTGGAATCAGCGTAGCTTCAGTAGTGACGTAATCATGTAATCAAGGGTGGTGGACGTCATGGGGCGAGGCTGGAAAGGCCGGGGCGGCTGGCAGCAGGTCGAGGTGCCGTCGGCGGACGACGCGGCGGCGTGGTTCGGCGGACGGCTTCCGGACGGCTGGTTCACCGGCGACCCGGAAATCACCGTGGACCGCGAAGAGATCCTGATCGTGGGCGAGCTGCCCGCGCTGACCGGCGATTACGCCGACGACGCGGCCCGCGCGGCCGCCGAGGACGGGCGGATCAGCCGGTTCCGCGAGGAAACCCGCGACGAGCGCATCGAAATCGCCCGTCAGGCCGAGCACCGCTACCAGCGCAAGGTGGCGTGGGGCGCGAAACTGGGCGGTACGACGGCGCACTTCACGACGCTGTCTGTGCCGGTGATGACCCGGCTGCGGCAACCCGAACGGCTGGTCCTCGACACGCTCGTGGACGCCGGCGTCGCGCGGTCGCGGTCGGAGGCGCTGGCCTGGGCGGTACGGCTGGTCGGCGAGCACGCGGACACCTGGCTGACCGAACTGCGCGAGGCGATGACGAAGGTCGACGACCTCCGCTCGAAGGGCCCTGACCTGGGCTGAGCTGCGGGATCTCCTCCGCTGCGGCAGGCTGGCCGTGATCAGCCGTAGTCGCATCGGAGGAACCGTGGACGTCCCTGCTGTGCCCGCGAAAGTGGATCCGGACGCGTTGACCGCAGTCCTCGACGGCCGCTGGTCGGCGTTGAAACGCGACGTGCGCGCGCAGATGAACGCGGAGGAGTTCCGGGACACGATCGGCCTCGACGTCGAGGCGCATCGCGTCCAGGTGCTGGACCAGCTGCGGAAACTCGCCGAGACAGACCGCCCCGCGCTCGGATTCGACGCCGCGTACGGCGGGCTGAGCGACGTCGGCGGCTCGGTGATGTCGTTCGAAATGCTCGGCTACGGCGACCTGTCGCTGATGGTCAAGGCCGGCGTGCAATGGGGACTGTTCGGCGGTGCGGTACAGCTGCTCGGCACCGCGGCGCACCACGAGAAGTACTTGCGCCGCATCATGAATCTCGACCTGCTCGGCTGCTTCGCGATGACCGAGCACGGCCACGGTTCCGATGTGCAACACCTGCACACCACGGCGACCTACGACCCTTCGGCGCGCGAATTCGTCGTGAACAGCCCAGATCCCGGTGCCACTAAGGAATACATCGGCAACGCCGCCCGCGACGGACAGCTCGCCGTGGTGTTCGCGCAGTTGCTGACTGGCGGCGAATCCCGTGGCGTACACGCGTTCCTGGTCCCGATCCGTGACGAGTCCGGTGCTCCCGCGCGCGGCGTCACGATCGCGGACTGTGGCGTAAAAGCGGGCCTGAACGGCGTCGACAACGGACGATTGACCTTCGATCAGGTACGCGTGCCAAGGGAAGCGCTGCTGAACCGCTTCGGCGACGTCGCCGAGGACGGCACCTACACCAGCCCGATCGAGAGCGACGGCCGCCGGTTCTTCACGATGCTGGGCACGCTCATCCGTGGCCGCGTGAGCGTCGGCGGCAGCGCCGGCTGCGCGACGCAGCGGGCCCTGACCCTGGCAATCCGCTACGGCGACCAGCGACGACAGTTCCAGCGTCCGGACGGGGACGAGGTGGTGATCCTCGATTACCTTGGACACCAACGAAAACTTCTGCCAGCCTTGGCGAAGACCTACGCACTGCACTTCGCGCAGGAGGAACTGGTCGCCGCCCTGCACGACATCGCCCCGGACGCGCCCGAAGAAGAACAGCGCGAACTGGAATCCCGCGCCGCCGGCCTGAAAGCCCTGAACACCTGGCACGCGACCGCGACGATCCAAACGGCCCGCGAAGCCTGCGGCGGCAGCGGATACCTTTCGGAGAACTTGCTGGCTGGTTTGAAGGCCGATACCGACGTCTTCACCACCTTCGAAGGCGACAACACCGTGCTGTTGCAGCTGGTCGCGAAGGGCTTGCTGACGCAGTACAAGGAACACTTCGAGGACCTAAGCCCCCTCGCGACCGCCCGCTTCGTCGCCGAGCAGCTCGTCGACACTGTCAAGGAGCGTTCGGTCGCACTGCGGTTTGTAGAGCGACTTACAGAGTCCGACGACGCTTCAGTGCTCTTCGACCGCGAGTGGCAACAACGTCTCTTCGAGGACCGCGAAGAGCACGTGTTGAGCGGCGTAGCCAACCGTCTCCGCGGTGCCTCCTCGGATCCGTTCGGCGTCTTCAACTCCGTACAGGACCACGTGCTGCTCGCCGGCCGCGTACACGTAGACCGCCTGATCCTCGACGCCTTCGCTCGCGCTGTGGACACCTGCAGCGACCCAGACGCGAAGGTGCTCTTGGAACGGGTATGCGACCTGTACGCACTGTCGACGATCGAAGCAGACCGCGCGTGGTTCCTGGAGCACGGCCGTATCTCCGCAAGCCGCTCCAAGGCAGTGACCGCCGCGGTTAACGCGCTGTGCAGGGCTCTGCGACCGCACGCACGGACGTTGGTGGACGGTTTCGCGGTCCCGGAACAGTTCCTGGCAGCCCCGATGCTGAACGGCTGAAATCGGTACGCTCGACGAGGTGTCAAAAGTCTTTGGAGACCACGCCGAGCGATACACGAACTCTGCCGAAAACAGCGGCCCGAACGCGCACTACGACCGTCCGGCGATCCTGCGCCTAGCCGGTGACCTGGCCGGAAAGCAAATCCTGGAACTAGGCTCCGCCGGCGGCGGCCTGACCGAACACCTAGCCGCCGCTGGTGCCGAGGTCCTGGGCCTGGACCACGACCCCCGCCTGGTCAAGCTCGCACGGAATCGCCTGGGCGCTCGCGCCAGATTCGAGACCGCGGACCTGAACCAGCCGCTGACCATGGTGCCGAACGCCTCGGCGGACCTGGTAGTGGCGTCGCTGGTCCTGCACTACGTCGCGGACTGGGGGCCACTCCTCGCCGAACTGCGGCGCTGCCTGAAACCGGGCGGTGCGCTGGTGTTCTCCATCCACCATCCGATCACCGGCTGGCTCCGCTCCGACGGCGCGGACTACCACCGCGTCGAGCTGATCAGCGAAGACTGGGACTGGGATGGTGTGACGGTGACCGGGCAGATGTACCGCCGCCCGGTGTCGGCGGTGTTCACGGCGTTGCTGGAAGCCGGGTTCGCGATCGACGCGGTAGAGGAGCCGCAGCCGACGCCCGGGGTGGAGGACCCGAAGCTGGCAGAGATCCTGCGGGGGCAGCCGGTGTTCTTGTTCGTGCGGGCGGTGCGTTAGGACAGATCGCGACGAAGACCCTGCCGCCAGGGAGCGACAGCGTGGAACGCGATGCGTTCGATCATCGCGTCCAGCCCGGCTTCCAGCGCCGCGGTACTGCGCTGGGCCTGCGCGAGGATCAGGCCGCCCTGCAGCGCGGCCATCGTCGCCAACGACAGGCGGTGCGGGTCGGCGTCGTCGCGCAGTACGCCCCGGTCGAGCATGTCCTGCAGGCCGTCGCGGATCGCGTCGGTCCACAGCGTGAAGCCCTCCGCCAACGCGCTGCGCGCGGCAGGGTCGTGTTCCGCGAGTTCGCTGGTCAAGCTCCCAAGCGGACAGCCGCCGCGACAGTCGAGGTCGTGTTCGATCTGCACGATCGCGTCTCGCCAGTCTCGCAGTGCCTCGAAACTGTCCAATCGGGACAGAAGCACTCGCTGTCCGGTGAGGATGCGCGCCGTCTGGAACTCGATCACCGCTCGGGTGAGCGCGCTCTTGTCCGCGAAGTAGTGGTAGATCTGCGACGAGCTGACCCCAGCCGCGTCCCGGACGTCGGGAGTGCTGGTGCCGGCGACGCCGCGCTCGAACATCAACTGCGCGGCGGCGGCGACGATCCGCTCACGGGTGACGAGCCCACGAGTCGTCCGTCTGGTCGCGCCGGCGCCCTCAGCAGCCGGGGTCACGGTCTCGCTCACTCCCGCAGGATACGGAGGTTCGCCAAAACTGGATTTGACTATCCAGTTTGCCGCTGATACCACTGGATAGAGCAATCCAGTTTGAGGTTCGCCCGTGTCCCGCGAAGCACCTCCCCGCGCCCGAAAGGCCTGACGTGACCACCACCAACAGCACCATTGCCGAGCGGCTATCCGCCATGCAGCAGGGCATCGCAGGTCAACTGCCGGCCGAGGCCCTCGCGGCTTTTGGCGGCGAGCAGGCGGAGCTGGACGCCGCCGGTGTGCCCGAGGGCGTGCTCACCGCGGGCGCGGCGATGCCCGACGGAGAGCTGCTCGACGTCCACGGCAACCCGGCGACGCTCGAATCCGCCCGGCACGGCAAGCCCGCCGTGGTCGTGACCTACCGAGGGGCCTGGTGCCCGTACTGCAACGTGGCGCTGCGCTCCTACCAGGAGCAGCTCGTGCCCGTGCTGGCTGAACGGGGCATCGAGCTGATCGCGATCAGTCCGCAGAAGCCGGACGGCTCGCTGTCCATGGCGGAGAAAAACGACCTGACCTTCACTGTGCTTTCCGATCCCGGCAACCAGATCGCCGCCGCACTCGGCGTGCTCACCGCCCCCGCCGAGGCCGCCCGCACCGCGCAGGCGGCTCTCGGGCTGGACCTCACCGCGGCCAACGCCGACGGCAGCCACGGCGTACCAATGCCGACGGTCGTCCTGGTCGCCGCCGAGGGCGCGATCCGGTGGATTGACGTGCACCCCAACTACGCCACCCGAACTGAGGTCCACGAGATCGTGACCGCGCTCGATCTGCTCTGAGCGGCAGAGCCGAAGCTAGGAGTACATCGCCAACCAGATCGCGATGAAGTGATCAAGGGTCCGTCGCGACCTGGTTGGCTCCTGGATTTATGCCCTCTGAGCTGCTGAAACCTTACTCCGCGGTTCTCGCCGTTTCTGGCTGTTGCCCGACCTCTGACGGCCTGGAGACGGCCTGGCGAACCCCTCACCGCACCTACCCCTTCATCCCGATACGAAGCCAGCACGCGGCCGGTGGTGCCGGGTCAAGACACGCTTTCCCGTCTTGACGCGGTGCTACCGGCCGTTGTCACGATCAGGCGTCGGGATGGAGGGGTCCCGACGACAGCCTGTAACGGCTGCCGCCACTGCGGCGACCACTTTGGCACGTAACGCGCTGTTCGGAGGTGGCCAATGTCGGCTAGGGGATCTGCTTCGCCGCCTGGCGGCGCTACGCCACGTGCCCCGCTGGCGGCCGCACCGCCCGGCCGGTGGGCGGAGCGGAGCGGCAGCCCGCCGTGCCGGGGACGGGTGCGGCCGCCTAGGCGAGGGGCTACGTAGGCGACTGCCGCGCCGCCAGGCGGCGCGGCCTTGATCTCATAGAGCCAAGTTCGGCAACAATACGCAAAGCTGCGATATTCTCGTGAAACGGGAACCTTTGACTTAAGGAAAGATGTGACTAGACCTTCCGCGGACATCGCCCGGTGGCGCAGTTCCAACCGCCGAGGGCCGGTCAGATTTTCGGTATCCGGATACAAAGCCATTCGGAATGAAGTAATGCTGGACATTGCCCCGCTAACGTTAATTTCTGGAGCAAATAGCTCAGGTAAGTCAAGCTTCATGCAGCCTTTCTTGATGTTGAAACAAACCGTCGAGGCGCAATTCGACCCGGGTGCACTCCTTATACATGGTCCGAATGTTCAACTAACTTCATGGCTGCAGGGACTTAGTCGCGGGAAGAGTCGTGCAGACGTGGCCGAATATCTAAAGATTGCAATAAAGCTGGGTTCTGCAAGCGTGTGTAATACGTACTCGTACTCTCAAAGTCAGGGCTTGACCTTGAGCGAGAGTGAGTATGTAAATATGGACAGCGCAATTCGGGTTAGCAAGACATCGTCTTCGGAATCTCTGATAAAGCGCTTCCCTTCGGAAGTTATCGAGTACCAAAGGGAACGCCGAGTCCTATGGGACTCGGAAGCCCAACCTGACTCATTAAAGTTATCTCCCTACCGAGAGCATTGCTTTCTTGACGTCGAAGTTAACAACAGGAGAACCGCGCGTGGGTTCGGCCTTGTTAGTCAGACTGGATTCGGTTCTTCTGACTACTCTCGTTTTCTGAGGGACATCATTCACGTTCCTGGCCTTAGGGGGAATCCGGAGCGGACCTACACTAGTTCCGCTGCAGGGATTCGCTATCCGGGGACCATGGAGCTATATGTGGCGAGTGTTATCCATAAATGGGGTCTCGACGAACATGTTGGGAAAAATAAGCTGATCGCGCTCGGCGATGACCTCCGACATCTCGGCCTAACATGGAAAGTCAAGGCGCAAAGGATAGACGATATTCGACTCGAACTTCTTGTCGGCCGGATGCCAACTTCGCAAGCCAGCGGAGCGAATGACTTGGTCAATATTGCAGACGTCGGCTTTGGGGTTAGCCAGACTCTTCCGATCCTTGTAGCGCTGCACGCCGCGATTCCAGGTCAGATCGTCTATATTGAGCAGCCGGAGACCCACCTGCACCCGAAGGCGCAAACCCGACTCGGAGATGTGATCGTCGCCGCCTCGAAGCGAGGGGTACGAGTCGTCGTTGAGACTCATAGTTCGCTTCTTCTTCGATCTATACAGACTGCTATTGCCAAAAAACAAATATTGCCAGAGCGGGTTTCACTTAACTGGTTCTCCCGTGACCCGCAAACAGGGTTCACTCGTGTCGACAAGGCAGAACTCGATGCACTCGGTCGATTTGGCGGCTGGCCGGTCGATTTTGACGAAGTTGCCGATGAGGCCGATTGGGAATTTCTGAACGCAGTACAGGAGGCGTCGGCTCGTGAAACCCAGTAATCATGTGCTCGTTGATGCATGTGTAGCGCGTTCTGTTAGCGAGAGAAATTCAGGCAAGCTTGCGAATACTCATCAAGTTCTTCTTTCGCTCAGGGCGGGAAATATTGGGGTATGCATGACGCCTGAGCTTCAGGCGGAGTGGGAAAAACATGCCACACGGTTCATGACGCGATGGCTGACGAATATGGAACAACGCTGCAGGGTTCGTAGGGAGCGGGACAGGAGAATCGCGGATCTTCGCGAGTCGATCGTGAAATTTGTGACACAAGAGGAAAAGCGCGAAGTAATACTGAAGGATGTACATATAACTGAAGCCGCCATTTTCTTCCAGGTCGCCGTATTCTCGTTTGATGATACGCAGCGGCGCGTTTTGTCGGAGCTTCACGTGCATTACGAGCGACTGGGTGGCGTGCAGTGGTTCAACCCGGAGAGTGATGGTCAACCCTCTCTGGAGTGGCTTCGAGGAGGTGGGCATGATGCGAAAGCCTGTCAAATCGCGAAGTTCGGCTACAAGGCAGCATGTTGATCACTGAGTTAGCTGCCTTCTCTGACCTATCTGAATAGGTGATTATTTGCCTACTTGCCATGTGGACAGCGTGTATATCGAGTGGCTGGGTATTTGATAAAAATTAGTCGTTGCCGATCGTTTCCTGTTTCGCTAATCGGCTGGAAGTGCGACCTCGTTCGTATATGCAGCCGATTGGCTGTAGTCTCGCGTGTATGCGAGGCGCGGGTGATCAGCTCAGCATCGGGGAGCGTGTTGCTTTCTACCGGCGACGGCGTGGGCTGTCGCAGGCGGTGCTTGCTGACCTGGTGGGCCGCACCGAGGATTGGTTGAGCAAGATCGAGCGCGGCGAACGGGATATCCGCAGGCTGGACGTGCTGGCAGAGGTCGCGCAGGCCCTGCGGGTGACACTTGGCGACCTGCTCGGCGAACCGGTCCTGCTGGAGGACCAGGAGAAGAACGACGACGTCCCAGCGATCCGGGATGCGCTGATGGCTCCGCGTCGGCTCTCCCGGACCTTGTTCTCCTCGGCGATGTCGCCCGAGTACATCGACCCCGCCCCTGTTGCGCAACTGGTGGAAGGTGCCTGGTCCAGCTACCAGAACGGCGAACTCGGCCGGGTTGTCGCGGCGCTGCCCGGTCTGATCAAAACCAGTCAGGCGATGGAGGCCGCGTCCTCGGATGACGCGACGTACAAGCGGGCGTGCGCTGCGGTGTCGGCCAGGGTCCACCACCTGGCGGCGACCACGTTGAGCAAGATCGGCGAGGCTGACCTCGCGTGGATCGCGGCTGAACGGGCGATGCAGGCCGCTGATGATGCGGATGATCCGCTGGTGCTGGCGTCGGCCGCGCGGTCGGGGACGCATGCGCTGCTGGCGGTGGGCCGGTTCGATGATGCGCTGGAGCTGGGCGACGTGGCGGCCAAGTGGCTGCTGCCGCGCATGGCCGAAGGTGATCCGGCGGCGTTGAGCCTGTACGGGATGCTCTACCTCCGGACTGCGGTGGCTGCTGCTCGGCATCAGGACCGGTCGACGGCGAATGACCTTCTCGGCCACGCGGGCCGGGCGGCTGATCAGCTCGGCGTCGATGCGAACTACTGGCAGACCGGGTTCGGACCGGCGAACGTCGAGCTGCACAGGTTGTCGGCGGCGCTGGATCTCGGCGACGTTGGGCAGGTGATCGAGTCCGCGCCGCGCGTCAACGTCGAGCATCTGCCGGTGGAGCGGCAGGTCACGCACCTGATCGACTTCGCGCGGGCGTTGAGCTTGGTTGCGAAGGACGACGAAGCGCTTGACGCCCTGCTGGAGGCTGAGACGAAGGCACCGACTGTCGTCCGGCACAACACGATGGTGCGTGAGGTCGTGCGGTCGATGTACCGGCGTGCCCCGGCGTCGGCGGGCAAGAAGTCTTCGGCGCTGCTGGCGCTGGCTGAGCGCTGCGGCGCGGTGAGGTAGGCGGATGTCGTCGCGTGTTCTCGGCCTGGTCGGTTCCGGTGCCGGTGGGGTGGAAGATCTTCTTCCGAAGCTGATCCGGCCTGCGCAGGCTGCGGGGTGGACGGTCGCGGTGACGCTGACCCCGACTGCTGGGCGCTGGCTGGCCGAGTCGGGTGCGCTGGCGGAGATCGAGGACGCGACGGGGTACCCGGTGCGGGTCGAGCCGCGGTCGCCGTCGGAGCGTAGTCCGCATCCTGCGCCGGACTGCTATCTGGTCGCGCCGGCCTCGGCGAACGTGGTCGCGAAGATGTCTCTCGGCATCGCGGACAATCAGGCGTTGACGCAGGTCAATGAGGCCATCGGCACGCGCAACCTGCCGGTCGTGGCCTTCCCGCGCGTGAACGCGGCGCATGCGCGTCAGCCGTTCTGGGAGATGCACATCGAGAACCTGCGGCGCGTCGGCGTCGACCTGCTTTACGGTGACGACGTCTGGCCGCTGCACGAACCGCGCAGCGCTCCCGGCCGGGATCTTCCCTGGTCGGCGATGCTCGACGCGATCGAGAAGGCCGTTCCGGCCGGACGCTAGCCCGTGCTCGAATGGACCCGGACAGTTTGTCCGGGTGATCTGCCTTACCCGGGTGTCTCCTGATCTCAGCGCGCCAAATCGGGCGTGCGGAAGCCGAGACATCGGGAGAGCACACATGGGCATTCACGTGGTGATTCAGCCCCTCGTCGGATACGGCGCCGCCGTCGTGTCGCCTTCCCCTGGGGTTCGCCAGCTGGTGGCCGGGGGCGATGAGGCCGCGATCGTGATCCAGGTACCGGCTCGGATCGGCGGCTTGATGGACACAGCGCGGTTTGCGCGGAGTCTTTCTGTTGCTGCGGGCGAGTTCGGCGAGTGGTGCGAGACGCAGAACCGCACTCGCACCTACTCCTCTCCTCTCGGCGACCAGTGGTCGGAAGAGCGCGACTGAGCGCACAAAAACCTAGAGCAGCAAAGGGATTCAGCATGGCTATCGAAAAGGGACACCGGTTTGCGATCGACTTCGACGACGCGTTCCCGCAGGGACTTGTGATGGTGGGCGAAGTTATTCCGGACAACGAGTTCCAATCGCGTGAGGACCGGGCGGCGGGTCGGCCCGTGCGTCAACGCATTGACGAGACGACCGGCAAGCGGCAGTGGCGGGCCGCAGTGACGGACCCAGGCGAGACGAAGGCGAAGCGGGCCTCGTTCGAGGTGACATTCTTGGCGGACGTGCAGCCGGTGCCGACGACCTCGGAGGTCCTGCCGGGAATGCGGCCGATCGAGCTGGACGGGTTGACGGCGGAGCCGCGTGTCGGCGGGCAGGGCGAGTTCAAGTATCAGACGTATGTGTTCCGGGCGACCGGCTTCAAGGCTGTTACGGCGAAGTCGTCGCGGTCTGCGTCTGCAACTGGTGACAGCAAGGCGGCGTAGATGCGTGGGACGGAGATGGCGAGCCCGCGGGCACGCGGTTTGGGTGCGGCGTTGCGAAACGCCAGGGTTGAGGCGCGGTTCGGGTTGCGGGAGCTGGGGCGGCGGATCGGGGTCAACCCGGCGTTGCTGTCGAACTGGGAGCTGGGGCAGCGGGTGCCGACGCCGGTGGAGGTGGCGGGCGTGCTGGGTGCGCTCGGGGTGACCGGGCAGCGGAAAGCCTGGATCATGCTGCTGGCGCGGGGTGTGTCGGGGCCGAGCTGGTTTTCGGCGGGGTCGCAGGCTGATCCGGCGCATTACACGACGTTGGTCGCGCATGAGCGGGTGGCGCGGTCGGTGACGGTGTGGGCTCCGCTGCTGGTGCCGGATTTGCTGCAGGTTCCGGATTACGCGCGGTTGGTGGTCGGCCCGACGTTGCGGGACAAGGAGAAGCTGGATCAGGTGGTGGAGGACCGGTTGGACCGCAACCGGATCGTGTTCGGCGCGGGTGCGGTCACAGCGCAGATGTTCATCGGGTCCGAAGCGCTGAAGAACCATTTCGGCGTGACCGGGGTCATGCGGCGGCAGATGAGTTTTCTCAGGGATCTGGTCGGGCTGTCGCGGACGCTGACGATCCGGCTGGCCCCGAGCCAGGCCGTGTCGGAGGGGCCGTTCAGCCGGTACACGCTGAAAGACACCTCGGATGTCGTGTACTGCCCGCATCACGGTGCCGGGGTCTTCCTGGTCGGGAAGGACGCGGAGCCGTACACGGCAACGATCGAACGGCTCGCCAAGGCGGCGATGTCTCAGCAGGAATCGCTCGCATGCCTGTCGGACGTGGTGGAGCAGCTCAGGGAAGAGGCGGATGAGGAGCGGCTGGCGGATGACGCCGAGCTGACAAAGCTCATGACCAGCGAGGAACCCGAAGACTAGCCGCAAAACCTCAGCGAGTACTGAAAAAAGCGCACGGTGACGTGTGCTGTGTTCAACGCGCTCATTTGCGCTTGGAATTGTTCCGTAATTAACGCAGAACCGGCCTCTGGCTGCCAACCTTCACCGGTTCTGCGCTGTCCACTGGGAAGTGAACAATGACGAACATAACCGGTTCTGGACGGCGTGCGTCAACGGGGGTCACCCGGATGCGTTGCGCCGCATGTAAAAAGTTCACGCGCCTCGTGCGGGGCGAGACGAAGTGCGCGGCATGCCAAGGAATGCTGCCGCTCGACATCACCGCGGCTGAATGCGGTGAGCGCCGATGAACGCGGCCGTGGTGATCGCTGTCGGCGCGGGTGTCGCGGTGGTGCTGTGGGTGCTGGCGAAGCTCGGCCGCGCGCTGGCGTCCATTGTGGAAACGCTGGCGGCGTTGGCGTTCCTGGGTTTCGCGTTCTGGACGGTGCTGCGGGCGGTCGGCTGGCTGGCCCGGCAGATCGTGACCCGGTGGCGCACCTGCCTCGCGTTGCTCGTGATCGTGGCGTGGTTGCGGTGGTGGGGCTGGCTGTCGCTGACGGTCGTGCTCGTCACGCTGGCGCTGATCGCGGTGGTCTGGCATCAGCTCGATGTGGTGGGGTTCGACCGGTGGTGCGGTCGGTGGTTGCGGGCGTGGTGGCTGCGCTGTGTCGTCTACGGGCGGAAACTGCCGGACTGGCTGCACGCCTGCGGCCTGACGGTCCGCGACGAAGCGATCCCGGTGGACGTGACCGTAAACCTGGTGTCGCGTCGGCGGAAACGCCAAGCCATCACGCAGGCACGGAAGACGTCCGGGGTGGCGGTGCCCGCGTTGGTGCGGGTGCGGTCGGGAGCGTCGTGGGACGAGGTCCGGGTGCGGTTGGTGCCGGGGCAGAAGCCGGAGGATTTCGACGAGGCGGCGCGGGCGTTGGCGACGGCGCGGAAGGTGTCGCGGGTGCAGGTGCGCGAGATCGCGCCGGATGTGGTGTCGCTGGACTTCATGCGCCGCGACCTGCTCACCACCCCCGTCCGGTGCCGTGAACTGCCCGGTCTGGAACCGGCTCGGGTGAACCTGCGCGCGGTGTACGCGGGGACGACGGAGTACGGGACGCCGTGGCGGCTGCCGTTGACGGGCGCGGGCGCGCACATCCTCGTCGCCGGTGCCAGCGGCGCGGGCAAGAACTCGGTCATGTGGTGCCCGCTGGTATCGGCCGCCTCGGCGATCCGCTCCGGGCTGGTGCGGGTGTCCGGTGTGGACCCGAAGGGCATGGAACTGGCCTACGGGCGCGGGATCTTCGCCCGCTACGCCGTGTCCGGCAAGGACACCCTCCAACTCTTGGAGGGCCTGCGGGACGAGCTGGAACGGCGTAAGCGGGAGTTCGCCGGGAACACCCGGGACGTGCCGCTCTCGCAAGAGTTTCCGTTGGAGCTGCTGGAGTTCGACGAGATCGGCGCGTTGACCCGCTACACCGACCGCAAGACCCGTGAGGCGATCGTGGAGCACGTCGCGGTCCTCAACACGCAGGGCCGGGCGCTGGGGGTGTCGGTCCGCGGCTACGTGCAGGAACCGACGAAGGACACGGTGCCGGTGCGGGAGCTGTTCACCCGCCGCGTCTGCCTGCGCGTCACCTCCAAAAACCACGTCGGGATGGTGCTCGGCGACGGCGCGTACGAACGCGGAGCCTGGGCCAACCGCATCCCGGAGACCATGCCCGGCACCGGTTACGTGTGGGGCGAAGGCATCCGCGAACCCCTGCGCGTCCGCGCGGGCTGGGTCTCCGACGCCACGGTGAAGGCCCTGGAGCAGTACGTCACCAACGGCGGCACCCACCACCACGACCACTGCGAGGAAAGGAGGGCGGCATGAACCGGCTCATGATCTTCCTCGACACCATCCGCGACCACCTCGACCTGCACCAGCTGCCGCCGGTCGCGTCGCTGGACGTCTCCGCGTGGTCGCGGCCGATCACGGTGCAGCTGGACGTCGACGGCCTGGCCGAGGTCGCCCGGGCGCTGCTGACCTGGGCGAACACCCTCGACGACGTCACCGCGGCGTTGTGGCGGATCGCTGCGGGCGGCTGGGCGCACCTCGGGATCGTCGGCCGGACGCCGTGCGGAATCCCGGTGCGCGTCTACGGGGCGGTGGTGTTCGACCCGAGCGTCTTCCCGGACCTTCCCGCCGGAGACAAGCAGCCGATGCCGGTGCACGTGCTGCGCGGGTGGGCGTCGCGAGGGGAGGCGGCGGCCTGATGGGCGAGACACGAGCCGAACGGATGCGGATGCCGCTGGCCGACGACGTAATCCGGGCGACGGCGGAGAAGCACGGGGTGTGCGTGCGGCCGTTCACGATGGAAGTCGGCGACCAGGACACCGGCGAACTGCGCTACGTCCCGGTGCCGTGTGGGTCCACAGTGGAATCGGTGTGCCTGCCGTGTGCGCGGAAAGCCAAGGCGCTGCGGCAAGTCCAGTGCCGCGAAGGCTGGCACATGACCGAAGAACCGGACCTCACGCCCGAAGAGCCCACCGGCGACCAGACGGAGCTGTTGGCGTACCGGGCTGATCTCGTCGCCTCCTATAGCGAGGTCGCCGACACCGACCCTGCCGAAGCGGAGGAGTTGCGGGAGGAGATCCGTGGTGTGGACGAAGAACTTCGGCAACTCGGCGTTCGGGGCCGTCTCCCCTCGGTCGACCTGCCGACGAAGAAGGCGGTGAAGCGGTCGACGAAGCGGCGGCAGGACGCGCCGAACCTGCCCCGGCGCAAGGTCGCCAAGACCACAGTGGGCCGGGAGTACGCGGGGCGGTTCCGGCCGTCGATGTTCGTCACGCTGACCTGCGACACCTACGGCGCGGTCCGCGGTGACGGCTCCCCGGTCAACCCGGCTGCCTATGACTATCGGCGGGCGGCGCGGGACGCGGTGCATTTCTCGGCGTTGGTGGATCGGTGGTGGCAGAACCTGCGCCGGGTCGTCGGCTGGGACGTGCAGTACTTCGCCACCGTGGAACCGCAGAAACGGACCGCGCCGCACCTGCACGCCGCCATCCGGGGAACGATGCCGCACGACGTGATCCGGCAGGTCACCGAAGCCACCTACCACCAGGTCTGGTGGCCCCGGCACGACGAGATCGTCTACACCGACCGGCTCCCGAGCTGGGACGGTCCGGAGCGGGGATTTGTCGACCCCGACACCCGCCGACCCCTGCTGACCTGGGATGACGCGGTGGAGCGGGTCGAGGAACCGGCGCACGTGGTGACCTTCGGGCGGCAGGTCCACTCCAAGGGAATCCTCGGCGGGACGGAAGACGCCGGCCGCCACATCGGCTACCTCACGAAGTACCTGACCAAGTCCACGGGCGAAGTGGTCGAGGCCGACACGGCGGCGCTGGCCGACCATCACGACCGGCTGCACGCCGAGCTGGCCGTCACACCCTGTTCGCCCCGGTGTGCGGTGTGGCTGCTCTACGGCATCCAACCCAAGGGAGCCAACGGAAAGACCACCCCGGGGCATTGCAAGGGCCGGGCGCACCGGCGGACCACCCTCGGCCTGCCGGGTCGGCGGGTGCTGGTGTCGCGGAAGTGGTCGGGCAAGACCCTCGTGGACCACAAAGCCGACCGCAAGGCGTTCGTCCTGGACGCCTTGGCCGCTGTCGGGATCGAGAAACCGCAACCAGATCCGGCCCGGCTCGTCTGGCGCAAGGTCGACGCCGGAGACCCGCACGTGCCACCCAGACCGCACCTGGTGATGCACGCGATCGCCGAACGTATCGCCTGGAAAGCCGAATACGACCGAGCACTACTCGCCGCCAGCCCGCCGGAAACTTCGGCAACTCAGCTCGCGGCTTGAAGGGGGAGCCATGGACAACGTGCACCAGATCGAACGGCTTTGGACCGTTGACGACGTCTCGGCTTACCTCGGCGTCCCGGTCAAGACGCTCTACCAGTGGAAGTGGCGTGGTGAGGGTCCACCAGTCCGCAAGATCGGCCGCCATCTCCGCTATGACCCGGCTTCGGTCAAAGCCTGGGTCTCGCAAGCCGCCTGATAGTTCGGCAATCACGAAAGGAAGGTCCACTTGGGACACATTCAAGATCGGTGGTATCGGCAAGCCAGAGAGCCGGGGACCGACGAGTTGCGGTTCAACGACAAGGGCAAGCCGGTGATGGAGAAGACCGAACTGTACGGCATCGGTCTTCGTTACAAGGTCAGGTACCTGGACCCGGAAGGGCAGGAGCGGTCGAAGTCCTTCCCGGACAAGCAAAAGAAGCGGGCGGAAGACTTCCTGATCGAGGTCGAATCAGACAAGCGCGAGGGCAAGTACGTGGACCCCCGTGCGGGCCGGATCTCGTTCAAGACGGTCGCCGAGCGGTGGGCCGCTGCGCAGACGTACGACCACACGACGCGGGAACGGGTCGCAAGCCGAGTGGCGAACCATCTAGTCCCATACTTCGAGGGCAAGTCGATCGCAGCGGTCCGCCCTAGCGATGTTCAAGGCTGGCTCCGATGGCTCCAGGAACGCGGCGTGAGCGCGAACTCGCGAGTCCTGTATTTCACGCACCTGGTGTCGGTGTTCAGCTTCGCCAAGGAAGACAAGCTCATCGTGAGCAACCCGGCGCAGGCTCGGAGCGTGACCAGGCCGCGGGAAGACCACACGCGGGTTCAGCCATGGTCGGCTGAGCGGGCACAGGCGGTGTTGCGGGCACTGCCTGCCCGGTATCGCCCGTCGGTTCGGATTCCGGCGGGGCTCGGGCTGCGGCAGGGCGAGGTGTTCGGGTTCTCTCTCGATGACGTCGATCGGGAACGGAACATTGTCCGGGTTGAGCGGCAAGTCCGGATCGTGAACAACGTGCTGTGCTTCGCTCCGCCGAAGCGGGGCAAGACGCGTGAGGTGCCGATCGGGTCCCGGCTACTCGCCGAGTTGGACGAGTACGCCGAGGAGTTTCCGCCGACTCTGACGACGCTGCCGTGGGTGCATCCGGATGGCAAGCCGGTCACGGTGAACCTGCTGATGGTGGATTACGACGGGCTGCCGTTCCGGCGGGGTGGCTTCCGGCTCAACGTCTGGCGACCGGCGCTCAAGCGGGCCGGGATCGCGGAGCCGACCAGAGCAGACGGGATGCACGCGCTCCGTCACCTCTACGCCTCGGTCCTGCTCGACGCAGGCGAGTCCATCAAGGCGCTGTCCGCCTACCTTGGCCACTCGGACCCAGGCTTCACCCTCCGCGTCTACACGCACCTGCTCCCGACCAGCCACGAGCGGACCCGCAAGGCAGTCGATGGCCTGCTCAGGAGCTTCGGAAACGACTCAGGCCGCCCCCAGGCAGCGTGACGGCCTGGAGACGGCCTGAGAAAGATCCACAGAGGTAAAACCCCAGCTAGGAGTACATCGCCAACCAGATCGCGATGTAATGCGACACCGCCGCCAGCACCGTGCACGCGTGGAAGAACTCGTGGTACCCGAACGTCTCCGGCCAGTGGTTCGGCCACTTCACCGCGTAAAAAACCGCCCCAACGGTATAAAACAGCCCGCCCACGCAAAGCAGCACCAAAGCCGCGACTCCGGCATGGGTCAGCAACTCCGGCAGGACGAACACCGCGACCCACCCGAGCGCGATGTAGATCGGGACGCCCAGCCAGCGCGGCGCGTGCGGCCACAGCATCTTCATCGCCACGCCGAGGATCGCGCCGCCCCACACGATGCCAAGGACGATGTATCCCGTCGGCTTCGACATGGCCAGCAGGGTGAACGGCGTGTATGTGCCGGCGATGAAGAGGAAGATCATCGAATGGTCGGCGCGCTTCATCCACTTGTACGCGCGCGGGCTCCACAGCCTGCGGTGATACAGCGCGCTCACGCCGAACACGCCCAGCACGGTGAGGCCGTACACGGACGTCGCCAGCGCGGCTACCGCGGAGACCGTCGACGCGGCGAGGCTGATCAGCGTGGCGGCTCCGGCGACCGCGCCGAAGAACGACCAGAAGTGGATGTGGCCGCGCAGCCTGGGCCGAGTGTCCTCGGGGACGGGCGGGGGCTCGATCGTCACGCTCACCGGCCCCAGGCTACGGGACCGTAGGTTTTTCGCTAGCCCCCGTGGCGCGTCACACCCTTACTCCAGGGGTGCGTACGCTCGGGCGACGTGAGCCTCCGGTCCTTCATGTCCGACGTTGTCTACAGCATCTACAGCCGCCGTCTGATCCAGCAGTCGGCGGGCCGTCATCCGCGGCATATCGCGATCATGCTCGACGGCAATCGCCGCTGGGCTCGCGAGGCCGGGTTCGCCGACGTGGCCGACGGGCATCGCGCCGGGGCCAAGAAGATCGCCGACTTCCTCAGCTGGTGCCAGGAAGCCGAGGTCGAGGTCGTGACGATGTGGCTGCTCTCCACCGACAACCTCAACCGCGATCCGGACGAGCTCACCCCGCTGCTGAAAATCATCACCGACGTCACCGACGAACTCGCCGGGGCCGAGGCGCCGTGGCGGCTGCGCATCGTCGGCGCGCTCGACCTGCTGCCGCTCGAGGTGGCGCAGAAGCTCACCGCCGCCGCGGCGCGCACCGAGAACCACTCGGGCATGGAGGTGAACATCGCGGTCGGCTACGGCGGGCGGCAGGAGATCGCCGACGCCGTCCGCAAACTTCTCCTTCAGCACGCCGACGAGGGCACTTCGATTCGCGAACTCGCGAAAATACTGGACGTCGACCACATCTCGGAACATCTGTACACGTCCGGTCAGCCGGATCCGGAGCTGATTATCCGAACGTCCGGTGAACAGCGGCTTTCCGGATTTCTGCTCTGGCAGTCGGCGCATTCGGAATTCTGGTTCACCGAGGCTTACTGGCCGGCATTCCGGCGGGTCGATTTTCTCCGCGCGATGCGCGACTACGCCTGGCGGCATCGCCGGTTCGGAGTCTGAACGCGGCGAACCGGCCCGGCGGACCCACCCAGCCGGGCCGGTCAACCCGGGCCGCAGACGCCGCGAAGGCCCCGGAGCAGGACTCCGGGGCCTTCGCGCGAGACGGCTCAGCCGTGGTGGTGCTCCATCGAGTGGGCCACCAGCGCCGGGGTCAGCGCAACGCCGGTGTAGGCGCCGGCGACCAGCGAAGCGGCGCCGTAGCCCAGCGCGCCGCCGCCCTCGATGAAGGTGGCGTAGGCGTCGCCGAACGTCGGGTCCGGAGCGCCCTGGGTCGCGGCCGGGGAGGCGAACGCCGTCCCGCCGATCATCATCAGACCCGCGGCGGCACCGGCGACAATTCCAGCCTTCTTCAGCACTTCGCACACTCCTAGGTAGAGATACTGGGATTCGGGGCACCGGAGTGTTCCGGTGGTGTGTCCCGCAGTAAGGAAATTACCCCCGAATGGCCTCTAGCGAATGGTGCGTACGCCCATTGTGTGAGCGCTTGAAGGCCCAGTTCACTCGGTCCGGTTCAGTGTCCAGGACGCGAAATGCATTCCGGTCTGGACCATGGTACAAGGCCGGCTACCTGGGAATTGCCTGCGTTCGGTGACAAATTTTCCTTGATCATTCGTCCGCGTGACCCCCCGATCGCTGGACCCGGTGACGCTGGGTGAGCACTGTGGACACTCTGTTGCGGGCGACCGACGGTGGGATGACGAATCGGCGAATCACCTGTGTGGCTGCCTGCACGACGCGGCGGACGTAGGTACCTTCCGGGATAGAGGGCTCGCGTTCCGTGCGGGTTCTCGCGGGAGGCCCTGGTCGTGGCGTTGATCGAGGGGGCGGCTCAGCCGCCCACGAGATGCACGAGGGGGCCGGCACCCGGCCCTCGTGGCCGTGCCGCCTGACGCAGCCAGCGTCAGGGAGTGCGGACCCAGCCAGGGAGGTGCCCGGCCCAGCGAGTGCGGGCGTGGGGTGCACACGCCCTCGAGGGAGATGCCGTCGTGACTGCGCAGCGTTCACCCCGCAAGGCCTCAGGCCGTTCTTCGACCGGTGCCGCGGCACCGGAGAAAGCCTCGATCTCGCCCGAATCCCCACGCATCACTTATGTGCTCGACACGTCGGTGCTGCTCTCCGACCCGTGGGCGGTCACCCGGTTCGCCGAACACGCGGTGGTGCTCCCGCTGGTCGTCATCAGCGAACTGGAGGCCAAGCGCCACCACTCCGAACTGGGCTGGTTCGCCCGCGAAGCCCTCCGGCTGCTGGACGACCTCCGGCTCAAGCACGGCAGGCTCGACGCCCCGATCCCGATCGGCGAGGCGGGCGGCACCCTGCAGGTGGAGCTGAACCACACCGATCCGTCCGTCCTCCCGGTGGGCTTCCGCACCGACTCGAACGACCACCGCATCCTCGCGTGCGCGCTCAACCTCGCGACGGAGCAGCCGGCGGTCACCCTGGTGACGAAGGACATCCCGCTGCGGGTCAAAGCGGGTGCGGTCGGGCTCACCGCGGACGAGTACCGGGCGCAGGAGGTCACCCCGTCGGGCTGGACGGGCATGGCGGACGTGGACGCGCCGCAGGAACTCATCGACGCGCTCTTCTCGGGCGGTTCGGCGGATCCGGCGGAATTCGGGCTCGGCGAGGTGGGCGAACTGCCGTGCCACACCGGGCTGCGGCTGCTCGCGGGCAGTTCCAGCGCGCTCGGCCGGGTCACGGCGGACAAGCGGGTGCGGCTGGTGCGCGGCGACCGCGAGGCGTTCGGCCTGCACGGCCGCTCGGCGGAGCAGCGCGTGGCGCTCGACCTGCTGCTGGACTCCGACGTCGGCATCGTCTCGCTCGGCGGACGGGCGGGTACCGGCAAGTCGGCGCTAGCGCTGTGCGCGGGCCTGGAGGCGGTGATGGAACGCCAGCAGCACCGCAAGGTCGTGGTGTTCCGCCCGGTCTACGCGGTCGGCGGCCAGGATCTCGGCTATCTGCCCGGGTCCGAGAGCGAGAAGATGCAGCCGTGGGCGCAGGCGGTGTTCGACACGCTCGGCGCGCTGGTCAGCCAGGACGTGCTGGACGAGGTCTTCGACCGCGGCATGCTCGAAGTGCTGCCGCTGACGCACATCCGGGGCCGTTCGCTGCACGACACCTTCGTGATCGTGGACGAGGCGCAGTCGCTGGAACGGAACGTGCTGCTGACCGTGCTGTCACGGCTCGGCTCGGCCTCGCGGGTGGTGCTTACGCACGACGTCGCGCAGCGCGACAACCTGCGGGTCGGGCGGCATGACGGTGTCTCGGCGGTGATCGAGAAGCTGAAGGGGCACCCGCTGTTCGCGCACGTGACCCTGACCCGGTCGGAGCGCTCGCCGATCGCGGCGCTGGTGACCGAGATGCTGGAGGACCACGGCTGACCTGGTCGTGAGTGGCAATCACGGTTCTAACCGTGATTGCCACTCACGAGGCCCCTACCAGCCAGCCGGCAACGGACGCCCCTCAGCAAACCCCGCCGCAGACTGCACACCCAGCACCGCACGCTCGTGGAACTCCTCGATCGTGCGCGCGCCCGCGTACGTGCAGGACGAGCGGACGCCCGAACAGATCGAGTCGATCAAGTCCTCGACGCCCGGCCGGGCCGGGTCCAGCGCCATCCGCGACGTGGAGATGCCCTCCTCGAACAGGGCCTTGCGCGCGCGGTCGAACACGTTGTCCGTGCGCGTGCGGGCCCCGACGGCGCGCTTCGACGCCATCCCGAACGACTCCTTGTATGGACGGCCCTGCTCGTCGTACCGCAGGTCGCCGGGGGATTCGTGGGTGCCGGCGAACCACGAGCCGACCATCGCCGCCGACGCGCCCGCGGCCAGCGCCAGCGCGACGTCGCGCGGGTGCCGCACGCCGCCGTCGGCCCACACGTGTTTGCCCAGCTCACGGGCGGCAGCCGCGCATTCGGCGACCGCGGAGAACTGCGGGCGGCCGACGCCGGTCATCATCCGCGTGGTGCACATCGCGCCGGGGCCGACGCCGACCTTGATCACGTCCGCGCCCGCGTGGATGAGGTCGCGGGTGCCTTCGGCGGTCACGACGTTCCCCGCCACGATCGGCACCTTCGGCGACACCGAGCGGACCGCCTTGAGCGCGGCGATCATCTTTTCCTGGTGCCCGTGCGCGGTGTCGACGACCAGCGTGTCGACGCCCGCAGCCAGCACCGCCTCGGCCTTCGCCGCGACGTCGCCGTTCACGCCGACCGCGGCGGCGACGCGCAGTTTCCCGTTCGCGTCCGCGGCGGGGGTGTAGATCTCCGAGCGCAGCGCGCCTACCGCGGTGAGCACGCCGGCGAGGCGACCTTCGTTGTCAAGGCCTAGGGCGAGCCGTCCGCCGTGGCTGTGCAGGAGTTCGAAAACCTCGCGCGGCGGAGTGTCGAGCGGGACAGCGACGACGGCGGGCTCCGCGACGTCGGCCAGTCGGGCGAAGCGGTCGACGCCCGCGCAGGCGGCCTCGTCCACGACGCCGACCGGCTTGCCGTCCCCGTCGACGATGACGACCGCGCCGTGTGCTCGTTTGTGCACGAGGTTGAGGGCGTCGGCCACCGCGTCGCCGCCGGTGAGGACCAGCGGCGTGTCCCAGACGGCGTGGCGGGACTTCACCCAGGAGACGATTTCGGTCACCGCGGCCGTGTCGACGTCCTGCGGAAGCACGACGAGACCGCCGCGGCGAGCGACCGTCTCGGCCATCCGCCGCCCGGCGACGGCCGTCATGTTGGCCACCACCAAGGGGATCGTCGCGCCAGTGCCGTCCACGGTGGACAGGTCAACGCCGAAGCGGGACTCCACGTCCGAACGGTTCGGCAGCAGGAACACGTCGTCGTAGGTCAGGTCGTGAGCGGGCACATGCCCATCCAGAAAGCGCACGAGTCCCCAGGCTACGTGGCTTGCGCGCGTGGCGCTAACCCGGCGTGGGACGTGGAACAATGGGCGGGTGGACAGCCGTGATCGCGACGACCAGGGCCGAGCGCGCAACGCCCGCCCGCGTGACGGCCTCGGCCGCCCGCTGCCCTACGGAGCCGACGGCGTGCCGCGCCAGCCCGAAGGCGTGCAGCGGACCCCGGCGGAGACCCTGGCGGAGGCGCAGCATCTGCTGGACGCTGGCCGCCCGTTCCACGCACACGAGGTCTTCGAGGACGCGTGGAAGGCGACCGACAGCCCGGAACGGGAGCTGTGGCGCGGCCTGGCCCAGCTGGCGGTCGGGCTGACGCACGCGCTGCGCGGGAACGGGAACGGGGCGGTCGCGCTGCTGGAGCGGGGCGCGGAGAACATCGCGCCGTTCCGGGAGGAGCCGCCACACGGGGTGGACGTCGCCGGGCTGCAGCAGTGGGCGCAAACGCTTGCGGCGGAGGCCCGGGAGCGGGTTCGGGTGGTGCCGGAGGTGCCCCGGCTGGCCCGGTAGATGCTCGTGAGTGTTTACGCCGGTTAGAACCGGCATAGACACTCACGAGCCGTTGATCAGGCCTCGGGCCAGGTGGCGGAGGCGGCTTTTTCCTTGCCGATGGTCGTCGCCTCGCCGTGGCCGGTGCGGACGATTGTCGTGTTCGGGAGGGGGAAGAGGCGGTCCCGGATGGATTTCACGATGGTCGGGTAGTCCGAGTACGACCGGCCGGTCGCGCCGGGGCCGCCGTTGAACAGGGTGTCGCCGGTGAAGAGGACGTCCAGGTCGGCGCTGTGCAGGCAGACCGCGCCGGGGGCGTGGCCGGGGGTGTGCAGCACGGTGAGGCCGGTGCCGGCGACGGTGATGACCTGTCCGTCGGCCAGGTCGCCGTCGGGGGCGCGGTCCGGGTGGGTCAGGTCCCACACGACGCGGTCGGCCGGGTGCAGCAGGATCGGCGCGCCGGTGCGTTCGGCCAGTCCGGGGGCGGCGTTGACGTGGTCGTTGTGCGCGTGGGTGCAGACGATCGCGCGGACGGTGCGTTCTCCGACTACGTCCGCGATGGCCTCCGCGTCGTGTGCCGCGTCGATCACGATCACTTCGGCGCCGTCGCCGACGATCCAGACGTTGTTGTCCACGTCCCAGCTGCCGCCGTCGAGTTCGAATACGCCCGACGTGACCAGGTTTTGCACTATCGCCGTCATGTCCGCAGACCCTAGTGGCCAGCTGGGCATACCGGCGGTACTTACTTTCGAGTATCCTTACTCGCGGTAAGTTAGCCGCGACGACGGGACTGCTCATGACCGACCCCCGGGATCTGCTCGCCGAACCGCTCAAACTGCAGTGCGGGGCCGTGCTGCCGCATCGCATCGCGAAGTCAGCGCTCAGCGAGCAGCTTGGCGACCGTCGCAACGCGCCTTCCGGCGAACTCGCCGAGCTGTACCGGACCTGGGCGCGCGGGGGATCCGGGCTGCTGGTGACCGGCAATGTGATGGTCGATTCCACCGCGCTCGGCGAACCGCGCAACGTCGCGGTGCCCGCCGCGCCCGATCCGGCGGCGTATCGGCCGTGGGCGCGGTCGGTGAGCGGGACCGACGCGCAGTTGTGGGTCCAGCTCAACCATCCCGGTCGGCAGAGCCCTCGGTATTTGTCGCGGCAGCCGGTCGCGCCGTCGGCGGTGCCGTTCGGCGATCGAGGGGTGCGGACGGCGTTCGCGGCGCCGCGGGCGTTGACCGGCGACGAGATCGAGGCGGTGGTGGAGAGGTTCGCGTTGTCGGCGCTGACCTTCGTCGACGCCGGGTTCGCCGGGATCCAGATCCACGGCGCGCACGGGTATCTGATCTCGCAGTTCTTGTCGCCGCTGGTGAATCGTCGCGACGACGAGTGGGGGCGCGACCGCAGCCGGTTCTTGCTTGAGGTGGTGCGGGCGGTTCGGGCCGCGGTGGGGGACCGCGTGCCGGTGTCGGTGAAGCTCAACAGCGCGGATTTCCAGCGTGGCGGCTTCGACGAGGACGAGTCGCTGCGGGTGGTCCGCGCGCTGGGCGAGGCGGGGATCGATCTGCTGGAGATTTCCGGCGGCACATACGAGCGGGCCGTGATGATGGGATCCGGCCGGGCGAGCACGCAGCGGCGGGAAGCGTATTTCCTGGACTACGCGACGAAGGCGCGGCAGATCAGCGACGTCGCGCTGATGGTGACCGGCGGGTTCACTACGGCGGCCGGGATGGCCGAGGCGCTGGAATCCGGTGCGCTGGACGTGATCGGGATCGGCCGTCCGTTCACTGTGGACCCCGCGCTGCCGGGACGGCTGCTGGCGGGCGAGGACGTGCGCGCCGAACGGAAGTGCCCGCACACGGGAATCCGGCTCGCCGACAGCCTGCTTGAGATTCAGTGGCACACCCAGCAGATGCACCGCGTCGCGGCGGGCAAACCGGTGGACCTGAAGCGTGGCGCGTGGCGGGCGCTGGCCCAGGCGGGTCTCAGCGATCCGCTGAACGCGTTTCGGCGGGTACGCGCGTGAGCCGCCGGTCGACGACCCTGGCTCCGCTCGCGAGCACGATGAAGAAGGCACCGATGAGCACGCAGTTCAGCGCGACCTGCCCGTAGCCGAGGTCGTCGGCGTTGACGAACGGGTACGGGTAGTAGCCGTCGATCGCCCCGCGGACGAGCGTGAAGACCAGCCACGCCAAGGGGTAGACGAGCGACCACCAGACGGTGCGCCATTCCAGCACGCGCGGCGCGAAGATCAGCCAGCCGAGCACGCACAGCACCGGGGTGACGCGGTGCAGCAGGATGTCCGCGGCGAGGCTGAGCCCGTGCAGCTCGTACAGCCCGGCGAGCGCGACCTGGTAGACGACGCCGGTGACCACGATCCCGACCAGCGCGTCGAGCCACAGCACGCGCATCAGCGGCGAGGTGCCGCGTCCGCGAGCGAAAGCCGCGCCGGTGACGAGGACGAGCAGGTTCGAGATGATCGTGAAGTAGGTGAACAGGTTCGCCACCCGCCCGCCGAAGCTGGCGTACCGTCCTTGCGCCGGCACCAGCGCGACGATCTGGATCACGAGCGCGGCCAGCACGACGACCGCGGTCACCCCGAACCACAGCCGGGCCAACGCTTTCGAGGACATACCGCTGACAGTACGTCTCCGCCGTGGTCCGGCCGTCCCGACACGGCCGTGATCGATCGCGCCGGGCCGGGTGAACCTGCCCGCGCCGGAGCGAGCACTGCCCTGTGGTTACCGCATCATCGCACCGCCTTCACCAGAGCCGGCACGAAGACCGACGCGTCGACCGTGCCCCAGCCGCTCGCGATGTCGTAACCCGGACCGGCCTTGAAGCCTTCGACGCCGTGCTGGCTGTTGTCGCCTTTGGTGACGTCGACGATCCCGGCCGCGGTGCCCTTCGGCCCCAGCTTCGAGTACAGCGCCGGGTTGATCTGCCCTAGCCGGCCGTGGTTGGCCTGCACCGCCAGCGCCAGCACGCCGGCGAACAGCGGGGCCGACTGCGACGTTCCCTGCACGCCTTCCATGCTGATGTCCGGGTATGCCCGCATCGTGCTGCCGGTGATCTTCTTGACGCGGTTCTGCCAGGACGGCCGTGCGTACGCCTTCGAGATGCCCGCCCCTTCGCTGAACCCGTTGTCCGCCGCGTTGACCAGGTCGTCCGGCTGGGTGCGGGCGCCGTTCGCGTCCAGGTGCAGCTGGGTGCCGCCGAGCGCGGTGACGTTCGGATCGCTGGCCGGCCAGCTCGCCACGCGGTACGGATACTTGCCGGGACCCTGCAGATACGACCCGGTCGGCCCGTCGTCGCCGGACGACGCGACCAGCGTGACGCCCGCCCGGCTCGCCCGCTCCAGCGCCGGGTCGAGGGTCTTGATCGACTCGAACGACGGGAAGTTCTCCTCGGTGGTGCCGAAGCTCATCGAGATCACGTCGGCGACGCGGTGCTCGGTCAGGTAGTCGACGGCGTGCATCATCTCCGGCAGCCCGGCGAAGCCCTGCGTCTCGGCGACCGGCGTGGCCGCGACGACGATCTTCGCGGCCGGGGCCATCGCGTGCATCATCGTGACGTCGAGGTCGGTTTCCCCGCCCCACGACTGGCAGGTGGCGGTGTCCACCCTGGGATCGGTGCACGCGGGCACGGCACCGGACGGCTGCAGCACCTCGACGTTCGCCGGCGGCAGGCCGTGTTCCCGCGAGTAGGTGTCCAGCACCTCCTTGACCTTGTCGTCGCCGAACGACACCAGCGTGGCCACCGTGGACCCGGCGCCGGTGATGCCCTGATTCCACAGCTTCGTGGCGTTGTACGCGCCGCTTTCCTCCGGCAGCTTGGCCATCGCCGCGTTGAGCCGCGCCACGCGCTCGCGCACGGTGGTCGCGCCGACGAACGACTGCGCGGCAGCCGAGAAGTGGTGTCGCGACGGCTGCTGCGGCGGCGCTGGCGCGGCACTGGCCGGTGCCGCCACCACCGAGGCGGCGAGCGCCAAGCCCGCCAGCAGGGTCATCGGCCGCCCGAACCGCCGGACGGCTGATCTCACCCGGAACGTCATGCTTTTCTCCCATCGACGCAGGCCAGTGCCCCCACTCTCGGGCACGCGGCCACCGGTGCGACATCGACTTTCGTCGGGCGTTTTCCTGAGTACAGCGGGGAAAACTGCCCAATGTCCGGAATGTGCCCGCTCATCCGGCGGGCAGGCTCGGGCACCGTCATCCGGACTCCTCGGCGGCAGGCTGCCCGGGTTCCTCCGCCGGACGGCTGCCGCGCAGCAACCCCCGGACGGTGTCGATGGTGTCGGCCTCTCCGGGCTCCTTGTCGGGCCGATACCGCACCACGCGCGCGAACCGCAGCGCCAGCCCGCCTGGATAGCGCGTGCTGACCTGAGCCCCGTCCAGCTCGATCTCGACCACCGTCTCCGGTCGCACGTGGACGGTCCACTGGTCGCGGTGGGTTTCGATCTCCTGGAACCGCTCGGTTTGCCAGGCCAGCAGTTCGTCGGTGAGCCCCTTGAACGTCTTGCCCACCATGATCGGCGGGCCGCCGTCCGGATCGCGGGCGCCGAGGTGCAGGTTCGACAGTTTCCCGGTGCGCCGTCCGTGGCCCCATTCCGCCGCCAGGACCACCAAATCGATGGTGTGCACCGGTTTCACCTTCAGCCACGCGCGCCCGCGCCGCCCGGCCGCGTAGATCGAATCGAGGTCCTTCACCATCACGCCCTCGTGCCCGGCGGCCATCGCCGCGTCGAGCACCGCGGCGGGCGATTCCGGCCGCACCGAACCGGGGATCACGTGTTCGCCCGCCACCCGGCGCAAGGCTTCGTTGCGTTCGGACAGCGGGGCGTCGAGCAGATCGACGCCGTCTAAATGCAGACAGTCGAAGAAATACGGCCGCAGCAGCAACGCCCGCACCTGTTCGTCCCGCGTGCTGCCGAACCGGCTCATCGTTTCCTGGAACGGCCTTGGCCGTCCGTCGTCGGTGAGCGCGAGGGTTTCGCCGTCGAGCACCACCGATTCGCACGGCAGCGACCGCACCAGTTCGACCAATTCGCCTACGCTGCCGGTGATTTCCCGCAGCGTGCGCGTGTACACGTGCACCTTCGCTCCCTGCCGGTGCACTTGGATCCGCGCACCGTCCATTTTGTACTCGACGATCGCGTTCCCGTGTTCCGCCGCGGCTTCTTCCAGCGATTCGGCCGGCGACGCGAGCATCGGCCGCACCGGGCGGCCCAGCTCCAGCCCGAATTCCGCGAGCGCCGCCGCACCGCCGGTGAGCGCCGCCTGTCCGGTGACCGGCAGCCGTCCGGACAGCATGAACGCGCGCCGGACCTGGTCGACCGTCACCTCGGCCGCCGCCGCGACCGCGTCGACCATCACGCCTTCCAGCGCGCCCTGCCGCAGCTCCCCGGTGACGAGCCGGAACACGAACTCCTGCTCGGCCCTGGTCAGCCGGGCGAACAGCGCGGTGAGCACCTCCGCCCGCCGTTTCACCGAACCCGCGCCACCCGCGGCCGCGACTTCGGTGAGCGCGGCGTCAACCTCGGCCACGGACACAGCGGCCGAGGCCGCGGGCTCGACGGCGAGGTCGGCGAGCGTGCGCCAGCCCGCGCCGAGCCGGTCCTGCGCGGTCTGCCCGGTGAGATACGCGATCACCGCGGGCAGTTCGCCAGGCTCGGCCGCGCGCAGCACATTGGCCAGCACGGCGATTTTCGTTTTCCGTGACCGCGTGGCCGCCAGTTCGGCGGAGGCGGTGACGAGGTCGGTGAACAACACCCGGCCATCATCACCCCGCACACCGACAAAAACTCGCGCCCCAGCCTCGGTCGGGTGAAAAAGAGCTGGTCAGGCATCCGGACGAGTGCAGTACTGGTCCAGCAGCCCCTGTTTAGTCACACACGGCGTGTACCCTGCGTCCTGCAATTCCGCCCGCGCGGTGCTGCTGCGCAGGTAGTCGATGAACTGCTTCAGCAGCGAGTCGTTCTCCGGCACGCCCTTGGTGTAGAGGTACTCCACGGTCCAGAAGCGATAGCCGGCGTCGATGCTGGTCACGTCGGGGTAGCGGTCGTCGAGCTTCGCCATGGCGACCTTGCCGTTCGCCGCCGCGATCTTCGCCGCGGGCACGTCCGCGTAGCCGATCGCGCCAGCGGTGTCGCCGACGGCGTGCAGCAGATCGTCGGTGGTGCCGCGTTCGCAGCGCACCACCGCGGCGCGCGGGTCGCGGTTCGGCGTCCGGCAGTCGTCCGACGAGAGTCCTGGCTCCGCCGCGCCGAGCACCTTTGCCTCGAAGGTCTTGCGGGTACCCGATTCCTGCCCGCGCCCGACGACCCGGATCGGGATCGACGGGCCCTCGCGCAGTTGCGCCCAGTTGGTGTATTTCCCGCTGAAGATGCCGCGCACCTGCTCGCCGCTCAACTGGTCGACGCCCACGGATTTGTTCACCACCAGGCTGTACATGAGCACCGCGACCGGTTGCGTGACCAAATCCGGCCCGGCGTCGGAAGCCTTGCCGTCCGACAGCACCGCCAGGCTGTCCTTTTGGTCCGCTGGCAACGGTCCCAGCTCGCGCACGGCGGACACGCTCCCGACCGCCTGTGTCGTGATCGTCGCGCCGGGACACTGCGCGTCGTACTCCGTCGCGATGCCCTTCATGATCCGCGCGAACGCGCTGGATCCGTGCACTGCAAGGGTTCCGCTGCCGCAGCCGGGGGCGGGCCCGCGCGACGCGGCGACGAGCAGCATGCTCAGCAACGCGCCGGTCAGCAGCACTCCGATCGCCACCGTAACAACCGGCCACGACAGCCAGCGTTGTTTGCGCTCGTCCTTGATCCGGCCGCCGCTGAGCCGTCCGGTGACGTCCAGTTCCTTCGACAGCGGCCCGCCTGGCCAGTCGTCCGGCTCGCGCAGCACGACGACGAGCTTGAACTTTTCCCGTCGCTTCAACGAAAGCTGTTCAAGCCGGACACCGTGCCACTGCGGCGGCTGCGCGGCGGGGGCGGGAGCGTCGGGCTGGCGCAGGAACCCGGACAACCGCTGTGACAGCAAAGCCCGGACGCCGGACAGTCGCGCGGTGCCGGATTCAGGCGTAGGCTGATCATGAGTAAAGAATTCAAGGCCGTTTCGAACCACCTCACGCAGACCGTCTTTGGCATCGGACACCCGCGCGTCCCACACCACTCGCCGCCCGAAGGTGAACTGCAGCGGGTGCTCCCAGTCGTCCGGGCCGATGTCGAAGCTGCCGGTGTTGCGGATGCGGATCACGACCACGCTGAGCGGCTCCAGCAGCCGCACCGTGCGGACGAGTTCCGGATCCGCTTGCACCGCGCCGTTTTCCTGGTCGCTGAGCGTGACCGGGTTGAGGCCGATCTTGGAGTTGTACAGCTCCCGGTAGATGATGCGCCTTCGCCGGATCACGTAGCGGTCGACGATCGGGGCGAGGATCGTCGCGCCCGCGATGACCGCGATCGGCACGATGCCGCGATCGGACGTGAGCACTTCGGCGAGCGCTCTCATGACCTCTCCGAAGCTCACGGTCGCCTCCCCCTTGCCCGCTCCCGAGAATGTCCACAGTAAGCGTCAGCGAAGGGACCCCTCCCCAGTGCACCAGGTGTTCACCGGCGGTTCAGCAAGCCGACGCGATCCGCTCCACGGCGGCGCGGAGCCGGTCCGGCGCGAGCGCGGCGTACCCGAGCACGAGGCCCGGATATCCCGTCGCGGTATGGGAATAAGTCGACAAGGCCGGGGCGTGCACGCCTGCCACAGCGAGTTTTTCCTGCACCCGCACGTCGTCCGTGCCGTCCGGAAGCCGGACGACCAGGTGCAGGCCGGCGGCGATCCCGACTGGCTGCCACCCCGGCAGCCGCTGAGCGAGCGCCTCGATGAGCGCGTCGCGGCGCGCGCGGTACAGCCGTCGGGTACGGCGCAGATGCCGGTCGTAACCGCCAGTGGCGATCAGGTGCGCGAGCGCGGCTTGCGGGAGCGGCGGACAGCCGAGGTCGTGCATTTCCTTGACCCGGGCCACGGTGTCGCGCAGGCGGCGCGGTGGAATGAGCCAGCCGATTCGCAACGCCGGCGCGAGTACCTTGCTGACGCTGCCGATGTACGCGACGTGTTCCGGCGCGAGCGCGCGCATCGCACCGAGGGCGGGGCGGTCGTAGCGATGCTCGGCGTCGTAGTCGTCTTCCAGGATGAGCCCGCCGGTTTCCGCCGCCCAGGCCAGCAGTTGCCGACGGCGTTCGGGATGCAACGCCACGCCGAGCGGGAACTGGTGCGCGGCGGTTACCAGCACGACGGAACAGGCCGAAGTGGACAGTGCGGAGACATCGATTCCCTTGTCGTCCACCGGAATTCCCGTGGGCTCCAGCCCGTGGTCGCGAAGGAGGTTCGCTTGGCCGTGGTGGCTCGGGTCCTCGACCGCGATGCGCTGGTCCGGCAACGCGTCCGCCAACAACGACAACGCTTCCGCGGCACCGCCGGTGATCACGATGTCGTCCGGGTTCGTCGGCAGCGCCCGGACGCGCCCCAGGTAGGCGGCCAGTTCCGCGCGCAACGCGGGATGTCCGGTCGGATCGGGGTAGCCGAGGCCGAGATCGGGCGTCGCGTTGAGGGCTTCCCGTTCGGCGGCAAGCCATTCGGCCCGGGGGAACGCCGACAACGCCGGAAGCCCGGGGCGCAGGTCGAACTCCCAGGCCTGCGGTTTCGCCGCGCTGGCCTGAGGATTCGGCGTGGGCTCGTCGATCGGCGCGACGCGAGTGCCCGAACCGCGCTTGCTCAGCAGATACCCCTCGGCGGTGAGCTGCTCGTACAGCGCGGTGACGGTGCCGCGCGCGACCCCGAGCTGGCGCGCGAGATCCCGGCTCGACGGGAGCCGGGTGCCCACCGCCAGCCGCCCGGTGCGGATCGCGTCGCGCAACGCGGCCTCGACAGCGCGGCCCCGGCGTCCTCCGGTGGCGGCGGGCAGCAACAGCTCCCGGATGGTTTCCACGAAACGACAGTACGGCGAAGTGGTCCAGTTCGGCCAGGGTCGAGTGGTCCTTCTGAATAGACCACTCGCGGTTGAAGACTGGGCTGCGTGAGACGGTCGATGGTGCTTTCAGGGGTGGCCGGCGCGGTGCTGGTCGGCGGATCAGTGCCGGTCACCGGCATGCTGGACGGGTATCCGGTGATCACCGGGCAGGCGTTGCGGTACGCGCTCGGCGGCGTTCTGCTGCTGGGCTGGGCGAAGGTCACGCGCAGCCCGCTGCCGAGGCCGAAACTCGGCGATCTGCCGACTCTGCTCGGCCTCGCCGCGACCGGGATGATCGGGTTCCAGGCCTGTCTGCTGCTGGCGCAGCGCTATGCGGAACCCAGTGCGGTAGCGGCGTTTCTCGGGGCCAGTCCGCTCGTGCTCGCGTTGATCGCGCCGATGCTCGACGGTCGCCGTCCGTCCGCCGCTCCGATCGCCGGCTCGGTACTCGCTGGGCTCGGCATCGTGGTCCTGTCCGGCGGCGGATCCGCTTCCGCGCCAGGGCTGTTGCTAGCTGCGCTGGCGATGTTGTGCGAAGCGTCGTTCACCCTGCTCGCGGTGGGATTGCTGCGTCGGCTCGGGCCGTTGGCGACCTCGACGTGGGGCTGTTTTACTGCCGCGGCAAGCGGGGCGGCGGTCGGGACGGCGGTCGATCCGGCCGGGGCCTGGCGGTGGCCGAACCCGCGCGAACTCGTCGCGTTGCTGCTGCTGGCCGTCGTGGTGACCGCGGTGGCTTTCGTGCTCTGGTACAGCTGCGTCGTGGCACTGGGCGCGGACCGGGCAGGCGTGTTGATCGGGCTGATGCCGGTGTCCGGGCTGGTCGTGGCGGTGTTGCTCGGCGCGCAACAGTTCGAGCTGACGGACCTGGCTGGCGTCGCGCTCGTCGCCGCTGGAGTCGCATGTGGACTGTGGAAACGCGAAGCGGCTCGCCCGGAATTGCCCGAACGAGCCGCCACGACCTGCTGAGCGTTACTTGCCGCCGCGCGCCATCCGCAGCACGTCGAGCGCCTCGTCCAGCTGCGCTTCGGTGAGCTTGCCGTCGCGGACGTGCCCGCGCTCCAGCACGACCTCGCGGATCGTCTTGAGCTCCTTGAGCGCCTGCTTCGCCACCGCGGCCGCTTCCTCGTAGCCGATGTACTTGTTGAGCGGCGTGACGATCGACGGCGACCCCTCGGCGTACTGCCGGGCGCGCTCGACGTTCGCGGTGACCCCGGCGAACACCTTGTCCGCCAACAGCCGCGAGACCGCCGCGAGCAGCCGCGCCGATTCGAGCACGTTGCGGGCGATGACCGGCAGGTTCACGTTGAGCTGGAAGTTGCCCGCCGCACCGGCGAACGCGACCGCCGCGTCGTTGCCGACGACCTGCGCCACAACCTGCAGCGTCGCCTCCGGGATGACCGGATTGACCTTGCCCGGCATGATCGACGAACCCGGCTGCAGGTCCGGCAGTGCGAGCTCGGCCAGCCCGGTGCGCGGCCCGGAACCCAGCCAGCGCAGGTCGTTCGCGATCTTGTTCAGCGACACCGCGACCGTGCGCAGGTGGCCGGAGGTCTCGACCACGCTGTCCTGTGTCGCCTGCGCCTCGAAGTGGTTGCGTGCCTCGGTGAGCGGCAACCCGGTGATCTGCGCCAGTTCGGCCGAGACCGCCGCGCCGAAGCCGTCGGGCGCGTTGAGGCCGGAGCCGACCGCGGTGCCGCCGATCGGCAGCTCGCCCAGCCTCGGCAGGCCGGACTGCAGCCGCTCGATGCCGAACCGGATCTGCGCCGCCCACGCTCCGGCCTCCTGGCCGAGCGTGATCGGCACGGCGTCCATCAGGTGCGTGCGGCCGGATTTGACGACGTCCTGCCACTCTTCGGCGCGCGCCTCGATCGCGCCGGCGAGGTGCTCCAGCGCCGGGACGACGTCGGTGAGGACGGCCTCCGTGGCGGCGACGTGGATCGTGGTCGGGAAGGTGTCGTTCGACGACTGCGACGCGTTGACGTGGTCGTTCGGGTGCACGTCGCGGCCGAGCGCGCGGGTGGCCAGCGTCGCGATGACCTCGTTCGCGTTCATGTTGGACGACGTGCCCGAGCCGGTCTGGAAGACGTCGATCGGGAAGTGCTCGTCGTGGCGTCCCTCGGCGACCTCGTCGGCGGCCTTCGCGATCGCGTCGGCGACGTCGGCGTCCAGGACGCCGAGACGCGCGTTCACGCGGGCGGCGGCGGCCTTCAACAGGCCCAGCGCGCGGATCTGGGCGCGCTCGAGACCGCGGCCGGAGATGGGGAAGTTCTCGACGGCACGCTGCGTCTGCGCGCGGTAAAGCGCGTCGACCGGGACGCGGACCTCACCCATCGTGTCGTGTTCGATCCGGTATTCCTGTTCAGCCATACCCCCGATTCTGGCCCCGATTCAGGTTTCCGGCCGGGTGTTGTCGCCCACCCCGGTAGGCTCGGTTGTGTTCTCGATCACCGCCACCCACCACTGGCATGGAGCGAGCCTCATGGATTACGACCTCGTCGTCATCGGAGCCGGTCCCACCGGCCTCTTCGCCGCCTACTACGCGGGATTCCGCGGCCTGTCGATGGCCGTCGTCGATTCGCTGCCCGAACCGGGCGGCCAGGTCACCGCGATGTATCCGGAGAAAATGATCTACGACGTCGGCGGGTTCGCCGCGGTCCGCGGGCGGGATCTCGTGCAGGGCCTGGTGGACCAGGCCGCGCCGTGGAAGCCGGACTACCTGCTCGGCCGCAAGGCGGAAAAGCTGGAGAGCGTCGACGGAGGCCTGGAGCTGACTCTCGACGGCGGCGACGTGCTGCGCGCGGGCGCGGTCCTGATCACCGCGGGCATCGGCGAGTTCACGCCCCGCCCGCTGCCCGCCGGCGACGGCTGGCTAGGCCGGGGGATGGTCCACTTCGTGCCGTCGCTCGCGGCTCACGCGGGACAGCACGTCGTCGTGGTCGGCGGCGGGGATTCGGCGTTCGACTGGTGCCTGGCGCTGCATCCGGTCGCGGAGAGCGTGACGCTGGTGCACCGCCGTGCGAAGTTCCGGGCCGCCGAATCGATCGTGCGGCAGGTGCGGGAGCTGGGCGTGCGGCTGGTCACGGACGCTGAGGTAGCCCGGTTCGTCGAAGCTCCGGACGGTTCGCTGACGGCGGTCGATGTGACGGTGAAGGGCGGCGCGGACGAGCAACTGCGTGCGGACGCGGTGGTCGCGGCTTTGGGATTTACCGCGGATCTGGGGCCGATCGAAAGCTGGGGGCTGGAAATCGATCACCGGGCGATCGCGGTGGACTCGACGATGGCGACGCCGAGGCCGCGCGTTTACGCGGCGGGGGATGTGGCGGCGTATCCGGGGAAGGTGAAGCTGATCGCGACCGGTTTCGGGGAGGCGGCGACGGCGGTGAACAACATCGCGGTGGCGTTGAATCCGGAGGCGCACTTGTTCCCGGGGCATTCGAGCAACGTCGAGTGAATCAGCCGGTCTTCTCCGCGATCCACGGCTGATACGCCACCGCGGACGTCGCGATCGAAGGAGCCGACCCGCACGTCGACGACCGGTTCCCCGGGCGGCTGACCATCCCGGCCAGCGTCCACCGGTCGCCGTCGCGGAGGAGTTCCGGGCCGCCGGAATCGCCGTAGCACGAACCGGATCCGCCGGGGCTGTCCGTGCACAGCTCGGACGTTCCGTCGAACGCCGCCGTGCATTTCGCGCCCGGCACCAGCTTGGTGTCGAGCTGGCGCAACGACTTCGCGACCGGGCCGCAGTTCGGTGTCGCGCACGTCTGGCCCCAGCCGATCACCCGGACCGCGGTGCCCGGCGCGGCCGAACCGCCGATCGCGATCGGCGCGGTCTTCACCGGTGCGGTCAGCCGGATCAGGCCGATGTCGCCGGTCTGTGTTTCGGCGTTGAAATGCGGATGCAGCACGAATTCCGCGGCCTTCGGCGTTTCCCCGCCCTGATCCGCGTCGTTGCTGCCGACGCGCAAGCCCATCGTCGCCGGGTCCTTCGCGGACAGGCAATGCGCCGCGGTGACCACCCAGGTCGGCGTGATCAGCGAACCGCCGCAGAACAGCGCGCCGCCCGAGGTGTGCAGGGACACCGCGAACGGGTACGGCTGGTCCGCGTCAGTCCCGCCAACGATCGACGGCACAGATGGCTCCGCCGAGGCGCTGCCCGCGCTGAGCACGAGTCCGGTGAGGACAGTCAGCACCAGCGCGAACAGCCGTTTCGACACCGGGAAACTCCTTGGCAGATCAGGGAAGCGGAGGCACCGCGCGCTCGTCCTCGTCGAGGTCGAGATTGCCGTCGAAGTTGACGGACGAGTACGCCCGCAGCTTCTCGAGCCGGTGGTAGCCGTCGATCATTCTGACCGTCCCGGACTTGGACCGCATGACGATCGACTGCGTCGTCGCGCCGCCCGCCCGATAGTGGACGCCGCGCAGCAGGTCGCCGTCGGTCACGCCGGTCGCGCAGAAGAACACATTGTCGCCGGTGACCAGGTCGTCGTTGAGCAGGATCCGGTCAAGGTCGTGGCCTGCGGCGAGCGCCTTCTCGCGCTCCGCGTCGTCCTTCGGCCACAGCCTGCCCTGCAGTTCGCCGCCGAGGCACTTCATCGCGCACGCGGCGATGATGCCCTCGGGCGTGCCGCCGATGCCGAGCAGCATGTCGACGCCGGTGGTCGGCCGGGCCGCGGCGATCGCGCCCGCGACGTCGCCGTCGGAGATGAACCGGATCCGGGCTCCCGCCTCGCGGACCTCCTTGATCAGCTGGTCGTGCCGCGGCCGGTCGAGGATGCAGACTGTCACGTCGCTGACGCTGGAGTTCTTCGCCTTCGCCACCCGCCGGATGTTCTCCGCGACCGGGGCGGAGATGTCCACCTTGCCCGCCGCGTCCGGGCCGACGGCCAGCTTCTCCATGTAGAACACCGCGGACGGGTCGAACATCGCGCCCCGCTCGGCGACGGCGAGCACGGCCAGCGCGTTCGGCATGCCCTTCGCCATCAGCGTGGTGCCGTCGACCGGGTCGACCGCGACGTCGCAGTCCGGGCCGTCGCCGTTGCCGACCTCTTCGCCGTTGAACAGCATCGGCGCTTCGTCCTTCTCGCCCTCGCCGATGACGACGACGCCGCGCATCGAGACGGTGGAGACGAGCTGGCGCATCGCGTCGACAGCTGCCCCGTCGCCGCCGATCTTGTCGCCTCGGCCGACCCAGCGGCCGGCCGCCATCGCGGCTGCCTCGGTCACCCGCACCAGTTCCATGGCGAGGTTGCGATCAGGCGCTTCGCGTCGGCTGCGGTCACTGGCGGTGGTCATGGTGGCCTCCCGGAACACGGTTCGTCAGCGGGTGCCTAGTCTGTCAGATTACCGGGGCACATAACCGATTCAGCCACGCATGGTGCACGTCACTCTGTGTCGTCGTCGGTCTCCACCGAGGCCAGCGCGGCCTCGATCCGCTCGCGCGCGCCTTCCAGATGCCGCTCGCACACCTTGGCGAGCCGCTCGCCCTTTTCCCAGAGTTCGAGCGACTGCTCCAGGGAAAGCCCGCCGGCTTCCAGTTCCTTCACGACCTCGACGAGCTGATCGCGGGCCTGTTCGTAACCGAGTCCGACGGTATCTGCTTCGCTCACGTTCTCCGACCTTGTGGTGCACGGGGCTGTTGGCGCAGACTACCGCGTCCGGCGGGGCTTCCGGGGACGCTCGATCGGGCCCGTTGCGGGCAGGCGACCACCGCGCTGGCCATCGCGTGGTCGTACCCGACGAACGCCAGCGCGAACTCCTGCCCGTCACCGTCCGCGATGGCGTCCTCGAGGTTCTCCTGCGCACTGGCCACCCGCCGCCGGTGCCCGGTTCCCTCGGCGAACCACCACCGGACGCCGACGTGCTCGGACGTCGCTTCGGACAGCCGCCTGAGCTGCGGGGCCAGCCCGCGCCGGGCCGCGGTGCCGCAGCCGGCGAGCAGCGCGGTCCAGCATTCGCCCGCCGCATGGTCGGTGACCAGGGCCTGCCGCAGCAGCGGGACGGCGTTGAGCCGGGCGGCGGCGTCCACCGTGAGCGGGAGGAACGCCGGGGCCCGGTGTGTCACGGCCGGTCTCCTTCGGGTGCGGGGGTCGTCGGCTCGACGGATTCGGCCACCGTGTGGACCGCCCCGTCGGCGACCCGCACGCGCAGCTGCGCTCCGTCCTCGATCTGGGAGACGGAGCGGAGCACGTGGAGGTTGCCCGCGGAATCAGTGAACTGCACGACGGCGTAGCCGCGCGCCATCGTGGCCGCCGGGCCGAGCGCGGCCAGCTTGCCCCGCGCGTTCGCGACCTCGGCCTGGTCCTTGGCGAGCAGACCGAGCATCGCGCGACGGCCGCGTTCGCGATGCATCTCGACGTCGCTGAGGCGGCGTTCGATCGGGCCCAGCGGATCGGCCAGTGACGGACGGCTGCGCAACTGGGTCAGCAGCCGCGTCTCCCGGTCGACCCAGCCGTGCAGCGCGCGACGGCCGCGGTCGCGCATCTGCCGCACCCGCGCGGTTTCCTCGCGGACGTCCGGCACGATGCGCTTGCTCGCGTCGGTCGGGGTGGAGCAGCGCAGGTCGGCGACGTGATCGAGCAGCGGGGTGTCCGGCTCGTGCCCGATGGCGCTGACGATCGGCGTGCCCGCGGCCGCGACCGCCCGGCACAGCGCTTCGTCGGAGAACGGCAGCAGATCCTCGACGCTGCCACCGCCCCGGGCGATGACGATCACGTCGACGTCCGGGTCTTTGTCCAAGATGGACAGTGCGCGGAGGATCTGCGGCACCGCCTGCGAACCCTGCACGGCGGTGTTCAGCACCTTGAACAACACGTGCGGCCAGCGTGCCTGCGCGTTCGCCAGCACGTCCCGTTCGGCGGCCGACGCGCGTCCGGTGATCAGCCCGATCCCCTTGGGCAGAAAGGGAATCGGCCGTTTCCGTTCGCGTGCGAACAGGCCTTCGGCGGCCAGCAGCTTGCGCAGCCGTTCGATCCGCGCGAGGAGTTCGCCGATGCCGACCGCGCGGATCTGGTCCGCGCGCAGGCTCAACGTGCCGCGGCCGAAAAAGAACGACGGCTTGGCGTGGATGACCACACGGTCGCCTTCGCGCAGCGGGGTCGGGAGTTCGCGCACCAGCCACATCGGACAGGTGACGGACATCGAGACGTCCGCGGACGGGTCGCGCAGGGTCAGGAACGCGGTCTGCGTGCCGGGCCGCGCGTTCATCTGCGTGACCTGGCCCTCGACCCAGACGTCGCCGAGCCGGTGGACCCAGTCGCCGATCTTGCGCGCGACGGTGCGGACCGGCCAGGGGTTCTCCGCGCTGGTGGCGGGATCGTTGCTCACTGGCCTTCCGCGGGGTCGCCCGGCTGTTCCTCGGCCTTGCGCGCGTTGCCGATCCGCCGGGCGAGCATGCCGACGAACGACGCGCGGCCGGCGTTGGCCTTCTCGTACTCCAGCAGTTCTTCCAGCTGCGGCACGGTCAACCGGCGCAGCCGGGCGCGCAGCTGCGGCAGGGTCAGCTCGTCGTAATTGCCAAGGCCGGCCGGGCCGGAGCTGTCGTTCTCGCCCTCGGGGTGCTCCTCGGCGAGCGCGCGGGTCTCTTCGACCCACGGGTCGTCGAGGGTTTCCTCGGAAAGGTCCGGCGGCTGCGTGCGGTGGCCGTTGGTGCGCGGCTCGGGCAGGTCGCCGACCGGCACGAGCGTGGGCCGGGACGGGGCGAACTCGGGTTCGGCGTCCTCGTCGAAGGTGGCCCAGCTGGGCGTGTCCTCGACCGGGCGCAGCATCGACAGCGCGTCGTCGCCCTTGATGGCCAGCTCGGTGACCTGCTGCTGGACGCGCATGGACAGCTGCAGCACCTGGCTCACGACGGTGACCGGCAGGCCGGTGAGCTGCTTCGGGAGCTCACGAACCCGCTCGGCGGTGGTGACGGCGAGGCCCGCGGCGACCCGGAGGGGGAGCGGGAGTGGCTTCATGGGTCCAGCGTGCCGCATCAGGGCCGTCCTGCCCAACCGAACGGGTGGCCAGGGGCGCCGGACGTGACGCCCGGCACAGCCTGAATGGCCGCCGCCATCATCCGAACGAGGACTTCAACCCCGGATCGGCACTGCCCGTACCCTGGAGGCATGACTTCAGCGAGTCCCGGAACCGAACCCGCCGGTACCCCGACGATCACCCGGTCCGGCACCGCCAAACGCGTGCTGCTCGCGAAGCCGCGCGGTTACTGTGCCGGCGTTGACCGCGCGGTCGTCGCCGTCGAGAAGGCGCTCGAGCTGTACGGGCCGCCGGTGTACGTGCGCAAGGAAATCGTGCACAACCGGCACGTCGTCGAGACCCTGCGCGATCGCGGCGTGATTTTCGTCGACGAGACGTCCGAGGTGCCGGAGGGCGCGCTCGTCGTGTTCTCCGCGCACGGCGTCTCGCCCGCGGTGCACGCCGAGGCCGCGGACCGGAACCTGCGCACCATCGACGCGACCTGCCCGCTGGTCACCAAGGTGCACAAAGAGGTCAACCGGTTCGCCAAGGACGACTACGACATCCTCCTGATCGGGCACGAGGGCCACGAGGAGGTCGAGGGCACGGCTGGCGAGGCACCGGACAAGGTGCAGCTGGTCGACAAGCCCGAGGACGTCGACAAGGTGGACGTGCGCGATCCGTCGAAGGTGATCTGGCTGTCGCAGACCACCCTGTCAGTGGACGAGACGATGGAACGCGTCGACCAGTTGCGCGACCGCTTCCCGACTCTCGCCGACCCGCCCAGTGACGACATCTGTTACGCCACCACCAACCGGCAGGTCGCGGTCAAGGCGATGGCCCCGGAGTGCGACCTGGTGCTGGTCGTCGGCTCGAAGAACTCGTCGAACTCGAAGCGGCTGGTCGAGGTGGCGCTGAAGGCCGGTGCGTCGGCTTCGCACCTGATCGACTTCGCGTCGGAGGTCGACGAGTCGTGGCTGGAAGGCGTGTCGACGGTCGGGGTCACGTCGGGAGCCTCGGTGCCGGACGTGCTGGTGATGGACCTGCTGAAGTGGCTGGCCGAGCGCGGCTACGGGCAGGTCGACGAGGTGACTACGGCGAACGAGAAGATCGCGTTCGCGCTGCCGAAGGAATTGCGGAAGGCTGTTAAGCCGGAGTCCTGAGCCTCCGCGGATTCCTTCTGGCACAACGAAAAGGCCGCCGATCCCGGTGCTGGGATCGGCGGCCTTTTCGTTGTGTCCTATGTGCCCGCTCAGCCTTCGTCGTCCCAAGGACGCTGACGGCGCGGCGGTTCCCGGCGAGGCGGCCGCGGACGCCCGGGCGGCGGCTCGTCCCCACGCGGCCGACGACGCGGCGGCGGCGCGTCCCCTCGCGGATCGCGACGACGCGGATCGCCCTCCGGCGGCCGGGGACGACGCCCCTCCGGCGGCGGCTTCCGGCCACCGCGCGGCGCGTTCGGGTCCATCGGCTCCCGCCGGGGACGCGCACCCGGGTCAGCCGGCGGACGCGGACGTCGCGCCGGGGGCGGTGGCGCGTCAAGGTCCCGATCACGCGGCGGGCGGCGACGGTTGCCCGGAGGCGGCGTCTGCCCGGTACGGCCAGCCGTCGGCCGCGAGCGCGGACGGTTCGGGGCCTTCTCGTCGTCCCCGTCCCGATCGCGCGGCAGCTTGCCGTCCTTGATCTTGACCGGCGCGTCCGGGTCGCGTTCGCGGTAGATCCGGAAGAAGCCGAACAGCAGCGTGACGCCGGTGGTGACCGCCATCGTCGGGAAGCCCTTGATCAGCGGCGTTCCGATGTTGAGCAGCTTCGACAGGGTGTCGTTGGCCTCGGGACCCCCGCCGGTCAGCAGCACGACGCCCGGCACGGTGACGGCGAGCACCAGCGGCGGCTGCACCATCGGACCGAACAGCCCGCGTCTTTGCACGGCGCCGACCGCGATCACGGCCCCGAGGAAGTAGCCCGCCTTGAAAACAAAACCGAGGCTGCCGGTGGACTTCTCGTCGATGATGGCGCCGAGCACTGCCAAGCCGAAGCCCACGAGGACAGCCGCCCACCAGGGCAGGCCACGCCTCGTGCCGACGACGAGACGCTCGTCCCACGGCACGGGGGCGTCATCGGCATCAGGATCGCTCTGGCGATCGCGTATCGCGGTCACGAGGCACACCGTAGCCCGTACTTGTCACGATCTTGTTGGCACTGCCGAGGACAGCACGAAGCAGCCACTCGACCGCATGATCTTTCGCTCGGCCGAGCGGTACTCGCGGTGCGGCCTGCCAAGCCCGCTGCGCCGGACGGGGAATCAGTGGACCAGACCTCTGACCAGCGGTGATACCGACGGTATGGTCCAGCCGCCCGATTCCCGGCCCCGCGCCGACCCCAGGCTATGCCACCAGCCGACCCCGGCGACGGCGGCGTCACCGGTCCTGTTCCGGAACATTCGCCGTCCTGGAACTTGACCGGGAATTGACGTCCCCGCGAATCGCCTGAGCGCCCCGATCCTGCCCGCGCGACGTCGGAACCCTGCCCTTTCACTCGCCTCGGCAGCGGTGTCCAAGCTGGACGTCGCCGTTCGTTCCGGGCAATCCGGACTGGCTATCTGGCCTGTCAGTCCGGACTACGCGGTCAGGCTCGTCCGTGCTCGCTGGATGGCCGGCGCTCAGCGGGGTCGCTCCCGACCGCCTGCGGACGCCCGCCGCCGTGCACAACGACGCCCCGAACCGCGCGGCCACTCCGCTGCGGGCTCGGCCGAACGCCGCCGCTCCCGCTAAGGGTCGGTTCGCGCACGCTGCTGCTCCACTGCGGGGCCGCTCGAACGCTGCCGCTCCGCTATGGGCGCGCCCGAACGCCACCGTTCCGCCACGGTCTCGCCCGAACGCCGCCGCTTCGGCTAAAGCGCCGTTCGAACGCGGCCGCTCCGCCTAAGGATCCGCGCGAACGCAGCCGCTCCGGTGAGCGAGCTGCCGCTCCCGTTAGAGAGCCGCCCCGCTGAAGGGCCGTTCGAACGCCGCCGCCGAACCCACACTCGCCAAGCTGCACAGCCACCGTTCCGCAGGGACCGCGCTCCACCCGAAGGAACTGCCGGGCTAAAGCGTCCCGCCTCCCGTCGACTCCAGGCGGTCATCCCGACGCCGAACCTCCCGACATCGAGCGATCCCACCGGACCTGCCCGCGAGTGCGTGCCATCGACCGTCCGATCGCGACTTGTCGAGCCCGCGGCCATCGCGCCGCAACCTCAACCAGCTGCCACCTCGTCTCCCTTCCGCAGTTGTGGCACCGGTGCCGGACTGCCGGACGCGTCGGTGAGCGGCGCGACCGTCGCACGGAACGACTCCAGCGCCTCGAGTTCGCGCCGGCGGGCCGAGACGAAGCGCTGAAGGTGCGTGCTGGACAGATTCAGCGCTTCGACCGCATTGCCCGCGGCCCGATGTGCGGCGGCGGCGCCCGCGCGCACTTGCTCGACGTCCTCGACGAGCGCCCGGTCGCTGGCGGCGAACAGCGCCGCCGACGCGAGCACCCCGAATCCCGTGGGGCCGCACAGGAATACGCGGCGGTCGATGAGCCAGCGCAGCAGTTCGGGATCGGTGTCGAGGGCGGCGACGACGGCCGCGTCGGACGGGACGAACATGACGGTGCCGTAGATCGCGTCCGCCCAGCGCTGATAGCCCTTGCCCGCCAGCTCCGCCGCGCGGGAGCGCAACTGCCGGACGTGGACGCGCAGCGCGTCGAGCCGTTCTTCCGGGTCGTCGGTCTCGACCGCCTCCGCCCAGATGGCCATGCTCGCCTTCGCGTCGACCGGAACCGCCCGGCCGCCGCCGACATTCAGCACCAGGTCGGGTTTCGCGCTTCCGCCGCCGCCCAAATCGGTCTGCAGGGTGAAGTGCAGTCCCTCCCGCAGTCCGAGTGCGCGCGCGGTCTCCACGAGCACCTGTTCGCCGAGTTCGCCGCGGCCGTGGATCGACGCGAATGCCACCTCGTACCGGCGCAACGCGAGCTGCTGCTGGTCGCCCTTCGCGCGCTCCGCCGCCACGAGCCGCGCGGCCGCGTCGGCTCGGCGCATTCCGTCGTTGTACAGCCGCCACAGCACGACGACCGCGACGCACAGGAGCAGCGCGAGCACGACGGCCGCGGTGGTGATCACCGTCTCCACCCGGTCCTCCTCTCGGTCGGGTCCGTCGGGTGTCCGGACGCGAGACATCATGGCGGACGGCACCGACAAAAACCGGCACCCGTGGTCGCGCTGCGTAGCTGACCTGCGACTTTGCAGATTCGAGGCTGGGCGTGTCCGAAGTGGCCCTGATCGGCTTCGTACACACGTTCGAGTGGGGCAACGGCGTGCCTCCGGGATTTCGTCGGTGTCTGCTCCTAACGTGGTCGCCGTGAGAATCCTCCATACGTCTGATTGGCACATCGGCCGCACGTTCCACGGCGCCGATCTGCTTACCGAACAGGAGGCCGTCCTCACGCACATCGCCGAACTCGTCGACCGCGAGTCGGTCGACGTCGTGGTGGTGGCCGGTGACATCTACGACCGAGCGGTGCCCTCTGCCGAGGCCGTTCGCGTGGCTACGGCCGCGATGACCCGCATCCGCCGGGCCGGCGCGGAACTCGTGATCACGCCGGGCAACCACGATTCGGCCGCGCGCCTCGGCGCGTTCGCCGAATTTGCGGCGGCGGGCGGGCTGCACGTCCGCGCGACCGTCGAGGGCATCGCGGAACCCGTTGTGCTGAAAGACGAACACGGCGCGGTCGCGTTCTACGGCATCCCGTATCTCGAACCCGAGCCGTCGCGGCACGCGCTGGGCGTGCCGGAGGCGCGCGGCCACACCGGCGTGCTCGGCGAGGCGATGCGACGGGTGCGCGACGATCTGGCCGGTCGTCCAGGCACGCGTTCGGTAGTGCTGGCACACGCTTTCGTCACCGGTGGCGAAGCCAGCGAATCGGAACGCACCATCGCGGTCGGCGGAGTGGAGCAGGTCCCCGGCTCGGTGTTCGACGGGGCGGACTACGTCGCGCTCGGACATTTGCACGGCCCGCAGACGCTCGCGGAGCACCTCCGGTATTCCGGAAGCCCGCTGGCGTACTCGTTTTCCGAAGCGCGGCAACGGAAATCGGTGTGGTTCGTGGACCTCGACGCCACCGGTCTGGCCGAGGTCCGGCGGCACGAACTGCCGGTGCCGCGTCCGCTCGCGACCCTCTCCGGGGAACTCGCCACGTTGCTCTCGGACCCGGATCATGAGCAGTGGCGCGAGCATTTCCTGTCTGTCACCGTCACGGATCGAGTCCGTCCGATCGACGCGATGCGGTCGCTGCAGGAGCGTTTTCCCTATGCGGTGCACATGGATTGGCGGCCCGACGGCGGGGTCGCGGGCACCGAACTGAAGTACGCGGAGGCAGTGCGCGGACGCAGTGACATCGAGATCGCGCGCAGTTTCCTCGACGACTGCCGCGGTGCTCCGCCGACCGAGCGCGAGGAGCGGCTTGTGCACCTGGCGCTTGAAGCAGCGAACCGGGCGGCGGTGGAGAAGCTGTGAGACTGCATCTGCTGGAGGTGGAAGCCTTCGGCCCGTACGCGGGCCGGGAGGTGGTGGACTTCGACGCCCTCGGTGCCGACGGTCTGTTCCTTCTCCACGGCGACACCGGCGCGGGCAAGACCACGCTGCTCGACGCGATCGCGTTCGCGTTGTTCGGCGTGGTGCCGGGCGCGCGCGGCGACGTCAAGCGGTTGCGGTGCGATCTCGCCGAACCCGATCGGCAGACCGAGGTCGTGCTGGAGCTGACCGTGCAGGGTCAGCGGCTGCGGATTGTGCGCAGCCCGGAGTACCAGCGGCCGAAGAAGCGCGGTGACGGGTTCACCACCCAGCAGGCTCGGGTTTCGCTGACCTGGGTCGGCGAACCGCCCGCCGGGCTGCCGCCGGACGGGAGCATCCGCATCGACGAGGTGGCCCGCACCGTCGAGCGGCTGCTGGGCATGACGAATGAGCAGTTCTTCCAGGTTGTGTTGCTGCCGCAAGGAGAATTCGCGAAGTTCCTTCGCAGTGACACCACGGAACGCGAGAAGCTGCTGGAACGGCTGTTCGGCACCGAGCGGTTCTCCGACGTCGAACGCTGGTTCGCCGACCTTCGCGCGGAACGCGGCCGCGCGCTGGAAAAGCGGCAGCAGGAGGTCCGCGAACTGCTCGCCCGCTACGCGCAGGAAGCACAGGAGGAACCTCCGGAGGACGGTCAGCCGGAGTGGGTCGACGCTGTGTTGACCAAGGTCGCCGCTGCGGCCGAGGCTGCGGAAACTGAGGCAGCGCAAGCACGTTCGGCGGCGAAGTCCGCGGAGGTCGCGCTGCGTGAGGCGGAAGAGGACGCGGAGAAGATCCGCCGGGTCCGCACCGCGCACACCCGGCTCACGCAGGTTGCCGAGCAGGCGGCCGAACGTGCTGAGTGGACGGAGGAAATCGCGGCGGCCCGGCGCGCCGGCGCGGTGGTTCCCGAAGCTGAGCTGATGGACCGGCGCACGGCCGAGCTTGGCGATGCGCAGGTGCTGGTGGCGGACCGGATCCGAGATCTCGCCGACCTCGGTTTCGACGCGGTCGGGCTCGCCGTCACCGACCTTCGTGAACGGGCGGGTTCCGTTCGCGAGGAAGCGGGCGCTCTAGCTGAGTTGGCTGCGGAAGCCACTCAGCAGAAGAGCGACGAGCAACGCCGTGCGGAGCGGCAGAAAGTCGCGGAGAAGGCCACCAAGCAGGTGGCCGGCCTCGCGGAGCGGTTGGCCGAGTTGCCCGGTCTGATCGCTGCCGCGCGTACCGAAGCGACGGTGGCGGGAGAAGCGGCCGCGAAGCTGGACGGGGCCAAATCTCGTGTCGAAGAGCTGACGGCGCTCACTCGCGCGGCCGAGGAATTGCCACCAGCCGAAGCCCGGGTCGCGCGTGGCGAAGCGAAACTGCGCGAAGTGGTCGACGAGCACCAGGCGGCTCGACAGCGTCGGCTCGACCTCCGCGAACGGCGACTCGACGGGATGGCAGCCGAACTGGCCGTTGGTCTGGCGGATCGCGCGGCGTGTCCGGTGTGCGGGTCAGCCGAGCATCCGGCACCGGCGAACCATGACGCGCCGCTGGTCGACGCCGCCGAAGAACGCGCAGCCGAGGAAGCCGAACAGAAGGCGTCGGCGCTGCGTCAGCGAGTGGTGTCCGCGTTGGAGGAGGCGAAGGCCCGAGTCGTCTCGCTCCGCGAACGGTTGGATGGGCGCACTGCGGAGGAGATCGCGACTGCGCTGACCGAGGCGCGGACGGTCGTCGCGGAACTCTCCCGACAGGCACAGCGCAAAGACCAGCTGCACGGAAAGGTCGCCGAGCTGGAGCGCGGTGCCGAGCAGTTGGCCGAACAGCGTCGTCTCGCCGAGCAGACGGTCACCGAGGCGACCGGTGAAGTACGGGCGCTGGACGAGCGGATGGCCGAACGCGAACAGCGGCTAATCGCGGGCCGGGGAGAATTCCCGGACGTGCCGTCCCGGCGACAGCACCTGCTCACCTTCGCTGGCGCGCTCGACTTGGCCGCCGAGGCGCACACCGCGGTGTCCGGCGCGGAGAAGCGGCTCGCGGAGCAACGGGATCTGGTCGAGATCTCGTTGCACGCCAAGGGTTTCGCGACCCTCGAAGAAATGCGTGCGGCCGTTCGCAGCGACGAGCAGGTCACGAAGCTCGAACAGGGTCTTGCCGAGGCCGAAGCGATGACCGCCGGTGCGCGGGAGATGCTCGCGCAACCAGAGCTGTTTGGGATCGCGCCGGACGACACGGTGGAGGTCGCGCCGCTAGCCGAGCGCGCGAAGGAGACACGTGCTCGGACGGACACCGCTTTTGCTGCGCAGCAAGCGGTTTCCGCACAACACCGCGAACTGGTGAAGCTGGCTGGACGGCTGAGCACGGCGCTCTCGGAGCTGCAGCCGTTGGAGGAGGAGCAGGCTGAACTCCGGGCGCTGTCCGACGTGGTCAACGGGCGAGGGCAGAACGCGCGGAAGATGTCGTTGCGCTCGTACGTCTTGGCCGCTCGTTTGGAAGAGGTCGCGCTCGCGGCGACCGCGCGCTTGCGGACCATGAGCCAGGGCCGTTACTCCTTCGTGCACTCGGATGCGGCGGGTGCACGTGGCACGAGGGGCGGCTTGGGCCTCGACGTGCTGGACGATTACTCCGGCACAGTGCGTCCGGCGAAGACGCTGTCGGGCGGCGAGTCGTTCCTCGCGTCGCTGTCACTGGCGCTGGGTCTCGCCGACGTGGTGGCAGGCGAAACCGGCGGTGCGTTGCTCGACACCCTGTTCGTGGACGAGGGTTTCGGCACCTTGGACGCTGAAACGCTGGACGTGGTGATGAACATCCTCGACGAACTCCGCGCCGGCGGCCGCGTGGTGGGCCTGGTGTCGCACGTCGAGGAACTCCGCCAGCGCATCCCCACGCGGCTGCGGGTGCGGAAGTCCCGCACCGGGTCGAGAGTGGAGCTGCAGATGGCTTGATGAGACACGAGCCAGGACCGAGCCGGGTGGCAGCCGGGGCCGGTGTGCCAAGGGCTGTGGGGTGGCAGGGCGTCTTGCTCCGGCGTGAGCGAGGCGGTGGCGGTTGGCTGGGCGCGGAAGGCTGCAGGCCTGGCCGAAGTCAGTCCGGCCAGGCTGAGCCCGACTCGACCAGGCTCAGCCCGACCCGACCCGACCCGACCCGACCGACCAGGCCCGGTTCGGCTCGGCCCAGTCCGGCCAGGCTCAGCCCGGTCCGGCCCGACTTGGCCCGGTTCGGCTCGGCCCGGCCAGACTCAGCCCGACCCGACCCGACCCGACCCGGCTCGACCCGATTCAGCCTGACGCGGCTCGGCCTGGGCTGGCTCGGCCCTACCCGCCCCGACTCGGCCCGCCCCAACTCGGCCCCATTCGGCCTGGCCCGGCTCGACTCGGCTTGGCCTGCCTCGACTCGGCCTGGCCCGACCTGGCCTGGCTTGGCCTGGCCCGACTTGGCTCGGTCCGGCCCGGCTCGGTCCGGCTCGGCTCAGCCTGACTTGGCCCGGCTCAGCCTGGCCTGGCTTGGCCTGATCGGACCTGACCTTGCGCGCTTGGCGATCCTGGCTGCGCTCGGCCATCCCAGCGCAGCCACTCCGCCGACCCAGCCACTCTGCCGACCCAGCCAACCCGCCGACTCAACCCAGCCCTCAAGCGGACTCTTCGTGGTGCAGGAGCCACCGCTTAGCGTCCGTCCCCCAGCGGAAGTTGCCGATCGCACCCCCGGTCCGCACCACTCGGTGGCAAGGCACGAACAACGCCGTCGCGTTGCGGGCGCAAGCGGTCGCGGCCGCGCGGACTGCGGAGGGGTTGCCCGAGAGGGTCGCGTACTCCGCGTAGCTCACCGGGCTGCCTGCCGGGACCTTGCGCAGCATCTCCCACGCGTGCTCGCGGAACGGGCCTGACCGCTGCCGTACCTCGATGTCGGCAACGGCGTCGAGGTCGCCGCCGTGGTAGCGGCGGATCGCGGCCGTCACGGGGCCCAGGTCTCGGCGTTCGGTCAGGGTCGTCGGGGCCAGGGACGGCGAGATGAGCGGCGTCAGTTCGGCGACGTCGCCTGTCCAGCCGGAGGCCAGTACTGCGCCGTCGCCTGCCACCACTGCGGTGAACGGGCCGATTTTAGTGTCCAAAGTGGACCAAAAAGCAGTGTGCACGGGAAAAGTCTCCTCAAGCGGTTCGGGAACTGAGATACCTGCTGGCGTACGAACTCCACGGCTGCCAGCCGCGCGCGGACGTCGTCAGGTCGATGCCCAGCTCGGCCGCGCTGCGGCGGACGGCTGGGTCGGCGGTCAACAGGACGTCGGGGGCACCGAGCAGGCGCATCACGACGTAGTCGGCGGTAGCCGGATCGACACCGGCCGCGAGCATTTCGGCGCGCAACTCGTCGGCGTCCCGGCCTACGTGGAGGTCCAGTTCACCGGCGACAATCGCTGCGGCGACCTTCTTGACCAGCGGTTTCACGTCAGCCTCGGCGATGGCCGCTGGAGTGGGGAAGAGGGTCGTCAGGGCGTCCATGGGCGGGTCGGCAGGCGGGACTGGCTCGCCGAGCTGGACGACGTCGGCTACGGCCGAGCCCAGTAGAGCGCGGAGCAGGACTTCCGGACCGTCGACGGCACCCGGCACGCGGATGCCCGGTACGGCGGCGACCAGCGGGGCCAGCGCCTCGTCGGCGGACAGGACGCGAGAGACCGCCTCCGGGTCGGCGTCCAGGTCCAGCAGCCTCCGTACTCGGCTGACTGCGCTGCTCAGGTCTCGCAGGTCCGAGAGCGCCAGGTCGCACTGCACGTAGCCGGTGCGCGGGCTGACCCACACCGAGGCCGGGCCGTGTGGCAGCCGCAAGGTGCGGCCGTAGCCGTCCTCCGAGACGGCTTCGATGCCGGGCAGTGCGCGCGAGGCGTGGTAGTTCAGCACGCCTTCCGCGTCGAACGGTGCACGGAACGGCAGGCGCAGGCTGAGCCGTGTCGCGCCGCTTGGTTCGTTGCGTTTTCCGCGGCGCAGGCTGGCTGCGCGCAGCTGAGACGGCGTCGTCGCGAACACTTCGCGGATCGTTTCGTTGAACTGCCGGATGCTGGAGAACCCGGCGGCGAATGCGACGTCGGTGAGCGGCAGTTGCGACATCTCGATCAGCAAGCGCGCCGAGTGGGCGCGGTGGGCTCGGGCGAGGCGGATCGGGCCAGCCCCCAGTTCAGCCGTCAGCACGCGGCCGAGCTGGCGTTCCGAATAGCCGAGCTGACGGGCCAGGCCGGGCACGCCTTCGCGCTCGACCAGGCCGTCCGAGATCAACCGCATCGCGCGGGCGGCCAGGTCAGCGCGCACGTTCCAATCCGGCGAACCCGGGACCGCGTCCGGCAGGCAGCGGCGGCACGCACGGAAGCCGCCGGCCTGCGCGGCAGCTGAAGTGGGGTAGAAGCGGACGTTTTGTGCCTTCGGCGTCAGCGCCGGGCACGACGGGCGGCAGTAGATGCCGGTGGTGCGCACCGCCATGATGAATTGGCCATCGAACCGCTGGTCGCGGGCGGTCACCGCGCGGTAGCAGCGCTCGGTGTCGCGCCAGATCGGGATGGTCGAGGTAGCCATGCCGTCGATGATGCCAGCAGGTGAGAGCCTCGACTGGCGGAAAACCGACACGACGTTACCGGGTCGGCGGGGGCGTCCGCGCGGCACGTAGACTCAACCGCCGTGAGCCTGACCCTCGGTATCGTCGGCCTGCCCAACGTCGGCAAGTCCACCCTGTTCAACGCGCTGACCCGCAACGACGTGCTCGCCGCGAACTATCCGTTCGCCACGATCGAGCCCAACGTCGGCGTCGTGCCGCTGCCGGACCCGCGGCTGGACCAGCTGGCCGAGGTCTTCTCGTCGGAGAAGACCGTGCCCGCCGTGGTGTCCTTTGTGGACATCGCGGGCATCGTGAAGGGCGCGTCCGAGGGCGCGGGGCTCGGCAACAAGTTCCTCGCCAACATCCGCGAGGCCAACGCGATCTGCCAGGTCATCCGCGTGTTCGACGACCCGGACGTGGTGCACGTCGACGGCCGGATCGACCCGATGTCCGACATCGAGACGATCAACACCGAGCTGATTCTCGCCGACCTGCAGACCCTGGAAAAGGCGCTGCCGCGGCTGGAGAAAGAGGCCCGCACCAAGAAGGAAGCGCGGCCGGCGCTCGAAAACGCCCAGAAGGCCAAGGAGATCCTCGACTCCGGGCGCACGCTGTTCCAGGCGCAGAAGGACATCGACGGCGAGGCGCTGCGCGAGCTGAGCCTGCTCACCACGAAGCCGTTCCTGTACGTCTTCAATGCTGACGAGGCCGTGCTCACCGACGAAGCGCGCCGCGAGGAGCTGACGAAGCTCGTCGCACCCGCGGACGCGGTGTTCCTCGACGCGAAGGTCGAGGCTGAGCTGCTCGAACTGGACGACGAGGAGTCCGTGCGCGAACTCCTGGAGTCCGTCGGCCAGCTGGAACCGGGCCTGAACGCGCTGGCCCGCGCGGGTTTCCACACGCTCGGCCTGCAGACCTACCTCACGGCGGGCCCGAAGGAATCCCGCGCCTGGACGATCCTGCAGGGCGCGACCGCCCCGCAGGCCGCCGGCGTCATCCACACGGACTTCGAGCGCGGCTTCATCAAGGCCGAGGTCGTGTCGTTCGCGGACCTCGTCGAGGCGGGCTCAATGGCGGCCGCGCGATCGGCGGGCAAGGTCCGGATGGAGGGCAAGGACTACGTGATGGCGGACGGGGACGTGGTGGAGTTCCGCTTCAACGTCTGACCGGTTTCGCCGTGCCTGGAGTGTGGTGAGCCGTACACGTATGAAAGCGGCGCGCTGCTGGTGTGCCCGATGCGCGGCCAGAGGTCAAGGGTGCTGGCGGCGGCGTGGTTGAGGTCGGCACCGGGGTGCGGGGTATCCACGACATCGACGCGACCGTGCCCGGGTTCGGCCGCATGCAGCTCAAGTCGAGCGTGGTGAAGAAGTCCGGCCGGGCGGCTGCGGGCCCGGCTGGTCCCGGGGATCCGCCCACAGCTCTCGGACTCGCCAGGCGGTGCCATTTCAGTTGCCGGTTCGGCTGGTCGGTCGCTAGCGTCCGGCTGGCGTTCGCCGAGACTTTTCCGGAGCAGGCAAGGTGCTGAAATGGACATCGCAGCGAAAACCTCGGACGGGCGAATCCTGGCCGGAGCGTCGTTCGGGCCGCTGGACGGGCGTCCGGTGCTGTTCGTCGCGGGTGCCGCGACCGGTCGCAGCATGCGTTTCGCCGAGGATCTGCTGGACGAGGCCGGCGTGCGGCTCTTGACGATGGATCGGCCCGGAATCGGGAAATCCACTGTGGACCCACAGCGGACTCTCGCTTCGACCGCGGCCGACTATCGAACGTTCGCGGAGAGTGCCACCGGAGAGTCCGCTATTCCGGTGGTGGCGAATTCGCAGGGAGGCGTGTTCGGGCTTGCCGCCGCGCAAGCGGGGTGGGTATCCCGACTGGTGCTGGTCTCTCCGGCGGACGAACTCGCATACTCGGCGATTGCCGCGATGCTGCCCGCGGAAGCGACGCAACTGGCTGTTCTCGCGCGGGAGGACCCCCAGGCCGCAGCCGATGTCTTGCGGACCTTCACCGCGGAGTCGATGGAGGCGATGGTGCTGAACGGGGCGCACGAGTCCGATCGTGCGTTCTACACGTCTCCGGACTTCCATCCGCTTTACCGGCGTTCCCTGGCTGAAGGGTTCGCGAATGACGGTGCGGGTTATGTCTGCGACACACTGATCGCGATGCGGCCGTGGGAACTGCGTTTTGCGGAAATACCCACCCCGGTCATGATCCTTTTCGGTGCCCACGACCTTGGTCATTCGCCCGATCATGGCGCGACGCTCACCCGTCGGATTCCTGGTGCCCGGCGCGAAGTGGTTCCGGGCGCTGGAGGCGCACTGTTGTGGACCCACTCGGGTGAAGTGCTGAAAGCGCTCAGCCAGCACTGACGGACATCGCGACGGGCAGCGTCGCGCCTGATCGGCTACGCCAGGTCGGCCACGCTCGGGACCACCACTCCGTAAAGGTCAGCGATCGTCGCCAGCGCACTGTGGTGCAACTGCTCGGCGTTCACTTCGGCCACCGCTGTCGTCAGCGGACGGGTGGCGCACGCGTCGGCGACCACGGTCGGGTGGTTACCGCGCAGGAACGCGCCTTCGGTGGTGAACGTGACGCACATATTGGTCATGAACCCGGCGATGACCACGTTCTTGTGCCCAGCCGCGTCCACCTGCGCGCCGAGATCGGTGTCCACAAAGGAATTCGGAGCGCCCTTGACCACGACCGGCTCACCCTCGATCGGCGTGACGTCCGGGTGGATGCTGCCGATCTCGGCGCGGATGTCGTACGGCGTGCCCTCGCCGCTGTCGTGGATGACGTGGATCACCTTCGCCCCGGCGGCGCGGGCCTTGGCGAGCAGGTCTTTCGCGGCGGTCAGGGCTGGCTGCCAGCCCTCCAGCTCCATCACGCCGCGGGTGTAGGTGTTCTGGTAGTCGACCAAGATCAGCGTCGAGTCGGCCAGTGTTGCCGGGGTCTGGTCGAGACCGTTCAGTTCCCGCAGCGTCGTCCTCGTCATGTTCGGATTTCCTCTCGTCCGGTCCGCACGATCGACGCTAGGCTCGGCGGTGGATGTCGGCAATGACATGCAAAGCGCAGAAACCGACATGGGGAGTGCGATGAAGCGGCTGATGGTCGTCGTCCTGTTCGACCGGATCGATCTGCTTGACGTGACCGGGCCGGCCGAGGTGTTTTCCTTGCTGCAGCGGGAAATGGACCGGCCGACGGGCTATGAGGTGGTGCTCGCGGCGGAGACGCTGGACCCGGTGACCACGTCGGCGGGGGTGCGGGTGCTGCCGGACGTGACCTTCGCGGAGTTGGCGGGGAGGGCGATCGACACCCTCGTCGTGCCGGGTGCGGTCAAGACCGCTGCGGATGGGGAGATTGTCGCTTGGTGTGACCCCGAGGTGGTCGACGAAGTTCGCCGGCTGGCTGGGCATACGCGCCGGGTGGCGTCAGTGTGCGTTGGGGCGCACATTCTTGCCGCGGCGGGGCTGCTCGAGGGAAAACGCGCCACTACGCATTGGTCGACCGCTCGGCAGCTGGCGGCGGAGCATCCGGGAGTGACGGTCGATGCGGATCCGATTTTCATCCGCGACGGTTCGGTGTGGACCGGGGCTGGGCTGAGTGCCTGTCTTGACCTCGCGTTGGCGCTGGTGGCCGATGATTACGGTCTGGAGCTGGCCTCGCGGGTGGCTCGTCAGCTCGTCATGTTCCTGCGGCGGCCGGGTGGGCAGAGCCAGTTCAGCGTGTCGCTGGAGCCCGCGTCCGCGACCCGGCGGGTGGATGAGTTGCGGCACCATATCGCCGCGCATCTGGCGGATCCGCTGACGGTCGCTGACCTTGCCGCGCATGCCCACGTGACGGATCGGCAGATCACGCGGGTGTTCAAGGCGGAGCTGGGGATGACGCCCGCCGCCTACGTCGAGCATGCGCGGGTCGAGGCGGCGCGGCATCGGTTGGAGACTACTGATGAAACGTTGTCGCGCATTGCCGGGAATTGCGGATTCGGCACTGTCTCGACGCTGAACCGTGCTTTTCGGCGGACTTTAAACACCACGCCCAGCGAGTATCGGGAGCGGTTTCGGATCAGTTAGTCATCAGACTGTGCTATTCGGGTGTGTAGCTAGGATCGATGAAGCTCGCCATCGACGGCTGCTGTGCAAGCTTGTCGGGCTCGTCTGATCACTCGGCCTTCTAAGCACGCTTTGTAACATTTGCGTGCTGATTAACGCAGTTGGACCAATCAGCTTGCGACGTCCGAGTGATCGTGAAGTGGGGTCACGGCTGGCCACCTAAAGTCGATCTGGGTGACGGGTTACTGCTGCTCTCGAACCATCCGTGGATCAGCCGCAGACGAGGCGGAGGCAGGGCATGGCGCAAAGCAAGGGGCAACAACGACGTGAGCGCGAGCGCCGCGCAGCCTTGCAAGCGCAGAAAGCTCAAGAGCGGTTCATCGCTCAACAGCAGCGGGAAGCTGAACGCCAGCAGCGCGAGACCAAGCGCGCGGAGGCACAGGCGGATCGCGACCGTAAAGCACAGTACCTCGCAGAGCGGGTTGCGGAAGCCGAAGAACTCACATCGACGACGGCCGCCCGCAGTGCAACACTTGCAAGTGTTCTGCACGCGGGCCTGACGCGGCAAGCACTACTTGACTTTCGTGGCATGCGTCTTGACTTCGTTGCTGAGGAATGGTCGGCGGGAAAGCTTTCCGATGCGGAGCGAGCGCCGCTTTGGGAAGACTTCGCTCCACCAGCGCCCGGTCTTGTATCTCGCATGTTCGGCGGAGACACCCGTTATAACCAGGCCGTCCAGCAAGCTCGCCTGAGATTCGAGCAGGAGCAGGCGGCTCATCGGCAGCGGGAAGCGCATCGTCTTGCCCAGCTCGATCACATTCGGCAGCAGCATGCGAACCGTGAAGAGGAGCGAAGGAAGCACGTCGACCAGCACAATGCGCAGGTCGACGCGCTCCGGACGGCGTTTCAAAACGGTGAGCAAGAAGCCGTCGAACGATGCCTCCGGATTGCGTTGGAGGCGGCACCAGTGCCAGAAGGTATTCCTCAGCTGGCCGAGGTCGGGTACCGGCCGGATAGCGGTCAGGTCCTGGTTGTCCGTGAACTGCCGGGCACTGAGGTGATCCCGGCTGAAACCGCGTTCCGGTACGTCAAAGTGCGTGACGCGATCGAGCCGACGCCGAGAAAGCCCGCAGACGTGCGGCAGAGATATGCCGATCTCATCGCTCAACTTGCGTTGCTCGCATTGCGAGACACTTTTGCCGCGACGTCGGCTGACCTGGTCAGCGAAGTCACGGTGAACTGTCACCTTTCAACTACGGACCGGGCGACCGGTCAGGCGATCCGGCCTTGTCTGCTCACTGTGTCTGCGTCCAGGGGCAAGTTCGATGAGCTGGTGCTGGACAAGCTTGAGCCGCGGGAGTGCCTCCGTCACTTGAACGCCCTGATGTCACCTCACCCGTATGACGTCGAACCGGTAAAGCCGATCTTCGATCCTGACTTGACGCGGTTCCGCCTCGTCGATGCCCACTCCGTAGCGGCGGGCTTGGATTCCCGGACCGTACTGGTGGAGCAGACACCGAACGAGTTCGAACACCTCGTCCGGGAGCTGTTCGAAGCGATGGGCATGAAATCCTGGGTGACCCAAGCGTCGCGAGATGATGGCCTCGACGCGATTGCAGTAAACCCGGATCCGGTCATGGGCGGTCTGGCAGTCATCCAGGCCAAACGCTACGTGAAGAGTGTTCCGGTCGAGGCGGTGAGAGCCCTCTGGGGCACGATGGAGGACAAGAAGGCGGGAACTGGAATCATGGTCACCACCTCCTATTACGGCAAGGCGGGTCATGATTTCGCGCAGCGGAACGAACGCCTCCGGCTGATCGAGGGCCCGGAGCTGAAGCATCTGATCAAGGAGTTCCTCGGTCAAGATGTCATCGTCGGAGCAAAGGAACCGCCCAAGAACCGTCGATAACGGGTCATGGTGTTCGCTCCGGTGCCGGAGGTTCAAGCTCTGCCGCGGTGAGGGCTTCCCATGCCAGACGTCGCCTAAGAGTGCCGACTAGAGGTCGACATCGTCGTGGCGCCGAGTTGCTTCGTGAGCGGCCGCCGCGAGCATTCGCCGCGGCGTGCCGCTCAAGCAAGTCTGGACGTTCGCCGAGAGGCTCAGCCGAGCAACCCGAGCACGATCATCGACAGAAGGACGAACGCGGTCGCGAACACCGAGACCCAGGTGCGCTGTGCGACGGTGAGCTGGGCGGACGTGCTGTTCATGGCGGGTCCTAGCGGGGCGAGTGCCGATGATTACCGCTGGGATAGCGCCTTGATCTAGCTCACTGTTACCGCTTGTGATCGAGATCACGTCGATTGCGCGCGGTGTGCCACAGCACCCCGCCCGCGGCGGCCACCATCAGGCCGAACGAACCCATTCCCACCACGAGTGCCTGAACCATGAGGCTTCCTTCCTGAGCGTCTGTCCGGAAGACGCGCGAAGGGGCCGCTCGTTATGCCGTCGTAGCGGACGTCACACCTGGTCAGCGGGCCGCGAGGACCTCGTCGATCTGCTGGGCCAGTGCGAAGTCGCGGTCGGTCAGGCCGCCGAGGTAGTGGGTGCTGAGACGGAAGGTCAGGGTGCGCCACCGGATGTCGATGTCCGGATGGTGGTCGGCTTCCTCCGCCAGTTCGGCGACCCGGTCGACCACCTCGATCGCCGCCGGGAAGGACGGGAGTTCGACGGTGCGCACGATGGTCGCTTCCTCGCGTCGCCACTCCGGGACGGTGCCGAGGGCCTGGTCCGCTGCCGAGTCGTTCAATAGCTGAGTCATCACTCCATGGTGTCGGCTACGCTGCGGAACTGCCACGGGAGTCCGGTACGCCGGGCTGAGAGGCGGGCCAAGCAACCCGCGACCGTTCGCACCTGGATCCGGATCATGCCGGCGTAGGGAGGCCGTATCGCTCTCCCTCATCCGGCGCAGTGCAGGAGGGGAAGAATGATGTCGCGGACCGTCCGCACGGTGGCAGTCCTTGCCGGAGTCTCGGTGCTCGCCAGCGCCTGCTCGCTGTCCAGCGGCGACTCGGGCGGGTCGTCCGCGAGCACGGACCAGCAGACGCCGACTGTCACGCTGGTCACGCACGATTCGTTCGCCGCGCCGCAGGACGTGCTCGACGCCTTCCAGCGGCAGTCCGGGATCAAGCTCAAGATCCTCAAGTCCGGCGACGCGGGCGCGCTCACCAACAAGCTCGTGCTCACCAAGGGCAGCCCGATCGGCGACGTCGCGTACGGCGTCGACAACACCTTCGCCTCGCGCGCGCTCAAAGAGGGCGTCTTCCAGCCTTACACCAGCCCGGAGGCCGACCGCGGTCCGCAGCGTTACTCCGTCGACCCGCAGCACCGGCTGGCGGCGGTCGACGTCGGCGACGTCTGCGTGAACATCGACCCCGCGTACTTCGCGAGCAAGAGCCTGCCGGAGCCGAAGACCTACGAGGACCTCGCCGACCCCAAGTACAAGGACCTGACCGTCGCGGAGAGCCCGGCCACCGCGTCGCCGGGGCTGGCCTTCCTGCTCGGCACGGTCGCGAAGTACGGCGAGAACGGCTGGCAGGGCTACTGGAAGAAGCTGAAGGACAACGGCCTCAAGACCGTCAGCGGCTGGGAGGAGGCCTACACCAAGGACTTCTCCGGCTCCTCGGGCAAGGGCCCGCGCCCGATCGTCGTGTCCTACGCCTCGTCGCCCGCCGCGGAGGTCGGCGAGGACGGCAAGCCGCGTACCAAGGCGCTGCTCGACACCTGCTTCCGCCAGGTCGAGTACGCGGGCGTGCTCACCAACGGCAAGCAGATCCCGCAGGCGCAGAAGGTCGTCGACTTCCTGTTGTCCCAGCAGTTCCAGACGACGGTCGCGGCGAACATGTACGTCTACCCGGCGCGCCAGGGCGTCGAGCTGCCCGCGGGCTGGGCCACCGCCGCGCCGCAGCCGCCGGCGCCGGCCACCATGCCCGCGGACAAGGTGCAGGCTGGCCGGGAGAAGTGGATCGGGGAATGGCGCTCGCTCATGGGCGCGTGATCCCCGCGCGCACCCTCGGGCTCACGCTGCTCGGCCTCCTGCCGGTCGCGTTCCTGGTGGTGTTCTTCGCCTGGCCGGTCGTCGCGATCGTCGGCCGGGGGTTTTCCGCGGGCGGCGTCGACACCGTGCTCGGCGACCCGCAGACGTGGCGGCTCGCCGGGTTCACGCTGGCCAGCGCGGCCGCGTCGACCGTCGTCGCGGTGCTCGCCGGGCTGCCGGTGGCGTATCTGCTGGCGAGGGTCCGGCTGCCCGGGGTCGGACTGGCGCGCACTATCGTGCTGGTTCCGTTCGTGCTGCCGACGGTCGTCGTCGGCCTGGCTTTCCGGGCGATCTGGCCGGACGGAGGCGTGCTGCCGCTCGTGCTGGCCAACGCGTTCTTCAACGTCGCCGTGGTCGCGCGCACGGTCGCCGGGCTGTGGGCGCACCTCGATCCGCGAGCGACCGAAGCCGCGCGGGCGCTCGGTGCCTCGCCGTGGCGGGCGTTTCGGTCGGTGACGCTGCCCGCGCTCGGTCCGGCCGTCGCGTCGGCGGCCGCGGTGGTGTTTCTGTTCTGCGCCACCAGTTTCGGTGTGGTGCTGATCCTCGGCGGCGGGAGCTACCGGACGCTGGAGACCGAGATCTACCTCCGCACCGTCGACCTGCTGGACCTCTCTGGCGCGGCTGCGCTGTCGCTGATCCAGTTCGCGGCGGTGGTCGCCGCGCTGGTGCTCGGTGCCTTGGCGCGCCGGAAGCGGGAGAACGCCGTGAAGCTGCGGTCCGCGCAGGTCACCGCGCGTCGGCCGCGCGGCGGGGAGTGGTGGACGGTCGGTGCCGCGGTGGTGGTGCTCGGGCTGCTGCTGACGCCGATCGTGTCGCTGCTCGTGGAGTCGGTGTCCACTGCGGACGGATGGAGCTTCGCCGGGTATCGCGCGCTGAACACCGTGGGCCAGAACGACGCGCTGCAGGTGTCCGGCTGGATCGCGGCGCAGAATTCGCTCGCCGCGGCCACGGACGCGACGCTGCTGGCGATGGCGGTCGGTTTGGTGGCCAGCGTGGTGCTCGTGGCGCTCCGCCGTTCGCCAGGCCGCCTCGCGCGCGGGATGGGCGAGACCATGGACGTCGCGTTGATGCTGCCGTTGGGCGTGTCTGCGGTGACCGTCGGCTTCGGCTATCTCGTGACGCTCGACGCGCTGCCCGGTGACCTGCGCACGTCGCCGCTGCTCGTGCCCTTCGCCCAAGCGCTGGTGATCATGCCGCTGGTGGTGCGGATGATCCTGCCGGTGCTGCGCGCGGTCGACGTCCGGCTGCGCCAGGCCGCCGCGACGCTCGGCGCGAGCCCGGCGCGGGTGTGGCGGGAGATCGACTTTCCGCTGGTCGCGCGGTCGGTGGTGGCCGCGGCGGGCTTCGGATACGTCGTCGCGCTCGGTGAGTTCGGCGCGACCAGCTTCCTCGCCCGGCCGGACGCGCCGACGCTGCCGGTGGCGGTCGCGACGCTGATCAGCCGGCCGGGGGAGCTGAACAACCAGATGGCGTACTCCGCGTGCGCCCTGCTCATGGTGGTGACTGTGGTGGCGGTGGCGCTGATCGACCGGTTCGGCTCGGTCCGCGGCCGCAGCACAGTCGGGGAGTTCTGATGGCGCTTACGGTACGGGACCTGACTGTCCACTATGGATCGTTCGCCGCGGTCCGCGACGCGAAGCTGGACATCGCCGACGGCGAGGTGCTCGCGCTGCTGGGCCCGTCCGGTTCGGGCAAGTCGACGCTGCTGCGCGCGATCACCGGGCTGGAGCCGATGTCGTCCGGTTCGGTGGCCTGGGACGGCGCCGATCTCGCCGACATCCCGGTGCACAAGCGCGAATTCGGCCTGGTGTTCCAGGACGGGCAGCTGTTTCCGCACCGCGACGTCGCCGCGAACATCGCGTTCGGCCTGCGGATGCACGGCGTGCCCCGGGAACGGCACGCGGCACGCGTCAAGGAACTGCTGAAGCTGGTCGGGCTCGAAGGGTACGAACGGCGGCGGGTGACCGAGCTGTCCGGCGGACAGGCGCAGCGGGTCGCGCTGGCCCGTGCGCTGGCTCCGGAGCCGCGTTTGCTGCTGCTCGACGAACCACTGTCCGGCTTGGACGCCGGACTGCGCGAGCAGCTGGCGATCGACCTGGCGGATCTGTTGCGGCGCAGCAAGATCACCGCCCTGCTGGTGACGCACGATCAGGAGGAAGCGTTCACGCTCGCCGATCGTGTGGCGGTGCTCGACGCCGGGGAGATCCGGCAGGAGGGCGCGGTCCGGTCGGTGTGGAACAAGCCGGTGGACGAAGACGTGGCGCGTTTCCTTGGCGTCACGACATTCCTGGACGGCGAGGCGGCCGATGGCGTGGTGCGGACCGAGCTGGGCACCGTTGAACTGCCCGGCGTAGACGACGGTCCGGTGCGGCTTGGACTGCGTCCGCACGGTCTGAAGGTCTCCGCCGAAGGCGTGCCCGGCGAGGTGACCGCGGCGGTGCACCGGCGGGAGCATCTGCGGCTGGTCGTCCGCTGCGGAGAGTCCACTGTGGACGCGATCGCGCCGGCCGGGGCGGATTACCGGGCCGGCGATCCCGTCCGGCTTACGCCGGATCCGGACGGGATCGCCGTGGTGGGCTGAACCCCCAGGTCAGCCGTCCCGGGTGGAGAGCCGCCCGTAAGCGAGCGACAGTCCCACCACGATGTAGCAGGCCGCGCGCAGCGCGCCCTCGCCGAGCCTCGTCAGCATCATCGGATCCTGCAGGACGGCGGCCGGGGCCATCGTCCAGCCCTCCGTGAGCAGGAACGGGTGCAGCCACTTCAGCGAGGTCAGGAAGCCGAGGATGGTGAAGACGATGTTCATCGCGAGCACCGAGGCGACCACGAGCATCGGGTGCTCAGTCCAGCTCGAAATCGCCAGCGCGACCGCGCCGATCGCCCACATCTGCAGCACGATCCAGCCGCCGACGAGCAGGATCCGCAGCAGCGCCTCGCCCAGCGACAACGTGGTGCCCGACAGCGTGAACAGCGAGTCCGTGCCGTTGATGATCAACCCGGTGGTCACGCCGGTCACGCACATCGCGAGCACCGCGACCACGGACACCGTCGCCACGCCGAACGCCTTGACCGTCAGCAGCCGCCCCCGGCTCACCGGCGCGATGAGCCAGCCGCGCAGCGTGCCGTGCGCGGCCTCGCCGGCGATCGCGTCCGCGCCCGCCATCGCCGACGCGAGCGGCAGCAGCAGCGTGAGCGTCATGACCATCGCGGCGATCGGCAGCACGAACGCGTTGTTCACCGCCGACGCCAGCAGTGCGCCGCCGCTGTCGTCGGGCGCGTCGCTCCCGGAGGCGCTCTGGCCGACCAGGGTGAGGCCGATCCCGACCACGATCGGCACCAGCGCCAGCAAGCCCAGCACGGCGAGCGTGCGCGGCCTGCGGAAGATCCAGCGCAGTTCGGCGGCGATCAGCCGGGTCAGCGGCACCGTGTCGTGCCCGGTCCGGCTCACCGGCACCGCGATAGCCGCGGTAGTCATTTCGCCTCCGCGGGAAAAAGTACGTCGGCGGTAGTCATGCGTCCCCCTCGGATTCCTCGCCGGCCGCCGATTCCCCTTCGGTCAGCCGCGCGAACAGGTCCTCCAGCCCGGTCCGCGCCCGGGTCGCCTCGTGCACCTCGACCCCCGCTTGCACGAGCACCTGCAGCACCCGGGGCGCGGGCGTCGCGGTGAGGTCGGCGCGGATGCCGTCCGGGGTCAACCTGGCCCCGATCCGGTTCTCCCGCAACGTTTCCACCGCCCGCTCGGCGTCCGGCGTGCGCACCAGCAGCGCGGCGTTCCCCGATTCCAGCAGGTCCGACAGCTCGCCCTGGGCGACCACCGTGCCCGACTGCAATACCGCCACGTGCGTACAGGTCGCTTCGACCTCGGCCAGCAGGTGCGACGACACCACCACGGTCACGCCGTCCGCGTGCAGATCGGCGATGATACGGCGAATCTCCCTGGTACCCGCCGGATCCAGACCGTTCGTGGGTTCGTCGAGCACGACCATCCGGCGCGGCACCAGCAGCGCGCTCGCCAGTCCGAGCCGCTGCTTCATGCCGAGCGAATAGCCCTTGTACCGGCGGCGCGCGGCGGCCGACAGCCCGACCCGGTCCAGCGCGGCGTCGACCGCGCCGGGGATCGCGGACGACGCCAGCCGCGGTTCGGCGGCGGCGAACCGCAGCAGGTTGTCGCGTCCGGAAAGGAACGGGTGGAAGCCCGGCCCCTCGACCAGCGCGCCGACGTCCGGCAGCGCGTGCGCGGACTCCTCCGGCATCTTCCGGCCGAGCAGTTCGACCTCGCCCGCGGTCGGGCGGATCAGCCCGAGCAGCATCCGGATCGTGGTCGTCTTGCCCGAACCGTTCGGCCCGAGCATGCCGAGCACGGCGCCCTCGGGCACGTCCAGGTCCACGTGGTCCACCGCGACCGTGCTGCGGTAGACCTTGCGCACCCCTCGGGTGCGCGCGGCCAGCGGGACCGCCGGGGCGGGCACCTCGTCCGAGATGCCCGCCCCGGTTTCGACCGCGATGCTGGTCACTTGGCGCCCAGCGCTTCGTAGAGCACCTGCTCCGGGACCGCGCCGGCGGCGAACCGGCCGTCGTCGGTCAGGACCGCGCCGCCCACCTTCGTGGTGAAGAGGTAGCCGCTGCCCCACGGGCCGTCGACCCGCTTGGCGAACCGGCTCAGCATCTTCTGCACGTCAGCGCCCTTTTCCTCGCCCTGCGCCTGCTTCGGCTTCAGCAGGTCCGCGGGCACCTTGCCGGTGACGACGGTGTCCCAGCCGTCGCCGAGGAGCTTGGTGGCCTGCGCGGCCTCGTTCGCGAGCGCCTTGCTGCGGTCGTCGATCTTGGCCTGCTTCTCGGTCACCTTCGCGCCCTTGGGCGGGGTGAAGGCGAACAGATCGGCCGACTGGTCGGCGAACTCGATCTTGCTGAACGCCAGCTCCAGCGCCGGGGCGGTGGTTCCGTTGCTCAGCACCGAAAGCCGCAGCGGCATCCGGGTCTGCGAGTCGACCGCGACGCGGATCTCGCGCAGCAGCGTGCGTTCGGTCGGCTTCGGCGTGAGGACCAGCTCGTACGCCGGCCGGTCGGCGACCGTCGCCGTGCCGTCGACCGCGACGTTGCTGCTCTCGCGCACCTTGGCGAGCAGTTCCCTTGCCGCCGTGGCCGGGTCGGCGGCCTTGCCCTCGACGGGCCCGTGCTTGGTCGCGACGTCCGCCGGGATCGTGGTCTTGGTCGCGCTGTTGGTCTTGGAGTCGTAGTCCCACACGGTGGTGCCGTTGTGGATGATCGTCTCCTGCGCCTGCCCCTTGGTGAGCGACACCTTCGTCTTGCCGGTGCCGTCGCTGAACACCTGCGCCGAGTCGACGCCGAGCGCGCTCGCCCCCGGTACCGCGCCGGTCGCCATCTTCGGCAGGCCGAGGTCGTTGCTCACCGACACCGTGCCGTTGAACGGCGCCGGCTTCGCGGTGACCACCGACTGGACCAGTTCCTCCGCGCTGACCTGCGGCAGCTTCGGCGCGTCCCCCGCCGAGGCAGGCATCGCCACGACGACCAGCCCGCCCACGCCGAGCGCGGTGCCGACGACGGCCGCGGTGATGGCCTTCTTCTTCGGATCCATCTCGTCTCTCCCTGTGTTCCCGGGCTTTGGCGGGCCCGGCTCCCGGTGCAGACGTTCCCCCGCCGAGGCTGAGATACCCCTGAATGTTCGGCCCGTTCAGCTGAGATGGCACTGAGAGTACGCGCGTCAGCTGCGCGAACCGGCCATGATGAGGATCGTGAAACCTCGGGTGCTGGTGGTCGACGACGAACCTGGTGTGCGCAAGGCGCTGCAGCGCGGCCTGCGCGCGGAGGACATGGACGTGGTCACCGCCGCGGACGGGCCGACCGGGCTGCAGCTCGCGCGCACCGGTTCGTTCGACGTCGTGCTGCTGGACATCATGCTGCCCGGACTGTCCGGCTATCGCGTGCTGGAACGGCTGCGCGCGGAGAACGTGACGACGCCGGTGCTGCTGGTGTCCGCCAAGGACGGTGAGATCGACCAGGCCGACGGTCTCGACCTCGGCGCGGACGGTTACCTCGTGAAGCCGTTCTCGTTCGTGGTGCTGGTCGCGCAGCTGCGGGCGGTGCTGCGCCGGGCGGGGCCGGACGCGTCTCGCGGTGCGCTGAAACTCGGTGCGCTGGAGGTCGACCGGGCGCTGCGGCAGGTGCGCTGGGACGGTCACGAAGTGCCGTTGAGCCCGCGCGAATTCGGGCTGCTGGAGGTGCTCGTCGGCCGGGCGGGCACGGTCGTGACGAAGGACGAGCTGCTGCGTGCGGTGTGGGGCGAGGAGCAGGCCGTCACGCGGAATCTCGTTGAGGTGTATGTGGGTTACGTGCGGCGCAAGCTCGACGCGGTCGGCGCGGGCTCGATCCTGCGGACGGTGCGCGGACATGGTTATCTCGCCTCGGACGACCAGCTCGACGAGGTCAGGTGACCGGCTCGCCGTCGTTGTGGTGGAGCCGCCGCTCGCTGCAGGTCCGGATCACCGTGCTGGCCGCGGCGATCACGCTCGGCTGCCTGCTCGGCCTTGCCGCACTGGCCGCGAACAAGCTCGACCCGCTGCTCACTGATTCGGTCGACAAGGAACTGACCACCGCGCTCGGCCCGGCCCAAGCCGAGGTCGCCAGCGGAACGCCGCTCACCTCGGCGGACCCGGTCACGGTGCGGGTGCTGGACATCTCCGGGGCGCCGACCGACGGCCAGGCCCGGCCGAAGCTGACCGACCAGGAGATCTCGCAGCTCAAGGCCGGGTTGCCGGTGCAGTCGGGCGGCTCGCGCTGGCGCGGCCAGGTGGTCAGCACGCCGAACGGCAGCCAGCGGCTGGTCGTCGCCGGTGCCGGACTGGTCGGCTTCGCCGCCGCGGTGCATTACGGCGGACTGTGGCTGGTCGTGGTCGCGCTGGTCGGCGCGCTGGTGGCGGGCTTGGCGACCTGGCTGGTCGTGCGGCTCGCGCTGCGGCCGGTGGCGCGGATGCGCGGACTGGTGCGCACGCTGCCGCCGGGCTCCCGGCTGCCGCTGCCCACGTCACACGACGAAATGCGCGCGCTGGCCGAGGAATTCAACGCGCTGCTCGAACGCCAGGAAGAGGTGAGCCAGCGGCTGCGCCGGTTCACCGGCGACGCGGCGCACGAACTGCGTTCGCCGGTCGCGTCGATCCGGGTGCAGGCCGAGGTGGCCGTGACGAATCCGGATCCAGAGCTGTCGCAGGAGACGCTCTCGGACATCCTGGAAGAGTCCGAACGACTGTCCGGCCTGCTCGACGGCCTGCTCGCGCTGGCCCGCTCCGACGCCGGCGAGGTGCCGCCAGCGGAACCGGTCGAGGTGGTGTCGGAGGTCCGCGCTGCGGTGCGCCGGTTGCCGTCCGGGACGCCGGATACGCGGGTGAGCAGCGCGGTCGGGCAGGCGTGGGCGTCGGCGGCGCACCAGGAAGTCGAACTGGTGCTGGACAACCTGCTGCGCAACGCGTGCCGGTACGCGTCCGGGCAGATCGTGGTGTCCGTGCTGGCTTCGCGGTCGAAGGTGCGGGTCGTGGTGGACGACGACGGTCCCGGCATCGCGCCGGAGCACCGGAGCAAGGTGTTCGACCGCTTCTACCGGGTGTCCGACGACCGGGCGCGCTCGTCCGGCGGAACGGGCCTCGGCCTGGCGATGGTCGCCGAAACCGTGCGCCGGCGCGGAGGCCAGGTCCGGGTCGGCGAGTCGCCCGACGGCGGTGCCCGGTTCGAGGTCACCTGGCGGGCGGGAGCGGACCGCTGAATCCGGTGGGGGAGACTGAGCGCATGGACGCGGTCATCGTCGGGGCGGCACTGGTGCGCGACGGCAAGCTTCTTGCCCAGCAACGGGCGTGGCCGCCGCATCACGCCGGCCAGTGGGAACTGCCGGGCGGGCGCGTCGAGGAGGGCGAGACCGAGGCCTTCGCGCTGGCCAGGGAATGCCACGAGGAACTGGACGTGGTGGTCACCGTCGGCGACCGGGTCGGCCCGGAAATCCCGCTGCCGGGCGGAAAAGTGCTGCGCGTGTATGCCGCCGCGCTGCTGTCCCCTGGCGACGAACCGCGCGCCGTCGAGCACTCCGCACTGCGCTGGGTTGGCGACGACGAGCTGGACGAGTTGGACTGGCTTCCGGCGGACCGGGATTTGCTGCCTGCGCTGCATGACCTCGTGAGTGCTGATCACGGTTAGAACCGCGATCAGCACTCACGACTCCCTTACGCCGCCCCCACCATCCGCAACGCCGCCGACACCCGGTGCGAACTGCGATCGATCGCCCGCTCCGCCCCCGCCTTGCGAACCCGCTCCAGCTCAGCGACGTCGTCCAGCAACGCCCGCGTGCCTTCCCGCACCGGACGCAACTCCTCGATCACCGCGTCCGCGACAGCGTCCTTGAGCACGCCGTACGACGGATACTTCTCAGCTAGCTCCGCAGGCTCGCCACCCACACAAGCAGCCAGGATCTCCAGCAAATTCGAGACCCCCGGCCGATTTTCGGGGTCATACACCGGCGCGGAATCCCCGTCCGTCTGAGCTTTGCGGATCTTGCGCCGAATCTGCTCCGGCTCGTCCAGCACGAACACCACGCCCACGGAATTCTGCGCGGACTTCGACATCTTCCGCGTCGGCTCAGCCAAATCCTTCACGCGCGCCCCCGCCGGCGGCAACGTCGCCTCCGGCACGACGAACACCTCGCCGTAAGTGGAGTTGAACCGCCGGGCAAGCGTCCGCGCCAGTTCGACGTGCTGCCGCTGATCCTCGCCAACCGGCACCTCGTCGGCCCCCTGCAACAGAATGTCGGCCGCCATCAGCACCGGATACGTGAGCAAACTGAGCCGGACTCCCGCCTGTCCCTTGGATTTCTCCTTGAACTGGATCATCCGCGCCGCCTCGCCGTACGAGCACGTGCACTCCAGCACCCAGGTCAACGCCCCCAGCTCCCGAGCAAGGTCGGATTGCACGAACACCCGCTCCGGCTCGATCCCAGCCGCCACCAGCACCGCCAGCTGCTCAGTCGCCAACGACCGCAGTTTCGCCGGATTGTGCGCGGTAGTCATCGCATGCAGATCAGACACGAAATACAGATCGTCCGGCTCGCCCTGCGCAGCCCAGCGCCGCAACGCGCCGAGGTGGTTGCCGAGCTGGACGTGACCGGACGGAGTGATGCCGGACAACTGGACCATGGGTTTTCCCTCTCCCTGGATTTTTCGGACCCCGGGAGCGGACACAAAAAAAGCCGCCCACCGGGGCGGCCTTCGCTGGTTTTTCAGCGCAGAGCTAGGAGGCCGCCACGGGCGGCCACCACTGGGTGCTCTGGAAACGCATACGACCACCCTAGCACCGGACTACCGTTCGACCCATGTTCGTCGTCGTGCTCACGTACACCGTTCCGCTAGAGGAAATCGACCGCGCCCTCCCCGCCCACAACGAGTGGCTCACGAAGCAGTACGAAGACGGCCACTTCCTGGCATCCGGAGGCCAAAAACCCCGCACCGGCGGCGTGGTCATCACCCGCCCGATGGACCGCGCCCAACTGGACAAGATCCTGGCCACCGACCCCTTCGCGATCGCCCAGCTGGCCACCTACGAAATCATCCAGTTCCAGCCCACCCGCACCGCCCCAGAACTCACCCTGGTGAACGAACTTCTGGACAACAACTGAAGTCCGTGAGGGGAACCCGCACAGCCCCAGATTCCCCCAGGGTTCCCCTCACGGCCAACTGCCACCGGCGAAGTCCGTGAGGGGCTCCTTCACGGACTTAGATTCCCTCAAGGAGTCCTTCACGGACCGCCCGGCAGCCAATGCACCCGGCCAGCCAGGCACCCAGACCCACCCCCGCACCCCGATACGAAGCCCAAATGCGGTCTGAGGGTGCTTGTCAAGGCATCTTTCCCGCCTTGACAAGCACCCTCAGACCGTCATCACAATCAGGCTTCGGGGTGCCCCCACAACACCCCGGGCGCAATGTCGCCGCCAGGCGACGAGCCAAACCCCCAAGACGGCTCAAGCAGCCTTAGCCACCTGCTTCTTAGCCTTCTTCAACGCCAAAACCGGACACTTCTTACACCGATCCTTAGACCGGCAGCACTTCTTCTTGACCTTCCCGGCCTTCATCAGCTTCCGCACCACAGCCCGAGGATCATCCGCGTGCTTCTTACCCATCCACGCTCCTCAGCAAGGCCGCAGTCAACGCCGCAAGATTAGGTGAGCCTAACCGATCATAGGGCGTGGCGCTCCTCACACCAACCCAACAGGTATCCTGATTGAAGTCCGCGTGTGGCCAAAGCCGGTCAGCGAGAGCCGGTCGCATTTCCCGGTGCCCGTGATCTTCGTTCGCCGCGCGGCGCCACCCGCCTTCTTTCGAGTTCAGGAGTCTTCGCGTGCCCGCAGCAAGCGCCACCGCGGTCGAAACCGGCCGCGCGTCCGGCAAGACCCGGCCCGACCTGCGCAACGTCGCGATCGTCGCCCACGTCGACCACGGCAAGACCACCCTGGTCGACGCCATGCTCCGCCAGTCCGGCGCCTTCGCCGAGCGCGCCGAGCTGGTCGACCGCGTGATGGACTCCGGTGAACTGGAGCGGGAAAAGGGCATCACCATTCTCGCGAAGAACACCTCGATCCACCGCCAGACCCCGGACGGCACGGTCACCATCAACGTGATCGACACCCCGGGCCACGCCGACTTCGGCGGCGAGGTCGAGCGCGGCCTTTCCATGGTCGACGGCGTCGTGCTGCTGGTCGACGCGAGCGAGGGCCCGCTGCCGCAGACCCGCTTCGTGCTTCGCAAGACGCTCGAGGCGAAGCTGCCGGTGATCCTGCTGGTCAACAAGGTCGACCGGCCGGACGCGCGGATCTCCGAGGTCGTCGAGGAGACCCACGACCTGCTGCTCGACCTGGCGGGCGACATCGAGGACGCCGACCTCGACGCGATCCTCGACCTGCCCGTCGTCTACGCCTCCGCGCGCGCCGGCAAGGCGTCGCTGGAGCAGCCCGAGGACGGCGGCCTTCCCGACAGCGAGAACCTCGACCCACTGTTCGAGACCTTGCTCCAGCACGTCCCGGCCCCGGCCGCGGACCTGGACGCCCCGCTGCAGGCGCTCGTCACCAACCTCGACGCGTCGAACTTCCTCGGCCGCATCGCGCTGATCCGCATCCACGCCGGCAAGCTGCGCAAGGGCCAGACCGTGGCCTGGATGCGCGAGGACGGCACGGTGCAGAACGTCCGGATCTCCGAGCTGCTCGTCACCGAGGCGCTCACCCGCGTCCCGGCGTCCGAGGCCAGCGCGGGCGAACTGGTCGCGATCGCGGGCATCCCGGAGATCACCATCGGCGACACCCTCGCCGACGCGGAGAACCCGGTCGCGCTGCCGCGGATCACCGTGGACGAGCCCGCGATCTCGATGACCATCGGCGTCAACACCTCGCCGCTGGCCGGGCGCAACGGCGGCGACAAGGTCACCGCGCGGCTGGTCAAGGCCCGGCTCGACCAGGAGCTGATCGGCAACGTCTCGATCCGCGTCCTGAACACCGAGCGCCCGGACACCTGGGAGGTGCAGGGCCGTGGCGAGCTGGCGCTGGCCATCCTGGTCGAGCAGATGCGCCGCGAGGGCTTCGAGCTGACCGTCGGCAAGCCGCAGGTGGTGCTGCGCACGATCGACGGCAAGCTGCACGAGCCGTTCGAGCGCCTGTACATCGACTCGCCCGAGGAGCACCTCGGCGCGATCACGCAGCTGCTCGCGTCCCGCAAGGGCCGCATGGAAGACATGAGCGGCAACGGCACCGGCCGGATCAAGCTGGTCTACGTGCTGCCGTCGCGCGGCCTCATCGGCTTCCGCACCGACTTCCTCACCGAAACCCGCGGCACCGGCATCGCGAACCACGTGTTCGAGGGCTACTTCCCGTGGGCGGGCGAGATCCGCACCCGGCACAGCGGCTCCTTGGTCGCCGACCGGTCCGGCCCGATCACCGCGTACGCGATGATCCAGCTCGCCGACCGCGGCACGTTCTTCGTGGAGCCCGGCGCGGAGGTGTACGAGGGCATGGTCGTGGGCGAGAACCCGCGGTTCGAGGACCTCGACATCAACATCACCAAGGAAAAGAAGCTCACCAACATGCGGCAGTCCTCGGCCGACGTGATGGAGACGCTGGCCCGTCCGCGCAAGCTCAGCCTGGAAGAGGCGCTCGAGTTCTGCGCGAGCGACGAATGCGTCGAGGTCGCGCCGGAGGTCGTGCGGGTCCGCAAGGTCACCCTCGACATCAACACCCGGGCCAAGGAGCGCTCGCGGGCCAAGAGCCGCGACAACAGCTGAACCTCGCGAAGGTGAAAAAGGGCGCCTCCCGTTCCCGGGAGGCGCCCTTTCGCGTGAACCGGGACGGCGGTTCGTGCGTCCACTCTTATGGCGGTATCCACTCCGATGTCACGGAGTGACGGCCGATGTGGGAATCTCGATGCCGGCCCCCGCCCGGTCATGGCAGCATGTCCGCTCGGACCACGGAGCGCGGCGGGAACTTTCAGGAGGACGAGCGTGCGATTCGGACGCCGGCTGGGGCCGGTGCTGGCGCTGGCGGGAGTACTGCTCGCCGCGTGTTCGAACACCCCGCCGCCCCCGGTCGTCACGTCGGCCCCGCCGTCGAGCACGGCCAGCGCGGCGTCGCTGTCACAGATCGTGGTCGGCGTCGACGACGTGGTCGGCGGCTACAACCCGCACAGCATCGCGGACGCGTCCACGATCACCACGGCGCTGTCGCAGCTGCTGCTGCCCTCGGTGTTCCGGCAGTCCGACGACGGCACGCGCACGCTCGACAAGACGCTGATGGTCTCGGCCGAGGTCGTCTCGCAGGTGCCGTTCACGGTGAAGTACGTGATCCGCCCGGACGCCTCGTGGTCCGACGGGGCCCCGATCGCCACCGAGGACTTCATCTACCTCGCCAACGCGATGAAGACGAACCCCGGCGTGATCGAACCGGCCGGCTACCGGCTGATCTCGGACATCGAATCGCGTGACGGCGGCAAGGGCGTCGAGGTCACCTTCAGCAAGCCGTACCCGGCCTGGCAGACGCTGTTCGACAACCTCCTGCCGCAGCACCTGCTCAAGGACTCGCCCGGCGGCTGGGCGAACGCCCTCGCGACGAGCTTCCCCGCGGTAGCCGGTCCGTTCGCGATCAAAACCATCGACACCGCCCGCGGCGAAGCCACCTTGCAGCGCAACGACCGGTACTGGGAGAAACCAGCCGCGGTCGACACGCTGATCCTGCGCCGCTCCGACGCGTCCGGCATCGCGACCGCGCTGCGCAGCGGCAACGACCAGTTCTCCCTGACCCGCACCGATTCCACCGGCCTGCAACTGCTGAACGACCTGGGCTCGGCCGTCCAGCTGCACACGCTGCCGCGTCCGATGACCGCGTCGGTGCTGCTGCGCCCGGTGAGCGCGACCCTTTCTGATCCGCAGGTCCGCGCGGGCATCGCCGCGCTGCTGGATCGCGGAAAACTGATCTCCGCCGGCGCGAAGGGCGGTCCGTCCGCCACGCTGAAGGCGGACGCGCAGGTCCTGCCGCCGTCGGCGAAGGGTTACGCGGCCACCATTCCGGCCGGTCCGCCCGCCGCTCCGGACGCGGCCAAGGCCGAGCAGTACTTCACCGCCGCCGGGTACAAAAAGGAAGCCGGCGTGTGGCGCAAGGGAAACAAGACGCTGTCGATCGTGCTCGCGTCGCCCGGCGAACAGGATCCGTACGCGTCGATCGCGAAGGAACTGGCCTCGGAACTCGTAGCGAACGGGATCGAGGTCAACCAGATCAAACCGCCGCCGCGCGACCTGTATTCGTCCTTGCTGGCAATGCCGGTGGTGAACGGAAAGCAGCAGGCGAGCCCGGACTCGAACAGCACCGTCGGCGTCGACATCGCGGTAGTGGGCCAGCCCGTAGGCGGCGACCCGGCGACGGTACTGGCGTCCAGCTACGGCTGCGCCCCCGAGCCGGTGCCCGCCGACAAGACAAAACCGGTGGTGCCCGCCAATCCCGCCGGAATGTGCGACCAGGGTCTGCAAGCGACGATCGACTCAGCCCTCACCGGATCCGCGACGGTCACCGACTCGCTCAAGACCCTGGAACCGCAGCTGTGGTCCCAGAACATCGCGATCCCGCTGTTCCAGCAAGCCGAGACTTTGGCGGTAGGCAAGGGAATCTCCGGCCTGACGCCTGGCCCGCCGATGCAGGGCCCGTTCGGCTCCGCGGTGAACTGGACTCGCGGCGCCACCTGATCCGGCACGCGAAAGGGGCCTCGCACTGGTGAAGTGCGAGGCCCCTTTTTCGTTGCTGCGTCAGATCAGCTGCAGGCTTTCCGCGAAGTGGCACGCCACCGGGTGCGCGTGCCCGCGATCCACCAAAGCCGGCTCCTCCGTCGAGCACTTCTGGCGTCCGGCGTCGTCCAGCTGGTTGGCGAACTTCGGGCACCGGGTGCGGAACCGGCAGCCCGACGGCGGGTTGGCCGGGCTGGGCACGTCACCGGTGATCACGATCCGCTGCCGCGTCCGCTCCTTGCGCGGGTCCGGCACCGGGATCGCCGAGATCAGCGCCTGCGTGTACGGATGCGCCGGAGTCTCGAACAGCTCCTCCGACGGCGCGGTCTCCACGATCTTGCCGAGGTACATCACCGCGATCCGGTCCGCCACGTGCCGCACCACCGAAAGGTCGTGCGACACGAACAGATACGACAGCCCCAGCTCCGCCTGCAGGTCCTTCAGCAGGTTGAGCACGCCGGCCTGGATCGACACGTCCAGCGCGGACACCGGCTCGTCCAGCACCAGCACCTTCGGCTTCAACGCGAGCGCCCGCGCGATGCCGATGCGCTGCCGCTGCCCGCCGGAGAACTCGTGCGGGAACCGGTTGCCGTGCTCCGGCCGCAGGCCGACGGTCTTCATCAGGTCGCGGACCTGCTGCTTGCCGCCGTTCTCGTACAGCCCGTGGATGCGCAGCGGTTCGGCGATGATCTCGTTCACCGGCAGCCGGGGGTCGACCGAGGCGTACGGGTCCTGGAACACGATCTGCATGCTGCGCCGCAGCCGCTGCAGTTCGCGCTTGCCCATCTGCGCGAGGTCTTTGCCCTCGTAGGTCACCTTGCCGCCGGTGAGCGGCTGCAGCGCGAGCGCCACCCGGGCGGTGGTCGACTTGCCGCAGCCGGATTCGCCGACCAGCGCGAGCGTTTCGTGCGGGTAGATGTCGAACGACACGTCCGACACCGCCTGCACCGCGCCCGAGACGCGGCGGATCACCCCGCCGCCGCGGATGGGGAAGTGCTTCACCAGGTTCTGCGCGGAGAGGACGGGCGTCTTTCCCGCCGTGGCCTCGCTCATCGGTTCGTCTCCGTGTCGGTCGCGGCGGCCTCCACGGCGACCGGGACGGCCGCCGCGTCGGCCGAGGTGGCGCTGAACAGCTCGGCCGGGTCCTTCCCGACGACCTGGTCGGTGAAGTGACAGGCCGCGTGCTGGCCGTTCGGGCCCGCGACCAGCGCGGGCTCCTCCTCGTCGCAGATCGGCTGCGACAGCGGGCAGCGCGGGCTGAACGGGCAGCCCGGCGGCATGTTCTGCGTCGCGGGCGGCGAGCCGGTGATCGGCGTGAGCCGTTCGGTCTTCACGTCCAGCCGCGGCAGGCTGCCGAGCAGGCCCAGCGTGTAGGGCATCCGCGGGTTGTAGAAGATGTCGTCGACCGTGCCGGACTCGACCACCTTGCCCGCGTACATCACGTGCACCCGGTCGGCCTGGCCGGCGATCACGCCGAGGTCGTGGGTGATCAGCACCATCGCCGCGCCGGTTTCCTTCTGCGCGGCCTGCAGTGCCTCGAGGATCTGCGCCTGCACCGTCACGTCGAGCGCGGTGGTCGGCTCGTCCGCGATGATCACGTCCGGGTTGTTGGCCATCGCGATCGCGATCACCACGCGCTGGCGCATGCCGCCGGACAGCTGGTGCGGGTACTCGTCCGCGCGCTGCGTCGGGTTCGGGATGCGGACCAGGTCGAGCAGTTCGATCGCCTGCTTCTTCGCGACGTCCTTGCGCACGTCGTGGTGCGCGGTGATCGCCTCGGCGATCTGGTCGCCCACGGTGTACACCGGGTTCAGCGAGGTCATCGGGTCCTGGAAGACCATCGCGATGCCCTTGCCGCGGACCTTGTTCAGTTCCTTCTCGTTCGACTTCAGCAGGTCCTGCCCGCCGAACCGGATCGAGCCGGACACCTTCGCGGTCTTCGGCAGCAGGCCCATCACCGCGAGCGAGGTCACCGATTTGCCGGAGCCGGACTCGCCGACGATGCCGAGCACCTCGCCGCGCTGCAGCTGGTAGTTGACCCCGCGCACGGCGCTGACCACGCCCTCGCTGGTCGGGAACTGCACGGTCAGGTCCTCAACGACGAGGACGGGATCGCCGCCTTGTCCTTGCGAGCCGTTCTGGGTCATGCGCGCACCTTCGTCTGCTGGGGGTCGAACGCGTCCCGCAGGCCGTCCCCGATGAAGTTGATCGTCAGTGCGATCAGGATGATGAAAATGCCCGGGAAGTAGAACAGCCACGGCCGCGTGTCGATCGCGGTCTGCGCGCTGCTCACGAGCAGGCCGAGCGAGGTGTCCGGCGGCTGCACGCCGAAGCCGAGGAACGACAGCGCCGTCTCGAGCAGGATGGCGATCGACACGAGGATCGTCAGGTTGACGATGATCGCGCCGAGCGCGTTGGGCACCAGGTGCCGGAAGATGATCCGGCTGTCGCTCGCGCCGAGCGCCTTCGACGCCTCCACGAACTCCTTCTCGCGCAAGGAAAGCACGACGCCGCGCGCCACCCGGGACACGTACGCCCAGTAGAGGCCGCCGATGACGACCGCGATCAGCCACCACGTGCCGCCGGACTGGTGGCCGAGCACCGCGGCGACCGCGAGCAGCGGCAGCGTGAGCACGAGGTCGGCGATGCGCATCAGGACCGTGTCGAGCCAGCCGCGGTAATAACCGGCGACCGAGCCCCACACGGTGCCCACGACGGTCGCGAAGATCGCGACGAGGATCGAGATCTGCAGCGAGATCTGCGTCCCGCGCATCACCTGCGCGAGGGTGTCGTGGCCGACCGCGTCGGTGCCGAACGGATGGTCGCCCGAGGGCGGGGCCGAGTTCTGGTCGGTGATGTCGGCCGCGTTGTACTTCCACAGCGCCGCGCCGAGATAGGCGAACAGAATGATCAGCACGAACACGACGAGGCTGATCATCGCGAGCCGGTGCTGCAGGAACCGCCGGAAGACCAGCTGCGCCTGGCTGCGCTCCTTGACCGTGAACTCGCGTTCCGGCGCGCCCTGCGGGGTCTGCGGGTCGTCCGGAGCGAACCGAGAGCCGCCCAGCGTGGTGGGCGGGCCGGGGATTGCGTCGTTAGGCATAGCGGATCCTCGGGTCGAGCAGGCCGTAGAGCAGGTCGGCGATCAGGTTGAGCAGGATGATGAAGGTCGCTGCGATGAGCAGCCACGCCTCCACCGCGTACACGTCGCTGCGCTTGATCGCCTCCAGCAGGAATGCGCCGGCACCTTGCCATTGGAACACGGTTTCGGTGACGACGGCGCCGCCGAGGATCGAGCCGATGTCGAGCGCAGTCACTGTGGTCAGCGGGATCAGCGCGTTGCGCAGCGCGTGCTTGCGCGTCACTGTCCAGCGCGGCAGGCCCTTGGCCCGGGCGAGGCGGACGTAATCGCTGTTGAGCACCTCGAGCATCGAAGCGCGCTGGTACCGGCTCCAGGCCGCGTAACTGGTCAGCGCGAGCGAGATCGTCGGCAGGATCAGGTGGCCGAGCACGTCGCCGAACTGGGCCCAGAACCCGCCCGCGGCGACCACCGACGAGGACCCGATGGTGTAGAAGACCTGGTCGCCGACCGTCGTGTTGATCGAGATGCCGATCTGCTTCAGCACCAGCGCGAACCAGAACGACGGCATCGACAGGAAGAGGAAGCCGAAGAAGGTCGCGGTGTAGTCGAACTTCGAGTACTGCCGCGACGCGCTGATCACGCCGATCAGCACGGCGAGGATCAGCGCCACCACCATGGCGAGCACGATCAGCCGCAGCGTCACGCCGAACCGGCCGAACACCTCGCTGCCGATGTTCATGGTGGACTGGACCGATGGCCCGAAATCACCCTGCAGCACGCCGGTGATCCAGTGCCAGTATCGCTCGAGAATCGGCTGGTCGAGATGCAGCCGGATGCGTTCGAGCTCGATGGTGCGAGGGGGCGGCGGCGGGTTTCTCGCGATCAGCGGGGTCAGCGGATTGGCCGAAAGCGACACCATCACGAAGACGACGAACGTCGACACGATGAGGATCGGCACCGAGACGAAAAGCCGGCGCAGTGCGAAGGCAAGCATGGAGGTCTTCCTGCTCTGGACGGTGTTCTGCCATCGCCCGCCGCTTGTGGTGGCAGGGCCTCGGCGACGAAACGGGGCAATCGTGGTGTTCGGGAACTAAAAGGGCATTGGTTCGCGGATACGGTGAAGGGCCGGCTTGCACGGCCGGCCCTTCACCGGTTGTCCCGCGGGAATCTACCGGTCGTTGATCACTTCCGGATGCCCCACTCCGACATGTTGTACACCGGAGCGTCGAGCGTCGAGTTGTTGCGGATGTTGGCGATCTTGTCCGACGAGGCGATGAAGGTCGGCTTCTGGTACAGCGGAAGCACGTACGCGTCGTTGGTCATGATCTGGTCGGCCTGGTTGAGCAGGTCCGCCGCCTTGGTCTGGTCGTTCTCGGCGTTGGCCTCGGCCATCAGGTCGTCGACCTGCTTGCTGGTGTACTTGCCGTAGTTGCTGCCCTGACCGGTGCCCCACAGCTGCTTCGCGCCGCCGAACGGGAACGGCGAGGAGACCCAGGCGAACACGATGATGTCGTAGTCGCCGCTGGTGGTGGTCTGGCCGAGGTCGTCGGTGGACTGGACCTTCACCTTGACGCCCAGCTGGGCCGCGGTCTGCGCGAACAGCTCGCACTCGTTCTGCCGGATCTGGTTGCCGACGGTGTAGCGGATGCGCAGTTCGGGGATCGGCTTGCCGCTCGGGTCGGACAGCTGGTTGTTGTTCAGCTTGTAGCCCGCGTCGGTCAGCATCTTCTTGGCCTTCTCGACGTCACCGGAGCCCTGGCCGGTCGAGGTGACCACGTCCTTGTAGCCCTGCTGCTGCGGCATGAAGTTGTGGTTGTTGAGCGGCTCGACCTTGTTGGTGAACTGGCCGACCGTCTTGGCGATCATGTCCTTGCGGTTGATCGCGGTGTAGAGGGCCTGGCGCAGCGTCTTGTCGCCGAGCGCCGGGCTCTTCAGGTTGAAGTCGAAGTGCTCCCAGGTCAGGCCGAGGCCGATGTAGGAGGAGATGTTCGGCATGTTCTTGACCTGGTTGATCAGGTCGACCTGCGGCTGCGGGTAGATGACCTGCACCTCGTTGTTCTGCAGCGCGGTCGGCTCCTGCGTCGCGTCGGTGATGACGCGGAAGATGACGCTGTTGAGCTTCGGCTTCGCGCCCCAGTACTTCTCGTTCGGGACCTCGGTGATCGACTGGTTGTTGACGAACTTCGAGATCTTCCACGGGCCGCCGGTCCAGGTGGGGACGGTCGTGCCGAACCACTTGTACGACGACGCGAGGCCGGCCGGGGTGTTGGTGTCCCCGTGCTGCTTGGCCAGGTGCGCCGGGTACATCGCGCCGGACGAACCCCAGAGCTTCTTCCAGTCGGTGAACGGCTTGGAGAGCGTCGCGGTCACGGTCTTGCCGCCGTCCGAGCCGACGACCGAGGCGAGCTGGTCGTAGCCGGAGGTGTCGGCCGGGGTGCAGTCCGGGCAGTCCTTGCCGTTCTGCACCTTCCAGTTGTAGATGAAGTCGTCAGCCGAGAGCGGGGTGCCGTCGGACCACGACGCCTTCGGGTTGATCTTGTAGACGATCGTCGTCGGGCCGGTCAGTTCGGCCGACTCGACGAAGTCCTTGTTCAGGACCGGCTTGAGGTCCGGCGTCGCGTAGAAGGTGTAGGGCAGGATGCCCTTGGTGACCATGCCCGTCTCGAACACGTTGCCTTCGGCGGAAGTCACGTTCCAGTTCGGGATGTTCTTCTCGATGGCGAAGGTGACGTCGCCGCCCTGCTGCAGCTGATCGGCCTGCGCCGCGTTGCAGGTGTTCGGGTTCTTGTCGCAGTCGGCGAATGCCTGCCCGGTCTGCACCGCGCTGTTGCCGCCCCCGCCACCACCGCATGCGGAGAGCAGAAGGGCCGCGCCCGCGACGAACGCGCCGAGTTTCGCGGCGCGCGACCTAGTCGTCACTAACATTCATTCTCCTTGCTCGACGCCGTCGCGGGTTTGCGAGGCGGCTTCTTCTGACGCGCAAGCACCGATGGGTATCGCGTTGCTCACCGTAGCCGTGAAACTTAGGCATTGGACAGACGGCAAACCTATCGATCCGGACACTCTCAGTGAGATCGTTGCGGAACAGATATCTGTTGCCCCCTGGTTGCACCGTGGTTTCCGCACTTGTTTGGCTACCGTCAGTAGTTGATCACGGGACCGGCCGACCAGTTCGGGTGGCGCTTCGGTCCGGTGGGTCAATCGGCCCGGCGGACAATAACCGTCCCGTTCCGTGTGCGGTACCCCAGCTAATGGAGTAGTCGCACGGCCGCGACGAACCCGAAGTGACAAGAAATTGGTCCGATCTCGTGAAGCGAAACAATGCGCCCGCCGCCGGGAAGGGCAGGACAGCCCGGACGGCGAAAGGTGCTCGGTGGGTGTTCCGAGCATCTTGCGTCCTGACCCCGGTATTCCGAACCGCGGAACGTTCCGCGGAAGGGAACGCCCACGGTCCGGGACGCTGGTCCGACGTCGTGGGATGCGAGTGCATTTTCCCGTGCACGCAGGGGTTTTCCGGTCCCGGAACGCCGCGCCGGGGGTCGGCGTCCCTTGCCCGGCCGCGGCGGTCACTAACCTGAGGGCGTGAAGCGGAAGCTGTTGCTGGTCCACGCGCATCCCGACGACGAGAGCATCGCCACCGGCGGGGTCATCGCGCGTTACGCGGCCGAGGGCGTCGAGGTGTGCGTGGTGACCTGCACGCTGGGCGAAGAGGGCGAAATCGTCCCGCCGCGGCTCGCCCGCCTCGTCGCCGCGGAGGCCGACCAGCTCGGCGGATACCGGTCCGGCGAGATGGCCGCCGCGGCCGCCGCGCTCGGCCTCGCCCGCCACGAGTACCTCGGCGGCATCGGCCGGTGGCGCGATTCGGGCATGGCGGGCACCCCCGCCGCCGAGCATCCGCGCGCGTTCACCGGGGGCTCGGCGGCGGAGCAGACCACCCAGCTGCGCGAGCTGATCGACGACTTCGCCCCGCAGGTGGTCGTCACTTATGACTCCTTCGGCGGCTATGGCCACCCCGACCACATCCGCGCGCACGAGATCACCATGGCGGCGGCTCCGGACGCGCCGTCGGTCCAGCGGGTCTTCCACGTGGTCCAGTCCGAGGCCGCGCTCACCGCCGGGCTGGCCGAACTGCGCGCCGACGGGACATCACCGTTCCGGGTGGCCGCCGACGGCGAGCTTCCGTCCACTCCGGACGGCAAGATCACCACCGTGGTCGACATCTCCGCGCACCGGCAGGCGAAGCTGGCGGCACTGCGCGCGCACGAAACCCAGCTGACCGTCGTCGACGGCGGGGTGGCCCACTTCGCGCTCACCAACAGCATCGCCCAGCCGATCCCGTCCGCCGAGTACTTCGTGCTCGCCCACGGCGACGCGCACGGCGCCGAGACCGATCTGTTCGGCGGGTGGTGACCGTGTCCGCCCCGCTCACCCGAGACCAGCAGCTGATGCTGGTGCTGCTGGCGGTCGACGCGGTCGTGCTGGCGCTGCTCGAACTGTTCTTCCTCCCGCTGCGCCTCGGCCCGCTCGGCGAGGTGCCGCTGCCGGTCACCGCGCTCGTCGGAGCGGTCACCACGCCGTGGCTCGTGCTGACCGCGGCGAAGCTCGTGCGGCCGGGGCTGTCGTTCGTGCCGTTGCTGGTGTGGGTCGTCGTCGTGTTCGGGGTCGGACTGTTCGGCCCCGGCGGCGACGTCGTGCTCGTCCAGGACTGGCGCGCGCTGCTTCTGCTCGGCCTGAGCGCGCTGCCCGCCGCGCTCGTTCTCGGCGGCGGGCTCGGCCGGGCCGCGGCGAAGAGCGGTGCCCATGTCTGAGGCCATTTCGGACCGTCAGGTCGTCGCGATCCTGCGCCCGTTCGTCCGCGCCAGCGCCCCGATGCTCGACGCGCTGCGCGAGTCCGACCCGTTCGGCTTGCAGGCGCGCGCCCGCCGCGGCGAGGACGAATTCGCCGACGCCGGGTTCAAGAAGAAAATGCTCGACGCGCTGACGACGGTGAAAGTCCCCGGCACCGCGGCGTGGGCGGCGATGGACATCGACCAGCGGGCCGGCTGGTGGGTCAACCGCGTCGGCAGGCTCACTTCGCTGCTGACGTCGATCCCCGGTCTCGGCGGCGCGCTCGCCGACCGGCTGCCGGTGCAGGACACCCTCGGCGCCGCGTCGCAGGGGCTGGTGCTGTGCGCGATCGCGGGGGAGTACGGCGTGACCGACGTCGGCAGCCGCGTCCGGCTGATCGCCGCGGTGCTCTTCGAACGCGACATCGACGCCGACCTCGCGGCGGGTGCGCGCCGGGACAAGTCCGCGGAGTCCGCAGAGGACAGTGAGACCGAGCGGCTCACCGAGGAACTCGACGAATCCCGCCGCAAACACGGCAAGGTCACCGCGAAAGCCGTTGCCAGCACGCTCTGGCACCTCGGCAAGTCGCTGTGGGGCATCACCGGCGAACTCGAGAAGCGCCCGCGCGGCCGATGGTTCCACCGGGCACTCGGGATGCTGCCGGTGGTCGGCGCGGCGGGCGACTACCTCGGCGAGCGCTCCGGGCTCAAGAAGGTCTGGAAGCGCGCGCACGCGTGGCTCATGGCCCACCGCCAGTGGGACTGAGCCCTCACCGCCAGAACAGGAACGCGGTCTGCCCGATGTACGACGCGCCCGCGTTGCCGCCGATCGGTTCGTAGATGTGCCCGGCGACCGTCCAGAGCAGATCCGACAACGGCCGGAAAAGAAAGAACAGCGCGAACAGCACCAGCGGCGCCCACGGCCGCACCCGCGCGCCGAACGCCCGCGCCTGCGGCGAGAGGTACGGCTCCAGCGCGCCCCAGCCGTCCAGCCCCGGCACCGGCAGGATGTTGATCAGGAACGTCATCACCTGCAGCAGCGCGAGGTACGACATCGCGTAGAAGAGGCCGCTCGCCATCGGGATCAGCATCGTCGCCAGGCACAGCGCGGCCCCGACGGCGAGGTTGCTGAGCGGGCCGGCCAGCGAGGTCCACGACGCCGTCGCGCGGTTGCGCAGCGCGCCCCGGTTGATCCACACCGCGCCGCCGGGCAGCGGGATGCCGCCGATCAGCAGGAAGATCAGCGGCAGCACGAAGGACAGGACGGGGTCGGCGTAGCGCCGGACGTCGAGCGAGAGGTACCCCTTGTGAGCGATCTCGTGATCACCGCCGCGGAAGGCGACGAAGGCGTGCCCGAACTCGTGGAGCGTCAGCGACGCCATCCAGCCGCCGAGGACGAGCAGCACCACCCCGGCGATGAACATCGGGTCGCGGGAACCGAGAAGAGTCGTGGAATCACCGTATGCAGCCAGGAAACCACCGGCGACGGCGACGGCGAGGATGCCGAGGAAGATCGGGCTCGGACGCACTGCTGATCTCTGCACCCCACCAGTCTTCCGTATGCCCGGTGTGAAGTCTTCGGCGTGTCCCCTTGCGCACCCGGACACAGAGATCCCCCGAACTCGCTACTCGGCTTGACCTGGCCGACCTACACAGGTGTAATCACAGTGATGTCATTCGCTGTCGGAGGGGGCAGCGGGTGTCGTTTCACCACCGCCAGCCTGGGGAGTGCGTAGGAGCGAGGAGGCGGACGTGCGGTTGGAAGCGGACAACAGGGAATGGGGGCACGTCGTGGGTTGGGGAGAGAACCCGGAGCAGCAGCTCGGGGATCTGACCGACCTTTTCGACGTCCCCGAGGAGCAGGACTGGCAGGAGCGCGCCCTGTGCGCGCAGACCGACCCGGAGGCGTTCTTCCCCGAGAAGGGCGGCTCGACCCGCGAGGCCAAGCGGATTTGCCTTGGCTGCGAGGTCAAGGACGACTGTCTCGAGTATGCGCTGGCGCACGACGAGCGCTTCGGCATCTGGGGCGGACTGTCCGAACGGGAACGTCGCAAGCTGAAGAAACGCGCTATCTAAAGGGTTTCCGATCCCCCGGTCCGCATGGGCCGGGGGTGCGCCCCGCTGCCGGGCTCACGGCGGGCGGGCGACGCGGCCGGTGCGTCCTGGCGGGATGGGAGTCCTCGCCGGGGTGGCACCCGGTACTTTCGCGCGGCCCGGTCCGGAGGTCCCGCGAGGGCAGAAGTGCCGTCATGAGGGCCGGAAAACCGGTGCTGTGCCGTGGTTCTCGATGTGATCTTCGTCTTCCGCCGCGGAAACCTCAGTGTGCCGCGGATCGCACGCCGCGCGGTCGGTCGCGGCTCGTGGCGAGAGCGCCCGTGGGGCGCGAACGGAATTCCTCTTGCCGCCGCCCGATCGGGCGGCGACTGGTCCACGCGGTGGGATCCGCCGGGCGTGCGGCGTGGGCCGATGTCTCCGCGCCGGGCCACGCCGTAGGGTGACCGCACCCATCGTCCCGTCCGAGCAGGAGCCGTTCTTGCCTCGCACCGTCGTTCCGCCCGCTGTGCGGACGTTGCCCGTTCTGGCCATTGTGGTCTGTCACGACGGCGAAGAATGGCTGCCGCTGGCGCTTTCCGCGTTGCGGCGCAGCACAGTCCGTCCGCGGCACGTGCTCGCCGTGGACACCGGATCCACCGACCGTACCCCGAAACTGCTCGCCGACGCAGCGCAGCCGGGAGCGGCCGCCGAGGAACCCGTGCTGTCCGGAGTTGTCACTCTGCCGAGTGAAACTGGGTTCGCGGCGGCGGTCGCGGCGGCCGTCGCGCACGCGGTGGAACGGTGGGGCGATCCGGGAACGTGGCTGTGGGTGCTGCACGACGACTGCGCTCCCGAACCGGACTGTCTCGATCAACTCGTCCGCGTCGCGGAGGAAAACCCGTCCGCGAAGGTGCTCGGGCCGCTTGGCACCGACTGGACCGATCCACGGCTGATCGTCGAGGCCGGGCTGTCCACCGACGCCGCCGGGCACCGCCAGCAGATGGCCGCGCCGGACGGCGAACCCAGCGAGGTCCTCGCCGTCCCCAGCGCCGGATCGTTGGTGCGGCGGGAACTCTGGGACGACCTCGGCGGCTACGACGAGGACTTCCCGTTGCTGCGCGAGGATCTCGACTTCGGCTGGCGGGCCAACGCGGCCGGCTCGCTCGTGCTCTCGGTGCCCGCCGCACGCGTCCGGCACGCCCGCGCCCTGTCCACCGGACAGCGCACCCCGGACGCCGCTGGCCGTCCGCTCGCCGCACTCAACCGTGCGCACGGCGTGCGCGTCTTTCTCGTGAACTGTTCGGCCCCGTCGTTCTGGTTCGGGCTCGTCCGGCTGCCGGTGCTGCTGGTGCTGCGCGCGTTCGTGTTCTTCGTGCTGCGGCGCACCACCGAGGCGGGCGCGGAGCTGGCCGCGCTCGGATACCTGTGCGGGGGCAAGGGAAATCTCCGCGCGGCCCGGGCCTGGCGGCGCGATCAACCGCGGCCGGGCACCGTCCGCGGGCTTTTCACGAGCCGGATCGCGAGGCTGCGCAACGCGATCGGCGCCGGGGTGGTCGGGCTCGTCCGGCGCGGGGTGCAGAGCGACGTCGCGCTCGGGACGGTGCCGGAAAGCGTCGAGCAGGAGTCCGCATGGATCCCGCCGGAGGCGCTCGCCGCGTCCGGCGCTCGCCCGGTCGGACCGGACGCCTTGCCCGCCGGTGCGCTGCGCGGCCTGAGCACTCGCGGCCGGGGGCTGCGGCGGCCGGGCACGGTCGTGGCGGTCACGCTTCCCGAAGCGCCGGTGTCCGAAGAGGACACTGAACCGGTCGAGGAGACGACGGCCCATCCGTCGCCGTCGCCCCGTCCGGAGCCAGCCGCGGCGGAACCGGACCTGGTGTTCGTGGAGGTCAACCGCCGGCGCGTGCTCGCCGCGACCGTCTTCGCGCCGCCGGTGGTGCTGGTCGTTCTGCTCACCGCGCTGGCGCTGGTGCTCAACCGCGGCCGGCTCGGCCTCGACCTGTGGGGCGGACAGCTGCTCCCGGTCGGCGGGCTCGGCGAGATCTGGTCGACGTACCTGTCGCCGTGGCATTCGATCGCTGGCGGCACCGGCGCGCCCGCGCCCGCGACGCTGCCGGTGCTTGGCACGATCGGCGCGATCTTCGCCCCGATCGGCGGCCCGGCCGCGCTCGTGGCGATCTTGCTCATCGGCGACATCCCGCTCGCCGCGCTCAGCGCCTACGTCGCCACCCGCAAGCTCGCTGTGCGCCGCTGGGTCCGCGCCGCCGTGGCCGCGACGTACGCCTTGCTGCCCGCCGCCACCGCGTCGGTCGCGCAAGGCCGGCTCGACGTCGTTGTGGTGCACCTCGTGCTGCCGCTCGTAGTCGCGGGCATCGTCCGGCTGCTGACCCGGCCAGGCACGCGGTGGCTGCACGTGTCCGCGCTGTCCGCGTTCGGTGTCGCGCTGCTCGGCGCGTTCTCGCCGCTCGCGCACGGGCTCGCGCTCGTTGGCCTGCTGGTCGGGTTCGTGGTGCTGCCCGCACCGTCCGGGTTGGCTCGGCGGGTCGCGTCGGTCGGGATCGTGGTGCTGTTGCCGCTGGTCCTGCTGCTGCCGTGGCCGACGGTGCTGCTGCGGCATCCGGAACTGCTGCTGCAGGGCCTTGGCGGTCCGGCCGCGCCTGCGTCCGCTACTGACCTCGCCGGTCTTACTCCGGGCGGGCCGGGTGCGTGGCCGATCGGGGTCGTGGTGCTCGCGGCGACGCTCGTCGCGCTCGTGGTCCGGCCGCGGAAGCAGGTGGTCGGTGGGCTGGCGCTTGCGGTGCTGGGGCTGGTCGGGGTGGTCCTCGTCCGGCAGGTGCAGCTGACGCCGATGCAGGGCGGTGCGCCCGCGTCGGGGTATGCCGGGGTGCCGTTGCTGGTGGTCGGGGCCGGGCTCCTGTGGGCGGTGCTGGCGACTTGGCAGCGTGGTGGTTCGGCGATGCCGGTGGCTTGGCTGCCGAAGGTGCTGGCGGTCGCTGGGGCTGTCGTGGTGGCTGCGCTGGCGGCTGGGGCGGTCGCTACTGGGGCGGAGGGGCCGTTGACGGCGGCAGCGCGTCCGCAGCTTGCGCCGGAGGTGGCGGCGGATGTCGCGGCTACTGGGCGGGCGGTGCTCGACGTCAGTGCTGGGCAGGTAAGGCAGACCGGGGGGCGGCTTGCGCTCTTTGGTGATGATGAGCTTGCGCCGGTTAAGGGGACGCCGGAGCGGTTGGCTGAGTGGCGGCGGAGCCTGGGGCAGGGGGACGTCGCGGCGCTGAAGCGGGTTTTCGCGGCTGCTGCGGCTTCTGGGGTTCAGTACGTGGTGCTGCCGGGTGGGACGGATGCTCGGGCGTTTGCCGCTGCGGCTGGGGATCTTGCTGCGGTGGCTGCTCCTACTTCGGATGGGCGGCCTACGTTGCGGTTGCTGCCTAAGTCTGGGGAGGTGGCGTTGATTTCGCCGGAGCTGGCTAAGCAGGCGGTGACCGGTGGAGGGGCGCCGGGGACTAATCCGGGGATTTCGCCGGTTGCTGCTCGGTTGCCGGATGTGCGGGTTCGGGCTTCCGAAGGGCCGACGGGGCGGTTGCTGGTGCTGGCGGCGGAGCAGGAGGCCGGGTGGGTGGCCAGTGTGAATGGGAAGGCGGTGCCGATCGTGCCTGCTTGGGGGCATCAGGTGGCGGTGTCTGTTCCTGCGCAGCCTTCGGAGGTGTCGGTGATGTTTCCTGGGACTGAGCGGGGGTTGTTGTTGCTGGTGCAGTTGGCTGCGGTGTTGTTTACGGCGTTGACGGCTATTCCGTCTCGTCGGCGGGTGTCGGCGTGAGGCTGGCTCGTCGCCTGGCGGCGACATTGCGCCTCGTGGGTTGTGGGGGCACCCCGAAGCCTGATTGTGATGACGGTCTGAGG
>NZ_JBHUKS010000003.1:0-61074 GCF_042684085.1 Amycolatopsis silviterrae
TCACAGCAGACCTCGCCGCAATCCACCACCTCACCCCTTGACACACCATAGGAGCATCATTGGGTGCGCTCAGCGCAACCAATGCCACATTGGGGCGCTTGAAGCGGGCCCGGGTCAGCCGCGCTGGGTGCGGACTCCGAGCAGCACATCCTCCCAGGATGGCACGATCGGATGGTTCTTCTTGGCCTTCGTGCGCGGCTGTTCGGCGTCGTCGCCGTCGGACTCGCCCGGGACGCGCGGAATCTCGCGCGTGTCGTCGTCGCCCTCTTCGGGACCCTCGATGGCACGCGGCTCTTCGACGGCGTCGAGCGTCGGCTGCACCACCGAATCACGCGCTGGTGCCAGCGCGCGCACGGTGCGCGGGGCGACGTACGAGTTCGGGTTCAGCAGGACTTCGGCGTTCTCGTCGAGCGCGTGCACCGTTCCGCCGTGCGCGCCGGGCGAGAACGACCAGTGCGCGCGGTTGTCGGAGCGGCCGGCTTTCCAGCGCAGCACGACGACCCACTTGCCGTCGTCGCCGCGCCAGGCGTCCCAGGTGGCCTGGTTGTAGTCGTGCCCGCGGACGCCGAAGGCGTAGGCGATGACCTCGCCGAGCGTCTGGACGTCGGGCCCGTCCTCGCGGACCGGGTGCGCCGACTGCGCGAGTTCGGCGGTGCGGGACCGTTCGAGCAGCACCGGATAGGCGAAGCGCTCCACCCGCTGCGTCGAGACGCCCGCGCTGCTCGCGACCTGCTCGACGGACTCGCCCGCGCGGATTCGCGCCTGGATCTCGCGTGGCCGCATCTGGCTCTCCAACTCGATCTCGATCTGGCCCAGCCGGGCTATGTCCCCCCTCGCCGCCGCACGCAGTCTCTCGTCGGCCGGGAGCAGGAAGCGGGTACGGCTCGCCGGGTCCTCCAGCACGAGGGACTTCCCGTCCTCGTGCAGCCCGACCACCCGCAACGCCCGCATTTCTCGCCTCCCCGGTGTTCACCTTTGTGGGTGCCCACGTTAGAACGGCGCGTCGGCTTGACGTGCGAGGCGCGCCGACGCCTCACCCAACCGAACTCAATCCGACGACCCTTTCCGGGCTATTTTCTCCGGCACGGTTACCGGCCGCCTTCGTGACACGCCGACCACGGTGTGTCACGAACGAGTGGTCATCAACGCAAAACCGCCCCGCGAGCCGGGTGGCTGGCGGGGCGGTATGCGTGGTTTTGGCTCAGCCGAGCCGTTCCACGACGTATTCGATGCTCTGCGTGAGCTTCGTGACGTCGTCCGGGTCGATCGCCGGGAACAGGCCGACGCGCAATTGGTTGCGGCCCAGCTTCCGGTACGGCTCGGTGTCGACGATCCCGTTGGCGCGCAATGCCTTCGCGACCGCGGCGGCGTCCACCTCGTCGGCGAAGTCGACCGTGCCGACGACCTGCGAGCGCAGGTCCGGGTTCGTCACGAACGGCGTGGTGTAGGAGGTCTTCTCGGCCCATTCGTACAGCCGGGTCGAGGATTCCTTGGTGCGCGCGGTGGTCCAGGAGAGGCCGCCCTCGCCGTTCATCCACTCGATCTGCTCGGCGAGCAGGAAAAGCGTCGAGACGGCGGGGGTGTTGTAGGTCTGGTCCTTGCGCGAGTTGTCGAGCGCCGTGGTGAGCGACAGGAATTCGGGGATCCAGCGGTCGCCGCCGCCGATCTCGCCGATCCGCTCGATCGCGGCGGGCGAGGCGAGGGCGATCCACAGCCCGCCGTCGGACGCGAACGACTTCTGCGGCGCGAAGTAGTAGACGTCGAAGTCCTCGGCCTTGACCGGAAGGCCGCCGGCGCCGGACGTCGCGTCGATCGCGACCAGCGCGCCGTCACTGCCCTCGGGACGCTGAACCGGCACCGCGACGCCGGTCGAGGTCTCGTTGTGCGCCCAGCCGACGAGGTCCGCGCCCTGCTGGTAGGCGATCTCCGGCGCGCTGCCCGGGTCGGCCTTCACCACGATCGACTCGCCGAGGAACGGTGCCTTGTTCGTGACGGTCGCGAACTTCGAGGAGAACTCGCCGTAGGTGAAGTGCTGGGCGCGCTCGCGCACGAGGCCGAACGCGGCGGCGTCCCAGAACGCGGTCGTGCCGCCGTTGCCGAGGATGACCTCGTACCCGTCCGGAAGCGAGAACAGCTCGGACAGGCCGGCGCGCACGCGGCCGACGAGCGACTTGACCGGCTTCTGCCGGTGCGAGGTGCCGAGGTAAGTGGAGCCGGACCGGGCGAGGGCGGCGAGCTGCTCTTCGCGGACCTTCGAGGGTCCGCAGCCGAAGCGGCCGTCGGCCGGCTTGAGGTCTGCGGGGATCGTCAACTCAGCGTCGGTCATGTGCTTAGTCTCTCAGGTCGGGACAACGCAGGTAACGGCGGTTGGCGCGTGTCCGACATGTGGAATCGTGACGGAAACGCACGGTTACCGGCCGCGCTGGGGATGGTTTGCGCTCTTCGCGCTGACGGTGTTGGTGCACCCGTGGGACTCGAGTGCGCTGATCGGCCTTCCGGTCGGACTGGCGGCGACGGTGGTGCTGGTTTTCGTGCCGTGGCGGCGCGCGTGGTTCCGCCGTCGAGTGATCCCCGCTGCGCTGTTCGCACTTTCGGTGGCGTTCACCGCGTTCGTCGTCGTCGGGTTCTTCGTCGAGCCGCCGAACCCGGACGAGGTCGCCTCCGCCGTTTTCGCGCTCGTGCCCGCTGTCGCGTTCCTCGCCGGGTCGCTGTGGTGGTGGCGGCCGTGGGGCCGGGTGCGGCCGAAAGGATCAACGCGCGAGGTCCGCGTCGTGCTCGACGGGGATACCACCCAGTGGGACTACGGGCAGGAGCCGCCGAGCCTGCTGCGCCTCACGGTCCGTCCGCGCGGCTATCTGACGCTGCTCGACTGCCCGCCGGAGCAGGCCCGCGAACTCCGCCGGACCGGTCGGCTGCGGCTGGACGAGCCGGACGCCCGCGGCCGGGTCACGGTGGAGATCGGCGGGGTGGCGATGCCGGGGAGCTACACGACTGACCCGGCGGGACTGCCCGTTCGGAAGCGCTCGCTGCGAAGGCTGCGCTGGCAGGCCGCCGTCGCCGTGTCCGCCGCGGTGCTCGCGGTGGCGATCGCGGTGGGTGGCGTGGTCGCGGCGTTCTGGTTCCTCGGCGGCTCCGGCTGGCCGGTGCTGATTCCCGCGCTGGTCTGGGGCGGGGTCGCGGTGGCGTGGGCCGCGCAGACCCGGGAGACCTGGCGGTCGGGGCGGGGTTCGCTCAGTCCGGTTTGGGCGGCGCTGCCGGACCGAAACGTGTGGCCGGACGACTCGGTGACCGGCTGGCTCGTGCTCGAACCCGGCTGGCCAGGGCGGTTCGGCATCGAGCACTGCCCGCCGGAACTCGCGGCCGAGCTGATCGAGCACCGGCGGCTCTGGGTGTACGGCACGCCGCGGATCGGCGAGGTCCTGGTGGGCTTGCCGGGGCAGGACTTCTACGCGAAGGCGTGGCTGTCCCCGACCGGACGGCCGGCCGACCTCGACGCCGAAGCGGAGCCCAGCGTCGAGGTCGGTAGCTGACTCAGCGCCAGCCGGCCTCGTCCAGCCCGCCGGGAATCGGCGCGGCCGGGTCGTACGGGGTGCGGCTGAAGATGAACGTCGCGAGGTTCAGGTGGTTCGCCGTACCGTCCGCGTCGCGGCCGACGGTGAGCGTTTCGCCCGCGTAGTACCCGTCGAGGCCGATCCAGGTGTCTGGCCCCTCGGGACGGAACCGCGACGCGCGCCCGGCGCCGACGGCCGGGTTCAGCGAGATCAGGCCGTCGCCCTGCACGCGCAGGAAGTACGGCGACGGGCCCCAGTGCCACAGCCCGGTCAGCGCGAGCAGCTCCGGGTCCACAGTGGACGGGAACCACTCGTCGGGCAGCGCGGGTTCGAGGTCGTCGGCGGTGGTGAGCAGGTCGAGGCAGAGCTGGGTGATGCCGACGCCTCCGGTGGAGTTCGCGAGGCACAGCGCGCCGGTGCCGCTGCGCGGGTCGACCAGGGTCGCGGCGAGGAAACCGGGCATCGAGCCGGTGTGCCCGGCCAGGTGCCTGCCCTGGTAGCGCACGACCATCAGGCCGAGGCCGAACCCGGTCGACCACACCTCGGTGTCGTCGACGGTGTTCATCGTCCGCATCTCGTCGACGGTGTCGGCGGACAGCACGTCGCCGGTGTGGCCGCCGAGGAACGACGTCCAGCGGCCGAGGTCGGTGATCGTGGACCAGAGCTGGCCGGCCGGGGCCATCGCGCCGGCGTCCGGCCACTTCTCGGGCAGGAGCACGTCGGCGAACGGGTGCACGGCGAATCCTTCGGCGTGCGCGCCTTCCGGGTGCGGGGTCGTGCGGTTCATGCCCAGCGGGGTAAGGATTTCGTCGCGCACGACGTCGAACCACGGCCGCTCGCGGTGCCGGGCGACCAGCTCGCCGAGGACGCCGTAGCCGACATTCGAGTAGTGGAATTTGAAGCCGGGACGCAGCTTCGTCGCGCCCTTCTCCAGGCTCGCGACGAGCGCCGCCCAGTCCGCGCCGGGCGCGCGCTCCCACCACTGGCCGGGCGATTCCGACGTGAGGCCCGAGGTGTGCGACAGCAGCTGCGCGACGGTGACCGAGCCGAACGCGGTGCCCGGGAGGTGCCGTTCCAGCGGGTCGGTGAGGTCGAGTTTGCCCTCGTCGCGCAGCCGCATGACCGCGGTCGCGATCATCGTCTTGGTGATCGACCCCAGCCGATACTGCGTGTTGTCGTCCGGGCGCTGGTCGCCGACGCGGCCGCGGGCTCCGGACCAGACGACTTCGCCGCCGCGCACCACGGCAGCGAGCAGGGACGGGGCGCGGCTGACGGACTGCTCGTGTGCGAGCCGTCGGTACAGGGCGAGTTCGGTGGTGTCGAGCATGGCCGTCATTCTGCCCGGGCAGCTCAGCCCGGGCAGCGGCGGTCGGCGTGGCCGTCAGCGGGCGAGCCGGAGTGCTTCGTCGATCATCTCGGCGGTCGGGGCGGTCGCCGGTCCGCGCTTGGTCACGGCGAGTGCCGCGGCCACATTCGCGCGCCGGGCGGCCGTCGTCAGGTCGTTTCCTCGAGCCAGCGCCGCGGCGAGCACACCGCCGTGTGCGTCGCCGGCGCCGTTGGTGTCGACGGCGGTGACCGGATAGGCGGGCACGTTCGTGACCGAGCCCGGCGACTCCGCGGGCACGACCCAGCAGCCGGTGCCGCCGGTGCGCACGATCGCGGCGCGGCCGCGCACCCGTTCCGCCAGCGCGAGCGCGGCGGATGCGGGATCTTCGACGCCGGTGAGGAGGCGAGCTTCCCGAGCGTTCCCGGTGACGATGTCCGTGCGCGCCAGCACCGCGGCGACGGTGTCCGGATCGAGGTCGCGGATGAGCGGAGACGGGTCGAACAGCACGCGGACCGTGTCGGGGAGAGCCGCCAGCCAGCCCGGCAGCGCCTGCGCGTTGGCGCGGTGGGCGAGGCTGTATCCCGAGACGTAGACCAGATCGGCGGGCCGCACGGCGATCCGGTCGAGATCGTCGCGGGTCAGGTGGCCTTCCGCTCCGGCCGAGGTGACGAAAGTGCGTTCCGCGGCCGCGTCGACCATCGCGACGCAGTAGCCGCTGTCGGCCTCGGCCAGTCCGGGCTGCACGACCTCGAACCCGGACGAGGCCAGCGCCGACCGCACGACGTCGCCGAACGGGCCGGTGCCGTACTGCCCGCCGAAGACCACCGGCAGCCCGTCCCGGTGCGCGGCGATCATCGTGTTGTAGCCGCCGCCCGCGGTGAGAGAGCTGGAGGAAGCGACGACGTCGCCGCCGGGTTCCGGGATCGCGTCGACGGTCAGGACGAGGTCGACGATGACGTTTCCGGTGAAGACGAGACGGGGTTCAGCCACGGGTCTGCTCCGCGTCGGCCAGCGCGGGAGCGCGCAGCTCGCCGCGGGCGCCGCCGAGCGCGAGATATCCCGCTGCTCCCACGGCGAAGGCGACGATCCAGGCGATCCCGCTCTGCCCCGCGGCGAGCAGCACGTAGCCGCAAACCGTTGCCGCGAGCCAGGAACCGGCCGCCCGCCACTCGATGCCGCCGGTGTACCAGTAGCGACCGCCGCGGCCCATGTCCAGCAACGCGTCCGCGTCGTACCAACGGCGCTTGAGCATGTCCGCCAGGAACACCGCGAGCCACGCGGTGATCGGGATGGCCAGCAACGAGATGAAGCTGATGAACGGTCCGTAGAACGAGTCCGCGATCAGCATGAAGTAGATCGACCCGAGGAAGGTGACGACCACGTCGACCGCCACCGCCCACACGCGCGGGATGCGCACGCCGAGAGTGAGGGTCGTCAGCCCCGCCGAGTAAACCGACAGGTGGTTCGACAGCAGCAGCCCGCCGAACGCGGCGATCAGGTACGGCACGGCCATCCACGACGGCAGCAGGTCCCGGATGGCGGCCACTGGGTCGCCCGCGGTCGCCAGTGCCTTGTCGCCCGCGCTCAGCAGCGCGCCGAGGCCGATGAGGATGACGAGCGGGATGCCCGCGCCCGCCGCGCTCGCCGCGACCAGATGCGCGGTTTTGGCGCTGGTTTTCTGGTAGCGCGCCATGTCCGCGCCCGCGTTCGCCCAGCCGATCCCGGTTCCCGCGGCCATTGTGCCGATGCCGACGAGAACCGCGCCGAACGAGCCGCCGGGGATCGCGGTGACCGCGGACCAGTCGACGGTGGCGATCAGCGCGACCGCCACGACGATGTTGAGCGCCCCGAAGATCCACGTGGCCCATTTCTGGATGACGAGGATCGCGGCGTGCCCGAGCCCGGACACCAGCAGCGTGCAGATCTCGAAGATCGCGATGGCGGCCAGCGCCAGCAACGGCACCGTCTTGCTGTCCGCGGAACTCCCGAACAGCAAGGAGAACAACGACAGCAGCACGAACGCCCCGGTCGTCGTGTTCACCGTTTCCCAGCCCAGCCGGGAGAGCAGTGACACGAACGTCGGGCCCGCGTTGCCGCGCGGGCCGAAGACCGCACGCGAGAGCGTCATGCTCGGCGCACCGCCGCGGCGTCCGGCGGTGGAGATCACCCCGACCACGGCGAACGAGCCCGCCGCGCCGATCACCGCGACGACCAGCGCCTGCCAGATGTCCAGGCCCTGTATCGCGACCAGTGTCGCGCCGAGCGGCAGCCCGAGAATGGAGATGTTCGCGGCGAACCACACCCAGAACAGCTGGAGCGGGCTTCCGTTCCGCTGGTTCTCGGGTACCGGTTCGATGCCGCGTTGTTCGACGGCGGAAAGAGTGCGCATCGGGATTCCCAACATCGTCGGTGGTTCGGGGGAGGGTCAGGCGCGCAGCGCGAGCAGTTCGCGGGCGATGCGGGCGAGGTCGAGGTCGTTCGCCTCGTGCAGGACGACGCGTTCCCGGTCCGGCCACACCGCCGTGCCGTGCGTCGCGCCGAGAACCGCGCCGGCCATCGCGGCGACCGTGTCGGTGTCTCCGCCCAGCCCGGCCGCGACGCACAGCGCGTCCCAGGGATCCTCGGCCGTCGCGGCGAGCGCGAAGGCGGCGACGACGGATTCCTGCGCCGCCACCGAAGTGCCGATCACTTCGGCGACCGCGTCGGCGCGGCGGGAGGCCGGAAGCGTTTGGAGGTAAGGGATTGCCCAGCGCAGTCTCGGGCCGATCCCGCCGCCTGCCGCCCAATGTCCCCGGCGGGCTCCTTCGTCGGCCGCGGCGATCGCGATCTCCACTGCTCCGGCCAGGTCGGCGCCGTCGACACCGGCACTCACCGCGGCGCCCACCGCGGCGGCACTCGCGATGCCGAGCGAGGTGTTGTGCGTGGCGACGCTGGTCGCCTCGACCGCGTCGACGAATTTCGGCACCGAGCGGGTCGAGCGCACGATGCCGAGCGGAGTGATCCGCATCGCCGCGCCGTTCGTCGTGCCGTAGCGGCCAGCTTCCTCGGCGGGGAGACCGTCGGACAGCCTGCGCAGCGCGGATTTGGTGCTGGGGCCGAGAAGGTCGAGCGATCCGCGTTCGGCCATGGCGGCTTCCCAGCCGAGGAGCCGCTCGGCGAACGCGGTCACGTCGACCTGTCCGGAGCCCTCGATCAGCAGTTCGGCGAGCAGGACGGCCTGTTCGGTGTCGTCGGTGACCGACCCGGCGGGCATGCCCGCGGCGATCTTCTGCCGGGGACCGGCGGCGAGGAATCCTCGGATCGGCCCGTAGTCCTCCTGGATCTGCTGCCGGGACATCGACTGGGTCGGCATTCCGAGCGCGTCGCCGAACGCGAGGCCCTCCAACGCGCCGAGCGCGCGATCGGCCGCGCTCACCTGGCGCCGCCGAAGGCCGTGTGGAGCCGGAACCGTTTCGGGTCGAGCCAGCTCGTGACCTTTTCGGCGAACCGGCCTTCCGCGTCCAAGGAGATCCGCACCGCGTGCAGGAACGCCTCGTCCGGGCGTCTGCCGAGCAGTTCGGCGTCGGCGGGTTCGAGCGGGGCCACCGCGATCCACTGTTCGCCGCGGGCCGGGGTCAGGCCCGCCTCGGCCATCGTCGCGGTCAGTGAGTCGCCGACCAGGCCCTCGACCGGCACGTCGGCGATCCGGCCGACTGCGGGGACGCGGCTGCGCTCCAGCGAGACCGCGGTGCCGTCGGCGAGCCTGCGGACCCGGTCCAGCGCGAGGAATTCCATGCCCGCCGACGACACCGACGCGGCGAGTTCGGGGTCGACGACGAGTTGCGCCCGCACGATCTCGGCCTGCACCGCCGCGCCGATGACCGCGAAGGCGTGGCCCCAGCTCGATTCCGCCCCGAGCGGCTGTCCGTCGAAGGTCACGAACGAGCCGACCCCGGTCTGGGTGTCGATCAGGTCTTCCTCGGCGAGTGAGCCGAGCGCGCGCCGGATCGTGCCCCTGCTGACCCCGAACCGCTGCGCCAGCTCGTTCTCCCCGGGCAGCAGCGCGCCGTTGCCGTACGTGCCGGCGAGGATTTGCGACCGCAGTTCCCCGGCGATTTCCTGGCGCTTCAGCGCCCCGCGCCGCGGCTGGTCCGGGCTCTCATGCTCCACCATAGTGGCGGACGGTACCTGTACCGTACCTGTACTGTCCAGGGTCTAGCGGTCGAGCAGCTGCCGGTCCAGCGCCGTCGTCACCGCCGCGGTGCGGTCGGAAACGCCGAGCTTCGAGAACACCCGCAGCAGGTGCGTTTTCACCGTCGCCTCGCCGATGTGCAGCTCGCGGCCGATTTCGGCGTTGGTGTGCCCCTTCGCGACCAGCCGCAGCACCTCGACCTCGCGCGCGGACAGCGGCGACACCGGTTCCGGGTTCCGCATCCGGTGCATGAGCTTGCCCGCGACCGACGGTGCCAGCACGGTCTCCCCGCGATGCGCGGCCCGGATCGCGCCGGCCAATTCGGTGCGCGACGCGTCTTTCAGCAGATAGCCCGACGCGCCCGCCTCGACCGCGCGCAGGATGTCCGCGTCGGTCTCGTACGTGGTGAGCACGACGATCCGGCGCGCGGGCGTCTCCTTCAGGATCGCGTGGATCGCGCCGACGCCGTCGAGGCCCGGCATACGCAGGTCCATCAGGACGACGTCGGGCTGTTTCACGCGGTCGAGCGCCACCGCCTCGTCGCCGGAACCGGCCTCGCCGACCACGGTGAGATCGTCCTCGGCTTCGAGCATGCCGCGCAGCCCTTCGCGCACCACGGGATGGTCGTCGACGAGCATGATCGTGATCACGCGGGCACCTCCAGTTCCAGTTCGGTGCCGCCGTTCTCGCCGGTCCGCACTTCCAGCGTGCCGCCTACCTGTTCGGCCCGCGAACGCATGCCGCGCAATCCGAATCCGGCTCCGTCGGCGTCCGGGGCGAAGCCGCACCCGTTGTCCTCCACCCGCAACCGTATCGCTCCGTCCACAGCGGACAGTCGCACACGGACGAAGGTCGCGCCCGAGTGCTTGCGCACGTTCGACAGCGCTTCTTGCGCCGCGCGCAGCAGCACCACTTCGACCGCGGTGGGCAGCGTCGGCAGATCGTCCACTTCGTACTCGACGGGGACGCCGATTTCCTCCGAGAGCCGTTCCGCCTGTCGCCGCACGGCTTCCGGCAACGAGCCAGTGGCCAAATCGGACGGTGCGAGCGCGGCGACCATCGCGCGGGCTTCGGCGAGGTTCTCGCGCGCGGTGCGCCCGGCGAGCGCGAGATGCTTGCGCACTGTGGACAGATCAGTGTCCAGTTCGGACTCGATCGCCTGGGTCAGGGTGATGATGCTGGTGAACCCCTGCGCGAGCGTGTCGTGGATTTCGCGGGCCAGCCGTTCGCGCTCGGCCGCGGTGCCCGCTTCCCGCGACAGCCGGGCGACCTCGGCCTGGCTGGACTCCAGTTCGCGGATCAGCTCGGCGCGGGCGCGGCTCTGCTGCAGGACGTCGCTGGTGAACTTCCCGGCCAGCACGCTGAAGACGATGAGGATCGCGGTCATCGGCAGCAGAACCGACAGCAACTGGTTGTCCCAGCCGCCGTTCAGCACCGCGGAGACGGGTTCGAGCAGGATCAGCAGCGTCGTCGCGGCGACCGCGGGCCGCAGCTCCAGCAGCATGAACAGCAGCGGGCAGGCGAGAAACAGCACGAAGCTCGCCGCGGTGGTCGCGAGAATGGCGGTGGCGGTCAACGCGATCAGCGCCACCGCCGCGACGACGCGGGCGGTCCCGTTGTCCTCGCCGTGCACGACGCGCCGTCCCACGGCCAGGTATCCGGCGGCGATCGCGCCCAGCGCTGCTTCGGACACGATCTTCGTCGCCGCTGAACCGTCGTTGACGAGCACCAGGACGGCGGTCGCCACGTAGGCGACCGCGAACAGCACTTCCCAGGACCAGTACGACCGCTCCCACGCGTCGGCCTGGTTCACTTCGCTTCGTTCGTCCACCGGAACGTCACCCTCGCGAGCACCAGGCCCACCACGCACCACACCGCCAGCACCAGCGCCACCTTCGGAAGTTCCCATGCCCCCGCCATTTCCTGGGTCGCGGCCTCCGGCGGAAGGAACACCGAGCGGAAGCCCTGGCAGATCCATTTCAGCGGGAAGAACGACGCGACGTCGACCATGATCCTCGGCAGATTCGTGATCGGCGTGACGAACACCCCGGAAATGAACTGCAGCACCAAGTACACCAGCTGCACCAGTGCCACGGTGCCGTTCGCGGTGCGGGTCACCGAGCTGATCGCGATGCCCAGCAGCGTCGAGGAGACGATCCCGAGCAGCAGCACCCAGACCAGGGTCAGCCACTTCGCCGGGTCGGACGGCAGCTCGAGGCGGAAGAGCAGCATCGCCACCGCGGCCATCAGGACGGTCTGCGACACGCTGGTCACCGCGACCATCACCATCTTGCCGACGAAATAGGAGGCCGCGGGCATCGGCGTGCCGCGCAATCGTTTCAGCGCACCGATTTCGCGGTCCGCGGCGAGGCCGATGCCGACGCTGTTGAACGACGTCGACACGATGCCCGCGCCGATCATCCCGGCGGCGAGCAGCTGTCCGGACGACACCCCGGTCTGCCCGGTCGGGCCGTCGAGGATGGAGCCGAGCAGGATCATCAGCACCGCGGGCAGCGAGAAGGTGAACACCACCTGCTCGCGGTTGCGGAAGAACTGCCGCAGCTCGAGCGCGCCGCGGGCGAGGCCGAGGCTGAACGTCCCCGGCAAGGCCATGGTCGTGGTCACGGTTTTTCCCCGATCAGGTCGAGATAGATGTCTTCCAGGCTGGGCCGCGTCACGGTAAGGCCGGCGAGTTCCCCGCGCTCGGCGGCGAGTTGTGAGACGAGCTTCGTCGGGAACTGCGTGCGTTCCTCGTGACTGCCGCGGTCGTCCTGCCAGCGCACGACGGCCTCGGCGCGTTCGCGGCCGCCGAGCGTCGCTGGCGTCCCCTCCGCGACGACCGAACCGCGCGCGAGCACCGCAAGCCGATCGGCCAGCGCCTCGACTTCGTCCAGGTAATGCGTGGTCAGCAGGATCGTGGTGCCCTCGTGGGCGAGCCCGTCGATGAGCGCCCAGAACTGCCGCCGCGCCTCCGGGTCGAATCCGGTGGTGGGCTCGTCGAGGAACAGCAGCTCCGGACGGCCGATGATGCCGAGCGCGACGTCCACGCGCCGGCGTTGCCCGCCGGACAGCGACTTCACCCGCGCGCCCGCCTTCGCGGTGAGGCCGACCTGGTCGATCACCTCTTCTGGATCCCGCGGATTCGGGTAGTACTTCGCGAAGTGCCGCACGGTCTCCGCGACGGTCAGCTCCGCCGCGTCGGTGGCCGTTTGCAGCACGATGCCGAGGCGGGCGCGCCACGCGCGTCCCGCGGTACCCGGGTCCTCGCCGAGGACAGTGGCTTCCCCCGCCGTCCGCTGCCGGTGCCCCTCCAGGATCTCGACGGTGGTCGTCTTGCCCGCGCCGTTGGGCCCGAGCAGGGCGAACACCTCGCCGTCGGGGATGTCGAGATCGATCCCGGCCACGGCGAGGTGGCCCGGGTACTCCTTGCGCAGTCCGCGCACTCGCACTGCTGTGCTCATGGGTTGAGCGTGCGCCTCTCGGGCCGGTCGGCGGGACGTCCGGATGACGGAAACCGGCTGTCCGTCGAACGGTGGACACGCTGGTTTCCCGTGGAACCACGGGGCTCGCTGTTGACAAGTTGTCTAACATGACAAGATGTCTCACAAGCAGGTGACTGCCAGCGACGGAGTCCGCCTTTCGGTCCGGGTGAGCGGCAACCCGGACGGGCCCACGGTCGTGCTCGTGCACGGGTATCCGGACAACAGCTCGATGTGGGACGGCGTCGCCGAGGAGCTGCGCCGCGAGCACCGCGTGGTCGTCTACGACGTGCGCGGCGCGGGAGAATCCGACAAGCCGCGGCCGCGCCGGGCGTACCGGCTGGACCAGCTTGCCGACGACCTCGCCGCGGTGGTCGACGAGGTGCAGCCGCTGCGCAAGGTCCACCTCGTCGCGCACGACTGGGGTTCGATCCAGGCCTGGCACGCGGTCACCGGCGACCGGCTGCGTGGCCGGATCGCTTCGTACACCTCGCTTTCCGGGCCCAGCCTCGATCACGCCGGCGCTTGGTTCCGCGCGCAGCTGACCCGGCCGACGCCGCGTCGTCTCGGGCACGCGTTGCGGCAGTTCCTGCACTCGTACTACATCGTCGCGTTCCAGGTGCCGTTGATCCCGGAACTGTTGTGGCGCACCGGAATCATGCGCACGATGATCCGGAAGCTGGAGCCTGCCGAGTCGTCGCCGAAAACGGCCGACGGCGTGCACGGGCTGAAGCTGTACCGGGCGAACATGGGGCCGCGGCTTTCCCGGCCGCGCCCGCGTCCGGCGGAAATCCCGGTGCAGGTGCTCGCGCCGACCGGCGATTCGTACGTCACCACGCCGCTGCAGACCGAGGTCGAACGCTGGGTGCCGGACCTGCACGTCCGGCGGGTGGTCGGGTCGCACTGGATCACCCGGACGAAGCCTGCGGTGGTTGCTGCCGCGGCGGCTGAGCTGATCGCGTCGGTGGAAACCGGTGAGGAAACGCGGGCGCTGCGGCGGGCGCGGGTCGACGGCGGCCGGGGTCGCTTCGCGCACCATCTCGTGGTCGTGACCGGCGCGGGCAGCGGCATCGGGCGGGAGACCGCGCTGGCGTTCGCCGCTGAGGGAGCGGACGTGGTCGTCAGCGACATCAACGGCGATTCTGCCGCGGAAACCGCGAAACTGGTGCGGGAACGCGGGGTCGACGCCGGTGAGTACACAGTGGACTCTTCGGACGGCGATGCGGTCGCTCGGTTCGCCGCGCAGGTGCGAGACGAGTTCGGGGTGCCGGACATCGTGGTAAACAACGCCGGGATCGGCATGTCCGGCCCGTTCCTCGACACGACGATCGAGGACTGGGAGAAGGTCGTGGACGTCAACCTGTGGGGCGTGATCCACGGGTGCCGCGCGTTCGCGCCGATGATGAAGGAACGCGCCGAGGGCGGGCAGATCGTGAATCTCGCGTCTGCCGCGGCGTATCTGCCGTCGAAGATTCTCACCGCCTACGGCACCACGAAAGCGGCTGTGCTCGCATTGAGCAATGGCTTGCGGGCAGAGTTGGCTTCCGAGGGCATCGGCGTTACCGCGGTGTGCCCGGGGCTGGTGAACACGAACATCACTAAGACGACCAAGTTCGTCGGCGTGGACCAGGTCGAGGAGAAGCGACGGCAGAAGGAATCGTCGAAGCTTTACGCGCGGCGCAATTTCGGTCCGGAACGAGTGGCGCGGGACATTCTGCGCGCGGTGGAGAAGAACGTCGCGATCCAACCGTCCACTCCGGAAGCGAAGGTCGCGTTGGTCCTTTCGCGACTGACACCGGGTTTGCTGCGCGCGGCGGCGAAGCTGGACGTCACGCCGTGAGCCGTCCACGCCGGATGACCGCACAGGCCCGGCGGGACGATCTCATCGCGGCCGCGCTGGATCTGTTCGGCAGCCGGGCCCCGGAATTGGTCACGGTGGACGACATCGTGGCCCGCGCCGAAGTGTCGCGGCCATTGTTCTACCGGTATTTCCCGAGCCTGCGGGAATTGCAAATGCAGGCGTTGCGGACAGTTACCGACGGTCTGGTCGACCGGCTCGCGACGCTGGAGGAAGGCCCGCCGGAAGAACGGCTGCGCGCGGCGGTGCGCGGGCTCGTCGACGTCGCCGCGCATTACCGCGAGGGCTACGTCGCGTTACTGCGGACCGGTTCAGTGATCGCTACTTCGGAGACGGACGCGGCGATCGACGAGGTCCGCAACCGTGCTGTCGAACTGATCCTGGAAGCGCTGGCGATTCCTGAGCCGTCCCCGCTGGTGCTGCTGACCCTGCGCTGCTGGACGGCAGTGGTCGAGGGAGCTTTGCTGTCGTGGCTGCAGGAAGGCACCGTGCCGAGGGAAACGCTGGACGGCTGGCTGGTCGATCAGCTCACCGCGATGCTCGCCGCCACCGATACGCACCTAGCCGCAAAGCCGTGAAGGACTCCTTGAGGGAATCTGATTCCCTCAAGGAGTCCTTCACGGACAAGCAGGTCAGGCCTGGGAAATGGCGTCCCAGCCGTCGACCTCGGAAGGCGTGCGCGGGCCGGGGCCGACGTACTTCGCCGACGGGCGGACCAGGCGGCCGGTCTGCTTCTGCTCCAGGATGTGCGCCGCCCAGCCGGCGGTGCGCGCGGACGAGAACATCGCGGGCATCATGTGCGGCGGCACCTTCGCGAAGTCCAGGATCACCGCGGCCCAGAACTCGACGTTCGTTTCGATCGGGTGGTCCGGACGGCGTTCGCGCAGCTCGGCCAGCGCGGCCTGCTCCAGCGCGGCGGCCACCTCGTAGCGTTCGGCGCCCAGTTCCTTGCAGGTGCGGCGCAGCACGCGGGCGCGCGGGTCCTCCGCGCGGTACACGCGGTGGCCGAAGCCCATCAGCCGCTCCTTGCGGTCGAGGATGCCCTTGACCAGCGCGCGGGCGTCACCCGAACGCTCGACCTCCTCGATCATCGGCAGCACGCGCGCCGGGGCCCCGCCGTGCAGCGGGCCGGACATCGCGCCGATCGCGCCGGACAGCGACGCCGCGACGTCCGCCCCGGTGGAGGCGATGACGCGCGCGGTGAAGGTGGAGGCGTTGAGGCCGTGCTCGGCGGCGGAAACCCAGTACGCGTCGACCGCCTTGACGTGCGCCGGGTCCGGCTCGCCGCGCCAGCGGATCATGAACCGCTCGGTGATCGACTTCGCCTCGTCGACCCGCGACTGCGGCACCGCGGGCTGGCCGATGCCGCGCGCGGACTGCGCGACGTAGGACAGCGCCATCACCGAAGCACGGGCGAGCTGGTCGCGCGCCTCCTCGTCGGTGATGTCGAGCAGCGGGCGGTATCCCCAGATCGGGGCGAGCATGGCGAGCGCGGCCTGGACGTCGACCCGGACGTCACCGGTGTGCACCGGAAGCGGGAACGGCTCGGCGGGCGGCAGCCCGTGCCCGAACCGGCCGTCGACCAGGAGTCCCCATACGTCACCGAAGGTCACCTTCCCGGCGAGATCCTCGATGTCGACGCCGCGATAGCGCAGTGCGCCGCCGTCCCGGTCGGGTTCGGCGATTTCGGTCCGAAACGCGACGATGCCCTCAAGGCCAGGCCGGAACCCGTCGTCGGCTTCGTTGGTCTTGCTGATCGTGGAGGTAGTCACTCTTCGCGAACCCTTTCGATGCGCATTCCCCGGCTGTGTTGTGCACGCGCGGACGGGATACACGCTGGCTCCTTGCGCGCCTCATCGCACGGTGGGACAAACCATGCTCCCTTTGCCCGGCTGGGGCAACGGAAGATGTGGTGGTTTCGGTCACGATTACGAGAACGATTCAGTCCAGGTGGGGCCGGGACGCCACTTTCTTCCGTTCGGTGACGTGACCGCAGACTGGTACCCCGGTGGACGGGAGGTGAATCCCGGCTTGCGGAGGGAGCTGAGCGAGGGGTCAGTGTCACGCTCGGTAATCGAACCGGCACGGCTCCGTGAATGTCGTGAGAGCGAAGTTCGCCCGAAAGGTATTCAGTGCCGCCGGCTCGAAAAGTAAACACCGTGTATCCGAATCGGGCGCACCCCGTACTCCGGTGGTAAGACCTTGGCTATGCACTTGAGCCCGCAGGAACGCGACAAATTGCTGGTGCACGTCGCGGCGGACGTTGCTCGCAAACGGCTCGAGCGCGGTGTCCGGCTCAATCACCCCGAAGCCGTCGCACTGATCACCGACTATGTCCTCGAAGGCGCTCGCGACGGGCGCACGGTCACTGAACTCGCCGCGGGCGGGCGTTCGGTGCTTTCTCGTGCGCAGGTGCTTTCCGGAGTGCCCGAAATGGTGGATTCCGTCCAGGTGGAGGCCACTTTTCCGGATGGTACGAAGCTCGTCACCGTGCACGATCCGATTGCGTGAGGAGGAATCCGTGCGGCCAGGCGAGATCATTCCCGGTGCCGAATCGGTCCCGCTGAATCCGGGGCGGGCCCGGGTGCGGTTGCGGGTGCGCAATCTCGGCGACCGGCCGGTGCAGGTCGGTTCGCATTATCACTTCGCGGCGGTCAATCCCGGCCTGGAGTTCGACCGCGAAGCCGCCCGCGGGCACCGGCTTGACGTGCCGGCCGGGACCTCGGTGCGGTTCGAGCCGGGCATCGATCGCGAGGTGGACCTCGTGCCGCTCAGCGGAAACCGGCGGGTGCCGGGGCTGCGCGCGGAATACGCCGGGGAGTTCTGATGCCGGAAATCGACCGCGCCCGCTACGCCGAGCTGTTCGGCCCGACGGCCGGCGACCGGATCCGGCTCGCGGACACCGATCTGCTGATCGAGGTGACCGAGGACCGGTCCATGGGGCCTGGCGGCAGCGGTGACGAGGTGCTCTTCGGCGGCGGCAAGGTGATTCGCGAGTCGATGGGCCAGGGGATGGCCACCCGCGCCGAGGGGGCGCCCGATCTGGTGATCACCGGTGCGGTGATTCTTGACCACTGGGGAGTGGTGAAGGCCGACGTCGGCGTTCGCGACGGGCGCGTTGTCGGGATCGGCAAGGCGGGTAATCCGGACACGATGGACGGGGTCGACCCGGCGCTGGTGATCGGGCCGTCCACGGAAGTGCTGGCGGGAAACGGGAAGATCCTCACCGCTGGTGGCATCGACTGTCACGTGCACTTCGTCTGCCCGCAGCTGGTGGACACCGCGCTCGCGGCCGGACTGACCACTTTGGTCGGTGGCGGGACTGGGCCGAACGAGGGAACCAAGGCGACGACGGTGACTCCCGGGGCCTGGAATCTGGGCCGGATGCTGTCCGCAATGGACAGTCAGCCAGTGAACGTGCTGCTGCTGGGCAAGGGGAATACCGTCCGCCACGATGCGTTGCGGGAGCAGCTGGCGGCCGGCGCGGGCGGGTTCAAGCTGCATGAGGACTGGGGTTCGACCCCGGCTGCGATCGACGCTTGCCTTACTGTCGCGGACGAATCCGGTGTACAGGTCGCGATTCATACGGACACGCTCAATGAGGCTGGCTTCCTGGAGTCCACTGTGGAGGCGATTGGCGGCCGGTCGATCAACGCCTACCACACCGAAGGAGCGGGCGGCGGGCACGCGCCGGACATCATCGAGGTCTCCGGGATGGCGAATTTCCTTCCCTCCTCGACGAATCCGACCCGGCCGCATACGGTCAACACCCTCGACGAGCATCTTGACATGCTCATGGTGTGCCACCACCTGAATCCGTCGGTGCCCGAGGATCTGGCGTTCGCGGAAAGCCGGATCCGGCCGAGCACGATCGCCGCCGAGGACGTGCTGCACGACCTCGGCGCGATCTCGATGATGAGTTCCGATTCGCAGGCGATGGGGCGGATCGGCGAGGTGATCATCCGGACCTGGCAGACCGCGCATGTGATGAAAAGCCGCCGTGGCGCGCTTCCCGGCGACGGGCCCGCGGACAATCTGCGCGCTCGCCGTTACGTCGCGAAGTACACGATCAACCCGGCGATCGCGCATGGAATGGACGCGGAGATCGGCTCGGTCGAAATCGGCAAGCTCGCTGATTTAGTGCTGTGGGAACCGAAGTTCTTCGGTGTCCGCCCGCATGTGGTGCTGAAGGGCGGGTTCCCGGCGTGGGCGGCGATGGGGGACGCGAACGCTTCGATCCCGACGCCGCAACCGGTGCTCGCGCGGCCGATGTTCGGTGCCGCGCCCGCGGTGGCGGCTGCGTCCAGTCTGCATTTCGTGGCCCCGGAAGCGCTGGATTCCGGGCTGTCCGAACGGTTTCGCATTAGTCGGCCGCTGGTGCCGGTGGCGAACACCCGTCGCCGGACTAAGGCGGACATGGTGCTGAACGACGCGACACCGGAGGTACGGGTGGATCCGGACAGTTTCGCGGTACGTGTGGACGGAGAGCTGATCGAACCGCATCCGGTGGCCGAATTGCCCATGGCGCAACGGTATTTCCTGTTCTGATGGACCCGGTCGCGCTCATTCTCGCGGACTCCCGCTTCCCTGGCGGCGGGCACGTGCATTCCGGCGGGCTCGAAGAGATAGCGGCACGTGGCCTCGTACGGTCCGAACGCGACTTGCCGGGATTCCTCTTTGGACGGTTGTGCACGGCGGGCTTCCTCGCTGCGGCCTTCGCAGCTGCCTCGGCGCACGCCGCTGCTCGGGGTGTCGAGAGTGGACATTGGCGTCGGCTCGATCAGGAACTCGACGCTCGTACGCCATCGCTCGCGCAACGGGAAGCGTCGCGAGCGCAAGGCCGGGGTACGGCCCGGGCTGGGCGGGTGGCGTGGCCGTCGCCAGTGCTGTCGCAGCTGCTCGGCGAGACTCCGCGTCCGCATCATCCGATCGTCAGCGGGGCTCTTGTCGGCATCGGCGGCGGCAGCCCGTTCGACGCGGCGATGGCAGTCGCCTACCTCGCGGTGAGCGGTCCGGCCAGCGCGGCGGTACGGCTGCTCGGGCTGGATCCGTTCGCGGTGAACGCCGTGGTCATGCGGCTCGCCGGGCCGTTGCGCGAGGTAAGCGACCGGGCGGCCGAGACCGCCGGTGCCGATCCGGTCGATTTGCCAGCTCCAGCGTCGCCGGCGCTGGATTTGTTCGCCGAGGAACACGCTCGGCATCACCAGGAAGAGGTGCGTCTCTTTGCCAGCTGAACACGGTCACGGGCATTTCCACGCGGTCAACTTCGACCCGACCGCCACCGAACCGGACCACTACGACGCCGCGCCGACCGCCGGGCGGGCGTACCGGATCGGCATCGGCGGCCCGGTCGGCAGCGGCAAAACCGCGCTCACCGCCGCGTTGTGCCGCGCGCTGGGCAACGAGCTGAACCTCGCCGTGGTCACCAACGACATCTACACCACCGAGGACGCCGACTTCCTGCGCCGGGCGGGCGTCCTCGACCCGGAACGGATCGAGGCGGTGCAGACCGGAGCCTGCCCGCACACCGCGATCCGCGACGACATCACCGCGAACCTCGACGCGGTGGAGCGGCTGGAGGAGAAGTTCCCCGGCCTGGAGCTGGTGATCGTGGAAAGCGGCGGCGACAACCTGACCGCGGTGTTCAGCCGCGGGCTGGCCGACAGCCAGATCTTCGTGGTCGACGTCGCGGGCGGGGACAAGGTGCCGCGCAAGGGCGGCCCCGGCGTGACGACCGCTGACCTGCTGGTGATCAACAAAACGGACCTCGCCCCGCTGGTCGGCGCCGACCTGACCGTGATGACCTCGGACGCGCACCGGATGCGCGGCGAACTGCCGGTGCTCGCGCAGTCGCTAGTGGACACTCCGGACGCCCCGGGCGTGGCGGACTGGGTGCGTTCGCTGGTGCCGGTCCGGCAGGGGTGAAGGCGCACGCGCGCCTGGTCGCGGCCTTCGACGGCGGACGGACGGCGCTGCGGGAGCTGAAATCGATGGCCCCGCTCACGCTCGTCCCGCGTCGCCGAAGCGGCCTCGGCGCGATGGTGCACCTGGTCAACTCCGCGACCGCCCCGCTCGGCGGAGACGAGCTGCGGCTCGAGATCCGGGTCGAGGCGGGCGCGGAGCTGAAGCTGTCCGGGGTCGCGGCGACGCTCGCGTTGCCTGGCCTGCGCGGCGGGCCGAGTTTGTCCACTGTGGAGGTCACCGTCGAGGACGGCGGTTCGTGCGAGTACCTGCCGGAGCCGACTGTCGTCACCGCCCGGGCGGACCACGTCGCCGTGCTGCGCGCCGACCTGGCGTCGACCGCCCGGTTCCGTACCCGGGAAGTGCTCGTCCTCGGCCGCGAAGGTGAACGGCCTGGTCAGCTGTCCTCGACAGTGCACGTGACCTGCGGTGGAGTCCCCGCGCTCCGGCAAACGCAGACCGTCGGCGACGCCGCCCTGGACGCGAGCCTCGCAGTGCTGGCCGGACATCGCGTGCTGGTGACCGACGTCGAGTTCGGCGGACCGCCCGGACCTGCGGAATCAGGCCCGTGGTGGTCGCGGACGCCGCTGGCCGCGGGCGGGATGCTGACCACCGCATTGGCCCCGGACGTCGTGACCGCCACAGCTCTGGATCGATCATGGACCAGCAGGTGAACAGCGGATTGCGGCCCGATGGCGGTCCGGGCGTGGCAGGAGTCACCGTTCGGTGGGTTTCGCCGGGACCGGCGACCCAATACCGTCGGCGGATAGCCGTGATTCGACACCCTCACCAGGGGTAACGGAGGTTGGGCCGGATGACACCGGAGATCGACGAGGCGGTCGTGCGGCTGCCCGGCATGCGGGTGGCGTACGACGGTGCGCCGTTTGACGAGTCGGCGCTCGCGGGGACCTGGCATGAGCAGCTGGAAAGCTGGCTGAGCCAGGCGGTGTCCGAAGCGCTCGCGGAACCCAACGCGATGGTGCTGGCGACCGCCGACGCCGACGGCAAGCCGTCTTCGCGCACGGTGCTGTGCAAGGGCTTCGACGAGCGCGGTGTTGTGTTCTATACGAACTACACCTCGGCGAAGAGCCATGACCTCACGGCTACTCGCTACGCCTCGGCCACCTTCCCTTGGTATCCGCTGCATCGTCAGGTGACGGTGCGGGGGGAGGTTGAGAAGGTTAGTGCGGACGAGACGGCTGCTTATTGGGCTCAGCGGCCGCGTGGGTCGCAGTTGGGGGCTTGGGCGTCGCCGCAGTCTCGGGTGGTTGAGGGGCGGCGGGCGTTGGACAACGCGCTGCGCAATATTGAGCGGCGGTTTGCGGATGTTGAGCAGATTCCTGCTCCGCCGCATTGGGGTGGATGGCGGATCCGGCCGGATTTTGTGGAGTTCTGGCAGGGGCGGGAGGACCGGTTGCATGACCGGCTTCGGTTCCATCGGACGCTTGATGGGTGGCAGGTGGAGCGGTTGGCTCCCTGAGGTTTTCGGCTTGGGCTTGGGCTCGTCGCCTGGCGGCGACATTGCTCTGGGTTCTTGCGTGGGGCACCCCGAAGCCCGATTGTGACTACGGCGCGGGGGTGCTTGTCAAGGCGGGAAAGATGCCTTGACAAGCACCCCCGCGCCGTGTTTTTGGCTTCGTATCGGGGTGCGGGGGGTGTGGGTGCCTTGGTGGGTTGGGCGGGTGCGTCGGCGGCGGCTGGGTGGGGGTGGGGCTTGCGCCCCAATGTGGCATTGGGTGCGTTAGGCGCAACGAATGCCGCATTGGGTGCGTGGGATGCACCCAATGCCGCATTGGGTGCATCCGGCGGGCGGTCAAGGTCCGTGAAGGACTCCTTGAGGGAATCTGGGTCCGTGAAGGGGGCCCTCACGGATTCCGGCGGCGGTGGCGGGCTGCGAGGGGAACCCCGGGGGAATCTGGGGCTGTGAAGGTGGCCCTCGCAGACTCCGGTGGCGGTAGGGGGCTGTGAGGGGAACCCTGGGGCTGTGAAGGTGGCCCTCACGGACTTCCCGCAGGAGGGAGGGCCATGTGGGTCGCCTAGCGGGTGCGGACCCCGCCGTGCGCGGAGTTGCTGGGAGAGACCTCAAGGTGGCATGGGGCGCTGTCCCATCACCTCTGCCCGGGTGCGGGGAAAATCACCTGCGCCCGGTTCGTTAGCACAACTAAGCTGATAGCTCGTGACTTCAGAACCGGGGATACGCCCGCCCCGTAACGGGGCCCGCAAGCTCCTCGGCCGGATTGTCGTTGATACTCGTCCGCTGAAGATTCCGGCTTTTCGGCGGCTGTGGATGTCTACCGCGGTCACTGCGGTCGGGTCGCAGCTCACTGCGGTCGCGGTGCCGAAGCAGGTCTTCGATATTACCGGATCGTCCGGATATGTCGGGTTGACCGGAGCGGTCGCGCTCGTGCCGCTGCTTGTGTTCGGGCTGTGGGGCGGGGCGATCGCCGATGCGGTGGACCGGCGGAAGTTGTTGTTCGTGACCAACGTCGGGGTCGCGGTTACGTCCGCGTTGTTGTGGCTCCAGGCGTTCGCCGGGCTGCATTCGGTGTGGCTTGTGCTGGGGCTGCTTGCCCTCAACCAGGCGTTTTTCGCGATCAACTTCCCTACTCGCGGTGCGGTGGTCGCGCGGTTGGTGCCTGCCTCGTTGTTGCCGTCGGCGAACGCGCTCAACACCACGATGGGCACGTTCGGCGCGGTGTTCGGGCCGTTGTTCGGCGGGGCGCTGATTCCGGTGATCGGACTGTCCACTTTGTACCTGGTGGACGTCTGCGCGCTGATGATCACGCTGATTGCGGTGTGGCGGCTGCCGTCCATTCCGCCGCTTGGCGAGGGGGCGCGCAAGGCGGGCATTGGCTCGGTGATCGACGGATTCCGTTATCTGGCCAAGCAAAAAGTGCTGTTGGCGTCGTTCGTCGTGGACATTATCGCGATGGTCGCCGGCATGCCTCGGGCGTTGATTCCGGAGATGGCCGAGCGGACCTTCGGCGATCCGCCCGGCGGCGGGCCGGCGCTTGGCATGCTTTACGCCGCGCTGCCGGCGGGGGCGATGCTGATCGGGTTGTTCTCCGGCTGGCTGCATCGGGTGTACCGGCAGGGCGCGGCGGTCGTCATCGCGATCTGCTGCTGGGGTGCGGCGATGGCGGCGTTCGGGCTCGCGCATTCGCTGTGGCTGGCGCTGGTGTTCATCGCGCTCGGCGGCGCGGCGGACATGGTCAGCGCGGTGTACCGGCAGGCGATCCTGCAGACCGCCACCACCGACGAGATGCGCGGGCGGCTCCAAGGGGTGTTCACCGTGGTCGTCGCGGGTGGGCCGCGGATCGCTGACCTCACGCACGGCTGGGCGGCCGCGGCCTGGGGGACGAAGGCCGCGGCGACTGGGGGCGGGGTGCTGGTGATCGTGTTGGTGGTGGCTTCGCTGGCGGTTCTGCCTGGGTTCTGGAGGTATCGCGCGCCGCTCGAAGAGGACCACTGACAGTGGCGTTACTCCGATCGGAATAGCATGCCCGATATGCGTGCATACCCGATCGCTTTGTTGATCTCCGCCGCTGCTGTCCTCACCGCCTGCTCCTCGGGTGAGCAGAAGGCCGCCGCGCCGGCTCCGCCGCCCGCGTCCAAGGCTCCGGCTTCCTCGTCCGCGCCCGCCACGAAGGCGGCGGACACCTGCTCCTTGCTGTCGTCCGACGACGTCAGCAAGGCGATCAAGATCCCCGGCATCACCTCGAAGGCCGGCCCCGCCCACGACAACCCGAGCAACGGCGGCAAGGCCACGAGCTGCGAGTACGTCGTCGAAGGCAAGACCGCCGGCGCGCTCGCGGTGACCCGTTACGAAGGGCGCAAGGCCAAGCCCGCCGACATGATCGCGGCGATCAAGAAGGCCAAGCCGGGCGCGGTCGACGTGCCGGGCTTCCCGGACGGCGCGGTGTTCTATGTGGACCAGCAGAAGACCGCCACGCTCGCCGCGGCCAAGGTGTCCAACGGCGTTCCGGTGCTGGTCAACTACACCGGACCGGTCAAGATGACCAAGGAAATGATGACCCCCCTAGTGCACACGGCGGTCGGCAAGGCCTGATCACCCCCACTTCCCGCGCGCGTCCGGACAAGGCACACTAACCGCCCATGACGGACGTGAGCGAGGACACATCCAAGGTCGCCGAGCCGGCGCTGCTGCGGGTCATGGGGCCGAAGCTGCTGCTGTTCTTCGTGGTCGGCGACATCATCGGCACCGGCGTCTACGCGCTGACCGGGCAGGTCGCCGGACGCGTCGGCGGCGCGTTGTGGCTGCCGTTCCTGCTGGCTTTCGTGGTCGCGTTCATGACCGCGTTCAGCTATCTCGAACTGGTCGGCAAGTACCCGCGCGCGGCCGGCGCGGCGCTGTACACGAACAAGGCGTTCGGGGTGCCGTTCCTGACCTTCATGGTCGCGTTCGCGGTGATGTGTTCAGGGATCACCTCGGCGTCGTCGGCCGCGGTGGCCTTCGGCGCGACCTATCTCGCGGCGTTCGTGAAGCTGCCGACGGTGCTGGTCGGCATCGCGTTCGTGGTGCTGCTGGCGCTGATCAACTTCCGCGGCATCGGCGAATCGGTGAAGGCCAATGTCGTCCTCACCTGCATCGAGCTGGCCGGGCTGTTGATCATTATCGGCGTCGGCGTCTGGGCGGTGCTGAACGGTGACGGCGAACCGTCCCGGCTGGTCGAGATCGACACCGCGGACAAGACGTGGCTGGTCGCCATCTCGTCGGCCACCTCGCTGGCGTTCTTCGCGATGGTGGGCTTCGAGGACTCGGTGAACATGGCCGAGGAATGCCATGACCCGGTACGGATTTTCCCGCGCGCGATGCTGTGGGGCATGGTCATCGCCGCGACGATCTACGTGCTGGTCTCGGTGACGTCCTCGCTGCTCGTCCCGGCCGCCGAGCTGGCCGGCGCGAAGAGCGACGCGCTGCTGAAGGTGCTCGACGTCGGCGCGCCCGGGTTCCCGCGTGAAATTTTCTCAGCGATCGGTCTGTTCGCTGTGATCAACTCGGCGCTGATCAACATGCTGATGGCCAGCCGGCTGCTGTACGGCCTCTCGAACGAACGCGTCCTGCCGCCGGTGTTCGGTCGCGTGCACCCGGCTCGCCGGACGCCGTGGGTGTCGATCATCTTCACCAGTGTCATCGCCATCGGCCTGGTGTCCTTTGTGGACATCAGTGCGCTCGGCGGCACGACCGCGTTGCTGTTGCTCGTGGTGTTCGCCATCGTCAACATCGCGTTGCTGGTGCTGCGCAAGGACAAGGTGGCGCACAAGCACTTCCGCGCGCCGACGGCGATCCCGGTGCTCGCGGCGGTGTTCTGCCTGTACCTGGTGAGCCCGCTGTCCGGCCGTCCGGCGCAGGATTACCGGGTGGCCGGCATCCTGCTCGCCGTCGGCGTCGTGTTGTGGGTGGTGAACCTCCTGGTGAAGCGCGCGGTCAGTGGTGCGTCATCGCGGCCTGGAGCCACCAAGCGCTGAACCCGGCGATCTTCGCGTCGACCACCAGCGGCCGGTCGAGCCCGGCTGCGATCCGCGTTGCCACTTCGTCGAGGTCTTCCTTGGCGCGGACTGTGATCGCATCACAGCCGTAGCCGCGGGCGATGGCGGCGATGTCCGTGTCGGGGAAGGTCACCGTGTCGGCCGGGTGTCCGCCGGGCTCGAAGAAGTACACCTCGGCGCCGTAGGCGTGGTCGTTGTAAACGACGATCAGCATCGGCAGCTTCAGCCGGACCACGGTTTCCAGCTCGGCGATGCTCATCAGGAACCCGCCGTCGCCGCAGGCCGCGACCGGGAAGCGGTCCGGCTGGGCGAGTGCCGCGCCGGTCGTGGTCGCCAGTCCGAGACCGATCGACTGGAACGCCTGGGTGAAGCAGAAGCCGTTCTCGTCCGGGACGTCGAGGTACATCGTGGGGTAGCCCATGAAGTTCCCGGAATCGACGCCGACGACCCGGTTGGCCGGAATGATCTCGTTCAGGGCGGCGGACAACGTGCGCGGGTCGATGACGTCGGCGGTCCCGGCGTCGTCGTGTGCGTTGTCGCGCCAGCGGATTTCCCGGGCGATCCGGTCCTTGAGCTGATCGTTGCGGTATCCACTGTGGACTTCGAGCAGTGCGGCGACCGCAGCGGCGGTACCGGCGACGTCGCCGACGATGCCCAGGTTGACCGGCCGGTTCCGGCCCAGTGCGGCGGATTCCAGGTCGACCTGCACGAGAGTCGTTTCCGGGGAAAGCAACCGGCCGTGCGCGGTGGTCCAGTCGTTGAGCGCGGAACCCCAGCCGACGACGACGTCCGCGCCCTGGATGAGTTCGGTCGTCAGCGGTGAGGAAAACCCGCCGGACACCCCGATCGCCCACGGTTCGCCGGTGAACAGTCCTTTCGCGACTGCGCCTTCGGCGAGCAGCGCTCCGCAGCGATCGGCCAGTGCGACCAGTTCGGGACGGGCTGTCCGGGAGCCGCGTCCACAAAGGAATACCGGACGCTCGGCGTGCTGCAGAATCTCCGCGAGGGCCTGCACCTCCGGATCGGCGGCTCGTGGTTGTGGCAGCGGCAAGATGGCGCCCAGGCCGTCGAGAAGGCTTTCCTCGATCGGCTCGGCCTGCACGTCCAGCGGGAGTCGCAAAAGGACAGTCCGCCGGTCGCGCCGGGCTTGGGTGAACGCGCGGCGCACGTCGGCCAGCGCGGTTTTCGCCGAGCGGACCAGGATGCTGCTCGCTCCCACGGACCGGGCGAGCGCGTCCTGGTCGATGTGAAAGTTTGACAGCGGGTCGGTCGCCTCGCCGGTCACGATGATCAACGGGGTCCGGCTCTTCGCCGCCTCGCCGATCCCGGTGGTCGCGTTGCCCAGCCCGCAGCCTTGGTGCACCGACACCACCGCGACTTCGCCGCTGCACCGTGCATACGCGTCGGCCATGGTGGTCGCGCCGCCCTCGTGCCGGGCCGCGACGAACTCGGCCCCGCCCTGGATCAGGCCGTTGGTGAAGTGGAAGTTCCCGCTGCCCACCACGCCGAACGCCTTGCGGACGCCAAACTTGGTCAACGCGATCCCGACGGCTTGTGCAACGTTCACAGCTGGCCCCCGGGCACCACCGCGAGCACCCGCGCCGGGCTGCCGGTTCCGCCGACGATCGGCAGCGGGCAGACCACGACGAGCGCACCGGTCGGCGGCAGTGAACCGAGGTTCTGCAACGAGGTGATGCCGTATTTGTCCGCGCCGAGCAAATGGTGGTGTGCGGGCATGGGCGGGTCGAGCGCGAAGCCGTTCCCGGCGTCGATGCCGACGGTTTCTACGCCGTAGCCGGCGATCGGCGTCTCTTCGGCGAGCCATTGGGCAGCCGCGGCCGAGATGCCCGGGGTGTGGCTGGCACCGTCGGAGAAGTTGAGGAACGCGTCACGGTCCTGCGCGTATTGGTCCCATCCGGAGTGCACGAGCAGCCAGCCGCCTTCGCGCAACGGCCCGTGCTCGGCCTCCCAGGCGCGGATGTCGTCGACCTCCAGCAGGAAGTCCGGATCTTCGGCGGCGCGCGCGGAGATGTCGAGGACGTGCGCGGGTCCGATCAGCCTGCTGACCGGCAGCTCCGAAACGTCGGCACCGTCGCGGTTGGAGATCCAGTGCCGCGGCGCGTCGAGGTGGGTGCCGATGTGCTCGCCGGTGTGGATGTTGTTGTGCCGCCACAGCGGGCCGGAGTCGTCGAACTCGCTGACCGATTCGAGGCTGAAGTCGATCAGGTTCGCGAACGGCTCCGGCAGCCGCAGGGTCGGGGTATCGGCGCTGAGTTTGTTGGTGAGGTCGACGACCTGGAGCCGGCCCTCGGCCAGCTGAGTCAGGAGCTGGTCGACCGCGGTCTCGGCGGGGATGCTCATCGGTGCGTCCTCTCGGTCGCGGGGCGCGCTATTGCGGATCCTTGACGGTCGTTGACAGCGCGGAAGGCCATATCTACAGTACCGGTTTCAGCAGCACTGACGGAATAGCTGCCGAAGATCAGTCAGGGTGAACGCGGAGCCTCAACCAGGGCGTCCGGCGGTGATCGACCGCCAGACGGAGCATCGACGCATGGTGCTCGCGCCGTTACGGTGGCGAACGGACCGGTTCCGCGGCCTCGCCCGCCAGTTACGGAACGGAGTGTCGTGACCGACCAGCCCAGCCCAGCCGCTTTCCGGGCGCAGTTCCCCGCCTTCGCCGATTCGGTGCATCTCGCGAGCTGTAGTCAGGGTGCCCTTTCGGACGTGCTGACCGCCGAGCTTTTCGAGTTCCAGCACACGATTCGCGAGCACGGGGCGCCGTGGGACAAGTGGATGGTGAAGGTCGCCGAGGCGCGGGAGTTGTTCGCCCGGCTGATTGGCGCTGAAGTCGACGACATCGCCGTCGTGCCGTCCGCGTCCGAAGGGGCGTATCAGGTCGCGTCCACTCAGGACTGGACGCAGCGGTCGGGAATTGTCACGACTGACCTGGAATTCCCGTCGCTGGGTCATGTTTGGCTGGCGCAGCAGGGTCGCGGCGCGGACGTTCAGTTCGCCGCGCACCACGACAGTCTGGTCGACACCGAGGATTACGCTGCGGTCATCACTGAGCAAACGCAGCTGGTGTCCGTACCATTGGTCAGCTACGCCAACGGTTTGCGGTTCCCGGTGCGCGAAGTTGCCGAACTGGCAAGGGAAAACGGCGCACGCAGCTTTGTCGACGCGTACCAGGGACTCGGTGTCGAGCCGGTCGACGTCGCCGAACTCGGGTGCGACTATCTCGTCAGCGGCAGCCTGAAGTACCTGCTCGGCATCTCCGGGATCGCATTTCTCTATGTGCGGCCGGGATTGCGTGACGCCGTCTCCCCGCCGCTGACCGGCTGGTTCGGCCGCACGAACCCGTTTGAATTCGACCCGCGGCACCTCGACTACCCCGAGCATGCCCGCCGGTTTGAGACCGGCACGCCGTCGATTCCGTCCGCGTACGGTGCGGTCGCCGGGCTGAAACTGGTGCACCAGGTGGATGCGCATCGGGTGCGTGACCACATTGGAGGGTTGACCGGGCAGCTGCAGCAGCGGCTGCTCGACGCTGGGGAGCGACTCTGGTCTCCGTTGGACGACGCGCGGCGCGGTCCGCTCGTCGCCTTGCGGGACCGGGATCCCGACGCGCTGGCGGCGTTCCTCGCCGGGCGGCGGATCGTGTGCAGTGCCCGCGGCGACGTGCTGCGGATGTCCATGCACTACTACAACGACGAGTCCGATCTCGACGCCGTTGTCGCGGCGATCGCCGAGTACCGGGCGAGCCAGTAGGGAGCAGCAGTGGCCGAGTCCCCGTCCCCGCACCGGTTGCAGCGAAGGCTGCGCAGCAGGCAGTTGACGATGATCGGAATCGGCGGGGCCATCGGCACCGGCCTTTTCCTCGGATCGAGCCTGGCGATCTCGCACGCGGGACCGGCCGTGGTGCTCGCCTACGTCCTTTGTGGACTCGTGGCGCTGGTGATTTCCTGGGCGCTGGCCGAAATGGTGGTGGTGCATCCGACCGCGGGCGCGTTCGGCAGCATCGCGCAGCGGTATCTCGGCGCGGGCAGCGGGTTCGTGGTGCGCTGGGCGTATTGGGCCATGCAAGTGATCGCGATCGGCGGCGAGACGATCGCGGCCGGCGTGTACGTCCAGTTCTGGTGGCCGCAGATTCCGTTGTGGGTGCCGGTCGCGGTGTTCTCGCTGCTGGTGATCGTGGTCAACGGTGCTGCGGTGCACATTTTCGGCGAGTTCGAGTACTGGTTCGCGATGATCAAGGTGTGCGCGATCCTGGTGTTCGTCGCGCTCGGCCTGATTCTCGTCTTTTTCGGACTGCCGAAGGCACCCGCGCCCGGTTTCGCGAATCTGACGGCGGGCGGCGGGTTCCTGCCGAACGGGATGTCCGGGCTGTTGCTGGCCATGGTGTTCGTGCTGTTCAGCTACATCGGCACCGAGGTGGTTTCGGTGACCGCGGCCGAATCCGAAAACCCGACTCGCGACATCCCGCGCGCGGCCAGGGCAATGGTGGTGCGGCTGGCGATCTTCTACGTCGCCGCCATGCTCATCGTCGTATTGGTCGTGCCGTGGACGGTCACCGGCGAGGGCGGATCCATTACGGCCAGCCCGTTCGTCCGCGTTTTCCAGGCGGCCGGAGTTCCCGCCGCGGCGACGATCATGAACTTCGTGGTCCTGACCGCCGCGTTGTCGAGCGCGAACACCAACCTCTACCTCACTACGCGCATGCTGCATTCCCTTGCCGAGCACCGATTCGCCCCGTCCTGGGCGGGACGGCTGACCAAGTCCGGGGTGCCGCGCAACGCGCTGGTGCTGTCCACCGCTGGCCTCGTGATCGCGACCATCCTGTCCAAGAATTCCGATTCCAACGCGTACCTCGTGCTGTTCGGCATTTCGATCTTCGCCGCGCTTGTGGTGTGGATGATCATTCTGGTGACGCACCTGGCGTTCCGGATCCGCCGTCGCCGCGCGGGTTTGCCGCCTTCGCCGGTGCGGTTGTGGGGCGGGCCAGTGGTGAACGCGGTCGTGATCGCTTTCCTTGCCACCGTACTGGTTTCGACGTTCTGGATCGAAGGACTCGACCCGGCGTGGAAGTTCGGGATTCCGTTCTTCGTCGTGCTGGTGCTGGTTTATCTGGTGCTGCGCATGACTGGGCGCACGAAACAGGCCGCTGAAGCGGAACTGGAGGATTCGACGCTGGTGCGCGAGGAGGCCTGATCAAGTGGCCAGGTTGGCGGTGAGTTCGGCGGCCGCTTCTCGCACTCGCGCGGCGAAATCCGTGTCCTTGGGCTGATCGGACCACCGTTCAAATGCGGTTTGGAAGACGGCGATGCCGACCTGTGCGAGCAGCTTCGCGCTTGATTCGGTCGCCCCACGCTCCTGTAGAGCTTCGACTACTGCTTCGGTGACGGCCGCGAGTTTCGTCCGTTCGCGTTCCTGCAGTTCCGGGCTGGACGCGATGACGGCGCGGCGTTGGGCGGCGTGCGGTGCCATGTCGGCGAGCAATTCGCCAACGTCGATCATCGCGGCCAGCAGCGCGGGAAAGGGCGGGAGGACGGGGTCGGCACGCCGGACGGCGTCGGCCATCGCGGCCGGGAGTTGTTCCGACCCGGCGAATAGCACATCGCGCTTGTCGGTGAAGTAGCGCGAGAACGTGCGGCGGGTCAGCCCGGCGCGCTCGGTGATCTGCGTGACGGTGGCGTTCTCGTAGCCGTGCTCGGCGAACAGCTCCAGCGCGGCCGCGCGGAGCCGCTCCTTGGCTTCCGGATCCCAGCGCGGCATGCGGCGAGTCTAGCAGTGATGACTCAGTGGGTCATCACTGCTACTGTTGATGTCTCACTGAGTCATCAACCTTGAGAGGACCGATCATGTCTTTGACAGACCAGCGGGTAGTCGTCATCGGCGGCAGCTCCGGCATGGGGCTCGCGACCGCTCAGGCCGCCGCGACGGCGGGCGCGTCCGTGACGATCGCGTCGAGCGGCAAGGAACGGCTGGACGCGGCACTGGCCGAACTGCCGGACACCAGCGACGGATTCGTCGCCAACGTGCGCGATGACGCGAACGTCGCGGCCCTCTTCGAGCACGTCGGCACGCTGGACCACCTCGTGTACACCGCGGGCGACGTACTGGATCAGCGGCCGTTGGCGGAGCTGCCGCTCGATGCCGCCCGGAGCCTGTTCGACGTCCGCTTCTGGGGTGTGGTCGCGGCGGTGAAGCACGCCGCGCCGCGGATCCGGCCGGGCGGTTCGATCGTGCTGACCTCCGGGATCATCGGCGTCCGGCCGACGCCCGGCGCGGCGCTCGCGGCCAGTTCGGCGGCCGCCATCGAGGGGCTGGCCCGAGGTCTTGCGGTCGAGCTGGCCCCGGTGCGGGTCAACACGGTCCGCCCGGGGCCGGTCCATACGCCGATGTGGGACGGCCTTCCGCAACCGCAGCTGGACGCGATGATCGCCGCGTTCACGGAACGAACGCTCACCAAGTCGGTCGGCGAGGCAGACCAGGTGGCGGCGACGAATGTGTACTTGATGGAGAACAGTTTCGTCACCGGTGCGGTGATCACCGTCGACGGAGGGCTCGTGCTTACGGGAAGCTGACCTGTTCTCCGGGCTGGAGCAGGTGCAGCCGGTCGGCGAGGCCGGCCTGTGTGAACGCTGAACGGAGGGTGTCCGGGCCCTGTGTGAAATGTTCCCAATGCTCGAAGTGCAGGGGGACCACCTGGTGCGCGTTGAGGATCCGGGCCGCCTCGGCCGCGCCTTCGCTGGGCAGGGTCAGGTACGCGTCGCCGACCAGCGGCGTCCGGGCTCCGCCTGCGAACAGGACGGCGATGTCGATCCGGTCGAAGCGCTCGGCGATCCGGCGGACCACGTCGAGCGAAGCGTTGTCCCCGCTCACGTAAACGGTTGGCTGGCCCTCGCTTTCGAGCACGAAACCGGTGACTTCGCCGACGAGATGTTCGCTGCCGTCGGGCCCGTGCTGCGCGGGCACTCCGGTGATGCGAACGCCGCCGAGGTCGTACGACTCCCAGTTGGCCAGCGCTCGAACGGGGTCGCCGATCCGTTCCCGCGCCGAGGCGGTGGAGAGGATGAGCGGGGCTTCGAGGGCGTACTCGCGCCCCGCCGCGTCCAGGTTGTCGGGGTGGTGGTCGTGAGAAAGAATCACAGCGTCCACCGCGCCGACCTCCGCCGCGGTGAGCGCGGGGCCGGCGGTTTTCGCCAGTTTGCGAGCGCCGATCGGGTAGTCGCCGGGGGCGTCGAAGGTGGGATCGGTGAGCAGGCGGGTCCCGCCGTACTCGATGAGGGCGGTCGGGCCGCCGACGTACCGGATGAGCGTCATGCGGGTACTCAACCGGGGAACGGCTGCGCGGTATTCCGGCGCAACGCCTGAAACTCGACCGGACTGTGCGCGCTGAACACCGAGACCTCGTCCTGGTGTTCGCGGGCGAGGGTCTGCAGCCGGGCGAGGTTGGCGCGGCGGGTCGCTCCGTCCATCTGGTTAATCGCCTCGAACACGCGCATGCCCGGCGGGCAGTGCGGGTTCACCGGGGCGACTTCGCCGTGGAAGAAATACGCGTCGCCGGCGTGCAGGAGCCAGCCGTCGCCGGTGTCGACCGCGACGCCGGAGTGGCCGTGCGTGTGCCCGGGCAGCGGGACGAGCAGGATCTCCGGCGGCAGACCGCGCAACGGCTGCACCGCGTCGAAGCCGAACCACTTTTCGCCGGCCTCGTCGTAGGTGCTCCACAGTGGACTGTGCGCGAATTGCTCGGCCCGGTACCGTGTTTTCTCCGGGAAGCTCTTCGGGTGGTCCGCGGCCCGGCGTTCGGTGGTGCGGACATGGACGGTGGCGTCGGGGAAATCGGCGAGGCCGCCGGCGTGGTCGACGTCGAGGTGGGTCATCACGATGTGGCGGACGTCGGCGGGATCGTGGCCCAGCGCCCGGATCTGCGCCACGGCGGTCTCTTCCATCGTCGGCTTCGCGCCGACCATCGCCATGAACGGGCCGCCGAGCCAGCTCCGCGATTCGGTGACGCCGCGGGTGCCGAATCCGGTGTCGACCAGCACGAGCGAGCTGTCGGTCTCCACAAGCAAACAGTGCGCCACGATCGTGCTGCGCCGCAGCATGCCGGGACGGCCGTCGAGCGCCTTGCCCCCGAACGGGCGCATCGTGCCGCAGTTGAGGTGGTGCACCTTCATACCGTGCTCCTCTCGCTGAGCCGGACGAAATCGGTCAGGTCGTGCGAGGCGAACACGGTCACCTCGTCGGCGTGGTCCCGGCGCAGCTCGCGCAGCCGGCGCTGGTTTTCGCGCCGCGGCCCGGGCAGCGTCTGGACCCGCCGTTCGAACATAGCCAATCCGGGCGGGCAATAGGGATCGGTGTCAATCTCCTGGTGGAAGAAATACGCGTCACCGGCGTTGAGCACCCAGCCGGACCCGGTGTCGACGGCCACCCCGGCGTGTCCGGCGGTGTGCCCGGCAAGCGGCACGAGCGCGACACCCTCGACCCCGTCCAGCTCGCGGACCGCGTCGAGGCCGAACCAGCTTTCGCCAGTGTCCGAATAGGACTTCCACTGTGGACCGTGCCGGAACTGCACGTCGCGGTAGCGCGGGTTTCCGGTGCGGTAAGCGTCGAGTTCCTTGCCGTACAGGTGCACGCGGGCCTGCGGGAAGTCGACGAGCCCGCCCGCGTGGTCGAGGTCGAGGTGGGTGAGGACGATGTCGCGGACGTCGGCCGGGTCGAGGCCGAGCGCGCGGATGCGGCTCAGCGCGGTTTCGCTTTCATCCCTCATCGGGTTCGACGTGCGAAGGAAGCGCGGGCCGAGCCAGCGCGCGGCATCGGTGACGGTGGGCGAACCCATTCCGGTTTCGATGAGGGTCAGTCCGGTGCCGGTTTCGACCAGCATGCAGTGGCACACGAGGGTGGCGCGGCGCAGCAGCCCGGGCTTTCCGTCGACCAGTTTGCCGCCGATCGGACGCATGGTGCCGCAGTTGAAATGGTGTACGCGCATTAGGCGAACTCCCGTTCGACAGTGGTGTGCAGATGGGCGGCGACGGCTTGCAGCGGCGCGGTATCCCGCCGAGTGCGCGCGAGCAGAAGCGCGCCTTCGATCGCGGACAGCACGACCGTCGCCAGCGATGCGGCGCGATCCTCGGGCAGACCGCGCCCGGTGAAGTAAGCGGAAATGTCGCGCAGCCAGCCTTCGTAACCCTGGTCGCAGGCGGCGCGGATCGTTTCGCTCTCGGCGGCTTCCAACGCGACAGTCGCGATTGGACAGCCGCAGCGGAAGTCCGATTCGGACAGTGAGGTGGCCAGCGCGGTCACGATGAGATCGATAGCCGTGGCCGGATCCGGTGCACCGGCGGTGATTTCACGGAACAGCTCGGCCAGCCGCTCGCCGGAAAGCTGGACCGCCTCGGCAGCCAGCTGTTCCTTGCCGCCGGGGAAATGGAAGTAGAGCGAGCCCTTCGGGGCCCGGCTTTCGGACACGAGCTGGGTCATCCCGGTGGCGTGATAGCCCTGGGTGCGAAACAGCTCGGCCGCCGATTCGAGCATCCGGCGGCGCGTGTCGGTGCGGTGGACCATGCGCCCACCGTAACTCAAACTATGACGACCGGTCTAGTTAGTTCGCGGCGTGGCCGGGTGGCGACGCTGATCGGTAACCTCAGCGCCATGGCGAACCCCACCGGAGAGCAGTTCGAGATCACCCGCGGCAACGCACGCGCCGTCATCACCGAGATCGGTGCCGGACTGCGCGCGTTCGAGATCAGCGGAGTGCCGTACATCGAGACGTTCGCCGAGGACGAGAAGCCGCCGAAGGGCCTTGGCCAGGTGCTGCTGCCGTGGCCGAACCGGACCAAGGGCGGCAAGTGGGAGTTCGAGGGCGAAGAGCAGCAGCTGGAGATCACCGAGGAAGCGCGCGGCAACGCCATCCACGGCCTGACCCGGCATCTCGAATGGGAGCTGCTGGAGCACGCCGAAACGTCGATCACGCTCGCCATCGACATCGAGGCACAGGCCGGCTGGCCGGTCCCGTTGCGTGCCACCATCACGTATGACCTGCAGCCGCGCGAACTCGTGATCACGCACGAGATCCGCAACGAGGGGGAGAAGCCGATCGGCGTCGGCGTCGGGACCCACCCGTACTTCCGGATCGGCGACGCGCCGACGGACGAGCTGACCCTCACGCTGCCCGCCACGCGCGTCCGGCCGTACGAGGGCGACGAGCAGATGCCGTACGCGGACGAGCAGGACGTCGAGGGCACCGAATACGACTTCCGCCAGGGCAAGCTGCTCGAAGGCGTCGACCTGGACACCGCGTTCGGCGGGCTGGAACTCGCCGCCGACGGCACCCATCACCACGTGCTGTCCCACGGCGACCGGCAGCTGGTGGTCTGGACCGGTCCGGACTTCCGCTGGGTGCAGGTGTTCACCCCGGACGATCTGACCGGCCGCGGCCGCGCGGTGGCGATCGAGCCGATGACCTGCCCGGCGGACGCGCTCAACACCCGCACCGACCTGATCGAACTGGAGCCGGCCACGTCGTGGACGGGCAGCTGGGGGATCCGGGTCCCGTGAAACTCGAGCTGCTGACCGAAGCCGCGGCCGGCGAACTGTTGACTCTGCAGCAGGCGGCGTACATCACCGAGGCGCGGGCACACCAGAACTTCGAGCTGCCGCCGTTGCTGGACACCCTCGACGACGTGCGGGCGGCCATCGCCGATCCGTCGATCACGGTCTGGGGCTTCCTCGACGGCGGACGGCTCGTGGCGAGCGTGCGGATGCGGGTGGACGGTCCGGTCGGCGAGATCGGGCGGCTGGTGGTGGCACCGGATCGCCAGGGCGAGGGACTCGGTACCGCGCTGCTGGCCGCCGCGGAGGAGGCGACCCCGGCGGAGGTGACGGTGTTCCGGCTGTTCACCGGCGAACGTTCGGCCGGGCCGCTCTATTTGTACCGAAAGCTCGGTTACCGCGAGACGCACCGGTCGCCGGAGGCGGACTATCAGTTGGTGCATCTGGAAAAACCCCGGGTGCGCGAACCCGGGTGAGTTCGTTAGCGTGTCAAACTATGGCTTACAAGGCGATTGTCGGGGGCTATGTCGTCCCCGTCGGCGCCGCTCCGATCGAGGGCGGCACTGTGCTCATCGAAGACGGCCGGATCACCCACGTCGGGGCTGAGGCCGACGTCGAGGTCCCGGAGGACGCGGAACTGGTGGACGCGTCCGGCAGCTGGGTCCTGCCGGGATTCATCGACGCGCACGCGCACCTCGGCGTGCACGAGGACGGCGAAGGCTGGTCGGGCAACGACACCAACGAAATGACCGACCCGAACGGCGCGCGGTTCCGCGCGGTCGACGGGATCGACCCGTACGAACCGGGTTTCGACGACGCGCTGGCCGGTGGTGTCACGAGCGTGGTGATCAAGCCGGGGTCGGGCAACCCGATCGGCGGGCAGACGATCGGCGTGAAGACGTGGGGCCGGTCCATTCTGGACATGGTCTTCGCCGAGCAGGTGAGCGTGAAGAGCGCGCTGGGCGAGAACCCGAAGAGGGTGTACGGCGAGAAGAAGGTCACGCCCTCGACGCGGCTCGGCGTGGCCGCGATCCTGCGCGAGGCGTTCACGAAGGCCCGCAACTACCAGGCGAAGCGCGACCACACGCTGGCCGAGGGCAAGCCGTTCGAAACGGACCTGACCAACGAAACGCTGGCGAAGGTCCTGGACGGCGAGCTGTACTGGGACCAGCACGTGCACCGCGCCGACGACATGGTGACCGCGATCCGGCTCGCCGACGAATTCGGCTACAAACTGGTGATCAACCACGGCACCGAAGGCCACCTGATCGCGGACCTGCTGGCCGAACGCGACGTCCCGGTGATCCTCGGCCCGCTGTTCACCACGAAGTCGAAGGTGGAACTGCGCAACCGAAGCCTGCGCTCGGCGGGGATTCTCGCGCGGGCCGGGGTTCGTATTTCCATCACCACTGACCACCCGGTCGTTCCCATCAACTTCCTGGTGTACCAAGCCGCTTTGGCGGTGAAGGACGGTCTCGACCCGGAGACCGCTTTGAAGGCGCTGACGCTGCACCCGGCGCAGATGCTGGGGCTCGACGACCGGGTCGGCACGCTGACGCCTGGGCTGGACGCCGACGTGGTGGTGTGGTCGGGCGACCCGCTGGACGTGATGAACCGCGCGATGCGGGTGTTCGTGCGGGGGCAGGAGGTTTACCACTTCGACGAGGCGACCGGCGAGGGGGTTTCGGCGGATCGGCGGTACCGGGAAGCTCGCTGAGGCCGAGGCCTTTCGCGGGGGGTGGGGTTTGTCGTCTGTGAGGGGAACCCTGAGGGAATCAGATTCCCTCAGGGTTCCCCTCACGGACCTTCGGAGACGGAGCCGCGCGGCGTGCCTTGCCGCAGCCGGGTGTTTCGCATCGTCCTGGCGGGGCCGCCACCCGCAACGCTTGATAAACCCTCACCGAAGCAGTGCGGCGAGGTCCAGTTCGAACGGGAATGGCTCGGCAGCGCGGAATTTCCCGGTGACGGCCGGGGCATCCTGGTAGCCGAGTTCCCCGGCTCGGTGGCAGGCGACGAGCGAGATCGGGTCGTCGAGGTCGAGGATCCAGTAGAACAGGATCCCGGCGTCGGCGTACTCCTGGTGTTTCGTGACGTAGTCGGTGCGCTTCGAATCCGGTGCCGCGACTTCGACCACCAAGACGAGGTCTTCGGCGCGGAGGGCGGCCTCTTCGGGAGTCCTGGCGATCGCGGCTGACGTGGTGACCAGGAGATCGGGGCATCGGGAGAAACCCGGTGCCCCGTCCGGTGCGAGACCTAGATCGATATCGACGCGCGGCACCACGGAGAAGCCGGACGGCAGTTGCTCGTGCAGTTGGAAGGCGAGCGCGTACGTCACGTGGTTGTGCCAGGCACCCGGGCTCGGCGAGAACACCAGGCGGCCTTCCACGAGTTCGGTGAATCCCGGCTCGACCTCGCCGAGCGCGAGGTATTCCTTGATCGAGAGCAGTTGCCGAGGCAGGGTCGTGGTGTCCATGCCGCTCACGGTAAGCGAGGGGTACGACACTTTCCGCCAACGAAGTCCGCCAAGAACTCCCGCAGCCCACGCGGCTCAGACCCGGTAATCGCAGCGAAATCCGCACTCAGCCAAGCCCCGTCCCCCTCCGCCAGCAGCCCGAAGACCTGCGCATTCGACCCCGCCTCCGGCACCCCCTGCGACACCATCGCCGCGCGGTGCTCCTCCACCGAAATCGGGCGATACTCCACCGGCCGCCCCGTCGCCGCAGTCCATTCCCGTGCGATATCGGCGAACGTGATCAGCTCCGGTCCGGTCAGCAGATAGGTCCGTCCGGCATGCTCCTCCGGAGCCGCGGCGATCACGGCCGCCGCGGCGGCGACATCCCGGGCGTCGATCATCCCGATCTGGCCGTCGCCCGCGGACCCCGAGAAACTGCCGGTCTCCGGCACGATCGCCAGCAGGTTCTGCATAAAGAAGTTCGGCGCGAGCAGCGTGTACGCCATCCCCGACGCCTTGAGATGCGCATCGATCCGCGCATGGGCCCGCCGTCGCTCGACGGGCGAATCGGGGTAAGCCTTGTGGTTCGTGACTCGCACAACGTGCCGTACCCCGTGCGTGGCCGCACGATCGAGGACCGCGATCTGCTGCTCCGCCACCGCGGGCCCGATCAGCAACAGAGTGTCGACGCCGCGCAGGGCTGTGTCCAGGGTGCCCGGACGGTCGAAATCGCCGATCACCTCGTCGGGGCCGCCCGAGGGGGTGCGGACGAGCGTTCGGACGGGTCCGAGCAGCCGGACTGCTTCACTGCCGATTTTGCCGGTGGCACCGGTAACCAAGATCATGAGAAAGAGACTGCTCGCTGCCGGTATCGTTTGTGAAGAAGGCACCTCATCGATCTATAGGTACCTAGTGGATACCAAGTATGCGAAAAGCTGCCCATCGCGCACCGTGATGGACGTGCTGGCCAACAAGTGGACGCTCTACGTCCTCGGCCTGCTCCGGCAGTACGACCGGCCGCTCCGGTTCACCGAACTGCGCCGCGGCGTCGAGGGCGTGACACAGAAATCGCTCACCCAGGCGTTGCGCAATCTCGAACGCGACGGGCTGGTCAGCCGCACGATCTACCCGACGATTCCGCCGCGGGTCGAGTACGCGCTCACCGACCTTGGCGTCGAGGTCGGTGAGCTGACCAGGGCGATCGCCGACTGGTCGAAAGCCAACGCGGGCCGCGTCCAAGCGGCCCGCGCGGCTTATGACGAGCGAAGAGGCTAGGCGTTCTTCAGCGAACGCGCGATCACCATCCGCTGAATCTGGTTCGTTCCCTCGAAGATCTGCGGCACCTTCGCTTCGCGCATGTACCGCTCCACCGGGAAGTCACGCGTGTAGCCCGCGCCGCCGAGCACCTGTACGGCGTCCGTCGTCACCTTCATCGCGCCGTCGGTCGCGACCAGCTTCGCGATCGACGACTGCCGCTGGAAGTCCAGCCCGCGGTCACGGCGGCGAGCGGCGTCCAGGTAAGTCGCGCGGGCCGATTCGACGGTCGCCGCCATATCGGCCAGCAGGAACTCCAGGCCCTGGAAATCCGCGATCGGACGGCCGAATTGCGTGCGGCCCTTCGCGTACGCCACGGCCTCGTCCAGCGCCGCCTGCGCCAGGCCCACCGCGCACGCGGCGATGCCGAGCCTGCCGGAGCTGAGTGACGACAGGGCGATCTTCAGGCCCGCGCCCTCGCCGCCGATGAGCCGGTCGGCGGGCACTCGCGCGTCCTCGAACAGCATCTGGGCGGTCGGCGAGCCGGTGAGGCCCATTTTCCGCTCGCGCGGGGCCGCTGAGAGGCCCGGAGTCGACGAGTCGACGAGCAGACACGAGATGCCGTGGCCGCCGTCGTCGCTCGTGCGGACCATCGTCGTGTAGAAGTCCGCGACCCCCGCGTGGGTGATCCATGCTTTCGTGCCGTTGACCAGGTACTCGTCGTCGGTCAGGCGGGCGCGAGTGGACAGCGCGGCCGCGTCCGAGCCGGCGTGCGTTTCGGACAGCGCGTATGCGCCGAGCAGCGAGCCGCCCAGCATGTCCGGCAGCCAGCGGTCCTGCTGCTCCTCGGTGCCGTAGTGCGCGAGCGCGTAGCAAGACATCGTGTGCACCGACAGCCCCACGCCGACGCTCATCCACGCGCCGGCGATCTCCTCCAGCGCCTGCAGGTAGACCTCGTACGGCTGCTCGGCACCGCCCCAGCGCTCCGAGTACGGCAGGCCGAGCAGGCCGGACTTGCCCATCAGCGTGAACAGGTCGCGCGGGAACTTCTCGGCCTCCTCGTCGGCCGCGGCGCGCGGTTTCAGCTCGTCACGGGCGATTTCGGTGACGAGTGCGAGCAGATCCTCGGACTCCGGCGTCGGCAGCAGACGGTCGACCGGCATGGCTTCCTCCCAGACAGCGGTACTGAAAACAGTACTGACGGCCATCAGAGAGTACCGTATGCGGAGCGGGGCTGTCCCGGATCGGTAGGAGATAGTTGCGTGATGTCCACCCCTGAAGCCCGTCGCCGGCCCACCGCGCGGCAGCAGGCGCTGCTGCGCGAGTTAGAGGCGTTGTTCCTGGCGGAGGGCTTCGCCGGCTTCACGCTCGACGACCTGGCCGCCCGGCTGCGCTGTTCGAAGTCGACGCTGTACGCGCTCGCGCCGAGCAAGGAGCAGCTCGCGGTCAAGGTGGTCGCGCACTTCTTCCGCGACGCCGCGGAGCGCCTCGAGAAGCGGATCGCGGGCATCGACGACGCGCGCGAGCTGATCGGCGAGTACCTTTCCGGCGTTTCCGAGCACCTGAACCGGGCGTCACCGGAGTTCATGGCCGACATCGCCGCGTTCGCGCCCGCCCGCGACACCTATCAGCTCAACAGCCGCGCCGCCGCCCGCCGGATCCGCGCGTTCATCGACAAGGGCGTCGCCGACGGAGTGTTCCGCGACGTGCACGCGCGGCTCGTGGCCGAAATGACCGGACTGATCATCGAGGGCATTCAGACCGGGGTGCTCGGCAGGCGCACCGACGTGTCCGACGCGGAAGCGTTCACCGCGCTCGGCGAACTTTTGCTCGGCGGACTGGACAAGAACTGATTTGTCCGCATTGGGACAGGAATTGTCAGCGCCGGTTCCTCTACACTCGCCGACTGTGATCGTGGTGGGTGGAGAGGCGCTGGTCGACCTCGTTCCGGGTGAACCGTTGGATTCCACTGTGGACGGTGGGTTGCGCGCGCTGCTGCCCCGGCTCGGCGGTGGTCCATACAACGTCGCGCTGGCGGCGGCCCGGCTCGGCGTGCCGACGTCGTTCCTGTCCAGGGTTTCCACCGATCGGTTCGGCGTCGCGCTGGCGGATCGTCTTTCCGCTTCGAACGTCGGCACTTCGTTGCTGCAGCGCGGCGACGAGCCGACCACGCTCGCGGTCGTGGCGCTCGACGAACGCGGCGCCGCGCAATACACCTTCTACGTCGAGGGAACCGCCGACCGGCTGGTCGCCGATCCTGGTGCGCTGCCGGAAGAAACTACCGCGCTGTCGCTCGGAACCCTCGGCATGGTGCTGGAACCCGGCGCGAGCGCGTACGAGCAAATTCTGCGCCGCGAATCCGCGCGTGGGACGCTGACGGTGCTCGACCCGAACATCCGGGAGGCGCTCATCACCGACCCGGCGGCCTATCGCGCGCGCTTCGCCTCGTGGCTGCCGGACGTCCGGCTGCTCAAAATCTCCGACGACGACGCCGCGTGGCTCACCGAGGGAGCCGACCCGGTGGCCGCCGCGAAAACGTGGGTGGAGTCCGGTGTGGACGCCGTCGTGCTCACCCGCGGCGCGGACGGCTTGGCTGTGATCACTTCGGCTGGTGAGCTGGCACACGTTCCGTCCCGCAAGGTGACTGTGGCGGACACGATCGGCGCCGGCGACACCGTGCAGGGCGCGTTGCTGGCCTGGCTGCACGAACGCACCGTGCGCGACCTGGCCGCACTCGACGCCGGCGCGTGGACCGAAGCGCTTGCTTATGCGGCGAAAGCGGCCTCGATCACGGTCTCCCGCAGCGGGGCGGAGCCGCCGACTGTCGCGGATATGGCTGCCACCGTGTGAACCTGGTCCCAATGGGGCCTTTTGGGGCAACGCAGCGAGTGCGGACTGACCCACCCTTCGACTAGCGTAGTGGTGAATTCATACCCAGCGGGGCGGTGTGCAGCGAGGCGCGTGTTTCCTCGCGTGAACACGTGGCTACTGCGGAACCTGCAGGCGCCGCCGCTCCGTGCCCAACGTGAGAGGGACCTGCATGTCCGACGCGACGAATGCGGGGCAGTCCGGCGGCGAAACCGCGACGCTGCGCCTGCCGAACGGCGAGCACGAGTTCAAGGTCGTCAAGCCGGTCGAGGGCGCCCCGGGAATCGAACTGGGAAAGCTGCTGGCGCAGACCGGGTACATCACCTACGACCCCGGGTTCGTCAACACCGGAGCCGCGTCGTCGGCCATCACCTACATCGACGGTGATGCGGGCATCCTGCGCTACCGCGGCTACCCGATCGAGCAGCTGGCGGAGAAGTCCACCTTCATCGAGGTGTCCTACCTGCTCATCTACGGCGAGCTGCCGACCGAGGCCCAGCTCGCCGACTTCACCGAGCGGATCCAGCGGCACACCCTGCTGCACGAGGACCTCAAGGCGTTCTTCTCCGGCTTCCCGCGCGACGCACACCCGATGCCGGTGCTGTCCAGCGCCGTTTCCGCGCTGTCGACCTTCTACCAGGACTCGCTGAACCCGTTCGACGAGCCCAACGTCGAGCTGTCCACCATCCGCCTGCTGGCGAAGGTCCCGACGCTCGCGGCGTACGCGTACAAGAAGTCCGTCGGCCAGCCGCTGCTGTACCCGGACAACTCGCTGGGCCTGGTCGAGAACTTCCTGCGGATGACGTTCGGCTTCCCGGCCGAGCCGTACGAGGTCGACCCGGATGTCGCGAAGGCGCTCGACCTGCTGTTCATCCTGCACGCCGACCACGAGCAGAACTGCTCCACCTCCACCGTGCGGCTCGTCGGCTCGTCCGAGGCGAACCTGTTCGCCAGCATCTCGGCGGGCATCAACGCGCTGTTCGGCCCGCTGCACGGCGGTGCGAACGCGGCGGTGCTGGAGATGCTCGAGGGCATCCGCGACGACGGCGGCGACGTGGCGACGTTCGTCAACCGCGTGAAGAACAAAGAGCAGGGTGTCAAGCTCATGGGCTTCGGGCACCGGGTCTACAAGAACTACGACCCGCGCGCGAAGATCATCAAGAACACCGCGGACGAGATCCTCGGCAAGCTCAAGGGCGGCGACCAGCTGCTCGACATCGCCAAGAAGCTTGAGGAAACCGCGCTGTCCGACGACTACTTCGTCGAGCGCAAGCTGTACCCGAACGTGGACTTCTACACCGGTCTGATCTACCGCGCGCTCGGGTTCCCGACGAAGTTCTTCACCGTGCTGTTCGCGCTCGGCCGGCTGCCCGGCTGGATCGCGCACTGGCGCGAGATGATCAACGACCCGCAGACGAAGATCGGCCGCCCGCGCCAGATCTACACCGGGCACGCGTCCCGGGACTACACGCCGATGTCGGAGCGCTGAGTCCCCGGTTTTCCGTGGTGAAACGCCCCGCCGTGCTTTCGCGCGGCGGGGCGTTTATCGTTGGGCGGCATGACGATGGAAGCGCCGGTCGTGCTGTGGTTCCGCCGGGATCTGCGGCTGCGGGACCACGCCGCCCTGCTTGAAGCGGCCAAGCACAGCAAACACCTGCTGGCGCTGTACGTGCTGGACGACCGGCTGCTCAAGCCCGCCGGCTCGCCGCGGGTCGCGTTTCTGCTGAATTCCTTGCGGGAACTGGACAATGCGTTGTCCGGCCGGTTGATGGTGCGCTGCGGAAATCCAGTGCGCGAGGTCGTCGCCGCGGCGCGGGAGATCCGGGCGGCGGCGGTGCATGTCTCCGCGGATACTGCGCCATACGGGCGAACGCGGGACGAAGCGGTGGCGGAAGCCTTGGCGGAGCACCGAATTCAGTGGGTTCCGACGGGTTCGCCCTATGCGGTGACGCCGGGGCGGGTCACTAAGCCGGACGGTACCCCGTATCGGGTTTTCACTCCCTTCTATCGCGCGTGGGCGCAGCACGGCTGGCCGCGTCCGGCGGACACCGATGTGTCTATTGTGGACTGGGTTAAGCCTTCTTCTTCGGTGTCGTTGCCGGAATCTCCTTCGGTGGATTGTGCATTGCCGCCAGCGGGAGAGGAAGCCGCGCTGTCGGTGTGGCATGAGTTTCTCTCCGACGGCATCGCGGATTACGCGGCCGAACGCGATCGGCCGGATCATTCCGGCACCACCAGGCTTTCGCCGTACTTGCGGTGGGGTGCGATCCATCCGCGGACGATGCTGGCCGACCTGGACTCCTCAGAGGGAGCGCAGGCGTTGCGGTCTGAGCTGTGCTGGCGCGAGTTCCACGCCGACGTCCTGTGGAACCGGCCGGAAACCGCCCGGCGGAACTACGACCGTCGGTTCGACGGAATGCGTTACGACACCGGGAAAACCGCGCAGGAGATGTTCGCGCGGTGGTGCGAGGGAAGGACCGGGTACCCGATCGTCGACGCGGGAATGCGGCAGTTGCTGGCCGAGGGCTGGATGCACAACCGGGTCCGGATGGTCGTGGCTAGTTTCCTGGTGAAGGACTTGCATTTGCCGTGGTGGTGGGGCGCGCGGCACTTCATGCAGCATCTGGTGGACGGCGATCTCGCGTCGAATCAGCTGAACTGGCAATGGGTCGCCGGTTCCGGGACGGATGCCGCGCCCTATTTCCGGATCTTCAACCCGACCACCCAGGGTCAGAAGTTCGATCCGCAGGGCGATTACGTGCGGAGGTATGTGCCGGAATTGCGTGGGGTGGCAGGGAAAGCGGTACACGTGCTGAAGGAGCGCCCGGAGGCGTACCCGGAGCCGATCGTCGACCACGCGGAGGAACGGCAGGTCGCGCTGCAGCGGTACGGGGCGATCACGGGGTCTTAGTGTCGTGTGCTCGCTCGTGGCTTTCCGCGAGCGATAGGCCGTTTTGCCGTTCCTCGATGATCGCCCAGAAGCGCGGGCATTTCAGGGGATCGCTGGCCGGGCAATGCTTCCCGTGTTCGAGCGCGGCGCGGGCGACCTCGATGCGGCGCTGCTGCTCGGTCAGTTCGGCGAGTTTGCCGTCGATCATCTCCTGCCGGCCGTCTTGTTCGCCGGTGAGGAACCGTCCGATTTCGGACAGCGTGAAGCCGATCTCCTGGAAGAAGAGCAGCACTCCGACGTCTTTGACCGCGGACTCGGCGTAGCGCCGACGGCCCGCTTCTCGTTCCGCCGGGCGCACGAGGCCGAGTTCGTCGTAGTAGCGCAGCGCGCTCGTCGGCACGCCGGTGCGCTCCGCCAGTTCGCCGATGGACAACGTGGGCTCGTTCATTTGACTTCAAGCGTACTCGAAGTGGTTTGCTCGCCCCATGGACGTTATGGACCGGGTTCTGCGCTGGTGGGGCCCGCGCGGCGGGATCGCGCAATTCCACCGGCCGACGGGGTTTCCGGGGCGGGTGGCGGGCTGGATCATGGGGCGGCGTTCGTCGAATGTCGTTCGCAACCGCTGGGCCGTCGAGTTGCTTGAGGTACAGCCGGGAGAGCGGGTTCTCGAACTCGGTTGTGGTCCCGGGGTGGCCGTTGCCGCGCTGGCTGCGCACGCGGAACGGGTGGTCGGTGTTGACCATTCGGCGGTGGTGATTCGTCAAGCACAGCGGCGAAATCGGGCGGCGATCCGGGCCGGGCGAGTGCGTTTGGTGTGCGCGTCGGTGGAGAATCTGCTGCTCAGTGACGGGCCGTTCGATGCCGCGCTGGCCGTCAACACGCTAGGCATGTGGCCGGATCCGGTTGCCCGGCTGCGCGAACTCGCCCGGTTGTTGCGTCCTGGCGGGCGCGTTGCGCTGGTGTCTCAACCGCGCATGCCGGGGGTCGCTTCGACCGCGGTGGTCGAGGAGTTGACGGGAGTGCTTACCGAAGCCGGTTTCGCGCAGCTCCGCATCGAAATCCTCGACCTGGAGCCGCCGGTGGTGTGCGTCCTCGGCTCAACGGCGTAGTGCGTCGGCCAGCCGCATTCGGCTGCCGACCCGCAGCACGCCATTCCGATACACCCGCGCCCCCGCCCAGGTGACCACGGCGATCAGCGCCACGGTCAGCGCCAGAGAAAGCGCGACTTCCCACGGCTCCACCGTTTCGAGCGCGATCCGAGCGGGCATCAGGACCGGCGACAGCAACGGAATCAGTGACACAATCCGCGTCGCCGTTCCGTGCGGGGCTTGCGTCAGCAGGTTGATCCCCGCGACGAACCCGATCACCAGCGCGATATTCACCGGCCCGACGACCGCCTGCGTGTCCTCCTGCCGTGACACCAGCGCGCCAGCCGCTCCGTACAGCATGGCGTAGAGGAAAAACCCGAGCACGTACCAGACGAGACCCCAGCCAAGCGTGCCCAGCGCGACGCCGGAAATCGAGAACACTCCGGACACGCCGCCAGCTATCAACCCGGCCGCGGCGAGGATCGCGAGCTGTGTCAACCCGACTAGGCCGAGCCCGATGACCTTGCCCAGCAGCAGGTGCGCTGGCCGGACCGTGGCGAGCAGGATTTCCACCACCCGGCTGGATTTCTCTTCGACGACGCCCTGCGCGACGAACATGCCGTAGGTCATGATGCTGGCGTACAACAGAATCGCGATCACGATCCCGGTCACGAGCTTCGCTCCGGCCTCCGGGTCCGCCGGTTCGAGAGACTGCACGTCGGCGTGGGCGGCGGATACTGCCTGGTGCACGACGGCGGGGTCGAGGTTGGCGGAGTACAGCTGAGCGTCCAGTACCTGCTGTTGCGCGATGTTGTCCAGCACTGTCCGCAGCTGAGGATCCAAAGTGGACTTGACGATCACCCGTGGCCGGGAAGCGCTGCCGGAGATGAGCGCGTCGACGTCGCCGTCGCGGACCTGGGTCAGTCCGTCCGATTCGGACTGGACCCGGACGACCTTGAGGTGCCGGTCGTTGTTCTCCAGCTGCATGGCTATGCCCTGCGCCTGCCCGGCGAGCGCGACCTTGGTGGTATCCCGGTCACCGGCGAGAAAGACTTGCAGGGTGACGTAACCCAGCAGCAGCAACAGCATCACCGCGGTACTGAGCACAAAGGACCGGGTGCGCAGCCGCGCGTTGAGTTCCCGTTTGGCCACCAGCCGCACCGCGCGGGCAGGACGGATCCGGTTCATCGAGGTGCTCCAGGGGTCGCGACCGAATCGCGGAACAGGTCGGTCAGCGTGCGGCGTCGGTGGCTGAATTCTGTCACCGGGCCGGTGGCCAGTGCGGCCGCGAGCACAGCTTGATCGTCGGCGCTTGGCGAAAGCTCCAGCACGGTGGTGGGGCCGTGGTTTTCGAGCACGCGCGCGCCGGGAACCGTTGTGGCCCAACCGGGATTCGCGCTGGGCGCGGTGACGACCAGACGGCGTCCGGCGTCGCGGGTCAGCTCGTCGACCGTGCCGACCGCGACCATCCGGCCGTCGCGGATGATGCCGATCCGGTCGCACAGCCGTTCCACGAGGTCGAGCTGGTGGCTGGAAAACACCACTGGCACGCCCGTCGCCGCCTTCTCCCGCAGGACGCCGCTGAGCACGTCAACGGCGAGCGGGTCGAGTCCGGAGAACGGTTCGTCGAGCACCAGCAGCGCCGGGTCGTGCACGAGCGCGGCGGCGAGCTGCACGCGCTGCTGGTTGCCGAGGCTGAGCTTCTGGACGTCGTCCTTGCGCCGCGGCCCGAGCCCGAGCCGGGCGATCCAGAGTTCGGCGGCGCGGTGTGCGTCGTTGGTGCTGAGGCCGTGCAGTTCGGCGAGGTAGACGAGCTGGTCGAGGACCTTCATTTTCGGGTACAGGCCGCGTTCTTCCGGCATGTACCCGATTTGCGCGCGGGTGTCGTGCGTGACCGGCCGGCCGGCGAACCGCACCTCACCGGAGTCCGCGGCCAGCACGCCAAGCGCGATCCGCATCGTGGTGGTCTTGCCCGCTCCGTTGCTGCCGACGAACCCGAACAGCTCGCCCGGCGCGGCGGTGAAACTCACGCCGTCGAGCGCGGTTTTCGCGCCGAACCGCTTGCTGACCCGGTCGATCTCGAGCATCAGGCGTCCCCCTCCCGGCCCGGAACCGACGCGCGGCTGAACACGGCCTCCACCGGCAGGCCGAACACCGCGCAAATGCGCAACGCCAGATCGAGGCTCGGATAGTGATCCTCGCGCTCCAGCGCGCCGATGGTCTGCGGATTGACCTCGACCGCCTCGGCGAGATCCGCCCGGCTCATCCCGCGCTCCGCGCGCAGCACCGAAAGCCGGTTGTGAATCGGCGGCTCGTTGCCACGCCGCACCGGGCTCATGGACCGCACTGTTGCAAAAACCCAACGACCCGTCAAGCTGCCTTGCCGGTAGTTACCCAGGTTTTCCGGGCAGTCCGGCCAGGGTTTTCTCGACCAGTTCGGCCACCCGCTCGCGGGCCGCCTCGGCGTCGGCCGGGACGAGGGCCAGCCGGGTGCGGCGTTCGAGGACGTCCTCGACGGTCGTCGCGCCCTCGTGGCGGACGGCCCACACCACCTCGGCTGCGGTGATTTCCGTCGACGCGCACAGTGGGGCGGCGAATTCCGGTTCAACCTCGCCGAGCGCGGCCACTCGGGGTGCTTCGGTGCCGTACTTGGCCACCAGTCGCGCGGGAGCGTCCACAAGCGACAGTCGGGAGCGTGGTGCGGCACCGAGTAGCGGCAGCTTTGACGTGCGGGACGGGCCAGCGGGCAGTCCGGCGTGCGTCAGGGCGGCATCGACAGCGTCCTCGGCCATGCGCCGGTACGTCGTGAGCTTCCCGCCGACCACGGTGAGCACCCCGTCGGAACCGGTGATCACCGCGTGTTTCCGTGACAGATCAGCGCTGCGTCCGGCGGAACCGGAGACCAGCGGCCGCAATCCGGCGTACGAGCCGATCACGTCCGCGGCGGTCAAGGGACGGTTCAGAACGGAAGAAGCGGTTGACAGCAGGAAGTCCACATCGGACTCCGGAACCGTCGGGACATCTGGGACATCGCCGGAGACCGGTTCGTCGGTGAGTCCTAAGTAGACTCGACCGTCGAGCTGTGGCAGCAGGAATACGAACCGGTTGGTCTCGCCGGGAACGGGGATGTTCACCGACGTCGCACCGACTCGCACGGTGTCCGGCGCGAGGACCAGGTGAGAACCGCGGGAAGGGCGCAGCTGGACGGAATCGGTCAGGGTGTCCGCCCAGACGCCGGTCGCGTTGATGACTTGCCGTGCGTGCAGTGTGTACGAAGAAGAGCCGTCACTTACCCGAGCTTCGGTGCCAGACAAGGAAACCGCCGACAGGTGCGTCAGGATCCGAGCCCCGAGCAAGGCTGCCGTACGGGCAATGCTGACGACCAACCGGGCATCGTCGACCAACGCACCGTCGTACGCCAGCAACGCGCCGCGCAGTCCGGCGGGGGCGAGGCCGGGGGATAGCGCCAGTGCTTCAGCAGCGGGAATCCGGCGTGGCCCGGGCAGTACCGAAGACGGCGTACGCGCGGCACGGCGCAACCCGTCGCCAGCCCGGAGTCCGGTGGCGATCAACGCCTGCTGGGCGGCGGAAGTACCCGGGTAGAGCGGGAAAAGCTGCGGCATCGCGCGTGTGAGGTGCGGCGCGGTGCGTGTCATGAGAATCCCGCGCTCCACGGCGCTTTCGTGCGCCAGTCCGAGTTCGCCCTTGGCGAGGTAACGCAATCCGCCGTGCACAAGCTTGCTGGACCAGCGCGAGGTGCCGAACGCGAGATCGTGCGCTTCCACCAGCGCGACGGAGAGGCCTCGTGCCGCCGCGTCGAGCGCGATGCCCGCGCCGGTGACGCCGCCGCCGACTACGAGCACGTCCACCCGTTCGCCATCGACCAGCCGGGACAGTTCGCGTTCGCGGCGGTGCGCGTTGAGGGATCCGGTGCTCATGGTTTCAACCCCGCTTCGACCAGGTGTCGGAACTCGGCGAGCAGCGCGGCCTCGTCGACATCCGCGGTGGCCGGACGCAGCGAGAACGCGAACGACTGCACGACCAGCAGCACCGATCGGGCCTGTGCGGACACCTCGGCGGGGCGTACCGAGCCGTCTCGGTGTCCCTCTTCGAGCAGGCCTAGGAGCACCCGCTCGGCGAAGTGCTGCGTCGCGCCGAGCCGTTCCACGATGTACGGCAGCACTAGTTCGGCGTCGACATCCAGCAATGTCCGGAACAGCGGATCGGCCGACAGCGCGCCGACGCTCGCCGCCGCCAGGTGCACGATGCGTGCGCGGGCGTGCGCCGTGTGGTCGCCGGACTCGTTCACCCGCTGCAGCAGGCCGCTGAACTCGCGCGTCATCAGCGCGGCGAGGACACTGCGCACGTCGGGGAAACGCCGGTACACCGTCATGCGGCTGACCTGCGCGGTTCGGGCGATTTCGGCGAGCGTCGTGCGCCGGACGCCGACGGCGAGCACGCACTGGCGCGCGGCGTCGAGGAGTTCGTCGTCGGCGACGCGGGCCGAGGTCGGGCGGCTGCGGGCGTCCGCGAGCGCGGAGGGGGCCGCTCCCGGTCGGGAGTGACGTTTGACGTCCATGTGTCACACTGTAGTCGTGAGCGATCTCATCAACCACCGCATCCGGCGTTCGTGGACCGAGGAGGGCGCGGCCTCGGCCGGTCTGCCCGATCGCGCGGTCCGGTGGCTTGGCCAGCGTATCGGCCAGGTCGGCCCGGATCGAGGCGGAAAAACCGGCGCTGCGGCGCCGGTCGCCGAGTCCGCGCTGACTGTGCCCGTCCGTACCGAATTCGAGGACCTTCTCGGCGCGGACTATGTGCTGGTCGATCCGCAGGAACGGCTGGGGCGCACCGGTGGTCTGTCCTATCTGGACCTGCTGCACGCACGGGCCGGCGACGAGGTGCCGGTGCCCGACGCGGTGCTGCTGCCCGCGGACCCGGACCAGGTCCAGGCGGTGCTGGACCTCTGCGTGCGGCACGACATCGGCGTGGTCCCGTTCGGCGGCGGCACCTCGGTGGTCGGCGGGGTCGCGGCGCTGCGCGGGGACAAGGCGGCGGTGGTCGTGCTGGACCTGGTGCGGCTCGACGAACTGGTGTCGGTGGACCCGGTGTCGAGGATCGCGGTGCTGCAGGCCGGCGTGCGGGGTCCAGAGGCGGAACGGCTGCTGGCGGCGCACGGGTACACGCTCGGGCACGTTCCGCAGTCGTTCGAGCGCGCCACGATCGGCGGGTTCGCGGCGACGCGTTCGGCTGGGCAGGCGTCGTCCGGTTACGGCCGGTTCGAGGACATGGTCGCCGGGATCCGGCTGGCCACGCCGAAGGGGGAGTGGCGGCTCGGTGTCGCGCCGGCGTCCGCGGCCGGGCCGGATCTGCGGCAGCTCGCGGTCGGCAGCGAGGGCACGCTCGGCGTGATCACCGAGGTCGCGCTGCGGGTCCGGCCGTTGCCGGAGCAGCGGCACTACGAGGGCTGGATCGTCGACGGCTGGGAGGCCGGCGCGGCGGCGGTGCGGAAGCTCGCACAAGACCACGGTTTGGCGGACGTCACCCGACTGTCCGATGTGGACGAGACGAATGTGTCGTTCTCGCTCAACGCCGGGCTGAAGACCGCGGCGCTGAAGGCTTATCTCAAGGCGCGCGGGATCAAGAACCCGTGCCTGCTGATCGTCGGATGGGAAGGCGACGTGGTCCGGCGTCGGCGGACGTCGGCGATGCTGCGCTGCTCGGGTGCGTTGCGGATCGGCAAGGTGCTCGGCGAATCGTGGCGGCACGGGCGGTTCAACGGTCCGCGGCAGCGGGACGCCTTGCTGGACCTCGGCGTCTGCGTGGAAACCCTGGAGACCGCGGCCTACTGGTCCAATTTGGACGAACTGCACGACGCCGTGCGGGCGGCTTTGGTGGCCTCGCTGGGCCAGGCGATCGTGATGTGCCACGTTTCGCACGCCTACGAAACCGGTGCGTCGCTGTACTTCACCGTGCTGACCTCGCGGGACGACCGCGATCCCGTCGGACAGTGGCAGCGCGCGAAAGCCGCGGCTTGCGAGGCGATCACCGGCATCGGGACGATCAGCCATCACCACGCGGTCGGGGTCGACCACGCGCCGTACCTGGAGGCGGAGATCGGCAAGATCGGGCTGGACGTCCTGCGCGCGGCCAAGTCCGCGGTGGACCCCACTGGCATCCTGAACCCCGGAAAACTGCTCGGCTGAACGCGCCCGCGCGGGCAGACTGGCGCGGGTGAGTGATGCAGTGGGTTCCTTTCCGCAATACGAAGTGTTCGCCGACGAATTCCTCGACCACGCGCAGAACGGGTTCTATAACGCGCACTACGACCGGCCGGCCTGCCTGGAACTGCTCGGCGACGTCGCCGGCCAGCACGTCCTCGACGCCGCGTGCGGTCCCGGCCTGTACGCCGAGGAGCTGGTCGGACGCGGTGCGCGAGTGACCGGGTTCGACCTCAGCCCGCGCATGGTCGAGCTGAGCCGCGAGCGGGTGCCCGAGGGCGAGTTCCGCGTGCAGGACCTGGCCGAACCGCTGACCTGGCTGCCGGACGCGTCAGTCGATCGGGTGTTGTTCGCCCTCGCGCTGGAGTACGTGGACGACCGGGTCGGCGCGCTGCGCGAGTTCCGCCGGGTGCTGCGGCCGGATGGCGCGCTGGTGCTGTCGAGGCAGCATCCGACCGGCGATTGGCTGCGCCACGGCGGCAACTACTTCGACGTCCGGGTGATCGAGGAGGTCTGGAGCCGCGGCTGGAAGGTCCGGTACTGGCTGGCTCCGCTGGAACGCACCTGCGAGGAGCTGCGCGAGGCCGGTTTCCTGATCGAGCAGCTGAGCGAGGGACGTCCGTCCGACGCCGCGGCCGCGGTCGATCCCGAACGGCACGCCAAGCTCGCCCAGGAACCGCTGGGCTTCCTGACCGTGCGCGCGATTCCGGACCCTCGGGTCAGCTAAAGGTGTGCTCCGGCGGCAGGACGGTGCAGGCGAGACCGTGCCCCGCCGCTGGCTCACCGGCGAGCAACGCGGCTTCGGCCTGCGCGACGTCGGCGACCAGGACCGGAGAGCCGTTGACCAGCAACGGAAACCGGACCGGCGCAGCTCCGACGTAGGCGTGCACCCCGGACAGCAGCTCGCCGTCCAGCCGGATGTCGGCGTTGTCCAGCACCGCCAGGTCGTACCGGTTTCCGCGGCCCTCGCAGACATCCAGCACGGCCAGCTGCTCCGGCGTCGCGAACCACACGAAGTGGTCCTCGGTCCAGCCCGGCAGCGCGGTGAGCGTTGCCGGGCGCTGGCCGTCGCGTTCGCGCATCCCGGCGGCCCACACCGCGGCGAGCCCGGTGCACCGGACCCGGGCCGCGACGACCGGGCCGGTCAGCCCGAGCTGCGTGCGCAACCAGGTGATCTTCGACGGGCACGCGTTCGACCCGTACGCGAGCACCGGCGTGCGCGTACGCCACCCCGGCGGCGCGGTGGCCAACGCGTGGCCAGCGCCGTCGTGGTGCACGTACGAACAGTCCGGCCGTGTGCCCGGGTACGGGTCGGCCGGGTAGTCCGCGTCGGCGAAGAGAATCAGAACTCCACCACGCTGCGCAGCACGTCGCCGTGGTGCATGCGCTCGAAGGCCTGCTCCACGCCGTCGACGCCGATCCGCTCCGTGACGAACTTGTCCAGCGGCAGCCTGCCCTGCAGGTACAGGTCGACGAGCATCGGGAAGTCCCGCGACGGCAGGCAATCGCCGTACCACGAGGACTTCAGCGAGCCGCCGCGCGAGAAGAAGTCGATCAGCGGGAGGTCGTTGAGCTTCATCTCCGGCGTGGGCACGCCGACCAGCACGACGGTGCCGGCGAGGTCGCGGCCGTAGAACGCCTGCCGCCAGGTCTCCGGACGGCCGACCGCGTCGATCACGACATCCGGGCCGAACGAGTTCGTCGCGTCCTGCATCGCGGCGACCACGTCCTCCTCGCTGAGGCCGCGGCTGTTGACCGTGTGCGTGGCCCCGAAGTCCTTGGCCCACTGGAGTTTCCGGTCGTCGGTGTCGATCGCGACGATCGTGGTCGCACCGGCCAGCTGCGCCCCCGCGATGGCCGCGTCGCCGACGCCGCCGCAGCCGATCACCGCGACCGAATCGCCGCGGCCGACCGCGCCGGTGTTGATCGCCGCGCCCAGCCCGGCCATCACGCCGCAGCCAAGCAACCCGGCGACGGCGGGCTCGGCGCGCTCGTCGACCTTCGTGCACTGTCCACTGTGGACGAGAGTCTTTCCGAGGAACGCCCCGACCCCGAGCGCGGGCGACAGCTTCGTGCCGTCGGTGAGCGTCATCGGCTGCTCGGCGTTGAAAGTGGAGAAGCAGTACCACGGCTTGCCGCGTTTGCACGCCCGGCAGGTGCCGCAGACCGCGCGCCAGTTGAGGATCACGTAATCGCCGGGCGCGAGATCGGTGACGCCCGCGCCGACCTGCTCCACCCGTCCCGCGGCCTCGTGCCCGAGCAGGAACGGGAACTCGTCGTTGATCCCGCCCTCGCGGTAGTGCAGGTCGGTGTGGCACACCCCGCACGCCTGCACCGACACGACCGCCTCGCCCGGTCCGGGATCGGGCACCACCACCGTCTCCAGCGTGACTGGCTCACCCTTGGCCCGTGACACGACTCCCTGGACCTCGTACGGCATGCGCACAACCCTTCGACCGAGACAGCGTTCCCGTGGGCAGCTAATCACGGATCATGCGCATGTCGCCATAGCCCAGGCTCGTGAGTGTTTATCGCGGTGAGAACCGGGATCGCCACTCACGACCCCCTACTCCCCGGTCACCCCGTCGACCAGCTCCCGCACCACATCGAGCTGCCCCACATGCCGCGCATACTCCTGCAGCACGTGAAACAGAATCCAGCTCAACGCAGGCGGCTGCCCCTCCCCGAAGCGCCCGCCACCACGCGCGATATCCTCCAGCTGCGCCCGAGCCACGATCGCCCGAGACGCCTCGCACTCCTCCAGGAAAAGCTCCCGAACCGACTCCGCCGACTCGTCCGCGCCGACCGACCACTTCCCGGTCTCGGGGTCGTTCTCGCCCCAGACCGGGTCCACGTGCTCGGCCATGAACCCCCAGCGCAGCCACCGCCGCTCCACGAACGCGAGGTGCTTGAGCAACTCCAGCGGAGTCCAGCCGGAGGGGAGCCTGCTGGTGCGCAGCTGGTCGTCGGACAGGCCGTCCAGCTTCCGCAGCAGCGTGGCCCGGTAGTAGTCGAGGTAAGCGAGCAGCAGCTCGCGCGGGTCCGACAGGGAATCCGGAGGCTCAGTCACGGACGGGACTGTAGCCCCGGAACGGCAAGGGAACCAGCGCGTTTACGGCGTGATGATGTACGCGACCCCGCCCGGTCCGCCGGCCACCGAGCCGCTGTCGGTGTGCCGCTTCGTGCGCTGCCAGATCTTCTCGAACTGGTCGCGCTTGTACACCGTGCGCACGCGGTCGTCGGAGCTGGACGCCGGGTCGTTCGCGATCACGTCGCCTGCCTGGGTGAACCCGACGACGACCATCAGGTGTCCGGCCGTGCCGTAGCCCGCGCCGTCCAGTTCGCTGGCCAGGAACGACTGCGAGGTGATCACCGGGATGCCGCGCGCGATGTAGCCCTCGAGTTCGTTGAGGTCGTGCAGCCGCGTGATGTGGCCGCGCAACCCGAGCGAAGCGGCGTACGCGGTGTTGAACGGCCAGTTGCCGGTGCCGTCGTAGGCGTAGTCGTAGGTGCCGCGCGCGGCGTAGACGACCGACCGGTCCGGGTAGTCCGCCGGGATCCAGTCCATCTGCTGCGCGGACGGCTTGCGGCCCCAGTACTCGGCGACCATCTCGGTCGACGTCGGGCTGCACCAGGCTTCCCCGCCGCCGCCGTACTGCGGGAACTGTCCTTTGTGGATGTTCTGGGCGAACGGCGGCACCTTCAGCTCGATCCCGCGCGCCCGGCCGGGCTTGGTGGTCTGCACGTCGAACCGGTCCGGAACGTTCGAGGTCATCGCGCCGAGCGAGGACAGCGTCGGCGTGGCAGGCGAACCCTGCTCGCGGTACAGCGTCACGCGCAGCTGGTACGAGCGCAGCGTGACCCCGGCCTTCGTGGCGAGCGTGTCGACGTCGACCGAGGCGTTTGCGTCGCTCTGCCCGTCGACGCTGGTGCGCTGGATGTCGGCGTCCCCGCTGGCCCAGCGGCCCATGGTGTACCAGGTGGTCTCGGCCCCGCCCGCCGTCCGGCCGCGTGCCTGCACCTCCAGCCACGTCTTCTCCGGCGTGCGCGCGTTCCACGACGCGATCAGCTGCGTCGCGTCGAAGCCCTGCCGGTACTTCGGCGACGTCCAGGTGCCGTAGTCGTAGGTGCGCGTGGTGCCGAGCTTCGGTTCGGTGTGTGCGACGCTGCCCGCCGGACGCGTGATCCGCAGGCCGCCGTACCCGAAGCCGAGCCCGTCGAGCCGGCCCGCGAAGAACGAGCCGGACGACCATTCGTGGTAGTCGATGGCCTCGTCGTTGCGCGCGTGCTGCGGTTCCGCGGCGGCCTGTGCCGCACCAGCCGTGAGCATGACGATGGACAGTAACGTGCACAACCCGCGAACGCGCATTCCGGCTCCGTCCCCAGACCCCAGTGGTAGCCAAAGATTTTCGCCGTCCGGAGCGGGTAAGTAAAGAGCCGCCGCTACAGTACGGCCTGCGTCTGGGTGATTTTCGCGGCGAGCTTGCCGTCGTCGTCGCGGATCTCGGTCTCGACGACCACGACTCGGCGCCCGGCGTGCAATGGTTTGGCCGACGCCGTGGCATACCCCGAACGGACACCGCGCAGGAAGTTCGTCTTGGACTCCAGCGTCGTCGTGCCCTGCGCGCCCTCGGGAAGATTGAGGAACGCGCAGACGGCGCCGGTCGAATCGGCCAGCGCCATCAGGACGCCGCCGTGCAGCGTGCCGCCGAGCGTGCACAGCGTTTCGTCCCACGCGATCCGGCTGCGGACCAGGTCCTTGCCGTGCTCCAGCACCTCGATGCCGAGCCGTTCGCTGAACGGCATCGTCTGGTGGAACAGTTGCGTGCCCTCGACGTCGGTCATACCGAGCAGTCAACCGCAGCCGGACGCATGGCGTCGATTACCCCGCGGGTAATCAGCTGAGCGGGTTGGTCAGCAGAAGTTCGGTGTTGCGGTCGCCCGCTTCGCCGACGTGGCTGAGGTTGGCGTGGATGTCGTTGTAGGAGAACTCGCGGTACATGGAGGCGAGCGCGTCGGGGGTACGGGCGGAGTAGTCCACGGCGTACGGAGCGTCGGCCTCGATGAGCGTGGTGAACACCGAGAGCGTGCCGTCGTGGTTGTCGGCCAGTTCGATGACCCGCGCGTGCTGCGGGTAGTCGATGTGGCTGGCGGTGTTGATCTCCCAGAAGCTCTGCGCCGGGGTTTTGCCGACGTGCGGGGTGATCTTGTTGAGGTGCGTGTGCCCGTTGACCCAGGCGACGACGTTCGGGAAACGCTGCAGCATGGCGACGAACGTGTCGCCGTTGAGCCGCGGGTCCAGCAGATGACGCGCGTCGGGCAGGAGGTTGCCCATGGTGCCGCTGGTGTGGTGACTGAAGAGGACGAACAGCTCGTCGGTGACGGCGTGGGTAACCTTGCGGCCGAAGAAGTCGTAGTAGACCGAACTGTTCCGCTTGAGCGTCGACTCGACCCAGTTGAACTGCGCGAGCCCGATCGAACCGTCGGCGAACCCGCCCTGGGTGGTGGTGTCGAGGCTGATCCCGGTGACGCCGGGCGCGATGCGGAAGGCGTAGTAAACGTTCTGTCCGTCGGAATTGGCGTCGGTGAACCCGTGCCCGACCGGCCCCGGCCCGGTGTTCTTCGCGGCGAGATGCGCCTTGACGAACTCCGAGGTACTGAACGGCCGCCGGCGCGGATCCGGCGTAACTTCGCGGATGGTGCCGCCGCCGAACAGCTCCCCGAGCGGCACGCTCTGCCCGTTCTGGATGGCGGTGCCAAGCTTGCGCGCGCTGCTCTCGTCCTTGCCGATGACCTTGTATTTGCCGGTGTACCAGGCCTCGATGCCCGGAATACCCTCCGGCAGCGTGCCGACGACGCTGTCGTCGTGATTGCCGAACGTGCAGTACCACGGCAGATTCAGTCCCGGCGCGGTGAACGGCGCGATCCCCGCTTCGAGCAGACCGGGGATCTGCGGAAAGCCCTTCTTGGTGTAGTCGTCCGCGAGCCGGGTGCCCGGATTCCAGAACCCCGGGTTACCGGACGCCTGGACGCCCTCGTAGCGATTCGGGTCGCCGGAGTTGGGCGTGATCGCGCCGCCGTTGAGCGTGGTGAGGAACCAGTCGAGTTCGAGAAGCTCGTGGTTGTCGGTGTTGTCCCCGGTGGTCATGACGAAGTCGAACTGCCGCCCGGTAAACGGCCCCGCGCGCAGACTGTTGACCCGCTTGACAAGCGCACTGGTCGCGACGGTGTTGAGCGCCTCCTGCGGCCGATGCGCGGACCCGATGAACGGATGCAGATACTCGAACCGAGCAGGCGATTCGGTGTCAGTGATATGCAGGTCGGTGAACTGCACGAACGCCCCGAGCGCAGTCCGCCGATCGTCACGCCCCGCCTTGCCCTCGACAAGATCACCCCGGACCGCGACCGGCCAGCCCGGCCCGGCGCTCAGCCGCGAGTACCCGGTAGGCGCGCCGGAAGCAGCCTGGTCAAGCGTCGTACCGGCAGTACGGACGGCCCGCTGCGTGGTCCGCCGGAGCGCCCGGTCCAGCGCGTTGGCCGTCGGCGTGCAGAGCAGCAGCCCCACGCCAGCCGCGCCCGCAGTGGTGAACGCCCGCCTGGTCAGTTCCGCCATGTCTCACTCCCCGGTCTCGCAGTGCTCACGGCACGCTCCCGGACCCCGATGACCGGCCGGTGAACGAAGCCAAAGCAGAACGCGAAGGTCTCTCACATTTGCCGTGACAACGCGGGAGACTCTGTCACACCGGATTGAGCCGCACTACCGCCGAACGGAGGGCTGATCAGACGCGAGACCGAGACCGAGGCCGTCCGTGAGGGCCACCTTCACGGACTCTGATTCCGTCAGGGTTCCCCTCACGACCTTTGGCGAGTCCGGCGGTCCGTGAGGGGCCCCTTCACAGACCCAGATTCCCTCAAGGAGTCCTTCACGGACGACCCGAACCGCCACCGATGCACTCAGCGAGCGAGGCACCCAGACCCACCCCCGCACCCCGATACGAAGCCCAAATGCGGTCTGAGGGTGCTTGTCAAGGCATCTTTCCCGCCTTGACAAGCACCCTCAGACCGTCATCACAATCAAGCTTCGGGGTGCCCCCACCACACTCCCGGATGCAACGTCGCCGCCAGGCGACGAGCAGCCCCCAGAAGACCCTCAGCAGTAAAACGCGCAGGTAGCCCCCACCGCGGACAACGACACGATGAACCAGATCAAAAAGATCACCGCAGGAATAGCCGCCAAAATCCCGCACACCAGCCCGGCGATCCCCATCCCCTGCCCAGTCCACCCAGGCTTCCCACCCTGCACCATCCCCGCCCACGACAACCCGATCGCGGTAACCGCCGCGACGATGTCAAAAAACGGCACCCAAAAGAAGATCAACGCGACAATCCCCACGACCATCCCAGCGATCGCAAGCCCGCTCGTCTTCAACGGCACCACCGGCGGATAAGCCGAGGCATACGGCGCCCCATACCCCGGCGCTCCATACGGCGCGGGATACCCAGGCGTAGGCCCAGCCGGATACCCAGGCGAGGGCACTGGCCCGGACGGATGCCCCTGCGCCGGGTCCTGGCCAGGGTAGGGCTGCTGCTGATAGGGATCCGTCATGGCGTGCACTCCTGCGAACTGTGGCGACGCTGAGTCGTCGGCGGGCAACGCCGGAACGTTACGCGCGCTGGTCCGCCGATGGGGCGGGTTTCAGCCTTTCAGCCCGGATTCGGTGACCCCGCGTACCAGATATCGCTGGAGAAACGCGAACAACAGCACAATCGGCACAATCGACAGCACCGCGGCCAGGAACAGCAGGTTCAGCTGCGGGTTCTGCGCGGTCAGCAGCCCGGACAGCGCGACCTGCACCGTCCACGAGTCCGGCGACTGCGCGATGATCAGCGGC
>NZ_JBHUKS010000003.1:61157-285282 GCF_042684085.1 Amycolatopsis silviterrae
GGAAGACGCCCCAGCGGGACAGGCCGTCGACGCGGCCGGCGTCCTCCAGCTCCTTCGGGAAGTCCAGAAAGTACTGCCGGAACAGGAAAACGCTGAACGCGCTGAACAGGCCCGGGATCACCAGGCCGCGGAAGTCCGAGAGCCAGCCCAGCGTCGACACCACCACGAAGCTCGGCACGAAGGTCACCGAGGTCGGGATCATCAGCGTCGCCAGCACCGCGTAGAACACCGGCTTCGAGTAGCGGTACGGCACCCGCGCCAGCCCGTAGCCTGCCAGCGAGCACACCACCAGCAGGCCGACGGTTTGCAGGACCGCGACGATGACCGAGTTCAGGATGCTGCGCGCGAACGGCACGTCCTGCTGGTCGAACAGCTTCGTGAAGTTCTCCCAGCGGATCTGCTTCGGCCACAGCGTCCAGTCCGGCGCGGTGATCTCCGCGCGGGACGCGAGACCGTTGCGCAGCAACAGATAGAACGGCAGCAGGAACAGGATCGCGGACACGGCGAGCGCCGTCCAGCGAAACACCGCGCGGATCATGTCGCGCTCCGATCGAAGCGGAAAAGCTTGCCCTGCAGGAGGGTCACGACGGCGATCAGCAGCGCCAGGATGATCGCGCCCGCGCTGCCGCGGCCAAGGTCCTGGCCGCCGGAGCCGAGCGACGTGTAATAGAGGTACACCAGCGGCGGCCGCGCGAACGGCGGATAGCCCCTGGCATCGCCCATGATGTTGTAGAACTCGTCAAACGCCTGGTAGGCGTTGATCAGGTTCAGCAGCAGCACGGCCACCGACGTCGCGCGCAGCTGCGGCAGCGTGATGTGCCGGAAGACCTGCCAACCCGGCTTCGCGCCGTCGAGCCAGGCCGCCTCGTACAGATGCTGCGGAATCCGTTGCAGCGCGGCGAGGAAAAGGATCATGTAGAAGCCCAGCTGCAGCCACAGCCGGGCGGTCACCAGCACCACCCAGTACAGCGGCGGGTGCACGGTGCCGGTCCACGCCACCGGATCGACGCCGAAGACGCCGAGCACGGTGTTCGCGAGTCCGTACCGGACACCGGAGAAGAGCGACGTCTTCCAGATCAGCGACGCCACCACGTACGAGCACGCGAACGGCAGGAAGAACACCGAACGGAAGAACGCCTTCGCGAACCGCAGCTGGTTCACGCCGACCGCCAACGCCAGCGACAGCACGAAGGTGAGCGGCACGATGAACACCGCGAAGACGCTGAACGTGCCCAGGCTCGCGACGAACGGGCCGTCGGAGAGCATGTGCGCGTAGTTGTCGAGGCCCACGAAGACGCTGGGGGTGACCGTGTTGCGCGCGTCGAAGAACGACAGGTACAGGCTCCACCCGATCGGCACGTAGGCGAAGATCGCCAGGCCGAGCAGAAACGGGCCCACGAACCCCCAGAACGCCAGCGTGTCCCGGGTTTTCCGGGACAGCTTCATCCGAACAGGCGTTTCAGCTCGGACTGCGCGACGGTGACCGCGGCCTTCGTCTGCGCCACCGGGTCCGCGCCCTCCTTGGCGATCTTCGCGACCGCGTCGGACAACGCGGTGTTCGCCGTCTGTGTCCACACTGGACCGCCGATGAGGTGGCTGTTCTCCTTGACGAACTTCACCACGTCGGCCGCCGGGCCGGTGCGCAGCGTGTCCGCCTTGTCGATGAGGCTTTGCCGTGCGGGCACGTGGAAGCCGTAGCGGGTGGCGAACTGCAGCTGGTCGTCGGTCTGGTCGACCCACAGCCACTTCACGAACGCCTTGGCCTCGTTGACATGCGCGCTCTTCGCGTTGACCATCGCGCCGTACGCGCCGACCGGCACCGACGGCTTGCCGCTGTCGTCCAGTTTGGGGAACGGCAGGACGCCGAAGTCGTCGTTAAGCGTGTCGCGGATCTTCGGGATGTTCCACAGACCGGTCCACTGCATCGCGCAGAGCCCGTCGACGAACGCGCCCGGGTCCGACCAGTCGGCGGGCGCGCCGAGCAGCAGCGAACCGTTGGCGTTCAACGTGTGCAGCTTGCTGAAGGCGGCCGCCGCGCGCGGATCGTCGAAGCCGACCTCGCGGTTGTTGTTCTTCAGATAGTCCAGCCCGGCCGACCACAGCAGCGGCCCGGTGAGCGTGCCGACGCCGCCGTCATTGCCCGCAAACAGGCCCTTCACGCCGTCCTTCGAGAGCTTGCTCGCGGCGTCGATCAGCTCGTCGACGGTCTGCGGCGGCTGCACGCCCGCGGCCTGCAGCATGCTCTTGCGGTAGACCAGCACCTGCGTGTCGGTGGCCTGCGGAATGCCGTAGACCTTGCCCTCCACGGTCTGCGCGGCCAGCACGGCTGGGCTGAAGTCGTTTTTGACCGGCCCGACGATGTCGTCGAGCGACACCACCTGGTTCTGCCGGACCCAGTCGATCTTCACCTGCGCCTCGAAGACGTCCGGCAGCGGGCTGTTCTGCAGCGCGGTGACGATCTTCGAATCGTAGTCGCCCGGGTTCCACACCACGTTGACCTTCGCGCCCGGATAGCTGGCCGCGTAGTTCTTGACGGCTTCCTGCACGCCGTCCTCGCCGTAGGCGTGGTACCACTGCTGCAGCGTGACCTTCGGGGCCTGCGACGTGGTCGGGGCTCCCGCCGACATCGCGGTGGACGGCGGCGGGTCTCCCGGACGCCCGGTGTTCGAACCGCACGCCGCCGCGACCGCGCCGACCGCCGCCGTTCCCGCCAACGACAGGAACGACCTCCTGCTCCGCTGCTGCATCCCCAGTTCTCCTCCGACGTGCTGGGAAGGGCTCCTTGCGTGCAACAGATTCCCTTACGAAGCCCTTCCCAGGCCGACAACTCGCCGGAGATTTACCGCTCAGAGGTGTGAGATGTCGAGCTTTCCCTCGGAGTAGGACGCGCGCAGCCGCTTCTTGTCGAACTTGCCGACGCTCGTCTTGGGCACCTCCTCCACAAACGTCCAGTTCTCCGGCAGCTGCCACTTCGCGACCTTGTCCGACAGGTACTCGCGCAGCTCCTCGGCGGTGGTCTGCTGGCCCTCCTTCACCACGACGGCGACCAGCGGGCGTTCGTCCCACTTCTCGTCCGGGATGCCGACGACTGCCGCCTCGGCGACCGCCGGATGGCCCATCACCGCGTTCTCCAGGTCCACCGACGAGATCCACTCGCCGCCGGACTTGATCACGTCCTTGGCCCGGTCGGTCAGCGTGAGGAAGCCGTCCGGGCTGATCTTGCCGACGTCACCGGTGCGCAGCCAGCCGCCGTGGAACTTCTCCGGGTCGATGTCGGAGCCGCCGTGGTACGCGCCGGCGATCCACGGACCGGACACCTCCAGCTCGCCGACCGCCTCGTTGTCCCACGGCAGTTCCTCGCCGTCGTCGCCGATCAGCCGGGCCGCCACGGACGCGGGGAACCGGCCCTGGGTGTAGCGGTAGGCCCAGCGCTCCTCGCCGGTCGCGCTGGCGGGCGGACGCGCGACGCTGCCGAGCGGCGACGTCTCGGTCATGCCCCACGCGTGCAGGATCGGCACGTCGTAGCGCTCCTCGAAGGCGTGCATCAGCGACGGCGGCGCGGCCGACCCGCCGACGACCACCTCGCGGATGTGGCTGATGTCCTGCGGGTTCGCGTCCAGGTGCGCGAGCAGGCCCTGCCAGATCGTGGGCACCGCGGCGGCGAAGGTCGGCTTCTCCGCGGCCAGCAGCGCCGCGATCGGGGCGGGCTGCAGGAACCGGTCCGGCATCAGCAGCGAGGAGCCGACCATCATCGCCGCGTACGGCAGGCCCCACGACATCGCGTGGAACATCGGCACGATCGCCAGCGCCAGGTCCTCCTGGGCGAGCCGCATGCTGTCGGACATGCAGACCTGCATCGAGTGCAGCCAGATCGACCGGTGCGAGTAGACGACGCCCTTCGGGTCGCCCGTGGTGCCGGAGGTGTAACACATCGCGGCGGCGGCCCGCTCGTCCACCTCCGGCCAGTCGAACTCGTCCGATTGCGCGGCCAGCAGCTCGTCGTAGGAGTGCACGGTGATGCCCTCGGGCGCGGTCAGCGCGGACGCGTCGCCGTTGGCCACGACGACGTGCTTGACCGTCTTCATCCCCGGCAGGTTGCTCGCCAGCAGCGGCACGAGCGTGCCGTCGACGATGATGACGTGGTCTTCCGCGTGGTTCGCCACGAAAACCAGCTGCTCGGGGAACAGCCGGATGTTCAGGGTGTGCAGTACCGCGCCCATGGCGGGCACCGCGAGATAGGCCGCGAGGTGCTCGGCGTTGTTCCACATGAACGTGCCGACCCGCTGGTCGCCGGTGACGCCGAGACCGCGCAGCGCGTTCGCCAGCCGGGCGGCGTGCTTGCCGAGTTCCGCGTACGTCTCCCGGCGGGCTTCTGAACCGGTCCAGGTGACGACTTCGCTCTTCGCGTGCACCTTCGTGCCGTGGCGCAGCAGCTTCGCGAGCGACAGCTGTCCGTCCTGCATCGTGCTCAACATGGGTGACTCCCGTGGTGCTCGTTCGCCGGTGAACTGGGGTGCGCCCGACTCTAATGCGCATCCGCCGGATCGGGCACGAACAAGTTCGGTCACGGCTTGGCTCCGGTGTCCCGCCATCGGGTGGCCGCCCCGGCCGTTCATGATCCACTTCTTTCGCGCTTTCTGTTGCGGGACAAGAAAATGCGTTGTGTTAACTGTGCGGAAATACACTCCCGTTCGGGTGAGGTAATGGGGTGGAAATGAGCCCTTCGGGACCGTTTTCACAGGTCGCGAGGGGTCCCCTCGCGCAGGTCCGCCGTGCCCGTCGACGGGTGATAAGTGCGTGTCGGTTGCGCGTACCGCGGGCACGTGGCGTTTACTGGGGCCGTGGTAAGTGACGGCTGGCCAGCGCTTGCAGCTGCAAGCATCGGCTGAGACCGTCGGCCGCGAAAGCGGAGACCTGAGAGGAAAGGACATTACGTTGGCTCTGCCCACGTTGACTCCGGAGCAGCGCGCCGAGGCCCTCGCCAAGGCGGCAGAGGCTCGTAAGGCGCGTTCGGAGCTGCTCGCTTCGATCAAGTCCGGCAAAGAGAGCATCGAGTCGGTGCTCAAGCGGGCCAAGGAGAACAAGACCGTCGGCAAGACGAAGGTCACGCAGCTTCTCAAGGCGGTGCCCGGCCTCGGTGCGGTCAAGGTCGCCGCGCTGCTCGAGCAGGCGGGGATCGACCCCGACCGCCGGGCCGCTGGCCTGGGCGAACGGCAGCGCGAAGCGCTGATCGACGCGCTCAAGTAACGCCGATCCGGCGGCCGCGGGGAAGGTGTTCGCGAAGATGTTCTTCCGGCAACACTTTCCCCGCGGCGCTCCCGGATCCTGAGACGCTGGTGGAGTGACGACCAGTACCGCGCCGGCGACCCCGGCCGAGACCACCGTCCGCTACCAGCGTGGCGACTTCTTGTTCGCGACCGCCCGGCGAGCCCTGCTCGCGCAGGGCGCGCTCGGCACCGTCACCGACGCCGACCCGCGCCGGCTGGCCCGCTCGGCAGCCGCTGAGCTGGAGCGATCCGGCGTGCCGCTCGCCGTCGGCGTGCTGCCGTTCGACACCGGACCCGGCGCTTCCTCGCCGGGGCACCTCGTGCTGCCCCGGACGGTCCATCGCGCCCAGGCCGAGGCTGAGACCCCGGCCGCGCCTCCCGCCGCCGACCTGCCCGCTCCAGCGGCCACCCGGCGGCTTCCCTCCGCCGACGGCCACCGCGAGAACGTGCGCGCGGCCGTCGCCGCCCTCCACGACCGCGACCTGCGCAAAGCCGTGCTGGCCCGTGCGCTGGAGCTGGAATTCGACGCACCGATCCCGGTCGAGGGGATCGTGCGCAACCTCGCGCGCGGCAACCCGCGCCACTTCACCTACGCCGCCGAACTGCCTGGCCGCCGCACCCTAGTCGGAGCCACGCCTGAGCTGCTGCTTTCCCGGGCGGGCGACTCCGTGTTCACGACCCCGCACGCCGGGTCGATGCCGCGTTCGGCCGACCCGGAGACCGACCGGGCCAACGGCGAAGCCCTCCTCGCGTCCGCGAAGGACCGCGAGGAGCACGACCTGGTCATCGACTATGTCATCGACGCGCTGCGGCCGTTCTGCCGGAAGCTCGACGTGCCCGCCGGCCCCGAGCTGGTCTCGACGCCCGCGATCTGGCATCTGCGCACGTCCATCACCGGCGAGCTGGCGGACCGCTCAGTGACCGCGCTCGACCTCGCCGCCGCGATGCACCCGACCCCGGCCGTCTGCGGCACCCCGACCGTCGCCGCGCGCGACCTGGTGCAGGAGCTGGAGCCGTTCGACCGCGGCTACTACGCGGGCGCGGTCGGCTGGGTCGACGCCGCGGGCGACGGCGAGTGGGCCGTCGCGATCCGGTGCGCCGAGGTGGCCGAGAAGTCGATGCGGCTGTACGCGGGCGGCGGCATCGTGCCCGCGTCGGATCCGGACACCGAGTACCGCGAGACGATCGCGAAGTTCCGCACCCTGCTCGGCGCGATGGGGCTCGACGACAGCGCCTCGTGAGTCGTGAGTGGCAATCACGGTTAGAACCGGGATTGCCACTCACGAGCTTCACGAGACCCAGCGCTCCTCGGTGACGCTCAGGCTGTCCGTGGTCAACGCCGCCACCGCCGCCCGGTGCCCGTCGGCCGCCTTCAGGTCCGCGAGCCGGGTCCGGGCCGGGTCGAGCGCTTCGTCGCCGGAGGCCAGCAGCTCGGCCGGGGCGTCGTAGCGGGAGAACGTGATGCTCTGCAGCGGGATTTTCAGGCCCTTGCCGGTGGCCTTCATCACCGCTTCCTTGCGCGTCCAGTACACGAAGAACGCCGCCGAACGCTCCTCGTCCGACAGGCCCGCGACGGCCTCCCGCTCGGCCGGGCTCAGCGCGTAGTCCACGAGCGAGGCGTCCGCGTTGCGGTTCGAGGTTTCGACGTCGAGGCCTACTGGCACCCCGTCAGTGACCGCGAGACCGATCAGATTGCCCGAATGCGAGATCGACAGCACGAGGTCCGCGCCGGGCACGCGCGGGCGGCCGTGCGGTTTGCCGCAGTCGTCGCAGGTCGCGTCGAAGCGCACGGACTCCGCCGCGCCGCCGAGCCGTTCGGCGACAAGCGTCTTCGCGAGCACCCGGCCGGTCAGGAAGCGGCGCTGGTCGATTTCGAGCCGGTACGCGTCGTAGCGGCCGCGCTCCAGGTCGTCCAGCAGCTTCAGGTAGCGGTCCTCCGCCGGCAGCGGCTCGGACCAGCGCACCACGATTTCGGTCACCGGCATACCCTCCCTCGTCTGCCTCCGATCTTGCCGGGGCGCGGCGCGGTTTGTCATGCCCCTATCCCAAAACGCGGCGAAGGCCCCCTCGGAGTCCGAGAGGGCCTTCGCCGCGTGGATGACGAGTGCTACTTGTTGTTGCGCATCGCGATCGGGACCCCGGCTAGGTCCTCCTCATTGCACAGCACTTTCACGTCGTAGTAGGGCGAACCCTGTCGCTCGTCGTAGTCTAGGTGAATCGCGAGGACGTCGAGCGGTTCTCCGAGCCACTCCTGGGCTTGGCGCAGCCACACCGCGCAGCGTTCCAGGGCGCTGGGCAGATCGTCGTCGCGAAACTCGACTGGCCGATACGGGACGTCCTGGACCTGATCGCGCGGGTTTGCGGGTGCGGGCAGGCCAGGCGAGAGACCCGAGTCGTCCAGTTCGAGTTGGATCGTTTGCTCAGTCACCCTTCGAGCGTCCCCCACGTTCGCCGTCTGAGCAAGGCGTATGGCGCTAAAAGCCCTCTTGGACAGGCAAGTCCCACACTTGGGCGACCACCGCGAGGCAGTGCCGGAGATCATCGGCACGCACCGCGACCGGATGTCCGAGCATCCGCAGCCCCAGTTCCGCGTAGTGCGTGGCCAGGCCTTCGAGCTTCAGCGGGCCCTTCGGCGAATACCACCTGGCCACGCCGCTGCACATTTCCAGCAAAGCGAGCCGCGTCACGGCCGGTTGTGCGGTGTGGAACACGTTCGCCGCGACGCCGTCTTCGATCGCCCGCGCCCAAAACTGCTCGTATTCGTCCCGCAGCGCGACGACTCGGGTACGCGCTGGAGCCGAAAGCGCGTCGACTTCGTTGTCCACCACGCGGGTTTCCCCTGGCTGCGCGGCGTGCGCGAGGACGTGCAGCGCGACCAGTGTGCGCAGCCGGACCACCGGATCGTCGCTGCCCGCGGTGGCCTTCGCGACGGCGTCGATCAGGCGGTGCAGCGAGGTCGTCATGATCTCGACAAGGAGATCTTCTTTGGTGCCCATGTAGTGGTAGAGCGTCGCCGAAGAAAGCTCGGCCTCCTGTGCCAGATCCCGAATGCCTGTGCCGTGAAAACCCTTGGTGGCGAACAGTTTCACGGCGGCCGCCCGCACCCGCTCCCCGCTGCTCACAGCCACTCCCCGGTGCTGCGGTCCCAGGAGCCCGCGCGGAGGTCGGCGGCTTTGCGCAGCTCGCCCTTCGCGACGCGTTCCGACGGCGTGCGCGGCAGATCGTCGGCGAACGTCCAGAACCTCGGCACCTTGAAGTACGCGAGTTGCTGTGCGCAGAACTCCGCCAGTTCTTCGGGGGACGGCCGGTTCTCGCCGCACACGAGGTACGCCTTCACCTCTTCGCCGCGCAGCTCATCCGGCACCGCGAGCACGGCCGCGAGCTGCACCGATGGGTGCTGCAGCAGTGCGCGCTCCACTTCGTCGGCGGAGATGTTCTCGCCGCTGCGGCGGATCATGTCCTTGGTGCGGCCGAGGTAGTAGACGCGGCCCTCGGCGTCCATCCGCGCGAGGTCGCCGGTGTGGAACCAGCCGCCGGCGAACGCGCGTGCGGTCGCTTCGGGATCCTCGTGATAGCCGTGCATCAGGCCGATCCCGCGGATCAGCAGTTCGCCGGTTTCCCCGCGTGGCAACGGTTTCCCGTCCTCACCGGCGATCATCACCTCGCGGTCGCGCGTGGGCCGTCCGATGCAGCCGGTGCCCACCGCGGCGTCGTGGTCGGCCTCGGAAACCCGGATGTCCCCGCCGGTCTCGGTCATCCCGAACGCCTCGTGCCACGGCACGCCCCAGCGTTGTTCCAGCTGAGCGTGCAGGTCAGGCGGGATCGCCGACGCGCTGATGGCGCGGACGCGGTGGTTCCGGTCGTCCGGATGCGGCGGCTGGCGAAGCAGCAGCGTCGGCATCAGGCCGAGGCAGTAGAACCAGGTGACCTCGTACTCGCGGACCTTCGCCCAGAACGTGGAAGGGTGGAAGCGGTCCAGTACGACGAGCGTCGCTCCGGCGGCCAGCGCGAGCGCGACGTTCCACTGTGGATCGATGTAGTGGAACGGTTGTGCGGTAAGCAGAATGTCGTCCTCACTGACGGCGGGGAAGCCGGTGGCGAGGCCGATCGCGAGCGTGGTCCAGTACCGGTGCGGCAGCACACAGCCCTTCGGCGCGCCGGTGGTGCCGGAGGTGTACTGAATGTTCACCGGTTGTTCGGCTACCACCGTTCCCGGTTCGCAGCGCGTTTCCGACTGCAGTGCGTCCGGGGTGAGGACGCGTTCCACGGACGTTTCCGGCGCGATTTTCTCCAGCAGTTCCACGAACTCTTCGGCGGCTACCGCGAGCCGCGCGCCGGAGTGGCGCAGAACGTGCGCGCCGTCGAATTCGCGGTAGTTGATGTTCACCGGGACCAGCACCGCGCCGAGTTTGGCGAGCGCGAGCCAGAGAAGCGGGAATTCCGGCTCATTGCGCAGCATCACCGCGACGCGGTCGCCCGTTTGGACGCCTTGGTCTTGGAGCGCTTTCGCCAGGCGTCCGCTGCGGTCGTCGACGTCGGCGAAGGTGAACCGGGCGCCGGTGCTGTCGAAGATCCACGCGGTGCGCTCCGGCCAGAGCTGCGCGGCGCGCGTGACCAGCGCGACCAGGGTGTCGACGTTCTGCAGCGGCGTCACGCCCGGCTCCGGAACGCCTCGGTGGACTCGCGGACGGCGGCCGAATGCTCGGTGATCAAGGCGTGGGTGACCTCGAGTTCCAACGCCGAATCGAAGGCGTGGTCGATCCCCGCGTCCAGCGCCCGCTTCGCCATCGTGGCGGCCTCCGGCGGGTGATGCGCGATCTTCTCCGCCCAGCCGAGCGCGAGCGGCATCAGCTCGTCCGCCGGGACCGCGGCGTTGACGAGGCCGATGTCGTGCGCGCGACGGCCGTCGAACCGGTCGCCGAGCAGCAGCAGCTCCTTGGCCTTGACCGGCCCGACCAGCAGCGGCAGCAGCCGGGACGCGGCGCCAGTGACGCTCAGGCCCAGCGACACCTCGGGGAACGCGAACACCGCGTCCTCGGCGGCCAGCACCAGGTCGCAGCCCAGCGCGAACTCCGCGCCCGCGCCGATCGCGTACCCGTGCACGGCGGCGATCACCGGCTGACGCAGCGCACGCAGCCGGCGCGTGACGTCCTGGAGCCGCTCTAGCCTCGCTCGGGAGTCACCCTCGGGGGTGGGCTCCTTCAGGTCGTGCCCGGCGCAGAAGGCGCGGCCGTTGCCGGAGAGCAGCACGACGTGGGCGTCACTGTGTGTGACGGCTTCGAGTGCGGTCAGGAAGTCGTCCACCAGCACGGGCGCGACGGCGTTGAGCCGCTCGGGCCGGTTCAGCCGGATCTGCGCGATGCCGCCCTCGACGGCCAGGTCAACGGTGCTCATGGGGTGAGCCTAGACGTTCGATCGATCGATCGATAGTGTCGGAGGCATGCAGGTTGACGCGGTGTACGAGAACGCCAGGCTGGTCACCGGCGACACCGCGCTGGCGGTGCTGCACGGCCGGATCGTGGCGCTGGGCGACGACGCGCGCGAGCTGTCCGCCCGACGGCGGGTGGACCTCGGCGGCGGGTTCGTCGCGCCCGGGTTCCACGACGCGCACAACCACATGGCCTGGTTCGGCATGGGCCTGGACGACGTGCCGCTCAGCGACTGCCGCAGCGTCGACGAGGTGTACGCCGCGGTGGCGCGCCGCGCGGCCGAGCTGCCCGCCGGGAGCTGGGTCGTCGGCAGCGGCTACGACCAGAACAAACTCGCCGGCGGCGAGCACCCGGACCGGCACGGCCTGGACCGCGCCGCGCCCGGCATGCTCGTGCGGCTCAAGCACACGTCCGGCCACATGACGCTGGTCAACTCCGCGGTACTCGACCGGCTGGACCTCGCGAACGTCCCCGTCGGCGGCGACGTGGTCCGCTCCGCCGACGGCTCGCCGACCGGGCTGCTGCGCGAGCAGGCACAGTTGCTGCTGCGTCCGCTGACGTACCCGACGCCGCTCGAATCCGTGGTCCGCGGGCTCGACCGGGCGAGCCAGCAGTACCTGTCCGAGGGCATCACGAGCGTCCAGGAAGCCGGAATCGGCGGCGGCCTGGTCGGCGAGACCCCCGCCGAACTGGCCGCGTACCAGCTGGCCCGCGAACGCGGCGTGCTCCGGGTGCGCAGCACGGTGATGGTCGCCGCGAGCGTGCTGCACGACCTGCCCGACGGTGCCGGCTTCGGCCTGGACCTCGGCCTGCGCACCGGCCTAGGCGACGAGTGGCTGCGCGTCGGCCCGATGAAGCTCTTCGCCGACGGCTCGCTGATCGGCCGCACCTGCGCGATGCACGAGCCGTTCGACGGCGAACCGGACAACCGCGGCTACTTCCAGGTCCCCGAGGACGAGCTGACCCGCACCATCCGCCAGGCCCACGACGCCGGCTGGCAAATCGCGACGCACGCCATCGGCGACCGAGCCGTCACTGTCGTTCTGGACGCCTACGAAGCCGCCCTCGCCGCCAACCCGCGCGCCGACCACCGGCACCGCATCGAGCACTGCGCCGTCCTGCCGCCCGCGGAGCTGACCCGCTTGGCCGCACTGGGCCTGATCGCGTCCCCGCAGGGCCGGTTCGTGAACGAACTGGGCGACGGCATGCGCGCGGCACTCGGCGAATCGCGGGTGCCGTGGTGCTACCGCCTCCGCAGCGTCCTCGACGCCGGCTGCGTGCTGCCAGCCAGCTCGGACCGTCCCGTCGTCGACGGCGCCCCGCTGCTGGGCCTCGCCGACATGGTCCACCGCCGCACCGCCACCGGCGAACCGTTCGCGGTGGAGGAGGCGCTGACTCCCGCCGAAGCCCTGCGCGCCTACACGTACGGCTCCGCCTACGCGACCTTCGCGGAGAGCTACCTCGGCACGCTGGAACCGGGGAAGCTCGCGGATTTCGTGGTGCTGTCCGCGGATCCACTGTCCACTGTGGAGGATGCGCGAGTGCTTGGCACGGCGGTGGGCGGCGAGCTTCTTTACGAGGCCTCGTGATGAGGGCCTTGATGAGGGTGCCGTCGGCGCTGTCTTGCCGCTTGGCTCGCTCATCTGTTGGCGTGCTGGCAGCCTTGCGCGCCGTCTCGCGCGTCGGTCCGCTGGCTGCCGCGCCCGCCAGCTCACCTGTTGGTCCACTGGCTGCCTCGCGTGCCGCCTCACCCGTCGGAGTGTTGGCTTCCTCGCGCGCCGCCTCGTCCGCCGGTCCGCTGGCTCCTCGCCTGCCGGTGTGCCCGCCTATTCAGTTGTCGTTTCACTTGGCTACAAACGTCATCGCCTCCCTCGCCAGCGCGCTCCACTCCAGCGGAGCCTCCGGGTCCATCGAAAACCACTCCTTCATCGGGATGCCCTTGTTCGCGTCGAACCGCACCCCGCGGCCGCTGTCCACCAGGTCGTCCACGCGGGCCTCCGGCAGCTTCACCACGAGGCGGCCGCGGACGAACATCGCGAAGATCCGGCCGTGCACTTTGAGCGCGTGCGAGCCGAAACCGCGTCCGGTCCTCGGCGGCGTGACGCCCGGGCAGTGCTGCAGCTCGTCGACCAGGTCTTCGAACCGCTCTGCTGTCATGTCCAAACCGTAACCGCGACCACCGACAAAAACCGGCCCGAACCAGAAAGGGGCGCCCGATGCCCGTCCGTGACGCCGTCTTCGAGGACGTCGAAGAGATCTGCGCCCTCATCGAGGAACATGCGGTCTACGAGGACAAACACGACCTGAAACTCGACCGCGCCGAGATGAGCGGCCACTTGTTCGGCCCGGAGCCGAAGGCGTGGGTGCTGATGTGCACGCCGCCGGGACGTCCGGACGTCGTCGCCGGGTTCGCCTTCTGCAGCTGGAATTTCTCCACGTGGGAGGGCCGCCCGGGGATCTGGCTCGACGACCTGTTCATCCGCCCGGAACACCGCAGGCACGGACTCGGCAGGGAACTGCTGGACGCACTGCGCGCCCGGACGACGGGGCGCGTCGAGTGGGACATGCAGGCGGGCAACGCCAAGGCGGAGGCGTTCTACGCACAGCTCGGTGCGGAGCCGGTGCCGGGCTGGGTCCGGTATCGGTGGCGGCCGTGACTGGGCTGCGGCGAGGTTGACGGGGGCTGGCGCGACCGCGGCGGTGGTCGCTGGGGTGGGATTGGCCGGTTGCGGCGAGATTTGCGAGGGCCGCGGCGGGCATGGCTGCTGCTGGTGGTCGTGGCTGGGCGGTCGCGGCGAGTCTGGCTGGGGGCTGGCGCGATTGCGGCGGCGAGACTGCGGGTGAGTTGGCTGCGGCGAGGTTTGCCAGGAGTCGCGGCCTGGCTGGGATTGCTGCTGGCGGCGATGACCGGGCGACCCCGGCTGGGTGGCTGCGGCATCCCTGGCCAGCACAGCTCCAGTGCCCCTGACCGGGCAACCGTGGCTGACCGGGCCCCGTATCGTAGGCGGTATGGGAGATGGTTCCGTCCGGAAGTCGTCGTCGGTCGAGGACTACGTGCGCGTGATTTACGGACTGGTCGAACGGGGCGAGGCGGTCACCAACGCGTCGCTGGCCGGGCGGCTGGAGGTGAGTCCTTCGTCGGCGTCGGGCATGGTTACGAAGCTTTCGCAGCTCGGCCTGGTCGCGCACGTGCCCTACCGCGGCATCGAGCTGACCGGCGAGGGGCGTCAGCTCGCGCGGTCGGTGCTGCGCAGGCACCGGCTGATCGAGACGTACCTGGTCTCCGAACTCGGCTACACCTGGGACGAGGTCCACGCCGAGGCCGACGCGCTGGAGCACGCCGTCTCCGATCGGCTCGTCGACCGGATCGCGGCCAAGCTCGGCAATCCCGTGCGCGATCCGCACGGCGATCCGATTCCGGCTCCGGACGGCAGCGTCGAGGAGCTGCCGATGCGCATTCTCGACGACCTGCCGCCGGGTGCGGTCGGCGAGATCGTGCGGGTGTGGGACACCGATCCGGATCTGCTGCGTTATCTGACCGAGCACGCGATCGGGCTGGGGGAGCGGATCGAGGTGGTCGAGCGGCAGCCGTTCGGCGGGCCGATGGTGGTGAAGGTCGGGCAGCCGCCGGACGCGGCTACGCACGCTATCGGCAAGGAGATCGCGCAGGCGTTGTCGGTCACTCTGCGCTGAGCGGCTGCGCCTCGGGACGTACGCGCGAGTGTCGTCGCCGGACGGATGTGCCGGGCTGGTCGCGCGCCGACGATAGTCGCTATGACCACTACCAAGCCGTTCCGCTTCGGCATCGTCTCCGGGTTCGCGCCGGATCTGGGCGCCTGGACCGCGCAGGCTCGCCGGATCGAGGAACTTGGGCTCGACACGATGTTCGCCACCGATCCGGTCGGCGGGCTTGACCCGTTGACGCTCGTCCCGGCCGCCGCGGCGGTCACGAGCAAGCTGACCGTCGGCACCTTCGTGCTGGCCGATCCGTTCCGCGATCCCCGGAACCTGGCGTGGCAGGCGGATTCACTGCATCAGGCGACGGGCGGTCGCTTCCTGCTGGGGCTCGGCGTCGGCCATCCCGGTGCCGGGAAACACGCCGCGACACTCGGGCGCGAGTTCCCTTCTCCGGGTGAACGCATCGCCCGGTTGGCGGACACGATCGAGCTGCTTTCGCAGCGCCCCGACCGGCCGCGGCTATTGCTCGCGGCTTCCGGGCCCAAAATGCTCGCGCTCGCCGCGCGCACCGCCGACGTCGTGACGTTTTCCTGGGGGCCGCGCACCACCGAGGAACAGGCTGACTCCATTGTGGACACTTTTCGCTCGTTCGCGGGAGACCGGGACGTCGAATTGGCGGTCAACCTTACCGCGATCGGGGACAAGTCCTCGCCACAGCTGGCGCGCTACACCGGAGTCGACGTACCGCAGCTGGTCGAGGAGAAAGCCGTGACCGTGCTGCCGGAAAACCCCGACGCCGCTGGGGAAATGCTTCTCCGCTGGCGCGAGCGGTGGGGGATTTCCTGTGTCACGGTCAATTCCGGCTACGCGGAACCGTTTGCCGCGATCGCCAGCGCACTGTCCGCACAAGGGTGACAGCTCTTCCGATCATGCGTTATCCGGCCTACGCTCCGAGGTTTCCCAGAGACGTGGTTCGGAGCGTGTGCGATGACCGGTCAGCGAACACCGACGATCGACCGGGGGAGGGCAACGGGGCGGGATCTCGGGCAATTGCTCGAAACCGGCCCGTTCGCCGAAGCGCTGCGCGCGGCCATCCGGGCCCGCGGGCTTGGCCTCGAACGGATCAGATACCGGCTGCGGGGCAGAGGAACGACGGTCAGCCTCGCGACCCTGAGCCACTGGCAATCCGGCCGCTGCCGTCCGGAGCGCCCGGAATCCTTGCGGGCATTGCGAAATCTCGAGCAGATCCTCGGCGTCCCGGACGGGTCGCTGCGCAGGCTGCTCGGACCGCCGCGTCCGCGCGGCCAGTTCCACCAGCCGGGCCAGCCGCTTCCCTGAGCGCGCCCGGCCGCGGCGGGCGGCGAGTGCGCCGGCGCATCCCGACGCCTACGCGCTGTCGCCCGCCGCGTTCTCCCAGCCACCTCTCCCGCTCTGCCCGGCCGCTGCGGCTCGCTGCCCCGGGAGCGCCCCAATGTGGCATTGGGTGCGTGTGACGCAACGAATGTGGCATTGGGTGCGTGAGATGCACCCAATGCCACATTGGGGCGTGCGGGCCCGGGTGAGCGGAAATCCGCGGCTTCTACGATCGAACCCATGCGTGCGGTCGTGATCGAAGAGTTCGGCGTGCTCCCCGAAGTGCGGGAAGTACCGGATCCGGTGACCCCGGACGGCGGGGTCGTCATCGCCGTCGAAGCGACTGGCGTGTGCCGCAGCGACTGGCATACCTGGCAGGGACACGACGAGGCAGTCCGGTTGCCGCACGTGGCCGGGCATGAACTCGCCGGGCGGATCGTCTCGGTCGGCGAGGGTGTCAAGGGCTGGGCAGAAGGCGATCGGGTGACCGTCCCGTTCGTGTGTGCGTGCGGCGTCTGCACGCAGTGTGCCAAGGGCGACCAGCAGATCTGCGACGACGAGTTCCAGCCAGGCGCGACGCACTGGGGCTCGTTCGCCGAACTGGTCGCGATTGAGCACGCGCAGACGAACCTGGTCGCGTTGCCGGACTCGATGTCTTCGGCGGAGGCTGCTGCGCTCGGTTGCCGCTTCGGGACGGCTTTCCGTGCAGTGTTGCGTCAGGGCGGCGTACGCGCGGGGCAGTGGGTGTCGGTGTACGGCTGTGGCGGCGTAGGCATCTCCGCGGTCCTGTTGGCCGCCGCTGCGGGCGCGAAGGTGGTGGCGGTTGACGTCTCGCCGCAGGCGCGCGCGTTGGCGGAGCGTTCTGGCGCGATGGTGAGCGTGGACGCGAGTGCGTTCGACGGGCCGGAAGCATTGGCTGCGTACGTCCGTGAGCGCACTGAAGGGGGTACGCACGTGTCGCTGGACTGTCTCGGCTCTCCGGCCACCTGTGCGGCTTCGGTGGGCAGTCTGCGCAAGCGCGGACGGCACGTTCAGGCCGGGTTGATGCCGCCCAGCCAGGGGGTGCCGCCGATTCCGATGCATCGGGTGGTTGGCGGTGAGCTGGAGATTGTCGGGATTCATGGGCTGCAGGCGTATGAGTACCCCGAGCTGCTCGGGGTGGTGGAGCGGTCCGGGATCGATCTGGCCGGGTTGATCGGCACGCGGATCGGGCTGGACGGAGTGCCAGCCGCGCTCGCTGCGATGAGTGCACCGGTGCCTGCCCGGGCCGGGGTGACCGTGGTCGAGTTCGGGTGACGACTGGTGACTGTCGAATACCGTGGGTGGCGAGTCCGAGTTGTAGCTGAAGGAGGCCTGGTGGGCACCGCGGTGGTGTGCGATTCTCCGAAGCTTGGCGGCAAGTGGCGAGGGGAACCCGCCGCAGGAGCGCCCATCCGGGTGACTCCTGCGGCTACCGGCCCCGGCGCGGCGTGATGGAGCTGCTGCCGCGTCCGCGTCAGGAGATTTCCCCGGGTGCGGTGCATGTCCCGGATTGGCTTACCGCGCAAGAACAGCGCGACCTTGTCACAGCCTGTCGCGGCTGGCGTGGTTACCGCTCGACGCGGTTGCCGAACGGCGGGGTGATGTCGGTGCGCACGGTCTGCCTCGGCTGGCAGTGGCTGCCTTACCGCTACGACCGGCTGCGCGAGGACGGTTCGCCGGTGGAGCCGTTCCCGGACTGGCTGGCCGACCTCGGCCGCCGCGCGCTCGCCGACGCCTACGATCGGCCCGCCGACGATTACCAGCCCGACGTCGCGCTCGTGAACTACTACGACGCCACCGCGAAAATGGGCATGCACCAGGATAAAGACGAGCGATCGACGGAGCCGGTGGTCTCGTTGAGCCTCGGCGACACGTGCGTGTTCCGCTTCGGCAACACCGAGAGCCGCAACCGGCCGTACACCGATGTCGAGCTGCGCTCGGGCGACCTGTTCGTGTTCGGCGGCCCGGCGCGGCTGGCGTTCCACGGGGTGCCGAAAACCCTGCCGGGCACGGCGGATCCGGATCTCGGCCTGACCGGGCGGCTCAACCTCACGCTGCGGGTGTCGGGCCTGTGAACCGGACCCGCTGACCGGGCCTGAGCTGGGCGGCGACGTCGAGGTCGGCCTCGTCCACGACGGCGGCGACGGGGTAGCCGCCGGTGACCGGATGGTCGGCGAGGAACAGGATCGGCACCCCCGACGGCGGTACCTGGAGCGCGCCGGGCACGGCGGCTTCCGGGGCCAGTTCGCCTAGCCGGGCGCGGGTCAGCGCCGGTCCGTCGAAACGGACGCCGACGCGGTCGAGGTCGTTCGTCACGGTGTAGGTGCCACTGAGCAAAGTGGACAGTGCGGACGGGGTGAACCAGTCCAGCCGCGGTCCGGGTTCCAGGCGCAGCACGGGTTCCGCGGCCAGCCGGGGCAACGGGGCGAGGTCGACGTACGGATCGTGCCGCACGACTGACCCGATCGGCAGCGACATTCCGGCCGCGAGTACCGGCGGGCCGAGTTTGCCCAGCGTGTCGGTGGCGCGGGCACCGAGCACCGGTGGCACGTCGAGCCCGCCGCGCACCGCGAGATAGCTGCGCAGGCCGAGCGAGGCGACGCCGAGTTCGAGTTCGTCGCCGGGGCGCAGGACGATCGGCGCACCGACGGCGGCGGCCCGGCCGCCAGCGCGGATCGGCAGCTGAGCGCCGGTGACGGCGACGACGGTGTGCTCGGAGACCCGTAACCGCAGGCCGCCGAGGGTGACTTCCAGCGCCGCGTGCGTTTCGGGGTTGCCGACGAGCCGGTTCGCCAGCTTCAGCGAACCCCGGTCGGCCGCGCCGGACCGGCCGACGCCGACCGCCGCGTACCCGGGCCGGCCAAGGTCTTGCACGGTCGCGAACGGGCCGGGCGCGAGGATCTCGATCTTGCCGGTCACCGAATCGCCTCGAACCGCACTCGGGTGCCGGGGACCAGCAGGTTCGGCTGCTCGCGGTCGACGTTCCACACCTGCGCATCGCTGTGCCCGAGCAGATGCCAGCCGCCGGGCGAGGGATGCGGATAGATCGCGCTGTACTCGCCGGCGATCGCCACCGCACCAGCGGGCACGCGCGTGCGCGGCGTGCGGCGGCGCGGCAGGTGCAACGCTGGGTCGAGGCCGGTCAAGTAGGCGAAACCGGGGGCGAAACCGCAGAACGCCGCGACGTAGGTGGCGGCTGAATGTCGTTGTACGACTTCGGAAACCGACAGCCCGGTGGCCTCGGCGACGTCTGCCAGGTCAGAGCCGTCGTAGCGAACCGGCAGGGTGACTGTGGCCGCTTCCCGCGCGGAGACGTCCACTGTGGACAGCGAAGTCAAGGAGCGGGTCAACGCGTCGGCATCGGTGCGGGCAGGGTCGAAACGGACCAGCAGAGTGCGTGCGGCGGGGACGAGTTCGACGACGCCCTCGGGCTGAGCGGCTTCGCAGGCCGCCTGAAACCCGAGTACGTCGTCGACTTCCACCAGCAATGCGGAACGGCCGTAGCGCAACACAGTGCTCACACGAACGGCCTCAGCACCACACCGGATTCAGTGAGCAGCTCGCGAATCCGCCGGGCCAGCTCGACGGCACCGGGCGTATCTCCGTGTACGCAAAGGGAATCCGCCCACAGGGAGAGCTTGCCGCCGTCAACGTCGACCACCTCACCGGTGGACGCCATGGTGAGCGCCCGCGCGGCGACTTCGTCAGCGTCGTGCAGCACCGCGCCTGGCAGCTTTCGCGACACCAGTCGTCCTTCAGGCGTGTACGCGCGATCGGCGAACGCTTCCGCGTACGCAGGCACGCCCGCTGCCTGAGCCGCGCGCAGCATTTCGGAATCCGGAGGACACAGCAGTGCCAGATCCGTGTGATAGCGCCGTACGCCTTCGACAAGCGCAGCCGCCTGATCCGGATCGACAGCCGCGGTGTTGTACAGCGCGCCGTGCGCCTTCACGTAACGCACGCAGCTGTGCGCTGCGCGCGCGAAGCCGTCGAGAGCGCCGATTTGGTACAGCACTTCGTCTGCGAGGTCTTCCGGCGCGATGTCGAGCGCGCGCCGGCCGAAGCCGGCCAGGTCGCGGTAGCCGACGTGCGCGCCGATAGTGACGCCGCGTTCCGCCGCGCTTTCGCACACCCGGCGCATCACGCTCGCGTCGCCGGCGTGGAAGCCGCACGCGATGTTCGCGCTGGTCACGATGTCGAGCATGGCTTCGTCGTCGCCCATCGTCCAGGCACCGAAGCCTTCTCCGAGGTCGCTGTTGAGGTCCATGTCATCCCACCTGGTAGTCGCGATCGGGCCGGTCGGTCAAGAACATGTACCCGGGGGCGTGCGTGATGGCGAACGGCGGCCGGGACGCCATCAGCGCCGCCTGCGGGGTGACGCCGCACGCCCAGAACACCGGCACGTCGCCGGGCGCGGCGTCGACCGGATCGCCGAAATCCGGTCGGCCGAGGTCGGCGATGCCCAGCTCGGCCGGGTCGCCGACGTGAACCGGAGCGCCGTGCACCGCGGGCATCGCGGCGGTGATGCGCATCGCGTCCTCGACCTGGTTTTCCGGAATGTGCCGCATCGACACCACCATCGGCCCGCTCAGCCGTCCGGCCGGTTCGCACTGCCGGTTCGTCACGTACATCGAGACGTTCCGGCCCTGCTCCACGTGCCGCAGCGGGATGCCCGCGGCGCTCAGCAGCGTCTCGAAGCTGAAGCTGCAGCCGATCGAGAACGCGACCATGTCGCTGCGCCACACCCCGGTGGCGTCGGTGATTTCGCTGGTCAGCGCACCGTTGTGCCAGACCCGGTAGAGCGGCAGGTCGGTGCGCAGGTCCGCGCCGGGCGCGAGACGGGTGGTCGGGTCGCCAGGTTCGCTGACGTCGAGCACCGGGCACGGCTGTGGGTTGCGTGCGCAGAATTCGCGGACGTCTTCGGCCCAGTCCGCCGGGACCGCGATCAGGTTGGCCTGCGCGTAGCCGGCGGACCAGCCGGTGGTCGGGACTTCCAGGCCAGCTCGGAAGAGGGCGCGGGCCTGGGCGGGGGAGGTCGTGAGTGCTGATGCCGGTTCTAACCGGGATTGCCACTCACGAGGCTTCGCGCTCATGTCGCCACCTCCACCAGCTCCTTGCCCCGCGTTTCCGGCAGGCCGAGCAGCGCTACCGCAGCGATCGCGTACCCAACCGCACCGAGCACAATCGCGCCGCCCGCGCCGAGAAAGCCCACCACGGCGGGGAAAGCGGCACCGACCGCGCGGCCGAAGTTGTAGGTGAAGCCCTGCCCGGTGGCGCGCAGCTCGGTCGGGTACAGCTCGGCGAGGTACGCGCCGAAGCCGCTGAAGATCGCCGAAGTCGAGAAGCCGAGCGGGAAACTGATCAGCAGCATCAGCCCGTTCGCGCCGTAGGGCAACTGCACGAACAGCACGATCAGCAGCGCGGAAACGACCGAGAACAGCAGGAACGTCTTCTTCCGGCCGAGCAGGTCGGTGAGGTAGCCGCCGCAGACGTAGCCGATGAACGCGCCGGGGATCAGCAGCGCGAAGTAGCCGCCGGTGTTGACCACGGACAGGCCGCGGCTGCTCTGCAGGTACTTCGGCATCCAGGTGAACAGCGTGTAGTAGCCGCCCTGGACGCCGGTCGCGAGCAGCGCGGCGAACACCGTGGTGCGCAACAGGTTCATCCGGAAAATCCCGGCGAGCGAGCCCTTGACCTTCGCTGATACCCGTCGCGCGGCTGCTTCGGGCGCGTCCTCGACACTGCGCCGCACCCACAGCACGAGCAGCGCCGGGAGCACGCCGACCCAGAACAGCACGCGCCACGCGATGTCCTGGTCGAGGACGCTGAACAGCACCGTGTAGACGATCACCAGCAGGCCCCAGCCGACCGCCCACGCGCTCTGCACGAACGCCACCGTGCGGCCGCGGTACTTGGCCGAGCAGTACTCCGCGACCAGCGCGGCCCCGACCGCCCATTCGCCGCCGAACCCAAGCCCCTGCAGACCGCGGAAGATCAGCAGCGTTTCGAAGTTGGGCGCGAAGCCGCAGAGCACGGTGAAGATCGTGTACATCGCGATGGTCAGCTGCAGCGTGCGGACGCGGCCGATGCGGTCGGCGAGCACGCCGGCGCCGACGCCGCCGATCGCGGAAACGACCAGCGTGACGGTGCTGAGCAGGCCTGCTTCGCCGGACGTGATGCCGAAGTAGGCGGTGATCGCGGCCAGGCCGAAGGGGAGGGTCTGGTAGTCGAACGAATCGAGGCCGTAGCCGCCGAACGCGCCGAGGAAGGCGCGGCGGCCCTTGTGGCCGAGCGAGCGATACCAGCCGAACGGGCGGGCCGCGTTCGCGGTGCCGTCGGCGACGTTGACGTTCATAGGGCACCTCACAAGGGGACGAACTCATGGTGGCACGAGTCACATGGCCGCTACCGTACGGATCGTTCAACAATTCCACAAGTCCCTCATTTTATTGTTCACCGTCCGCTGGCTACTCTGGGCGACGTGGTCACCGACGGAGAGCCCATGGGCCTGGAAGCGGATCGCGGCCTGCTCGGCCGGACGAGCACCGCGGAGCGGGTCGCCGGCGTGCTGCGCACGCGTGTTTCCGAGGGGTACTTCCTGCCTGGGGTACGGCTTTCGGAGCAGGACATCGGCAACGCGCTCGGGGTCTCGCGCAACACGCTCCGTGAGGCCTTCCGCTTGCTGACCCACGAACGGCTGCTGGTGCACGAGCTGAACCGAGGGGTCTTCGTGCGGGTGCCGAGCGTCGAAGACGTGCGCGACATCTACCGGGTCCGCAAGATCATCGAGTGCGCGGCGGTCCGCGAAGTGACCGAGAAGCCGGCTGCGTACGCGAAGATCGCCAGCACCGTCGAGGACGGGGACCGTGCGGCGAAGCATGCGAAGTGGCAGGACCTGGGTACCGCGAACATCCGTTTTCACGCGGAGCTGGCGGCGCTCACCGGCAGCGAGCGCATCGTCGAACTGATGCAGGCGCTCGCCGCGGAGCTGCGGCTGGTGTTCCACGTGATGGCCGACCCACGCCGCTTTCACGAGCGGTACCTGCCGCGGAACCACGAAATCCTGGACGTGCTCGAAACTGGCGACGGGATCCGTACGGCGGAGATGCTCGCGGTGTATCTCGACGACGCGGAAGCACAGCTGGTCGAGGCCTACGCGGAGCTCGCCGCGACCCGCTGACACGTTGAGTCGAAACCGGCCGGTTTGCCCAGGAAGGCAGTGAGAGTGGCCGTTTGGCCCCTGCTGCCGCCCGGAAAGCTCCACGGCGTGCGCGGTCTGGCTACCTTCGGCAGTGGGCCGCGTGAGAGTGCCGCCCCGGGCGTCGGGACCCCCAGCCGACGCGCGGACGGCGGCCCATGGCCGGGCGGTCGACCTTGGTTCCCGCCCGGCCCGCGCGGTGTCCGCGGCGGGCCGTGGTCACCGGGGGGAGGTCACGGCCCGCCGTCTCGCTTCGTCCACTGTGGACGGCTACTGGTTCACCGACCACTTCTGGTTGACGTTGCCGGTGCAGGTCCACAGCTGCAGTTTCGTGCCGTTCTGCGAACTGACCCCCGCGGCGTCGAGGCATTTGTTCGCGTGCGGGTTGACGATGTCGTGCGCCGCGGTCACGACCCACTGCTGCGCGTTGCTGTTGTTGCAGTCGTAGATCTGGACCGGGGTGCCGTCGGCGGTGCCGGAATACTTGACGTCCATGCACTTGCCGAGCGCGCGAATGGTCCCGTCGCCGCCGACAGTCCAGTTCTGCGCGGCGTTTCCGTTGCAGTCGGTAATCTGCAGCTGGGTGAAGTTCGCCGGATTGGCCCACGGCACGTCCACGCATTTGCCGCCGATGCCGATGATCCGGCCGCCGGTTCCGCCGTCGCCGCTCGTGTTCACGTGCACGTAGTCGACGACCAGCTGCTGCGGGAACTGCGTGTTTCCGTCCGGATCCCCCGGCCAGTCCCCTCCGACGGCGAGGTTCAGGATCAGGTAGAAGGGATGATCGAACACCCAGCGGTTGCCGTTCAGATCGGCCGGGGTGCGAGTCTGATAAGCGTTGCCGTCGACCGACCAGACAATCTTGTTCGGCGACCAATCGACCGCGTAGGTATGGAAACCGTCGGCGAAGACGGGTCCGTTGTAGGCCGCGCCGATTCCGCCCGCTCCGGAGTAACCGGGCCCGTGAATGGTGCCGTGCACCGTGTTGGGCTCGCGGCCGATGTTCTCCATGATGTCGATTTCGCCGTCATTGGGCCAGCTTCCGCCGCCGAGCATCCAGAACGCGGGCCACATGCCCTGCCCGCGCGGGATCTTCATCCGGGTCTCGACGTGCCCGTAGGCCTGGCTGAACTTCCCGGCGGTGTTGAGCCGGGCGGAGGTGTACTGACAGGTGCCGTACCAGCAGGTATGGCCGGAATTCTCGCGCTTGGCGGTGATCACGAGGTGGCCCTGGCCGTCGAGCGCGCCGTTGGCCGCGCCCGCGGTGTACCACTGGCGCTCGTGGTTGTTGCCGCTGTTGTCGCCGGTTTCGTAGTTCCATTTCGATGCGTCGGCGGCGGCGCCGGCTGGGCCGTTGAAATCGTCGGTGAAGCTTTCGGCGGCGCTCGCGGTGGGAGGGGCGAGCACGGCGGGGGCGGTCTGCAGGCCGAGCGCTAGCAGCGCGGCGGCGGCAAGAGCAGTGGGGAAACGTCTGAGAAACCTGGACATGCGTTGTCACCTCGGTTTTCGGGGAGCGATCCGGCGAGGCTGAACAGGAGTGCTTTGTTGTGGCGGGCAACAAAGTAAGGGGATTATGCCTGGTCTAAACCTCTGCGGCAATGGGCCGAGGGCGGCTCCCCCGCACGGACCGTTCGGGGGTCACCTAGGCGAGGGTAAGGCTGTCCCCACCACCGCGACGCCAGTCGGCACCATGGTGATCCAAAGCCGCCCGTCCTACGTTCGAAGGAGCCGAGAACCGACAACGGAGAGAGGCCGACATGACGGCGGGGACGGATCTTCGACCAACGCGGGTGCCGCCCGCGGCGGAGCGAACGGTACGGGTCGAGCCGGGAAAGCACTGGTGGCGGCGGCCGTGGGTAGGCCCGCTGGGATTGGTGGTGGTCGCCTTCCTGGCTTATGCGCTACCCCCGTACCTGGCTTTCGACCCAGCTCAATCCAGGGTTCCGTCGACCTTCCCCGCGCACTACCTCTTCCTGGTGGGCCACGTCGTATTCGGCTCCATCGCGATGCTGACCGCGCTGCTGCAGATCTGGCCGTGGATCCGCCGGAAGTATCCAGTCCTGCACCGCTACTCCGGCCGCGCGTACGTCTTCGCGGGCGTGCTTCCGTCCGGCCTGATGGCCTTGACGATCGGCGCGGCGACCCCGTACGGCCCAGTGACCCGTGCCAGCGACGTCCTGCTCGCGGTGCTGTGGCTTGGCTGCACCTGGGCCGGCTACCGAGCCGTCCGCGAACGCCGGTTCGGCGATCACCGCCGCTGGATGATCCGCAGTTTCGCGCTGACGATGTCGATCATCCTGAACCGGCTCATCGGCCCGGTCGCGGCGATCTTCCTGGAACCGCAGGTCGCTACCACGTTCGGCGGCAGCGAGATCGCGCTCGGCCAGTCGATCGCGGCGCTCGGGGCCTGGGTGAGCTGGACGGTCGCGCTGATCGCGGCGCAGCTGTGGCTGGACCGGAAACCCAAGCGGAGCGTTAAGCCCTGACTGAATAGTTTGTCCCGCGCGCCGCCTGCTTGTTAGAACACCAGCAGGCGGCGCGGACGCGTTCGGTGCGAGGGGTACACCGAACGCCGGCTCATCCGCGCCGCCGCAACGAACGCGCGATGATCGTCCGCTGGATCTCCGACGCGCCTTCGTAGATGCGCGGCGCGCGGACCTCCCGATAGAGATGCTCCAGCAAATGCCCTCGCCGCAGCGCTCGCGCGCCATGCAATTGCACCGCTTGATCCACCACGTATTGCGCGGCCTCGGTCGCGAACAATTTCGCCATCGCCGCTCGGCCGGCCAAGTTCTCCTCGCCCGCGTCGTACGCCGCGGCTGCGGCGTATACGAGCAGGCGGCCAGCTTCGGTCCGCGTCGCCATCTCGGCCAGCGTGTGCGCGACCGTCTGCTGGTTCACCAACGGGCCGCCGAACGCTTCCCGCGCAGCGGTGTACTCCACGGTCGCGTCGAGCGCGGCTTGCGCCATGCCGACGGCGAACGCGCCGACGCTCGGGCGGAACAGGTCCAAGGTCCGCATTGCCACTGCGAAACCGCGGTTCTCTTCGCCGAGCAGTTCGTCGCGCTTTACTTGCACGCCGTCGAAGACGACGGTGCCGATCGGGTGCGGGCTCACCAGGTCCAAGTGCTCGCCGCTGATGCCCGCGCGGTCGCCGGGGACAACGAAGGCGCTGACCCCTCGTGAACCGGCGTCGGGGGTGGTGCGGGCGAAGACCGTGTAGAAATCGGCTTCGGGGGCGTTCGAGATCCACATTTTCGTGCCGGTGAGCCGCCAGCCGTCGCCGTCTGGTTCGGCGGCGAGTTGCAGGGCGGCGGCGTCGGATCCGGCGTCCGGTTCGGTCAGGGCGAACGCGGCGACCGCGTCCCCGGCGGCGACGGCGGGGAGCCAGCGCTGGACTTGTTCGTCCAAACCGGACTGAAGCACGGGATAGCTGCCCAGGCCCTGCAAGGCCAACGCGGTTTCGGCTTCGGTGCTTTGGGTGGCGAGAGCTTCTCGCAACAGGCACAAGTCGGTCGCGGCAGCTTGCCGGGTTGGTTGTCCACTTTCGACACCGGGGAACAACCGGGCCAGCAAGCCATGCGAGCCCATTGCCTTCAACAGCGGGCGGTTTACCGATCCTTCGGCACCGGCGGCGGCCAGCGGGGCCAGCTGTTCGGCGGCGATCTTGCGTACCGAGGCAGCGTAGGCGGTCTGTTCCGGGGTGAAAGCGAAGGCGTTCATCAGGCTTCCTCCGGTCGCCAGCGGGCATGGGCGGTTTGGTGGCCGCCGGTGCGGACCAGGTCCAGTCGCGGCTCCGGGCCGTCGGTGCGGCCGGTCTGCGGCGGACGTTTGCCCGCAGCCCACTGTTTGGGCCAGGCCATCGGATACTCCTGCGCGGCGGCCGCGTGCAGAGTCCATTGTGGATTGAACAGATGGGTGCGGCCGAGCGCGCACAGGTCGGCTCGTCCGGCGAGGATGAGCGAGTTCACGTCGTCGTAGGAGGAAATCGCGCCTACGGCGATCACCGCGGTGCCGTAGCGGCGGCCGACCTCGTTGCGGATCCGGTCTGCGTACGGAGTTTGGTAGCTGCGGCCGAACTTCGGCTGCTCCTCGCTCACCACCTGGCCGGTCGACACGTCGATCGCGGCCGCGCCGTGTTCGGCGAACGCCTGCGCGATGGCCACGGCTTCGTCGGCGTCGTTGCCGCCCTCGAACCAGTCAGTGGCCGAGATCCGGACGGTCAGCGGACGGTCGGCAGGCCACGCGGCGCGGACGGCGTCGAAGACCTCCAGCGGGAAGCGCAGCCGGTTTTCCGGGGAGCCGCCATAGGAATCGGTGCGCTGGTTGGTGAGCGGGGACAGGAACGACGACAGCAGATAGCCGTGTGCGCAGTGCAGTTCCAGCAGGTCGAAACCGGCGCGTGCGGCGGCTTCCGCGGCCGCGACGAACTGGTCCCGGATCTCGGCCAGTTCGGCGACGGACAGCTCGCGCGGCGTCTGGTTGTTCGGCGAGTACGGCAGCGCGGACGGCGCGCAGACTTCCCAGTTGCCTTCCGGCAGCGGGTCGTCAATGCCTTCCCACATCAGCTTCGTGGAGCCCTTGCGACCGGAATGTCCCAGCTGCAAGCCGATCTTCGCCGGGGTTTCGCGGTGCACGAACTCGACAATCCGCTGCCACGCGGATTCCTGTTCGGCGGTGTAAAGCCCGGGACACCCCGGCGTGATCCGGCCCTCGGCGGACACGCAGATCATCTCGGTCATGACCATCCCGGCCCCGCCGAGTGCCTTGCTTCCCAGGTGTACCAGGTGGAATTCGCCGGGTACGCCGTCAACCGCGGAGTACATGTCCATCGGCGACACGACGATCCGGTTCGGCAATTCCAGCGAGCCGATCCGCACCGGCTGGAACATCGGTGGTGCGACGGAAGTGCCGAGCGAATCGGCGAACCACTGATCCAGCGAGGCGGCGAATTCCCGGTCGCGCAGCTTCAGGTTGTCGTAAGTGACGCGACGGCTGCGGGTAAGCAGGTTGAACGCGAACTGCTCCGGTTCCTGATGTGTGTACTGCGCCAGATTCTCGAACCACTCCAGGCTCGCCTGCGCCGCGCGTTGCGTGGACGCGACCACCGGGCGTCGCTCTTCTTCGTACGCCGCAAGGGCTTCCGGGACACTCGGCTGCTCGTGCAGGCACGCGGCGAGCGCGAGTGCGTCCTCCATCGCCAACTTGGTGCCGGAACCGATGGAGAAATGCGCGGTGTGTGCGGCGTCGCCGAGCAGCACGACATTGTCGTGGACCCAGCTTTCGCAGCGGACCGTGCCGAAGGTGGCCCATTTGGAGTTGTTGGCCAGCAACTGATGGCCGTCGAAAATGTCGCCGCACAGTTCACGGATCAGCTCGATCGACTTCTCGTCGCTTTCGCCGGGGCCGAGCCCGGTGGCGGCGATCGGGCCGAATGCCCGCTGCCACACGTCTTCGTGCATCTCCAGGATGAACGTGCTGCCGTCGCGGCCGTACGGATAGCCGTGGACCTGCATGATGCCGTGCGGCGTTTCGAGCACGTAGAACTTGAACGCGTCGAAGACGAGATCGGTGCCGAGCCAGATGTAGCGGCACTGCCGGGTCTCGACGGCCGGCCGGAACGAATCGGCGAACGCCGTGCGCACGGCGGAATTCACGCCGTCCGCGGCGACCACGAGGTCCGCCGAAGCAGCCAGCTCGGCCGGATCCGGCGCAATACTGCGGAATCGGACATCAATGCCCATTTCGCGGCACCGCTGCTGCAGAATCGCGAGCAGCCGTTTGCGGCTCATCGCGGCGAACCCGTGCCCGCCCGAAGTGGACACCGTGTCGCGGTAGTGCACGTCGATGTCGTCCCAGCGCGCGAACTCCCGGCTCATCGCCTCGTGCACGGCCGCGTCGGCGTGCTCGATGCCGCCGAGCGTCTCGTCGGAGAAGACGACGCCGAAGCCGAACGTGTCGTCCGGCGCGTTGCGCTCCCAGACCGTGATCTCGTGGTCCGGGCCGAGTTGTTTCGCGAGCACGGCGAAGTAGAGGCCCGCAGGCCCGCCGCCGACTACTGAAATCCGCACGTGACCCAGGGTATGTCGTGTGTCCTACGGTCGTCAAGAAGACGATAGATGGGTTACGCTCGCCGGCATGGAGCGGATCAATCCCCCCGAGCTGGGCAAGCCGTCGGGGTTCTCGCACGCGGTGGCGGCGCAGGGCCAGTTGGTTTTCCTCGCCGGGCAGACCGCGCTGGACGCGGACAACCGGATCGTCGGCGACGGTGTCGTGGAGCAGTTCGAGCGCGCGCTCGGCAACCTGCTCACCGCGTTGCGCGCGGCCGGCGGCGAACCCGCGGACCTCTGCAGCCTGACCGTCTACATCGTCGACATGGACGACTACAAGGCGCACGCGCGCGAGATCGGCCGCGTCTGGAAGCGGCTGGTGGGCGCGGATTACCCGGCGATGGCGGGCATCGGCGTGAACCGGCTGTGGGACGTCGAGGCGCTGGTGGAAGTGCAGGGCTACGCGGTGGTCAACCGCTGAGCACCTGCTGAAGGTGCTTGCGCGCGGCTTCTTCGAGCCGGTCGTGCAGTGTGAAGAACACCTCCGCGGCCCGGATGCCGGACCAGCCCTCGGGCAGCAATTCCGCGGGCAGGCACGGGTCGAGGTACGGCATCCGCCGCCAGCCGGTGAGCACGCGCAGGTAGTCGGCGAACGCTTCGTCGGCGGGCGTCGTGCGCCGGCGTTGCCACCGGCGCAGCGCTGGCTCGTGCTCTTCGAGAAACGCCGTGTACAACTCGTCCAGCTGGTCCAGGTCCCACCACTCGCGCACCTTCTCGCGCGGGTCGCCGAACGCGAGGTGCTCGGCGCGGAACAGGTCGGCGTAATCGGCGAGACCGAGGCGGTTCAGCGTGCCGACGGTGACCTCGTACAGATGCGCTGGCGCGATCCAGACGCCGGAAGCCGCGGTGCCGAAGCCGAGCCTCGACAGCTGCGTCCGCAAGACGTGCCTTTTGTGCCGCTCGGCTTCCGGCACCGAAAACACCGCGAGCAGCCAGCCGTCGCCGAGCTTCGCGCGGTCCCGGCGGAAGATGCGTTCGTCGCCCTCGTGCAGCAAATCCAGTGCGGTACCGGACAATTCGTACCCGGCGGCTCCGTCGCGGCGCACCGCTTCGAGCACCCCGCGCCGTTTGAGCCGGGAAATCGACGACCGTACGGCGGGCTCGTCGACCCCGACCGCGGCGAGCAGATCGATCAGCGAGGCGACCGAAAGCCACTCGCCGCCTGCCTGGTGATGCACGCCGTAGACGGACACGATGAGGTGCCGGGGCTGGGCCGCGCGCCCGCCGTCGGCATCGGCTGCTTCTGGTACGGCCGTCACCCGGTCACCATACAGTGCGGGCGGACCGTCTCTGGGCGGATCGGTAACCGGCGAGGGGTAGCATTTCCGGCGCGATGGCGTTTGTGAGCAATGCACCTCTGGTGAGCCGGCTGACCCGCCGCGGACGGCTGATGGCGAAGCGCACCTGCGACCGCCGGGGACACGCCTTCGCGTTCGGCCGGTTCCTTTTCCGCACCCCCACCGCGTGGGAGTACGCGGCGGCGGTCGCGGGCGGCAGCGACCCGGCGGCGCAGCGCTGGCTCGGCTGGCTGGCCGACTCCGTGGTGGCCGAACCGATGCGCGGCGAGGCGCTGCGCGTGCTCCCCGGCACCGGCCCGGACTGGGCGACGCCGGACCCGCATTCGGTGGACGTCGTCGCGATCGACCTCGTGGCCGGCCGCTGCGCCGGACTCGTGAGCGTGCACGCGGGCGAGGACGGCGGCCCGGAAACCGGCGGCTACCTCGCGCCGGAATATCGCGGGCAAGGATTCGGCCGCGACCTGTTCGCCGCCGGTCTCCTGCTGGCGCACGAGCATCTCGGACTTTCCCGGGTCCGCGCGGGCGCGGAGGTCGGCAACGTCGCGAGCGGCCGTTCGCTGGAGGCGGCCGGATTGCGCCGGGCACCGGGGCCGCCGCGGTACACGCTGCCGGACGGGCGAGCCTGCGAGGCGTGGTGGTACCAGCACGACGCGGCTTGGCCCCGGGCATGCGCTGGTCCGCAGGCGAAGTGGCTAGCCGCCTCGTGAGTGGCAATCACGGTTCTAACCGCGATAAACACTCACGAGCCGTACTCCTCAAAAGCCTTCAACGTCCTGATCACCATCGCCCGCTCACCCGGGCTCAACGGCGACAGCGCCGCCTCCCACGCCTTCGCCCCCCGGGCGAGCCAAGCGTCCACCGCGGGCCGCTTGTCCGCGTGGATGCTCACGATGGTGCGCCGCCGGTCGGCCGGGTCCTCGGTGCGTTCCAGCACCCCTTGCCGGGACAGGTCGCCGATCATCAGACTTGCTGTCGTGGGCGCGATTTCGAGCCGTCCGGCGAGTTCGTTGACCGTCATCGGGCCGTCGAACAACAGGTACGCCAGCAGCGACAGATGCCGCGGCGCGAGCGTGACGTCGTCGAGTTCCGGAGGCGGCGGCGTCCGCTTCGCGCGCCCGACGAGGCGGGGCATGAGAAGCAGCAGTTCGCGGACCCCGTCCTCGACGGTCGGGCCGGATTCGGTGGCCATGCCGCGACAGTACCTGCGCGTGTGTTGACAGCCGGATTCGCGCGATCCTAGGTTTGCTGTTACATCATCAAAGCAGGGGAGTTCTCCGATGTCGGACTGGAATCAGGGCATCATCGACGAGTTCCGCGCGAACGCGGGCAAGGTCGGCGGCATGTTCGAGGGCAAGAACATGGTGCTGGTCACGCACACCGGCGCGAAGAGCGGCAAAGAGCGGGTGAGCCCGCTGGTGTACACCACCGACGGCGACCGCATCGTGATCGTCGCGTCCAAGGGCGGCGCGGACACCAACCCGGACTGGTACCACAACCTCGTCGCGAACCCGTCGGTCACGGTCGAGATCGGCACCGACAAGTTCCCGGCGACGGCGAAGCTCGTCACCGACCGCGCCGAGCGCGACCGCTTGTACGCCGGAATGGTCGCGCACGCGGAGGGCTTCGCGGACTACGAGAAGAAGACCGAGCGCGTGATCCCGGTCTTCGTTCTCGAACGCTGACTCAGCCCAGCGGCTGTCCGTACACGAAGCTCCGCAACCGCCCGGTCGACATCGGGTCCAGCGGAGCGAACAGCTTGGCGTGCGCGGCCTGAATGGTCGCCGCGTCCGGCTCGACCAGCGACAGCGCGCGCACGGTGTAGCGCGAGTCCGCGGTGAAATCCGGTGCCGACGAGTGCTGGTAAGCGCCGCCGAGCAGGTCGATGATCAGCACGGTCGGCACCGGCGCGGCCGGGCCGGCGAGGTCGAGCACGGTGCTCAGCACGTCGTCCGGCAGCGTCGGCAGCACGCGGTTGTCGCCGAGGTACGCGTGCGGGATGGGCGGTTCGGCGGCGATCTGGCCGGAGTCGGTGTACGGCATCGTGGTGAGCGTGTCCTGCAGCGGGCCGAGCGCGCGCAGCGGTGCGACGAGTTGGTCGCCATCGGTGCCGAGGTAGGCCACGCGGATGTGCGCGATGTGCTTGCCCCGCAACGGTTCCGGCACCATCGGCAGGTCTGGGTAGGGCAGCATCGCCACCGAGGTGCCGACGGTGTCGGGCAGGTCGGCAGTCCAGTCGCGCCAGGTGCGCAGGACGTCCGGGATCTTGGCGGCGTCGAAGTACAGCCCGCCGCCGTACAGCGTGGTCACCGGCACCAGCGCGAACTCCAGCGCGGTCACGATCCCGGCGTCGAGCGGGCCGGTCGTGCGCGTGCCGTCGGGCCGGACGATCTCGGCGGAGCGGACGCGGTCTGAGGCCAGGCCGAAGTGCCGGCCGAGCAGGCCGAAACCGCCGCCGAGGGTGTAGCCGACCACGCCGACTCCCGGTGCCGAACCGCTCAGCGGCGCGAGCCCGTGCTCCGCGGCGGCGGTGATGACGCTGCCCCAGGTCGTCCCGGCTTCGACGCGCGCCACTCCGCGGTCCGGGTCGACGGTCACGCCGGTCATCCGGCGCGTCGAGATCAGCACGCCCTCGGCCGGCGCGCGGAGTCCGTGGCCGGTGGCCTGCACGGAGACCGGCAGGTCGCGTTCGGCGGCGAGCCGGACCGCGGCGGCGACGTCGTCCGCGCTGGTGGCGGCGACGACCAGCTTCGGAGTGGAGCTGATGCCGGTCTGGAATCCGGCGATCTCTTCGCGGTAGCCGGCCTGATCAGGGGTGAACGTCTGCATGACTTCAGCCTGCTCGCTCAGCAGCGATAAGTCCAAGAGATACTAGTTCCGGAAGCTAGAATCAGTGCTTATGGAACTGCACCAGCTCGAATACTTCGTCGCGGTCGCGGAGGAAGCCAACTTCACCCGTGCGGCGGCTCGGATGCATGTCGCCCAGCCCGGGGTCAGCGCGCAGATCCGGCGGCTGGAACGCGAGCTGGGGCAGCCGTTGTTCGACCGGTCCGGCCGCACGGTACGGCTTACCGGCGTCGGCGAGGCCGCGTTGCCGCACGCCCGGGCCGCGCTCGCGGCGGTCGCTGCGGTGCGCGAAACGGTCGCGGAGCACGAAGGGCTGGTGCGCGGCCAGGTGGCGATGGGGATGGTGACCTCCGCCGGACCGGTGGCGCTGCCGGACTTCCTGGCCGAGTTCGCGGAGCGCTACCCCGGCGTGGAAATCACGCTCAGCGAAGCGAATTCCGACCTGATGGTCACCGCGCTGCGCGAAGGACGGCTGGACGTCGCGGTGATCGGCCTTGCCGACGGCGCGCCCGCCGGGCTCACCACGCAGGTCGTGCTCGACGAGGAACTGGTCGCCGTCACCGCGCTGCGCGACGAGTTCGCCGACCGCGCCTCGATCACCCTGGCCGAGCTGGCCGAACGGTCGCTGATCTGCCTGCCGAAGGGCACCGGCATGCGCGGCGTGCTGGATCGCGGACTCGCCGCGGCCGGGCTGCATTCGCGGGTGGCTATCGAGGCGAGCGACCCGAACGTGCTGGCCAAGCTCGCGATGCGCGGTCTCGGCGTGGCGCTGGTCCCGGAATCGCTGGCGCGCTACTACGCCAAGGAGCTGCACACCTTGCGGCTGCGGCCGGAGTTGCGCGGGCAGCTGGCGCTGGCGTGGCGGTCCGACGGTCCGGCCGGGCCCGCCGCCCGCGTGCTCATCGAGTTCGCCCGGTCGGTGCTCTGAGTACTGCGGGCGGCGGAAGAGTACCGACGCCGACCCGTGCTCGCAAATGAATTCTGGCCGGAATTACTGAAAAGTTCGGCCGGAGTAGGCCGTTCAGGTCTTCTTGCGGCGCATTCCGGGAATTCGTCGTACTGTCGGCGACGGCCGCGAGTGCGGTTGGAGTGTTCGAGAATACGGAGGAATTTCCGTGAAGCTTGTTCGACTCGTGCGCAAGGCCCTTCCGGGCAAGAGCCTGAAGTCTTACGCCTGGTACGGCTGGATCTGACGGTCTCGCCCGAAGAGGATCGGCCGGTCCCGGAATGTCCGGGGCCGGCCGCCCCGTGTCGCAGAGGAGCTGCCCGGTGACTATTCCCGCTGAACGGAACAAAGTGCGCCAAGTGGTATTCGCGCCGCGTCTTCAGGAACTGTTTGACCGTTATCGGGGGAAATCCTTATTCCGGCTGGAATCGGACACGGTCGGCGTAGCCGGGGCCGGCTTGATGGACGAGGTGCTGCGCAGCCGTCCGGCGAACGCCGAGGAACGGCCGACGTTCAAGCCGGTGCTCGGCCGGGTCGTCACGCGGCCGGAATCGGCGGCGCTGATGCGAGCGGTCGGTGCGGACGTGCGGGCCGCGCTCAAGAAGCCGCTCGGCGAACCGGACCTCACCGGAGAGTGGCCCGCTGTACCGCACAACTACCTGCGGGACCTGGTGTTCGGCCGCGAACAGCGGCGATTCCGGATCCTCGTCGACCGCAGGCTAGAGCTGACGCCGAAGATCACCTGGTCGGCGGTCGCCGCCGGAGCCGCGCTCTGGGGACGGCCCGCGCCCGAGGTCGCCTTGTCGTCGCTGGCGCGGATGGTGCTGGAGGCCGACACCTTCGAGCAGCGCCGTTTCGCGATGTACCTCTACCGCCGCGTGGCCGGGCCGATCTGCTTCACCGTCGCCGCGCTGGTCACGAACGCCTTGTGGCTTGGTTCGCCGCTGGACGAGGACGTGCCGGCCGAGTACGTGCTCAACGAGGCGCTGCGCCTCCTGCCGCCGTCGTGGAACATCCTGCGCGTGCGTTCGCCGGAATTCCCCGAGGTGGACGCCCGGATCGGCCCGGCGGACGACGTCCTGCTGCTGCCGCTGCTCAGCCACCGCGACCCCGAACTGTGGGACGCGCCCGACGAGTTCCGGCCGGACCGCTGGGCCGCGCTGGACCCGGACAACCACCCCGGCTACCTCCCGTTCGGGCACAGCGACGAGCGTTGCTGGGGACGGCACCTGGTGCTGCCGCTCGCGACGCGCGTTCTCGACCTGGCCCGGCGCGACGGGCTGGTGGTCGATCCGGCGCAGCGGCGGGGCAAGGTGCACCTGGACGGCCTGCTGGAGGTGTCGGACGTGCGGGTCGTGCGTGCTTGACGGCTCTTGACAAGGTGTCAACGGAAGCGTTCCCCTGGACGGATGCTCCAGGACGGCATGCTCGGCGTCAGCCTGCTCGCGGGCGGCGCGAACGTGATCATGCAGCTGGGCCGGCCGGCGGTCGGCTACGGCGTCATGGAAAGCCGGGTCGATTCGGGGAACCTCTTCAAGCATCCGCTGAAACGCACGCGGACGACCGTCACCTATCTCGCCGTGGCTGTGCTGGGGACTGACGCTGACCGGGCGGCGTATCGGCGGGCGGTGAATTCGGTGCACGCTCAGGTGGTCTCGACCGACGCGAGTCCGGTGCGGTATCGCGCTTTCGACCGGGAGCTGCAGCTGTGGGTCGCGGCCTGCCTGTGCCACGGCGTCGAGGACGTGCATCGCGCCTTTCTCGGCCGCCCGGCCCCGGAATCGTGGTACGCCGAGGCGGCGGTGCTGGGCACGACGTTGCAGGTGCGTCCGGAAGACTGGCCCGCCGACTTCGCTTCGTATTGGGACAAGGGGCTGGCGCAGGTCGACATCGACGACCGGATGCGGGAGTACCTCACCGCCATCGCGAATCTGGAATTCCTGCCGCGGCCGTTCTCGGTCCTCTTCGGACGGTTCCATCGCTTCGTGACGACCGGGTTTCTGCCGGAGGTGTTCCGCGAGCAGATGCGGCTGGAGTGGTCGGCCGCCGACCAGCGCCGGTTCGATCGGCTGATGCGCGGAATCGGCCGAATGGTCGAACGGCTTCCGTTGCGGGTGCGTCGTTTCCCCTACGACGCCTGCCTCGCGGACTTCCGGCGGCGGCTGCGTAAAGGGAAACCGCTCGTCTAAGTGGTTGACCGGGATGCGGTGGTCGGCAAGGGTTGGCGTATGGGCAAAGCGGATGAGGTGCGCGAAGGGGTCTCTCTGACCAACCTCGACCAGGAGCTGTTCGTCGACGCCGGGGTGACGAAACGCGACCTCGTCGATTACCTGGACGCCGTCGCGGATCGGTTGCTGCCGGTGCTGCGCGACCGTCCGCTGTCGGTGATGCGGGTGCTGCGCGGGCAGGACGCGTTCATGCAGAAAAACCTGCCGAAGTACACGCCGGAATGGGTGCCGCGGGCGAAACTGTGGGCGGAGAGTTCACAACGGACAGTCACCTACGGTCTGTGCAACGACCGCCGGACGCTGCTGTGGTTCGGCAATCAGCGCGCGGTCGAACTGCATCCCGCGCTGACCCGGGTCGAACCGGTCGGGCAGACCGATCTGATCATGGACCTCGATCCGCCGGAGGGCGCGGATTTCCGCGTCGCGGTGGCGGCGGCTCGGCTGGTGCGGCAGGCGCTGGCCGACGTCGGGCTCGCTGGCGCGTTGAAGACCAGCGGGTCCAAAGGGGTGCACGTGTTCGTGCCGCTGGTCGCCGGTCAGTCCTTTGAGGATGTCGCGGCGGCGACCCGGGCGGTCGGCGCGCGGGCGGAGCGGATCGATCCGGAGCTGGCGACCACGGCGTTCATCCGGGACGACCGGCACGGCAAGGTGTTTCTCGATTCGACCCGGGCGGGCGGGGCGACGGTCGCGGCGGTGTACAGCCCGCGGATCCGGCCGGGCGCGCCGGTGTCGTTCCCGGTTCGCTGGGCGGACGCGGACGACGTCAAACCGTCCGACTTCACGCTGAAGACCGCGGTGGCGCTGCTGGGCGATGCGGATCCGTGGGCGGAGGAATTGCCCGAGCCGCAGGATCTTCCGGCGGAGCTGGTGGCCGAGGGGCACACGATCCCGGTCGCCCGGGTCGCGGCGATGCACGAGGGCAAACGCCGGGCCCGGGCGCGCCGGGAGTCAGGGGAGAGCGAGTAGATCCTGGTGGCGCACGGTGACGGCGGTGATCTGACGGTCGTCGGGAACGGTCAGATCCGGCTGCTGTTCCCGGGCCGCGGCAACGAAACCGCGGTACCAGGTGGCGATGAGGTCTTCGTGTTCGGGGCCTAGCTGCCACGGTGACGGTCTGGTGTGGACGGTCCAACCGTGCCGGGTGAACTCCGCCGCGGCGAAGGCGACGGCTTCGGGGCCTAGCTTTCCGTCCCGGCGTTGGTGGTCGTTGAAGGCGGCGTTGAGTGCTTCGTCGCCAGCGTCCAGCGGCCTGATTTCGGCCGACCCTGTTACGGACAAGGTAAAGAGCGCTGGAGTTTGCGCGTCCACACAGGACTTTACTAACCGTTGGATCTCTTTCTTGGTAAGAAGATCCAGCAGTGCGGAAGCAGTGACTAAGGACGTTTTGTCGAAGTTCAGGCGGGTCACGTCGGCCTGTTCCGTTTCGACGCCGATCCCTGGCGGGAGGCTGCGCGCGGCGATCTCCAGCAGTCGCGGGTCCTGATCGTGCAGGATCCACCGTTGCGGTTTCGGAAGACGGCCGCTCAGCCAGCGTCCCATCGCTCCGGTGCCGCAACCGAGGTCGCGGATGACCGCCGGTCTGTCGGGAAGCAAGGCGACCAGGTCAGCGGCGCGGGCGGCCGTGTCGGCTGCCTCCCGGAGCCGCAGCCATTCCGGTTCGTAACCGGAAGAGTCCACTGTGGTCACAGGGAGCGCTCGTATCCGGCTGAGGCGGCGTGGGATTCGTGCAGGGTCACGGAAAGCTGCGCCAGGCCACGCGCGTTCTCGCCGAGTTCTCCGGCGTGGACACGGTCCGCGAGCCGGTCGGCGATCACCTTGGCGAGGTATTCGGTCGAGGTGTTGATGCCCGCGAAATCAGGTTCGTCGTCCAGGTTCCGGTAGTTCAGGTCGGCGAGCGCCGCACCGAGCTGCTGGGTGGCGAGCCCGATGTCGACGACGATGTTGTCCGAGTCCAATTCGGACCGCCGGAACGTCGCGTCGACCACGAACGTCGCGCCGTGCAAGCGTTGCGCCGGGCCGAAAACCTCGCCGCGGAAACTGTGGGCGACCATGATGTGATCGCGCACGGTGACACTGAACAACGCGTTTCTCCTTTACGGGTAGGTGATCCGGTGCGCCAGTCCGCGCAAAGTTCCGTCCGCCAGCCGCGCCGCGACGTCCGGCAGCTCGGCGAACGCGGACTCGCCGGTGATCAGCGCGTCGAACGCCGGGTCGGCCAGCAAACGCAACGCCAGCGCCATCCGATCGCCGTAACCGCGCCGCGCCGCGCGGGCTGGGGACACGGTACCGACCTGGCTGCCGCGCACGGTGAGCCGTCGCGAATGGAAGTTCTCCCCGAGCGGCACACACACCTGACGGTCGCCGTACCAGCTCAGCTCGACCACCGTTCCCTCGCGACCGAGCAGTTCCAGCGAGCGCGCGAGCCCGGCGTCGGTCGCGCTGGCGTGCACCACGAGGTCGAGGTCGCCATGCGCGGTTTCCGGGGTGGCGTAACGGATGCCGAACGCCTCCGCGACCTCCGCGCGGGCCGGATCGGGGTCGACGAGCTGGACCTCCACGCCGGGAAACCGGGACAGCAGCCGCGCGACACTGCAGCCGACCATGCCCGCCCCGACCACCGCGATCCGATCGCCGACCAGCGGTGCCGCGTCCCAGAGCGCGTTCACCGCGGTCTCGACGGTCCCGGCGAGCACCGCCCGCGCTGCCGGGACGTCGTCCGGCACCACGGTGACCGCCGACGCGGGCACGACGTACTCGGTCTGATGCGGGTAGAGGCAGAACACCGTGCGGCCAGTCAGCTCCGCCGGTCCGGAAAGGACTTCGCCGACGTTCAGGTAGCCGTACTTGACCGGCCACGGAAAGTCGCCCTCCTGATACGGCGCGCGCATGATGTCGTGCTGGCTCGCCGGCACTCCGCCGCGCAGCACAAGACTTTCGGTGCCCCGGCTCAACGCGGAAAATCGCGTTCGGACCAGTACTTCGTCGGCCCGCGGAGCAGCCAGCTCGGCCGATCGGATCTCCCCGCCCTCCGCCGAAGTGAACCAGAAGGCCCGCGCCGCCCGTGTCAAGGTTGTCCTCCGTTGCTGCCGGATCGAGGAGAGATGGCTGTCACCACCTGTACACGAACTCCGGCCGAGCTGGGTTCAACCGTCGTCCAGCAGGCCCCCGCGCTGCTGGCGCAACTCGCGCTGCTGACCCTGCTGACCGTGACGACCGGCCTCGGCCTCGCCGGCTGGGCGGTCGGCGTGGCCTACCTGCTCGGGCTGCTGGTCCTGCTCACCCAGGGCGCGTGGCGGATCCGGGTCTACCGGCTGGGCCCGGCCGACCAGGTGACGCTCGCCCGCGCGGCGCTCATCGGCAGCGTCACCGCGCTGGTCGCCGACCGCCTGGGCGGGCACCCGCCGCTGACCCTGATCGTCCCCATCGCGGCGGTCGCACTGGCCCTGGACGCACTAGACGGCTACGTCGCGCGCCGCACCGGAACCGCCTCCGCGCTCGGCGCCCGGTTCGACATGGAAGCGGACGCCTTCCTGATCCTGGTGCTAAGCGTCCTGGTCTCGACGTCCGTCGGCCCGTGGGTACTGGCGATCGGCCTGATGCGGTACGCCTTCGTGGCCGCGGCGCGCCTCTGGCCCTGGCTCCGGGCACCGCTGCGCCCGAGCTGGGCCCGGAAGGCGGTGGCGGCTCTGCAGGGAATCGCCCTGACGGCCGCGGCGGCCGGGTTCGCCCCGGCGGTCCTGGCGGGCCTCGCGGTGGCGACGCTGAGCTGGTCCTTCGGCCGCGACGTCTGGTGGCTGTACCGGAACCGTGCCGCCTAGGGCCGGAATTCCCGCCGGCATTCTCTCGGGCCCGGGTTCCGGCTTCGGAAAGCGTGCTTCTCGCACTGTCGTGGCTCTTGATTTCGCAGTGCGTGAAAAAGAGCCAGCCGCTTGTCCCTCGTCGCGCCGGCTAGGCGGACTACTGCAGGTCAAGCGGCTGGCTCAGGGATGCGGTATCGGCCCCCCTCAGGCTGATCGCCAACCTCCCAATGCCCACCATAGCGGTGCCGGAATACCCGTGCTTAACCCGTCCGTGGATAACGGGTCCGCATTCCTCTTCGCGTATCTGTCACTAAGCCAATAGCGTCGGGAATTGCTCTCTAGCTGCGGATCCGTCGCGATTAGCAATCGCAAAAAGAAACCGTACGCGGATCCTGTTGCCTCAGCCCTTCGCACTCAGCTGCCACGACACGCCCCATCGGTCGTTCACCCAGGCGAACGGGCCGAAGCCGTAGTCGTCCAGCGGCATCAGCGTTCCGCCGCCTTCGCCGAGCGCCTCGTAGAGCCGCTTGAGTTCGTCGGTCGACTCGACAGTGACGAACAGCGAGGTCGACGGGGTGAAGTCGAAGGCGTGCTGGACGAAGCTGTCGCTGCACCGCACGCGCTGCCCGGCGACGGTGAACTCGGCCATCACGATCGTCCCTTCCGGACCGGGGCCGTCGGCGCCGTAGCGCTCCTCGGACAGCACGGAGTCGCCCGGAAACAGCGACGTGTAGAAGGCCATCGCCTCGGCGGCGTCGCGCTTCTGGAACATCAGGAACGGGACGAGGTCGGTCATCGGGTCGCCCTTTCTCGGGGTTGGGGTCCCGTCGAACGTCGCATTGACAAGAAGTTTTGTCAAGCGCGCAGCACGACGCACGCGAAGCCGAACGAGTTCCGGTAATCCCGGAGCCACTCGTCCCGGTGGGTGGCCGCGGCGGCGAGGGCTTCGGCCTGGTCGGGGTCTTCCGGGTGGTCAACGGCCCATTCGGCGACGCTGCCGGTCCACGACCATTCGTAGGCGTTCAGTTCGCCCCTGGTGCTGGTGTGGCCGTGGGTCGGCGTCCAGCCGGCGGAGATCACCTGGTCGAGGAGTTCCGGCAGGTCGGGCAGGTCGCCGAAGATCTCGAGCGCGGCGGGCGTCGGCGCGGATTCCCAGTAGGCATCGCCGATCAGCGCCCGGCCGCCGGGGCGGACGTGGGCGCGGAGAGCGGCGAGGGTGTCCGGCAGGCCGCCGAAGGCGTGGGTGGCGCCGATGCACAGGACAGTGTCGAACTCGCTCGCGGCGGGGAATTCGGTCGCGGGCTGCTGGTGGAGGGTCAGGCGGTCGGCGACGCCTCGTTCGGTCGCCGCGGCGCGGGCGCGGGAGAGAGCGAATTCCGAAGTGTCGACGCCGACGGCACGGAGTTTCGGGTACGCGGCGAGGGCGCGGATGAGCCATTCGGCACCGCCGCAGCCGAGGTCTAGAACAGCGGCGTCCTCGCGCGGGATGCTGCGGTCGAGCAGGCGCTGGACCTCGTCGTCGCTGATCGGGGACGCGATGGGATGCCGGGTGTGGGCGAGTGCGGAGAGTCGTTCACGGTTCACGTGCGGCAGGCTGACACGCGGTGCCTCGGCCGCGCATCCCGATTACGAGCGGGTGCGCATCGACCCCGACGGGGCGGTCCCGAGCACCCGCGTGGCGACCCAGGCGAGACCGTCGGCAGTCTCGGCGGGGGTACCCGACGGCTGCATCACGTGGCTCAGCACCGTGCGCACCACGAGGTCCATGACCACGGTGAGCTGGCCGTCGTCGAGTGGTGGTGCGTAGCTGCGGACCCGGCCGCGCAGGACGGCTTTCGCTTCGGTCAGCAGGGTGCCGGCGCGGGTGGTCAGCAGGGGCAGGAATTCGTTGTCCGTGCCGTGGGTCGCGGAGGCGATGGCGCGCAGCAGGATGTTGTCGTCGGCCAGTTCGAGCACCTCGCGGACGGCGTCGTAGATCGCTTCGACCAGGTCGGCCGGGTGGCGGTCGAACGCGGTGCTCACGACGGCGAGGAACCGGCGCAGTTCGTGCGAGATCATCGCCTCGGCGAGGGCGGTTTTCGAGCCGATCTCGTTGTAGACGGTCTGCCTGCTCACCCCGACCAGTTCGGCCAGCCGCGCCATGGTGACCGCTGACCAGCCGGACTTCGCGGTGAGTTCGATGGCGGCGGTGATGATGGGCTGCCGGTACTGGCCGCCAGTGGGCACCGGAAGCACGCTCATGGCGGTCATTCTATGCGGCCGTTTCGAGTGCGAAGGCGACTGCCTCGGACCACGGCGCTCGCGCGGCGATCCGCTTGCGGTACTTCATGATGTCGCGCGGCCGGTCGACGGTGAATGCGCCGACGAGCCGGTCGCCGCGGCGGTACAGCGCGGTGAAGCCGTGTTCGGCCGGGACCGCGACGACGACCTCGTCCGCGCGTGGGGTCCCGACGAATTGGATGCGGTGCGAGTACCAATCGGACCAGAAGTACGGCACGGCGCTGAACATCCGCGCGCTCGCGGGGTCCAGCGCGTGCCGAGCCGCGGCCGCACCCTGCTCGGCCGCGTTCGTCCAGTGCTCCAGCCGCATCAGTTCGCCGTCGAAGAGCGCGTTCGCCACGTGTGCGACGTCGCCCGCCGCGTAGACGCCGTGTGCCGCAGCGAGGGTGCCGTCGCAGATGACGCCGCCGTCGCGTTCGTGCAGCAGGAGTCCGCTGTCACGCAGCCAGCCGGTGGCCGGGACCGCGCCGATCCCGGCGACGACCAGGTCGGCGGGCAGGACCTCGCCGGTGGACAGCTGGACGCCGGTCACCGCGCCCTTTTCCTCAGTAAAGCCGGTGACCCTGGTGCCCAGCAGGAGGTCGGTGCCTGCCGCGCGATGCAGATCCGCGCAGACCTCGCCGACTTCAGGGCCGATCGCGCGTACCAAAGGCGTTTCCAGGGTTTCCACAACGGACACTGGTAGGCCGCGTTTACGGGCGGCTGAGGCCACTTCCGAGCCGATGAAACCGGCTCCGATGACGACTGTCCTAGCACCACTGTCCAAAGCGGACCGAATGGCTACCGCGTCGTCGGCGGTGCGCAAGGAGTGAATGCCGGAGATCTCCGCGGTGCCGGGGAGAACTCGTGCGGTGGCTCCGGTGGCGATGACCGCGGTGTCGTAGGGGACGGTCGCGTCGGCGGTGTGGATCTCGCGCGCGATCGGGTCGAGGCCGGTCGCGGGAGTACCCAGCTGGAGTTCGACGCCGAGGCCGCGCAGGTCGTCCTCGCTGAGAAACGGTTCCACCGCAACGGGTCCGTCGGGGGCGAGGAAAGCCTTCGACAGCGGCGGCCGGTCGTAGGGAAGCCGATCCTCCGCGCCGATCAGCACGATCCGGCCGTCGTATCCGGTCCGCCGTGCCGATTCGACCGCGCGCAGTCCCGCCAGCGACGCGCCGACCACCGCGAGCGTCATGACACGAGCCGCAACGCGAGCACCGGGCAGGCGTCGACGGCCGCGGCGAGGTCGGTCCGGTGCTCTTCGCCGGGGTCCCCGTCGAGCACGACGACCGTGCCCTCGTCGCCCACCTCGAAGAAGTCCGGGGCCATCGCTTCGCACATGCCCAGGCCGTCACACTTGTTCAAATCCGCTTCGATCCGCATCACACACTCATCCTTCCGGGAGCGACGAAGTCGACCTTTTCCCTTACCCCGCAGTCAGGACAGCACCAACTGTCCGGAATGGACGACCACGGCGTACCGGCCGGGAAGCCTTCGCGCGGGTCGCCGCACTGCTCGTCGTAGACGTATCCGCAGCCGGGGCACATGCCGCCTTCGCTGGCGTCGCCGCGCACATCGTCCAGCACGGCCACCGTTTCCGTGGCGGAAGAGCCATACCGGGCAAGGACTTTCTCCCGCTTCGACGGCTGGATGTTCGCGCGGCTGATGTCGCCCTCGAAGTGGTTGAGCACCCGCTGGTCCATCACCCGGCGCCACAGCGGCGGGAACAGCGCGAGCACGATCATCCCGGCGTACCCGGTCGGCAGCACCGGAGATTCGGCGAAGTCGCGCAGGGTCTGGTAGCGGCGGGTCGGGTTGGCGTGGTGGTCGCTGTGCCGCTGCAGGTGATACAGCAGGACGTTGGTGGCGATGTTGTTGGAATTCCAGCTGTGGCTGGGATCCACGCGCTCGTAGCGACGCCGCTCCGGCGGGCCGACCTTCTGCCGCCGCATCCCGTAGTGCTCCATGTAGTTCACGACTTCCAGCAGCGAGAACCCGATCACCGCCTGGATCACCAGGTACGGCAGGATCCCGACGCCGAGCCACGCCACCATCGCCACCCACAGCACCGCCGACATCAGCCACGCGTTGAGCACGTCGTTGCCGATCCGGAACGGATGCTTGTCGCGGCGGGCGTAGCGCTTGCGCTCCAGTCCCCACGCGGATTTCAGCGAACCGAACACGGTGCGCGGCCAGAACCGGTAGAAGCTTTCGCCGACGCGGCTCGACGCCGGGTCCTCCGGGGTCGCGACGCGCACGTGGTGGCCGCGGTTGTGCTCGATGTAGAAATGCCCGTAGAAGCTTTGCGCCAGCGCGATTTTCGACAGCCACCGCTCGTGGCTTTCCTTCTTGTGGCCCAGTTCGTGCGCGGTGTTGATGCCGATCCCGCCGATGCAGCCGATCGAGATCGCCAGGCCGACCTTGTCCACAACGGACAGTTCGCCGCGGGCGATGAGCCAGAACGCGAAGACGAACCCGACGTACTGGATCGGCAGGAACAGGTAGGTGATCCACCGGTAGTAGCGGTCCTGTTCGAGCCGCTCGATCACGTCGTCCGGCGGATTGCTCCGGTCGAGTCCGGCGACCAGGTCGATCGCCGGCACGATCGCGAGGATCACGATCGGCCCGATCCAGAACCAGACGCCCCAGCCGGTCGCGGCGTGCAGGCCGATCGCGAGGAACGCGAGCGACGGCACGACCAGCCCGATCAGCCACAGGTACCGCTTCTTGTCGGTCCAGCGTTCGGTCGACCCCAGCGGCACCGTGCCGGTCATCTCGCTCATCGCGCCCTCCTCCGTTGGCTGGCTTTACACGAAGGTAAGACATGTACACCGAGATTGACAAGAGGTGTTGAAATGTAAAGTTGCCCCGATCGGGTGGATCCGCAGGTCGAGCGGTCCGTGAGGGGAACCCTGAGGGACTCAGCGTCCGTGAAGGTGGCCCTCGCGGACGACGATTCCGTTCGGCCGGGCCCGGCGCGAGCCGCGACGGCGCCTTCGACCTGGGTGGGTCCACTCGCGACCGAGTGGACACCCAGGTCGGGGGTCCGATGCCGCGCCCGGGTGCGGTCTTGGAGGGGCTCGGAGTCCACGCCGGGGGTTTAAAGCGGCGTTATAGGTGCTGCTGAGGCGTATCCGCCCAGGCGGAAGCGACTGGCGGACCGGGTTGGTTTTGCGCGGGGCCGTCGCGGGTGGCGGGAGTTGGGTGTGTCGACCGTGAGGGGCACCCTGGGGGGATCAGATTCCCCCAGGGTGCCCCTCACGGACTTGACGAAATGTGCATTCCGGCATTAATCGGGCATTTCGCTGGCCTGGGTGTCCTTTATGGGCGGTCGGCAGACTGAGGCCACCCGGCTGGGACTTGAAGAAGCGGTCAGCGAGCCGCGGTTACTCCGTGTCCACCGACAGAAGCCGGTGCCCGTCCCAGGTGAAGCGGGCGGTGGTGACCGCGTCGTCACCGTCGGTGCCGGTGATGAGCTGGTGGATCCCGATCCCGCTGAGTTCCTCGTATACGCACCATTCGTGGTCGGACGTGAGCATGAGGTCCAGGTCCAAGGCGGACAGGAGGGCGAACACCTGGCCGCGGTTCGTCGTGTCGACGCCGACGAAGACCTCGTCGAGAAGGATGATCCGCGGCGCCGCGGGCACGGCCTGGTAGTGCGCGGCGACGGCGGCGAAGAGCGGCAGGTGAAGCGCGATGGCCTTCTCCCCGCCGGACAGCGCGCCGTGCAGTTTCCGGGTCAGCAGCTGCCAGCCCTCGCCGTTGGCCCGGTCGACCTTCACCACGAACCGGTGCCACGCGGTGTAGTCGAAAACCTTGGCCAGTTGCTGCTCCCAGCCGGTGGCGGTGTCGTCGGCCTTGGCCTCCTCGATCCGGTCGCGGAAGAACTGGTGCAGGGATTCGCGATCGGCGGCGGTCAGCCGGACCGGATCCTTCAGCAGGAGGTCGCGGGCCGCTTTCGTGCCGGGCGGAAGGTCGGTGGCGACCTGCCAGACCAGCCGGACCGCGACCTTCGACGCGGTCCGTACCTGCTCCAGCCGGTTGTTCATGTTCTCGACCAGTTCGTTCGCCTGGCGGATCCGTGCGGCGAGGTGCCGTCGCGTGTCGCCGGTCAGGGTCTGGTCGAAGAGTTCTCGTTCCCGTTCGGTGATCTCGCGGCGGCTTTCGCCTGCCTCCTCGGACAGGATTCTCAGCAGTTCGGCGGCTCCGACCCGGATCCCGTCCACCACGGCGGTGAAAATCTGGACGTCCTCGTCTGCTTCGAGGTCGAGGTCGGCGCGGGCATGGAGAACGTCGCGGCACGCGTGCATGGACTCGGACAGCCGGTGCAGCGCGTCGCCGATGTTGCTCGGGGAGTGCGGAACACTCGGCCAGGCAGCGGTAACCAGCCGTGCGGCATCCAATGCGGCGCGGACGCCGTCGCTAGTGCCGAGGACGGTTTCGAATCGCTCGAGGTCGTTGAGGCCGCTGTCGGCGGGGAACACCCCGGACGCCAGCCTGCGGAAGCGGAGCGCTGCCGCGTCGCGGTCGGCCACCGCTTTCTCGTGCTCGGCCGCGTCCGTCTCCCGGCGGTTGCGCCATTCCCCGACCTCGATCGCCAACTCAGTGTGCCGGTTTTGCGTGGACTTCCGCGAGGTTTCAAGTTCGTCGAGGTGCACGCGAAGCTCTTCGATCTTGGCCGCGACCTCGCGATACTCGACGCCGGCAGTGCTGTCTACCGCTTCGAGGGTTGCCGCTAGTTCCAGATATTCCTCCTCGGCCTCCGCCGCTTCTTCTGCTCGCTGACGGGCATCGCCAGCGGATCGGTCCGCCTGCGTCGCGAGGGAGCCGAGCACTTGCCGCGCTGAGCGCAGGTCGTCGTGGCTTTCCAGCCAGTTCTCGCACGCGGTGTGGAACGCGCGGGTGGCCGAAACCAGATTCGCCAGCGCGGCGCGCTCTGCTGGCATCCCGTGTTCAGCGGCCAGGGCGGTCAACGTTCGCAGGGCTGCCGCGACCTCGCGTTCTCGATTGCCTACCCGGTCGATGCGCTCGCGCACGAGCTGATCGGCCGCGGCGAGTCCGATTTCCGCTCGGTCGAGGTGCCTGGCGGCGGCGTTGAGAGCCGTGTGCGGAGGCAGGCTTGCCCGCTCGTCGCGCACGGTTCGCCGGCGTAGGGAGAGTGCGGACAGTTCCGCCTCGACCTCGGCTATTTCCGTGCCCAGCAAGAGGATTTCGTTTCGCAGTTCCTCGATCCGCAGCTCGCGAGCGCGTCGGCGGGCAGCCGCGCCGATGTAGGCCGGACGTTCCTTGTGCCAGCTGCCGGTGAGGTTGCCGAGCCGCCACGATCCGTCCGCTCCGATCGCCGCGGGGCCTGCTGCGGGCAGCACGTCGTCGAAACCCACGGAAGCGAGCAGCTTGCGCACCGCGGGTACCGGGACCTCGCTGTCGGGCTCGGGGGAAAGGACGTCGGCGAGCGAACGTCCGGCCGCCGGGGGCAAGGCGTCCGGGTCGGCGAAGACGTCGTGGCCTTGCACCTCTCCGCGCGAACCGACCCACGCGTCCAGCAGTCCCGCGCCTTCGAGCGCGGCTTCGATTCCGGCGCGGTCGTTCTCCGGACTGGCGGCGGAGAAGTCGACAAGCCGCCACAACGGTGCACCGGCCATCCGCGTCCGATCAGCGGTGCGGGTCGGCGGCGCGAGCGGGGGAAGGTCCTTTTCGGACTGGAGCCGGGCGATCTCGGCACCGCAGTCGTCCCGGCGCTGCCGCAGTTCGGCCACCCGCGCTTCGCGGGAAGCCTCCTGCCGGGTGATGTCCTCCAATGCGGTGTTGACCGCGTTCTCGACCTCGGCGTTCAACGCCCGTTCTGATTCGAGGAGGTCCAGCAGCAGGTCAGACTCGGGAAACGCCAGTTCGCGGCAGGCGCTTGCCCACGCGTGCACATCGGTGCGCAGTTGTTCCAACGCGGCTGTCTGCTGCTCCGCGGCAAGGTCCAATTCTTCTTTCGCCGTGGAGAATGCCGACCTGGCTTGTTCCAGCTCCTCCTCCGCTTGCCCTCGGCGCTCGACGGCGCGCTCATGGCCGTCCAGCGCGTCGTCGACTGCCCTCAGCTGCTCCTCCCGGCTTTGCACGGCGGCGCGCAGCAACGGCCGGGCCGCTGCCGGGTTGTCGCCGTCCAGCTGCGCCGCGATCTCACCGTGCGCGCTGGCCATTCCGGCGCGCGCGGCGGCTTGCCGGGTTTCGCCGTCCAGGTTCCGTATGTGCTCTGTCCGGCGCTGGACGTCTTGCTCCGCACTGCTCCTGGCGCGCTCGTCTTCCTCCGCCGCTTTCTTTTTCCGGCTGGACTCGGCCGTCAACCGCTCCGCCCGGGACTTGGCGTCGCCGGTCCGCCTGCGAAGGAGTTCCAGCTCCGCACCGCGCTGGTACGCCTCGCTCTCGATCAACCCGGTCTTGCGGGCGGACGAGGTGCGGATCTGCTTGCTCAGTTCTTCGATCTGCTGCCCGGCGGCTTCCTTTTCCCGCGTCGCGGTTTCGTATCGGTCCGCCGACTCGTGCGCCGTCGAGGCCCGCTTCTCCATCTCGCTGGTGGCTGAGGTCAGCGCGCCCGCGCCGGCGCGCAGCACCCGCTGGGCGTAGGTCCGCTGCCGGGCGGCCAGCGTGCGGGTCGATTCGACCAGCTCCTCCAGCCCCTTCAGCCGCTCGTGGTGCTTGTCCAGCCTTTCGAAGCCCTCGGCGAGATCGGCGATCTCCTGCTGGCCCAACGGCGGGAGTGCCTTGGAAAGCAGATCGGACAGCATGCCCGGGTCCAGCCGTTGCGACAGCTTCGGCATGCGGAGCTGGAGCAAGGCGAGGATCAACGCGTCGAACCGCTGTTCGCTCAGTCCAGGAAACAGCGTGGTGCGGACTTCGGCCCGGTAGTCGGTCGCGTTCCCGTGGAGCGTGCCTTCGGTGCCGAGCCGTTGTTCGAGCACCTGCCGGGTCAGCGGCTGACCAGAGTCGTTGACCAGGCTGATGCCGCCGGGATCCCCGATCCGCTGGGTGGTGGTGAAATAGTCCGGGTGCACGGTCGAGGTGCGGGAACTCGCCTGAAGCCGTGCGCCGCAGGTGAACCACTTCTCCGGGGTGCCCGGGAAACGGAACTCCAACCAGACGTAGCCGACCCGGGTCACCCCGGTCGTGCCTTCGCCCATGAGGTTCCAGTGCATCGTGCGCTCGCCGGTGCCGAACGTGGACAGCCTGTTCGCGCGGAGGCTCGCGTCGAAGAGGAACGGAAGCAGCAGTTCGAGTGCCTTCGACTTCCCGCTGCCGTTCGGGCCCCGGAGCAGGAGCCTGCCGTGGTGGAATTCGAAGACCTCGTCGTAATACCGCCAGATATTCAGGATTCCGGCGCGAGCCGGTTGCCAGCGGTCCGTCTGGCGCGAGAACGAGTCCTCGGCATGCCGGGGGAGTTCAGTGACGGTCATCCTGACGCTCCTTCGGAGTCGGCGGTCCGGGCTTCGCGAACGGTATAGCGCGCTGCGGCGGGAAGCGGCCGGACGATGCCGGAAGACACCTGGGCCAGCCCGAATGACATCAGTACGTCGATCGCGTCGGAGGCCAGCCGGGCGGCACCGTCTGGACCGCGATATCCCTCGGCCCATCGAGGGAAACGGCTGAGCAGCTCGGCCGCTTGGACGCGCAGCTGCTCGACCGTGACCGGACCGGTGAGCGTTTCGAGCAAGAGGAGCGCTGCGACTTTCGCGTTGCCCGCGTCGTCGGGGAACCGGGAATCCGTCGCGACGCTCTCGACGTCCACCAGCAGCATGCCCTCCGCCCGCTCTTCCAAGACGAATCCGCCCTGTTCGGCCGCTCGGCGAAGCAGTTGCCGTCCGGTCGGCGAGGCGAGATACGCGCGTTCGGCATTGCTGAGGTCTTCGAAGTAGAGCACGGGATCGTCGACCAGCCGACGGAAAACTGAGTGCCGGAGCCAAAGATTGCGCTGTACCTCCGATTGTCCGGGACGGTCGCTGTGCGTGCTGGACACGCCGTAACGTCGTTCGCGGGACACCGCGGCGAGGAGTTCCTCGAAGCGAAGCGCGACTTCGTCAAGCGGCACCGCGAGCCGAGAAGGTCCGATCGGTGCGGACAGCAAGCGCAGCAACAGCGTGCCGTCGATTTGGTACAGCACCTTGGCGTCGGTCGATTCGACGAACGCTTCGGTCGAGCCGTCGACCGCGTCGAGGATGCCGTAGTGCTCCAACAGCCGGAGGACATCGACCAAGGCCCGCCGTTCTTCGCGGCTGGCGGTGTCCAGGGCCGGGATCGCTTCGTCGGCGGCGGTGGCTTGAACCACTCGTTTCGCGAGCAGCCCGATGGTGGTCACCGGCGTCGCGAGCAGCTCCGCCGCGGTGACGCACAGCAGCACGTAACGTCGCCGGTCGAACGGAGCTTTTCCGGAACGGAGCCGGCGCAGCGGCCGGCTCGGATCGTCGGCCACCCGCACCTTGGCCAGCCGGGCGTAACCGAGCCTCGGCTCGATCGTCAGGGCCCATCCGCAGTAGTAGTCGAACCATTGGCGGATTGGTTCGCCGCGCCGCCGGATCAAGTCGAACGCGTCCGGCTTGCCGCGTTCGGTGATCAGCGGGGTGGCGAGGAGCTGGCGGATTCCGAGCGCGACCTCCTCGCGCTCGGCCGCGGCCAGCTGATTCGCCAGCTGGCTCATGACGCGCCTCCGCTCGCCCTGCGGGCCCTGCTGACGCCGCCGGTGCGGATCTCGATCTCGTAGTCGGGTCCGTGGAAGAGCCCGCGCGGAGTCGAGAGCCTCGCTACGGCTCCGTCGGCTGGCGGAAGGAGCAGGATCTCGATCCGGCCGTCGGAAGTCGTGCTCTGCCGGACCCCGCCTCGGCCTGGCGCGGTGCCGAGGGCCCGGCCGAGCAGATCGAGCAGCCTTTCGAACACCGCGTGGTCGAGCCTGCCGAAGGCGGAGAGCCGGATCGGCCCGCCGGTGTCGAGCAGGTCCCAGGCGGCTTCCAGCTCGGCTCGCTCGGCGCGGGCCTGCTCCGCCCTCGCCGCCTTGATCGCGGTGACGTCGCGGACCTTGCCGGTGCGGCTGAACCGTTCGGTCTTCCCGGAGGTGCGGAGCAAGGGGGAGACCTCGACCGGCGGAGCTTCCTCCCACGACGTGCTCGAGCTGATCAGCTCGGGATCGGGATGGGCGAGATGGGCGTGCCGCGCCGAGCTGAGCCCGAAGACCGTCGACCACAACCGGTGCAGGTCGCCCTGAGCGGGGACGACGGCGAACCACCTGGCCAGCTCGCGGAAATCGGCCGCCGCGCTGCTGGCTCGCCGCCGGGACTCGGTGATCCGGTCGAGGACTTGCAGCAGCGTGATGATCGCGCGCCGGGCGACGACATGCAGCTGTTCGGCCCGTGGCGTTGCTCCGTCCGACGGCAGGAACCAGGCCCGCAGTCCGTCCCAGCGAGCCCGGCGGTGGGCCAGCCACTCCGGACCGGGATCGGCTCCGGCGAGCCGGGGGAGGTCCGCGCCGACCAGCGCGCGCTGGTGCAACAGCCCGACCCCGCGGTCTTCCACCTGCTGGATCCGGACGCTGATGGTGTGTTTCCGCTGGTCCAAGTCGGTCAGGAACTCCTCGAGGTAGGCCACTGTGGACGCTTTGACCTCGTGGAAGGTGGCGAGGGTGGCTCCTTCCGAACGCAGCAGCCGCTGCAGCTCGCCATTGAACTGCTTGGTGTTCGCGCGCAACGCTTCGAGATGGCTTTCCAGTTCGGTCAGAGCGGTGAACACCCGGCGATCCGAACCGGCGTCCAGTTCGCGCGCCAGGTCGGCGAGCCGGTCGGCGATCGCGTCGAGGACGGCGGTCTGCAGCGCTCCGGCCGAGGCGAGCATGCCCATCGCGTGCACGACGCCGGCGAACGCGGCTTCGCCCTGCCTGGTCAGGGAATACTGCAGGTTGCGCCGCTCGTACTCGGCGGCTGACCGGTAGTTCTCCGAATGGTTCTGGACGATGTCGACGAGATGCCACGCGTGCAGCTGCTCCAGCGCCCGCCGGAGTTCCTCGTCTTCGAGCGCGTCGAGCCAGCCGACCGAACGCAGGCGCGCCCGGACGTCGTCCAGCCCGAGGGAAGTCTCCAGACGCTCGTTCGCCTCTCCGAAAGCGTGCAGCACCGACACGTACAGCCCGGCCAGGTCTCCGCTGGTGAAGCGGAACATCTCAGGCGGGACACGGATCGGGTCCATGCGTCCTCCCGCGGTCGTCACCGGCAACGGTACGGGAGGGCACCGACACTTCAGCCGTTCGGCCGCGTTGGCCTCGATGAGGTTTCTCGGCGGCGTTGTATGCGCCGGTCCCGCGCCTGCAGAGGTCCGTGAGGGGAACCCTGAGGGACTCTGATTCCCTCAGGGTTCCCCTCGCAGAAGACCAAACCTCGCGCCCAGCTCGCCAAGAGCGGCACGGGCCCTGGTCAGCCCGTCCGGCCTGGACAAGACGAGCCTCAACGGCACCCGCAGCGCCGCATTACGTCCCTGGCATGGGACTTAGATGCCCTCGGGTCGGCTACCAGGCCCGACGGCCGACGGAGCCACGCACGCCCGTCGTCGACACTGCACTCGCTACTGGGCAAACCTCGACGGGGAGGCCAGTCGCTCGATGATCTCGTCGAAAAGGCGGTCGGCGACACGCTCCTCCGGCACGGTTTTTCCTTGCTCCGCCAGGTGGATCGCCAGTTCCGGGTCCCAGGGAACCGGGGTCACCCTTCCGGGCGCGGGACCGTCGGCGACCGCGGCGAGGTAGTCGGCGCTCGTCATCCGCCAGGGCTTCGCACCCGTTCGGGCAACGACATTCGCAGCGATGCGCAGTCCGTCGCCGTCGAAATCGCCGTGGTAGTACAGGGTTGTTCCGATTTGCGCTAGCTGCTTCAGCAACGCGACGCCGGCACTGCTCGGCCAGCCGGACGTGCAGACCAGCGGCGGGCAGGAAGTGCCGAAGCGGGCCAGTGCGAGGGCTAGCACGCTGGGATTCTCGAACACCCAGACCGTGCTCGGCGCGGTCGCCAGGCTGGTGCGACGGAGCTGCTGCAACGTCAAGACCGCGGCTGTTCCCGCGTCGCGGCAGGCATCGAGGACCCGCCCGACGACGTGGTCGCCAGGGAGCCGGAGCCCGGCCGCGAGCACGGTTGACGACAACTCGTCGTCAGCGATGCCTGCTCGTTCCCACAGCGCACGACGTTCGGGCGCGTCCGCTGGCAATGGCACGTCGTAGATCGCGCTCAGCGCTTTGAGGACGAGATTCGCGGTGCGGGTGCCGTCGTCCAGCGCGTGAGTCGCGTCGAGTACGGAATCGGCGAACACCGGCAGTGGCATCCCCGCGGCGGGCAGTTCGGACAGCACGCGCAGCGCCCGTTCGAGTTCGAGCCGGGTGCGCTCGATCGAACTGTCGATCAAGCCGGCCCGGCGGATGCCCGACGTCCACGACCGCAACGCTGGTTGCGCGGTGATCACGGGATGGCCGTCCAGCCATTCCCACAGGCTGGCGCGTGCTTCCGCGGTCTTCCGGCGATCCTCCGCGCGGTTGCCGATCGGGCCGACCAGCCGCGTGACGACTTCGCGCGCCCCGACGCCCGCGACCTCGCGAAGGGCCTCGTCCAGCCGGGCCAAGGCGATGCTCGGGTACTGGCCGGGAAACTGTGCCAAGCCGAGCAGATCGGCGACGGCTGTCTGCTGCTCGGAATCGAGCGGGCCGACCCGGACGCGGCTGACCGGAAGCCCGGACGAGAGCCGGGCGTGCACCGCTTGCCACACCGGAGCCAGCGCCGCGGGAAGCCGCTCGATGGGGGTCACCACGGGAGTGTAGGTGTCGTGAGTGGCAATCCCGGTTAGAACCGTGATCGCCACTCACGACGCGTGCCGCAGCACCTCGACCACCGGGTCCAGCCGCGTGTCGGCGGTGCGCCGGAGCAGGAACGTGGTCAGTGTGGCGACGAGATCGTCGATCGGCAGCACCGCGCATTCGTTCGGATCCAGTGCCAGCACGGTCGCGGATTCGATCGGCACGAGAGTGAAGCTCTTGGTGCTGCGCAGGAAGATCAACAGCCCGCTGACGTCGGAGAACTGGGCTTCCGGATCGACCAGCACGCCCCGGGCGGCGAGCTGCTCGGCGCGCCGGGAACCGAGGTCCCAGTGTCGCGGGCCCTGCAGGTACTGGAATCCGCGCAGGTCGGCCAGGGTGAGCGAGGTCCGGCCGGGGAACCGGGACGCGTCCACCACCGCGCCGAGCGGTTCGCGGTAAAGGACGATCGTGGACAGCCGGTCGTCCGAAGTGCCCAGGTGGGACACAGCGAGGTCGAGCGAGTTGCTGAGCAGCGCCGATTCCATGCCGAGCGACGGCATCTGCCGCAGGGTGAACCGGTAGGAGCCGTCCAGCGCCCGGATCGACTCGCTGAGCTGGCGGCGGTGTGCGGGGTTGAGCACGTCGGGGATGGCGAGGCGGACGTCGGCGCGCTGGTCGCGGGTGCGCATCCGGTCGGGGATCGCGTCGAAGCCCGAAACGACCGATTCGGCGAGCGGTAGCAGTGCCTCACCCGCTTCGGACAGCCGGGTGTGGTGGGTGGAGCGGTCGAAGAGCGGTTCGCCCAGCTCGCGTTCGAGGTCGCGGATGCGCTGGCTGAGCGGCGGCACCGACATGTTCAGCGACCGCGCGGCGCGGGTGAAGTTCAGCTCGCGCGCGACCGCGAGGAAGTACCGCAGGTGGTGAATCTCCACGAGGAGCAGCGTACCCACGGTGTTATCAGCGTGGTCATACCGATCTGATGCACTCGGTCATTCCCTTCCGGTGAGCAAGCGCTTAGCGTCAGTGGTGAAGCCAAAGATCGTCAACGGGAGGACCGCGAAGATGGATGCCACCGGACCGCTTTCCGGGGTGAAGGTGCTCGACCTGTCGTCCGCGGTGATGGGCCCGTACGCCACGCAGATCCTCGGCGACTTCGGCGCCGACGTGATCCGGGTCGAACCGCTGCGCGACGTCGCCCGGCACTCGCCGGCCAACACCGGCCGCACGCCCGGGATGGCCCCGCTGTACATGCAGGTCAACCAGAACAAGCGCAGTATCGAAATCGACCTCAAGGACCCCGCCGGCCGCGAAGACCTCTTCGCCCTGCTCGCCGACGCCGACGTCCTCGTCACCAACATGCGCGCCGCCGCCCTCGACCGGCTCGGCCTCGGCTACGAGCAGCTGCGCGAACGTTTCCCGCGCCTCGTCTACGCCCACGCGCAGGGCTTCGCGCCCGGCTCGTCGCGCGCCAACCGGCCCGCCTACGACGAGGTCATCCAGGCCACGTCCGGCCTGGTCAGCCTGCAGGACCGGGCGGGCGGCACGCTCCAGTTCGTCCCGACCTTCATCGCCGACAAGACCGCCGCGCTCTACCTGCTCAACGGCGTGCTCGCGGCGCTCTTCGACCAGCAGCGCACCGGCAAGGGCCAGCAGGTCGAACTGGCGATGGCCGACGCGATGATCGCGGTCAACCTCGTCGAACACCTGGCTGGCGACGTCTTCGTCCCGGCCGCCGGCGACGTCGGCAACCCGCTTTCGCTCAGCGACACGCACGCGGCCATGCGCACGGCCGACGGCGGCGCGATCGCCGCGGTGCCCTACACGAACGACGCCGTGCGGACGCTGCTGATCGGCGCCGGGCTCGAAGACGCCGCGGCCGATCCGGCCTGGGACTCCCCGGTGATCGACCGGGAGATTTTCACCGCGGGGGTGGAGAAGGTACTGGCCAACTCCGCCAGCCGCACCACTGCGGAGTGGGAGGAGTACCTGACCGCCCACGACGTTCCGTACGCGGTCGTCGTCGACATCGCCGACCTGCCGGCCGACCCGTACGTTCAGGAAGTCGGGCTGATCACCGAGCGGGAACACCCGACCGAGGGCACGATTCGCGTCGTGGAGAGCCCGCTGCATTTCTCGCGGACCCCGGCCGGGTTCCGCAGGCACGCCGAACGCGCCGGAGCGAGCACCGCCGAAGTCGTCGGGGCCGTACGCACCACTGAAGGGGTTTGATCGATGGATCTCGAACTGTCTAAAGAGGACCTCGCGTTCCGCGACGGATTGCGGGAGGTGTTCCTCGGCGCGATTCCAGAGGAAATCCGCAAGCGCAGCGCACTCGGCTTGATCACGCGGGACGACATCGTCACGAGCCAGCGGATTCTCAACGAGCACGGTCTCGCGGTGCCGCACTGGCCGGTCGAATGGGGCGGCAAGGACTGGACTCCGACGCAATCCCACATTTACGCGTCCGAACTGCAGCGCAACGGCGTGCCGCAGCCGCTCGCCTTCAACGCGAGCATGGTCGGCCCGATCATCGCCGAATTCGGCAGCGAGGAACAGAAAAAGAAGTTCCTGCCCGCCACCGCGAATCTCGACATCTGGTGGTCGCAGGGCTTCTCCGAGCCGGAGGCCGGTTCGGACCTCGCCGGGCTGCGCACCACCGCTCGCCGCGACGGTGACCACTACGTCCTTAATGGACAGAAGACCTGGACCACGCTCGGCCAGTACGGCGACTGGATGTTCGTGCTCGCGCGGACCAATCCGGACGCGCCGCGCAAGCAGCAGGGCCTGTCCTTCCTGCTGCTCGACCTGAACACGCCGGGCATCGAGCGCCGTCCGATCAAGCTGGTCGACGGGTCCGCCGAGGTCAACGAGTTCTTCTTCGACAACGTGGTGATTCCGGCGGAAAACCTCGTCGGCGAGGAGAACAAGGGCTGGACGTACGCGAAGTTCCTGCTCGGCAACGAGCGCAACGGCATCGCGCAGGTCGGCACCGGTCAGCGGATCTTCGCCGATCTCGCCGCCGCGGCCGCCGAACTGCCCACTGAGGACGGTCCGCTCGCTGACGACGCCGAGTTCCGCGCGGCCATGCACACCGCGAAGACCACGCTGCTCGCGCTTGAGGCGACCCAGATGCGGGTCACCGCCGCTTCGGAAAACGGCCAGCCGAGCCCGGTGTCGTCGCTGCTCAAGATGGAAGGCACGCAGGCGCTGCAGGCACTCACGAAGCTGCGTATGCGCGCGTCCGGTTCGGACGGAATGCTGCTGGACACCGATTCCCCGGTGCGAGCCGACGAGGCCGCGATGGTGGCCGCGGCGCAGTACCTGAACCAGCGGAAGCTGTCGATTTTCGGCGGCTCCAACGAAATCCAGCGCGGCGTCATCGCGAAGACGATCCTCGGTCTGTAAGGGACGGCGACTCATGAACCTCGAATTCAACGAAGACCAGAAGCTGCTGTTCGAGACCGTCGACACGGCGGTCGGCCGCGGTTACCCGGCAGGCGGCCGCGCGGCCGCGACGAGCAGCGAACTCGGCTGGAACGATCAGGTCTGGAGCACCCTCGGCGAGCTGGGTCTCGCCGGTCTCCCGATCTCCGCCGACCACGACGGCGCCGACGCCGGCCCGGTCGAGGTCTACGCGACGCTGGAGGCGATGGGCAAGCACGCGGCGGCCGAACCGCTGCTCGACGGTGTGTTCCTGCCGTCGTGGATCATCGCGGAGCTGGGCACCGACGACCAGGTCAAGGAGCTGCTGCCGGTGCTCGCTGCCGGGAGCACCACAATCGCGGTCGCGCACGCCGAGCCGGGACGTCCGTGGGGCGTCGCGCCGTCGGTGTCGGCGGCCGGTTCCGCGCTGACCGGGGTGAAGTCTCCGGTGCGCAATGCCGATCAGGCCGACAAATTCCTGGTCACCGCGGTCGGCGAGAACGGCCGGACCGGGGTGTACCTGGTCGAGGCGACCGCGGCGGGCATTACCCGGGTGGACGGTCGCGCGGCGGACTGGGGCCACACGTCGCAGGTCGAGTTCGCTGGTACGCCAGCGGTTCTGCTCGGCACCGCGGACTCCGACGCGCCGGCTGGGCTGCGTCGCGCGTTCTCGCGGGCGCGGGTCGCGGTGACCGGCGAGGCGATCGGCCTGATGGAGACCGGGCTCGCGATGACCGTCGAATACCTCAAGACCCGCAAGCAGTTCGGGGTTCCGCTGTCGGCGTTCCAGGCGCTCGTGCACCGTGCTGCCGACCTGTACGCGAAGGTCGAGCTGGCTCGTTCGCTGGCGCTGTGGGCTACCGCGACGGTCGAGGCGTACGACAACGGTGCGTCCACAGTGGACCTCGATACCGTGGCCGACGACGCGTTCGTGTTCGTCTGCGACGCGGCGACGGCGACCGCTGAGGAGATCGTCCAGCTGCACGGCGGGATCGGAATGACTTACGAATCGGAGGTCGCGCACCACGCGGCGCGCCTTATCGCCATTACGGAGAGTTACGGCGGAGTGAGCGCGGCCCGTCGCCGCGCGCTAGCGTCGGACGCGTTGCTGACGCCGCCGAGCGCGCTGCTCAACAACGCGGACGCGGTCACCGCCTGAGAAAGGAGTGCGCCATGCCGGTCGTCGCGATCGTCGGCGCTGGGGTCATCGGAGTGTCGTGGGCTCGGCTGTTCGCCGAGGCGGGCTGGACGGTCCGGGTCAGCGACCCGCGTCCTGACCTGGGCGAAATCGTCGCCCGGGACCTCGCCGGACTGCCCGCCACGGCCGTCGCGGACCTCGCGGAAGCCGCTGAAGGGGCCGACTTCGTCCAGGAGTCGGGCCCGGAGCGGATCGAGCTGAAGCGGGAAATGTTCGCGACGCTCGCCGCCGCCACGCGCGACGACGTAGTACTGGCGTCCTCCTCCTCGTCGCTGTTGCCCTCGGTGATCGCCGAGGGCAACGCGGCGGCGGCGCGGATCGTCATCGGGCACCCGTTCAACCCGCCCGAGCTGATGCCGCTGGTCGAGGTGGTGCCCGGAGCTTCGACCTCTTCGGAGACTGTGGCGAAGGCCGTCGAGGTCTACCGCGGGCTGGGCAAGAAGCCGATCACCCTGAAGAAGGAAGTTCCCGGGTTCGTCGGGAACCGGCTGCAGAAGGTCTTCAACGACCAGGCGATGTACCTCGTGCAGCAGGGCGTGATTTCCGCGAGCGACCTGGACGAGCTGGTCAAGGCGTCGCTCGGGCCGCGCTGGGCGACCATCGGGCCGTTCGAAAGCATGCACCTCGGCGGCGGCCCGGACGGGATCCGGCACCTCGTTACGCACGTCGGCTCGCAGATGAAATTCGAGATCGGCCGCCCGGACCGGGAGCATCTCGAAACGGTGATCGACGAGGTCGAACAGACCTACGGCACCGCGGACACCTACTCGGCGCGGGTAGAAGCGCGAGACAGCCGTACCCGCGCGCTGCTGGACGCGCTGGAGAAGGAATGACTCTCACCGAAAAGCTCGAAGCCGCGCTCGCCAAACCAGCCACCACCGACGAATACGATTTGCATCAACCGCTGGCCGATCTTCTCGGCTCGGTCGGGTTGCAGGAATCCGACGCCGGCGGCCGGATCGAATTCACCGGAGCCGACCCGGTCTTGCCCGGCGCACTGCGTCTGGCCGGCGCGACGTCCATCGCGCTGGCCGCGAAATCCGTTGCGGTGGCGAAGATCTGGCAGCTGCGCGGCGGGCGCGGCCAGGACATTTCGATGGACCTGCGCACCGCGCCGCACCGGCTGTGCCCGTTCTACGACAAGAAATGGGAACTGCTCGACGGTTACCCGCAAGGAGATCCGGCGCGCGTCGACCCAGCGTTCGGCACGGATCGGTTCTACGCCACCGCGGACGGCCGCTGGGTGCACCCGATCAGCCCCTATCCGAAGCTGCGTAACGACGCTGCCGCACTACTCGGCGTTCCGGAACGGGATGCCGTGGTGCAGCAAGCGATCTCGCAGTGGAACTCCTTCGAGTTGGAGGACGCTGCCGAAGCCGCGGGCGTCATCATGCCGGTGGTACGCACGACTGAAGAGCTGATGGCGAGCGAGCAGTACCAGTCGGTGCTGTCGACGATGCCGCCGGTGATTGTCGAGCGGATCGGCGATAGCCCGCCGGAACCGTTGCACCGCAACCCTTCCACGCCGCTCGAAGGAATCCGCGCACTCGGCCGGGCGCACATCATCGCGGGTGCCGGCTGCGGCCGGGCGCTGGCGTTGCATGGCGCGGACGTGCTGAACGTGTGGGATCCGGGCGAATACGAACTGCCGCTGCTGTACGCGACGTCCAATGTGGGCGTTCGCTCCACCCGGCTAGACTTCCGTCGCCCGGCCGACCAGGAGCGGATGCACTGGCTGCTGACCGGCGCGGACGTCTTCTACGCCAACCGCCGTCCGGGATACCTCGCGCGGCACGGCCTTGACGCGGAAACCGCCGCCGAAATCCGGCCCGGCATCATCCACGCCGAAGTAACCCTCAACGGCAGCACCGGCCCGTGGTCCGGTCGCGTCGGCTTCGACCAGACGGCGGGCTGCCTGTCCGGCGTCATGCTGCTGGAAGGCGAGGGCGGAGTTCCGTCGCTGCCCGCGGTGCCGGTGGTGAACGACTACATCACGTCCTGGTTCCTGCAGCTGGGAATCCTGCGTGCCCTCATGCTCCGCGCCGAATGGGGCGGTTCGTACCGGGTGCAGGTTTCGCTGACGCGCGTCGCATTGTGGTTGCTGAGCCTGGGAATCTTCGACAAGTCGTACGCCGCCGAGGTCGCCGGGGTCGCGCCCGGACACGAGTACTTCGATCCCGAGACGTTCACTGCGGACACCCCGCTCGGCCGCTATCGCGGCGTCACCGAGCAGATCCGGATGTCGGAGACGCCGGGCTATTACACGAATCCGTTGATCCCACGGGGATCGCACCGTCCAGAGTGGAGGTGACAATGTTCAGCGAGCTAGTGGTGCTGGGCATTCGCACCGGGACGATTTACCGCGTCGGGCTTCCCGACGGGCAGGTTACCCCGCTGTACAAAGACGCTGGTGTCTCGCCGGATGGCGTAGTCGTCGCCGACGGCACGGTTTACTGGACCACCATGGGCATGCCCTCGCGCGACCCGTCGGTGCCGGGTGAGGCTGGTCTCGACTACTCGGCCCGCAACGGTGGTTTGCACGCGGTGTCCTTTGACGGCACCAATGCGCGCGATGTTGTCCCGAATGGAGCTTTGACCACTGGGAAACAGCTGGCCTACAACGGTTCTCTCTATTGGGGCGACCGTGAAGGCTATCGGATCAGCCGGGTGCGTCCGGACGGAAGCGGGCTCACGGATCTGATCGTGAACGAGCCTGATGACAGCGGGACGCAGGAATGCGTCGGCGTCACGGTGGATGCGACGCATCTTTACTGGACACAAAAGGGCCCCGCGAAGGGCGGCATCGGCCGGATTTTCCGTGCCGGGCTGGAGATCCCGCCGGGCGAAACGGCGCGCGACCGGTCCGACATCGAGACCCTGTGGGATCACCTGCCGGAACCGATCGACCTGGAGATCCACGGCGGATACCTGTACTGGACCGACCGCGGCGCGGCCCCGAAGGGCAACACCCTGAACCGCGCGCCGATCCCCGCCCCGGGGGAGAAGGGCGCCGAGCCGGAGATCCTGGCGAGCGGATTCACCGAGGCGATCGGCCTGGCGGTGGACGACACGGTCGCTTACGTGTCCGACCTGGGCGGCCGGATTACCGCGGTACCGCTGGACGGCGGGGAATCGCGGGTGGTGGTCGATATGGGCGAGTTGTTGTCTGGGGTGGCCGGGGTGTCGTGAGTGCCTATGCCGGTTCCAACCCAATGCCGGGAACCTAAGCCGCGTCGCCTCGGCCCGCTTTCGTCCACAATGGACGCAAACTGCACCGAAAAACCCGATTGATGCCGGTCTGACCGTATCTTCAGGTCCGTGAGGGGAACCCTGAGGGAATCAGATTCCCCCAGGGTTCCCCTCACGGACCGCAAACCTGCCCCCGGCACCGTCAGCACCGGCTTAAGCTATGCAGCATTGGGTTCTAACCGGAATCGCCACTCACGAGCACCTAACTCACCGCGATACCGCGCAAAATCATCTCCAGCATCTGCAGCAAATGCTCCTGCAGATCAAACGGTGCCGCCTCGCTCTCGATCCATGAGCTGAGCGTTCCGAAATACGCCGTGGCCAGCAGCAGCCCCGCCTGTGCCGGATCGATGTCCCCCCGGATTTCCCCCGTCTCCTGTGCCCTGGCGACGAATCCGCCGAACTGACGTGCCAGTTCCGGATTGCCGAACACGTTGGTGGAGTGGATCGCCGCGCCCATGCAGGCGATTGTTTCGGCCCTCGAGTCGAGGCTGTTGCGCGCCAGTTCGATCAGGTACCGGCTGAGGATGTCGCGCAGCGGCCGGTCCTCCAGGCGCTCGGCGCGCACCGCGGTCATCGCGCGTTCCCGGCGGCGCAGGCTCCACTCGTCCAGGAACGCGGTCTTGCGCTGGAAGTGGTTGAACACGGTGGCGCGCGCGGTGTCGGCGCGTTCGGCGATGTCCTCCATCGTGGTGTTGTCGTAGCCGCGTTCCACGAACAGCTCCACGGCCGCCTGGAACAGCCGGTCCCGGCGTTCGTGCCGTTGCCTGGTCCGCCGATCGCCCGTCGCTTCTGCCGTCATGACTCGCAGTCAACCATCATTTCCTTCCGGCGCCCGCCGAAAGGGGCCCCTTGACGTTCGCGCCTTCGTGGGCATAGCTTACCTTCTTGTTGGACTCAAGTCCAAAGTAAGACTCCAGTACAAGGAGGCGGCGATGCGTCTGGTCACCTATGAATCCGCGGGGACGGCCCGGCTCGGGGTGCTGCACGGTGATGCGGTGGTGGATCCGGCTCGGGTTTTGCGGGCGGAGAATCGAGGGGCTGCCCCGCCGACCGAGATGGTCGCGTTCTTCGAGGGCGGTGCGCAGGCGCGTGGCCTGGCTGAGCAGGCGCTTCTGCTGGCTGATGACGCGGCCGACCGGGGCGATGAGTTGGTCGACGGCGGTCATCCGGCAGTGCTTCCGCGTGACGAGGTCCGGTTGCTCGCGCCGGTGCCGAGGCCGCGCCGGATTCGCGACTACCTCACCTACAACCAGCACGCCATGGGCTCCGGCCTCGAGGTTCCGCCTGCCTTCGCGGCGATGCCGATCTGCTACCAGGGCAACGTCGAGACGGTCGTCGGACCGGACGAGCCGTTGCTGTGGCCGTCGTACACCGCGCAACTCGACTTCGAGCTCGAACTCGGCTTCTTCACCTCCGGCGGCGGCAAGAACCTGACCCCGGCCGAGGCTGCCGGACGTATCGCCGGCGTCACGATTTTCAACGACGTCAGCGCCCGCGACATCCAGATGTTCGAGATGAGCATGACCATCGGGCCGTCCAAAGGGAAAAGCTTCTGCACCGCCATGGGGCCGTGCGTGCTGACCATGGACGAGGTCGACGAATGGGCAGTGCAGATGTCGGCCACGGTCAACGGCGAAACGTGGGCTTCCGGGTCCACAAAGGACCGGCAGTTCTCGTTCGCCGAGGTGCTCGCGTGGGCGACGCTGGACGAAACCGTGTATCCGGGGGAGTTTTTCGCGCTCGGCACCGTCGGCGGCGGTTGCGGGCTGGAACTGGACCGCTGGATCCAGCCAGGCGATGTGGTGGAACTCGCCGCGGCCGGGGTCGGGGTGCTGCGAAACCCAGTGGGGCAGCGGCAGATCGCGCCGGACGGTGCGGGATTGGCTTCGTATCAGGGTGCACCCGAGGTGCACATTCCTAGGAGGTAAGTGGTGAGTTTTCCGCGCACGCCCAAAGATGTTCCCTACACCAAGGGACATCACCGGCTCACCGAACACTGCTCGACCTGGCTGGTCCCGGACGGAACCTGGGGCTGGAGCAATGCCGGGCTGATCGCCGGGCACCGGCAATCCCTCTTGGTCGACACGCTCTTCGACGTGCCGATGACCCGGGAAATGCTGACCGGCCTTCAAGAGACCACAGTAGACAGTCCAATCAAGACGGTCGTGAACACGCACGCGAACGGAGACCACTGGTTCGGCAACGAGCTGGTCGCCGACGCTTCCATCATCGCCTCCGAAGCCACCGCGGAAGAGATGCGCACCAACGGCCCCGACCTCATGCGCGGCGTGCTGCATCAGGAAGGTCCGCTAGGTCGCTTCGCCCAGCACATCCTGAGCCCGTTCGACTTCGACTCCATCACCGCGACGCCCGCGACCCGCACATTCGCCGAACAGGAGAAGCTCGACATCGGCGGCGTCGCGGTGGAGGTGCGCTGCCTCGGCCCCGCGCATACCGAAGGCGACAGCGTCGTGCTGGTCCCAGACGAGGGCGTGCTGTACGCCGGCGACCTGCTGTTCATCGGCGGCACCCCGATCACGTGGGCAGGCCCGGTGTCGAACTGGATCGCCGCCTGTGACGCGATGCTGGCGATGGACGCCGAGTTCGTCGTCCCCGGCCACGGCCCGGTCACCGACGCGGACGGCATCCGCGCGGTGCGCGAATACCTGGAGTTCGTGCAAGCCGAGGCCGCCGACCGGCACCGCCGGGGAATGACCTCGGAGGAAGCGATGCGGGACATCTCGCTCGGCCGGTTCGCGGACCTGGACGAACGGGGCCGCCTCGCACAGAACGTGCTCGCCGTCTACTACGAACTCGACCCGGAGATGGAGCGCGTGGACACCCGGGAGGTGTTCCGCCGGATCGCCGAATTGGAAGGCTTCGCGTGAGCCACTAGCCGGCCACGGTCAGGATCCCGAGCGCCAGCAGTACCAGTAGCTTCACGGTTTCCGTTGCGATGTAAACGAAATGTGCGCGCGACCGGGGCAGCTCGGTGCCTTCCGGGGCGGCGAGGACGCGGTCCGTCCGCCGGTTCAACGCCGGACGGACCGCCCCCAGCTGTCCGATCAGCACCACCGCGGCCACCGCCGCCAGCACCGTCACCGCGGTCGCCGGCTGCCCGACGACCACGGTGACCACCACTCCAGCCGCCAGCAGAATCTCGGCGATGTTCAAGGCCCGGAACACCAGCCGTCCGATGCCGAGGCCGATCGGGATGGTGACCCCCGGCGCGCGGAACTTCAGCGGGGCTTCCAGGAACGAGATGGCGAGCACCATCCCGAACCACACGAAGGTGAAGGCACCGATCAGAGCATTAGCCTGCACAGCGCGGAAAACCTCGATTCCGGTGTTCGATCCGCCGCTGCCAGGCTACTCCGGCTACCAGGTGACCGGCAGCCGCACCGGACCGTGGATCGACGCGTCGTCCGGCAGGTCCACCTCGGCGAACGGCACCGCGAGCCGCAGGTCCGGGAACCGCGCGAACAGCCGGAACAGCGCGATCCGCATCTCGACCCTCGCCAGCTGCTGCCCGAGGCACTGGTGCACCCCGTGGCCGAAGCCGAGCTGCCCGGCCGCCTTGCGCGTGACGTCCAGCTCGTCCGGGTTCGGGAACTTCTCCGGATCCCGGTTCGCGACCGGCAGCGACATGACGATCGCGTCGCCCGCCTTGATCTGCACCCCGCCGAGTTCGAGGTCCTCCAGCGCGGTGCGGATCGGGCCGATGTGGATCACGCTGAGGTACCGCATCAGCTCCTCGACCGTGCCCGCGGTGAGGTCCGGGTCGGCCTTGAACTTCGCCAGCTGCTCCGGGTTCTCCAGCAGCGCCAGCGTGCCGAGCGCGATCATGTTGCGGGTCGTCTCGAATCCGGCGACCAGCAGCGTCATGCCGATGTTGGCCAGTTCCTCGTCGGTCAGCTCGCCGCCGCGGACCAGGTCGGACAGCAGATCGTCGCTCGGGTTCGCCCGTTTCTCCTCGATCTGCCCGGCGATGAACGCGACGACGCGCTGGCCCGCGTCGATCCGGTCGTCCATCGCGGAGTCCTTGGCGAACATGATGGCGGCATCGCGGCCGAACTCGCCGCGCCGTTCCCACGGCGCGCCGAGCAGTTCGCAGATCACCAGCGACGGCACCGGCCGCGCAAACGCTTCCACCAGGTCGACCGGACCGCCCTCGGCGGCCATCGCGTCGAGATGGTGATCGACGATCTCGGCGACCCGGTCCTCCAGCCTGCGCATCCGGTGCACGGTGAACGCACCGGTCAGCAGTTTGCGGTAGCGGTGGTGGTCCGGGTCGTCCATCCCGCTGAACACCCCCGGGTCAGCCGGCTTCCGCGGCGGCATCGGGCCGAGGTCGATCGGGACCCTCGCCAGCTCCGACCGCGCGGACATCCGCTTGTCCGCGAGAACCGCCCGCACCTCCTGGTACCCGGTGACAAGCCAGCCCTCGGTGCCGTCCGGATACGTCATCGGCACGACGGGCTTCTCCGTGCGCTGGCCCGGCGCCGGATCGAACGGACACGCGCCCCTTTCGAGCGGGAGTCCTGCCTGACGGGTCATCGTCGCTCCTTCCCCTCTAGTAGTTCAGAAGGTACACAGGTTTCACAAAATTGTGAAGAGAATGTCGGAGCTGAAAGGGGTCCGGCTGGTGAATCACTGACCCGGCCTAGTGCGCGACTTCCGCTGCGTCGAGGGCGGGAACGAGCGGTTCGAGCGTCCGCCGCAGCAGGTCCGGCAGTGAACCGGACACCACGACCAGCCCGTTGCCCGCCGGTTGCGTCCACTCCTCCAACGCGACCCGGACTGCCGCCGCGACGGACGCGGCCAGGACACGCGCGGTCTGCGGGTCCCCGACTCGGTTCGCGATCGCTTCCCGCAGCGGATCTTCCAGCGCGGCCGGTGCGTCGAGGAAAGCCGTGCGCAGCCCGGGATTCGTGGTGATCAGCAGCAGTGCGTCGCGGCTCTGCTCCCCGGGATCCGTGTACTGCTCCGCGATCGCGTCAAGGATCGCCTCGGCTAGCCGGGTGTCCGGGGTGCGCGCGGCGACGGCGGCGGCGATCCGGCTTTCGCGGTCCGCGGTGACCGCCGCGACGATCGCCTCCTCGCGGCTGGAGAAGTAGTTGTTGTAGGTCCTCGGCGAGACGCCGGCCGCTTCGGCGATGTCGTCGACGCGCACGTTCGCCGGCCCGTGTTCGATCGCCAGCCGCAGTGCTGCCTCGCGCAGCGCGACGCGGGTGGCCTGCTTCTTCCGTTCGCGCAATCCGGTCACACGGTCAGTCTCGCAGCCTTCCTGCGCATACGCAAACTTGCGTGCACGCAAGTTTTATGCGTAAGGTGGGCGGCGTCCCCGAACGAGAGGAAACCGTCATGCGTGGCAAGGGAATGACGTACGAGACCGGGTTCGTCCGAAATGGACGGTCATCGCGGGAGAGCTTCGACCCGGAGGTGGTGAAGCGCGAACTGGCGATCATTCGGGACGACCTGCACTGCACCGCGGTACACGTCGTCGGCGGCGATCCGGAGCGGCTGGAGCAGGCCTCGCGGTGGGCGGCCGAACTGGGCCTGGAGGTCTGGTTCTCGCCGTATCCGCTCGACCTGACCCACGACGAGATCCTCGCCCTCTTCGCCGACTGCGCCACCCGTGCGGAACGGCTGCGCGCCACCGGGGCGAACGTCGTGTTCGTGACCGGCGTCGAGTTGAGCGTGATGAACCCCGGCTTCCTGCCCGGCAAGGACACCGCCGAACGAGTCGGCCTGCTGCTCGCCGAACCCGAGGGCCGCGCCGAGCGGCTGGCCGCGGTGGGCAAGCGGCTGGACCCGTTCCTCGACGCAGCCGTGAAGGTCGTGCGGGAACGGTTCCACGGCAAGGTCACCTACGCGTGCATCCAGTTCGAGCAGGTGGACTGGAGCCGGTTCGACTTCGTGACAGTGGAACTCATCCGCTCCGCCGAGGTCGCCGACATCTTCCAGGAGGGCGTGCGAACACTGGTGGCGCAAGGGAAACCGGTCGCGATCACCGGCTTCGGCACGGCGACCTGGCGCGGCTCCGGCGACGTCGCGCCGCGAAGCATGGAAATCGTCGAGTACGACAAGGAAACCGGCGATCCGCTCCGCCTCGACGGCGAGTACGAGCGGGACGAAGCTGGGCAGGCAACGTACTTGCGCGAGCTGCTGGAGATCTTCGATGCGGAAGGCGTGGACAGCGCGTTCGTGTTCCTGTTCGCGCTCTACAACTACCCCGGCGAGCTTGACCTCGCGAGCTTCGGGCTGGTGAGGATGCTGGAGGGCCGCTCGGGCACGGCGTACCCGGGCCTGAACTGGGAACCGAAGGAAGCGTTCACCGCGGTCGCCGAGCATTACGCGAAGTCTTGACGCGGCGGGGTCCGGGCGGGTGAGATCCGGACATGTCGACGAAGACGAGCGCGCTGGGCAACCGGGTCATGGCCAAGGCGGCGGCGCGGATCATGCCGCTGCTGATGCTGCTGTACTTCGTCAACTACCTGGACCGGGTCAACATCGGGTTCGCCGGCCCGAACGGGATGAACAAAGAACTCGGCCTCACCGCGACCGCCTTCGGGCTCGCGTCCGGGATCTTCTTCATCGGCTACCTGATCCTCGAGGTGCCGAGCAATCTCGCGCTGCACCGCTTCGGCGCGCGCCGCTGGATCGCGCGGATCATGATCACCTGGGGCGCGGTGGCCGTCGCGATGGCCTTCGTGCCGAACACCGCGACGCTGGTGGTGCTGCGGTTCCTGCTCGGCGTCGCCGAGGCGGGGTTCTTCCCCGGCATCATCCTGTATCTGACGTACTGGTTCCCGGCGGCGCAGCGGGCGAAGGCGGTCGCGCTGTTCATGTGCGCGGTGCCGGTGTCGAGCGCGATCGGCTCGACCGTCTCCAGCCTGCTGATCACCGGCGGGCACGGCGTTTTCGGGCTGTCCGGCTGGCGGTTCATGTTCCTGGTGGAGGGTGTTCCGGCGATCCTGCTGGCGGTCGTCACGTGGTTCTTCCTGAGCGACCGGCCGGAAACCGCGAAGTGGCTGTCGGCGGAGGAACGCGACTGGCTCACCAGCGAACTCGACGCGGAACGCCGCGCCACCGAAGCCGAACACCACTGGCCGCTGCGGAAAGCGCTCACGCATCCGCGGATCCTCGGGCTGGCGTTCGTGTACTTCGCGGTCGTCTACGGCCTGTACGCGCTGGGCTTCTTCCTGCCGACGATCATCGCCGGGTTCGGCGAGGAGTTCGGCACGAAGCTGACCGTGCTGCAGGCGGGTTTGGTGAACGCGATCCCGTACGTCGCGGGGGCGCTGGTGATGATCCCGTGGGCGCGCCACGGCGACCGGACCGGGGAACGGACGTGGCACGTCGCGCTGCCGATGCTCGTCGGCGGCGCGGCGATCCCGGTCGCGCTGTATCTCGGAAACCCTTACGCCACCATGACTGCCGTGACCATCTGCGCGGTGGGCGTGTGCGCGGCGCTGCCGACGTTCTGGGCGCTGCCGTCGAACTTCCTGTCCGGCACCGCGGCGGCGGCCGGGATCGCGTTGATCAACGCGCTGGGCAACCTGAGCGGGTTCGTCGCGCCGTATGTGACGGGCTGGCTGCGCGATCTGACCGGCACGCAGCGGACCGGCCTGTGGGTGGTCGGCGCGTGCATGGTGGCGGGAGCCGTGCTGGCGGTGGCGCTGGGGGCGAAGCCGCGCGCGTCCCGCCGGTGACTACGAGGCGCGGCGTACCCGGTCGGTCAGGACCTGTACTTCGGTCTCGAACAGCGCGTCGGCGTCGAGGCCCATCGCGGTGAAGCCGCCGCCGATTTCCAGGCTGACAAAGCCGTGCAGCCGCGACCACAACGCGACCGCCAGCTGGTGGTTCTCGGTGTTCGCGGACCGGGCTTCGAGCACCTCGTCGTTCTGGTACGCGGACGGCTTTTCCGTGGTGCCGGAAGCGACGTGGTGCAGCACTCCCAGCACCACGCCCATCAGCGACCGGGCCGCGTCGGCGAGCGGTTCGGCGTGTGCGTCGTACCCCGGGAACGGGGCCTTGAACAGCAATTCGTACCGATGCGGTTCTTCCTGTGCCCAGGCCCGGTACGCGGCGGCCAGCAGCCGGATCCGGGCTTCCGCGTCGGGCGCTTCGGTGTCGAGGGCGTGCGCCATGGCTTCGTGGAGGTCGTTGTACGCGTCGATGACGAGGACGGTCAGCAGCTCGTCCCGGCTGGAGAAGTAGCGGTACAGCGCCGGTCCGGACACCCCGAGCTGTTTGGCGATCGCGTTGATGGAGATCGCTTGCGCGCCGCCGGCCGCGAGCTGGTCGAGCGCGGCGGCTTTGACCTCCTCGCGGACCTGCTCGCGGAACCGTTCGCGCATCGGCTTGCGGGTGCCTGCTGCGGGCATCCCCACCTCCTTGACGACGCCCGACGGTAACATGGCCGATCGTTCGGAAGACCTTCTAACTGTTCGCCCGCGCCTCGAAGGCCGCCTCGACGTCGCCGCGCTCGACGGCCGGACCAGGCACTTCCACCGGTCCCGCGGTCGCGATCCCGTTGAGAAAGTGCCCGATCTGCCGTCTCGCCAGGTGGGCCCAGTCGAGGACGGACGCCTTCGGCTGCGTCAGCAGGGTGCTGAACGCGATGAGGTCGGTGGCGTTGACCGGGCCGCGGATGCTGCCGTCCGCGCGGCCGGTCGCGAGGAAGAACTCGAGCCGTCGGTAAATCGACTTTCGGGCCGTCACGGCCTCGGGGGTGACGAGCGGGGGAGCGCCGTGCAGCGGCAGCACCAGCTGGTCGGCGATCTCCACGGTGCCTTCGAGATAGCGGGCGACCGCGTCGAGGCCGGTGCCGTCGTCGCTGGCCTCGATCTGGTCGAGGAGGCTGTTGAGCAGGCCGTACGCGCGGTGTTCCAGCGCCTGCAGCAACGCGTCGCGGTCGGGGTAGCTGCGGTAGAGCGTGCCGATGCCGAGGCTGGCCTCGGCCGCGATCGTGGCCAGCGGGACGTGCCTGCCCTCGCGGAGCATCGCCGCGGCGGCCGCGGCGAGCAGACGTTCGCGGTTGGCCTCCGCGTCCTTGCGGACCTTGCGCGGACGGGACATCGGTTCTCCTCGCGGTGCCTGGACACTGTCCGCCAGACTAGGCTATTCTGAATAAGCGGACGAAATGTTCCGGATTTCTGCCACGGTGTCCGCGTTCGGATTTCGTTGCCTCGCAGGGAGAATCGGATGACCTCTCTTCCCCCGGACGATCCGCGCCGCCGGCTCACCGTCGCCCGCCCGGACGACGGGGCGCACCTCGCGCTGGCCGGCGACGTCTACACGATCCTGGTGTCCGGCGACCAGACCGACGGCCGCTACTGCCTCCTCGACATGCGGATCCCGCCCGGCGGCGGCCCGCCACCGCACCGGCACGACTTCGAGGAGATGTTCACCCTGCTCGAAGGCGAGCTGCGGTTCACCTTCCGCGGCGAGGAAACGAGCGTGCACGCTGGCGAAACGGTGAACATCCCGGCCAACGCGCCGCACTTCTTCCGCAACATCTCCGACCGGCCCGCCCGGATGTACTGCATGTGCACCCCGGCCGGGCAGGAGGAATTCTTCCGGCAGGTCGCGGATCCGGTGCCGAGCATCGATTCGACGCCGCCGCGGCTGACCGACGCGGAGAAGGCCGAGCGGGGCCAGCGGGCACAGGCGCTCGCGGCTCAGTATCAGACCGAGCTTCTGTGACTGGCGCGGTGCTCGCTCGGCCGGGTGCCGCGTCGGCGTTTGAAGGCTACGCTGAGCGCGAAAGCGTTGGCGTAGCCTACTTTTCGCGCAATGGTGTCCACTGTGTACTCAGTGGTGCGGAGCAGTTCCGCGGCCAGTGAGATGCGCCAGCCGGCCAGGTAGGACATCGGCGGTTCGCCGACCTGCGTGGCGAACCGACGGGTGAGCGCTGCCCGTGACACACCTGCCTCGGCCGCCAGTTCCGCGACTGTCCAGGCGTGGGCAGGATCGTCGTGGATGCGGTTCAGGGCGGCGCTCACCACGGGGTCGGTCGGTACCGGGGCGGTGTCGAACCAGGTGCGCAGTGCGGAAACCAGCATCAAGTCCAGCATCCGGTCAAGGATCTGCTGTTGTCCTGGCTGGTCTTTCCCGACTTCGTCGGCGAACGTTTCGGCCGGCAGGTGCGGGCTGCCGGCCGGTACGACCAGTACCTCGGGCAGCGCCCGCAGCAACCGGCCGCTGGGCTGTTCTCGGCTTTCGAACGCTCCGCTCAGCAGTACGGCGGCGTTCTCGGCCGGGTTTCCGCAGGTGCGACCGTCGGTGGGCGGCGGACAGTAGTCGGCGTCCGTGATGGTGCGCGTTGGTATTGCGGCTGGGTCGTCGGCCACCACGTACGGCACGTCGCCGCGGACGATCGCGACGTCGTTCGCGCCGATCTGGACTGGCGCGAGACCGTCGGGCACGATCCACGCTTCTCCACGCAGCATCCGGGCCAGGGTCAGCGTCCCGGTCGCGACCCGCAATGCCCACGGCGACGGCAGGTTCGTCTGCCGGAAGACCGCGCCGCGCGCCCGGACGTCCGCGAGCAATTCCGCTACCGCGTCCACCCGGCCAGCCTATCCGCAGAGACATCGAGGCGAGCTTTTCAACCATGGCCCGGCCGGCGGTCCGGCAGTTGACTGGGCGCATGGCTGAACCCCCGATCCTGGTCACCGGCGCGACCGGCAAGTCCGGCCGCCGTGTCGTCGCCCGGCTGCGCGCCGCCGGGCATCCTGTCCGCGCGGCCGCACGATCCGGCGAGCATCCCTTCGACTGGACCGACGCCAGCACCTGGGACGCCGCGCTGGAGGGCGTCCGCGCGGCATACGTCGTGCAACTCGACGGCACCAATCTCGTGCGCCCTTTCGTCGAGCAGGCCAAGAAGCACGGCGTGCGGCGGATAGTGCTGGCCTCCGGACGCGGCATCGACGACCCGGACTACGTCCGCGACCGCACCGGAATGCGCGACGGGATCGCGGACAGCGAGGCGGCCGTGCGGGAAAGCGGTCTGGAGTGGACGATCAGCCGCCCCGGCTGGTTCGCGCAAAACTTCAGCGAAGGATTCTTCGCCGACGCCATCGCCGCTGGTGAGCTACGCCTGCCCGCCGGCGACGGCGCGGCGACCTTTGTGGATGCCGCAGATATCGCCTCGGTGGTCGTCGCCGCGCTGACTGAAGACGGCCACACGGGTCAGACCTACGAACTCTCCGGCCCGCTCGCCGTCTCGCTGGCCGAGGCGGTCGCCACGATTTCCGCAGTAACCGGCCGCGAGATCCGCTACGTTCCACTGTCTACTAAGGACTACATTGCGGAATTGGTCAACCAAGGCCTGCCGCACGCGGAAGCCGAGATCTTCGCCGACGTCCTCGAACCGCTCCGCGAAGGCCGCGACGCACACGTTTCCGACGGTGTCCACCGCGCGCTCGGCCGTCCGCCCCGCAGCTTCGCCGAATTCGCCGAGACCGCCATCTGGCCAGGAAAAACCGTTGACCAGGCTGGCAAAGTGGAGTCACGTGAGTGATGACGTGAACCACCTCCTCCGCGCCGCCAGCCTGGCGACCCCGATGGCCTTGCGAGTCGCGGTCACGCTGGGCCTGCCCGACCGGCTGCGCGCCCCCGGCACCGTCGACGACGTCGCCGCTGAACTGGACCTCTCACCGATCGCGCTCGACGTCCTGCTCGGCCACCTGACCGCCCTCGGCGTGGTCGAACGCACCGACGACGGCTATCTGACCACCGCCTACGGCGCGAATCTCTGTGCGGACAACGAAAACGGCGTCGCCAACCTCCTGCACCTGGACCGCGCCGCCGGTCGCGCCGAACTCGCCTTCGTCGAACTGGCGCACAGTATCCGGACTGGCGAAGCCGCCTACTCCCGCCGATACGGCAAGGATTTCTGGGCGGACCTTTCCGAACAACCGCATTTGCGCCAGTCCTTCGACCAGCAGATGAGCACTCGCTTCCGCACGGAGATCCCGCAGGTGGTCACCGGAATCGACTGGTCCGCTTTCGACACGGTGGTCGACGTCGGCGGCGGCCGGGGAGACTTGCTCGCCGCGATTCTCGAAGCCAATCCGAAATTGCGCGCGCATCTGATCGATCTCGAACCAACCGCGACCGAAGCCCGCGCCGCCTTCGCCGCACGCGGACTGGACCGGGTCACGGTGCACGGCGGCAGCTTCTTCGACCCGCTCCCCGCCGGGGCGGATGCCTATGTCCTGGTAGACATCCTGCACAACTGGGACGACGAGAACGCCCGCCGCATCCTGGAACGGTGTGCGGAGGCGGCGGGCGCGTCCGGGCGGATTCTTGCCATCGAAGCGGTCAGCGGTATTCGCGCGCGCACCGAAATGGACATGGTCATGCTGGTCCATTTCGGAGGCCGCGAGCGACGGGTGGAGGAATTTCGCACCCTGGCCGAGTCCGCGGGCCTGAAGCTGGAATCGGCGGGACCGTTGACCGACCAGCGCGGTCTGCTGGAATTCCGGGTCGGTTAACTCGACGACCGTCCGAGCAACGCGACCAGCCGGTCCAACGGCGGCGCACTCTCGGCGACCGGCACCGGCGGCGCGAACGGGCTCCGCTCCGGCGGCAGATCACCAAGTTTCGCCGTGCTGAACGCGATTTCCCGCTCCACTAAGGAATCCTCGAACTTCGGTTCCTGTCCAGTCGCACGGGCGAGGTCCCAGCCGTGCACGAGTTCCTCGACGATCCGCAGGTGCACCGCGACGATCCCCGGAACCGTCCCGGCTGGGACCTCGACCACCCGCTCCAACGCCCCCGGCTGCCGGAACGCCGCGAGCAGCCCGGCAACCGCCTCCCGATAAGCGGCGACCGGATCGTCGCCGAGCACGTCGGCAGCACGCGGGTCCAGCGAGCCACCCGCCTCGCCGCGCAGCGCTCCGGTGAACAGCCGATGCCCGAGGACCAGGTGGTTCACCAGCTCGCGGACAGTCCACTCCGGGCACGGCGTCGGCGCGTCCCAACGCGACACGCCAGCGACCAGCTCGCCGGTGGATTCGAGGACAGCGGCCAGATCGTCGACAGGGTTCATCGTTTCGCCTTTCTCAGGGGGTCACCGGTAGAGACACCGCCCGCCCCGGAAACGGAACGGTGGCAGGATGCGAAAGGTGGCCCAGGACATCCTCGACCGTGCTCGCGCCGGAGACGAGCACGCCTTCCGCGAGCTGGTCGACCCCTACCGGCACGAGCTGCAGGTGCACTGTTACCGCATCCTCGGCTCCCTCACCGACGCCGAAGACCTGCTGCAAGAGACGCTCCTCGCCGCCTGGTGCGGCCTGGACGGTTACGCCGGCCGCGCCTCGGTGCGCGCCTGGCTGTACCGCATCGCCACCAACCGCTGCCTCAACGCTCTCCGCGACGCCGGCCGTCGCATTCCCGCCGAACCGTCGCCGCCGTTCACCCCGACCGAGCCCACCCGCCGCACCGAGGTGACCTGGCTGCAGCCCGCGCCAGACCCCGCCGCCCACTACGGCGCCAAGGAGACCTTTGAGCTGGCGTTCGTCGCGGCGCTGCAGAAACTCCCGCCGCGTCAAGCCGCTGTCCTCGTGCTCCGGGACGTCCTCGACTACTCCACCGCCGAGGTCGCCGACCTGCTGGACACCAGCGCCACCGCGGTCAAAGGCGCTCTGCAACGCGCCCGAGCCCAGGTGCGCCAGACCGTCGAACCCGCTCCGCCAGCACCGCGGGAACGAGAGATCGCGCAGCGTTTCGCGGACGCGTTCAGCGCGGGAGACGTCGAAGGCGTGGTCGCGCTCCTGACCGACGACGGCTGGCTCGCCATGCCGCCCGCACCACACGAATACGTCGGCCGGGAAGCCGTCGCCGAGTTCCTCACCAGGTTCGGCGAATGGCGCGGCACCCGTCGGTTCCGCCTGCTGCCGACGCGCGCCAACACCCACCCCGCCTTCGCCTGCTACCTCACCGAACCCGGCGGAACCACCGCCCATCCCGCCGGAATCCTCGTCCTGGCACCGTGGGGCGACCGGATCCGCACCGTCACCTGGTTCCTCGCCCCCGAGCTGTTCCCCCGCTTCGACCTGCCTTCGGAGGTGCCATGCTGACCACCCTGGCGATTCAGAACTATCGCTCGCTGCGCGACCTGGTGCTGCCGTTGTCGCAGCTCACCGTGATCGTCGGGGCGAACGGCACCGGCAAGTCCAGCCTGTACCGCGCGCTGCGGCTGCTCGCCGACGCCGGCCGCAACGGCGCGGTCGCCGCCCTCGCCGGGGAAGGAGGCCTGCCGTCAACGCTGTGGGCCGGTCCGGAGACCATCAGCCGGTCTGTCCGCGAGGGCCGGACTCCGGTGCAGCCGTTGCAGCGGACCAAAGCAGTCGGCCTGCGACTCGGCTACGCCGGCGACGAATTCGGCTACGCACTGGACTTCGGCCTGCCGGTCCCCGCAGAAACCGCCTTCAACCTCGACCCCGAATACAAACGTGAATGCGTCTGGCACGGCCCGGTCCTGCGCCCTTCCGCACTCCTGGCCGACCGCTCCGGCACGAGAGTCCGCATCCGAGACGAGTCCGGCCGCTGGGCCGAGAGCGGCCACTCGATCGCCCTGACCGACAGCATGCTGAGCGAGTTCGCCGACCCGCGCCTGTGCCCGGAACTGCTGATCGTGCGCGTCCGAGTCCGCGCGTGGCGGTTCTACGACCACTTCCGCACCGACGCCGACGCTCCCGCGCGGCAAAGCCGCATCGGCACCCGCACGTGGGCCCTCGACCACGACGGCAGCGACCTGGCCGCGGCCCTGCGCACCATCCAGGAATCCACCGACGCCGCCGCCCTAGCCACCGCGATCGACGACGCCTTCCCCGGCTCATCGGTCGAGGTAGTCACCACCGACGGCCGCTTCGACCTCCGTTTCCACCAGCACGGCCTGCTCCGCCCGCTGAGCGCAGCCGAACTCTCCGACGGCACCCTGCGCTACCTGCTGTGGGCCGCTGCCCTGCTCAGCCCGCGGCCGCCTGAGCTGCTGGTCCTGAACGAGCCGGAAACGAGCCTGCACCCAGACCTCCTGCCGGCGCTGGCCGCGCTGATCACCGCCGCGGCGAAGACGACGCAACTGCTGGTGGTCTCGCATTCGCAGCTGCTGGTGCGGTTCCTGGAGGACGCCTCGGTACTGGAACTGGAAAAGGAATTCGGCGCGACGGTGGTGGCCGGGCAGGGGCGGCTCGACCAGCCTTCGTGGCATTGGCCGAAGCGGTGAAACCGCCTGCCGACGACCCCGATGGGCGTTGCGGAAGTCCGTGAGGGCCACCCTGAGGGAATCAGCGTCTATGAGGGTTCCCCTCACGGACTTCTAGCGTTTCGTGCGCTGTCCCTCCGCCAGCTGTGGCGTCCTCCGGCGTTTGGGTGCCGGCTCCGGCCGCCGCGCCCGAGCGGTTTTCCCCGGCGTCCGCACCGGTCGATACGGCTCCGGCACCGGCAGCCGCAGAATCCGGCCGATCTTGCCCGGGCCAAGATGATTCAGGTCTGCCACCGCCGCCGGTTCGTGCCGGGCGCAGCTGGCGAGCACGCCGAACAGGAACATCGTCACGATCAACGACGTCCCGCCGTACGACACCAGCGGCAGCGTCACGCCGGTGACCGGCAGCGCGTTCACCACGTACCCGATGTTGACCGCCGCCTGCGCCACCAGCAGCACGGTGATCGTCGCGGCGACGATGCGGATCCACGGGTCGAGGTTGCGCGTCGCGATCCGCAGGCCCACCAGCGCGAGCCCGCCGAACAGCAGCAGCACGACCGCGCAGCCCAGGAACCCGAGTTCCTCGCCGATCAGCGCGAAAATGAAGTCGTTCTGCACGTTCGGCAGGTACTTCCACTTCGACGCGCCCTGTCCGAGCCCGACGCCGAACAACCCGCCCTCGGCGAGCGCGTACTGCGCCTGCACCGCCTGATACCCGGCGCCGGAGGTGTCCGCGTCGGGGGAGAGGAACGACAACACGCGCGCGAGCCGGTAGTCCGCGACCAGTGCGAGCACCACGAACCCGGCCACGCCGCCGGCCAGCAGCGCGCCGAAAAGCCGCCCCGGCGCGCCGGAGAACCACAGCAGCGACAGCAGCACGATGCCGAGCGAGATCGTCCCGCTGAGGTTCGGCTGCGCCATCACGAGCGCGAACATCAGCAGCGCTACCGGCACCAACGGCACCAGCAGATGTCGCCAATGGTGCAGCAGCCGGGCCTTCACCACGAGAATGTGCGCGCCCCACAACGTCAACGCGACCTTCGCGACCTCGACCGGCTGCAGCGTCAGCGGACCGAGTGCGAACCACCGCTGCGCGCCGTTGACCTTCGCGCCGAGCGGGCTGAGCACCAGCGCGAGCAGTGCCAGCGTGACGAGCATCAGCATCGGCGAGAGGGATCTGATCCGGCGCAACGGAATCCGCAGCCCGGCCCACAGTGCGACCAGGCCGATGAGGACGAAAATGACGTGCTTCTGGAAGGTGCTGTACACCCCGCCCGGCTGTGCCGACGACGCCGACAGCACCATGATCACGCCGAGCAGGGTGAGCAGACCGCACAGCGCGAGCACGAGGTGGAACGACGCCAGCGGCCGCGACAGCCAGCCGACGATCGCGACCGGAACCCGGCTTCGTCTGTTCCGTGTCGTACCCACTCGCGCACCCGCCGTCCGCCGAATTGTTCGGCGCGGGAAAAGAACGCGCCGGGCCGATTGTGCCTTATCCGTCCGGATAGGACTTTGAGGCGCGCGGGCCGTCCGCTGAAGTTATTTCACACAAGGGATTCCGCCTCCGCTCAAAACCGGCGGATCGGAGGGCGTGTTGCTGGTTCCGTGCGAGATCGGTGTCACGTAGGCGGCTGGGCTCGGCATCGGGGCGTCGCTGAGCAGTTGCGCGACGGTCGACTGGATTTGCGCGGTATTGACAAAGTTGACGTCTTCGCCGGATGTGCTCTTGCCGAAATGGTCGATGGGAAGAGTCACGAAACGGACGTTTCCGCCGGTCAGGCTGGTTGCCTGTTTCGCGAGCGCGAGCAGGTCCAGTGAACTGTCGACCGCGGTGTTCTGTTTCGCGACGTCCAGAATCCCCTGGAGCTTCGCCGGATCCGTGAAGGCCCCGCCCTGTTTGAGCTGATAGGCCAGCGAAGAGATGAACGCCTGCTGCCTGCGTTCGCGGTCGAGGTCGGTGAAGTTGAGCCCCGGGTGCACGTAGTCCCGGCGCTGCCGGACGAACGCGACAGCCTGCTCGGCGGAAATCTCCTGTTGGCCGGCGTGGAAGTTCGCCCCCGAGTAACTGTCCTGAGTGTCCTCGTTGAGGCACACCGTGATCGGCTGGACGACCTGTGCGATTTCCAGAAACGCCACCAGGGTGACCTCGACGAAATGGTCGATCGGGACATCGCCGAGGAATTTCCGCACGGTGTCGATTTCCGCCCGGCGGCCCGCGTCCCGCGCCTGCTGCTCGCGCTGGGCTTTGGTGACGTGCTGCGAAACGAGCTGTTTGGCCTTTTCGTCGAAAGCCAGCCCGTAGGCCTGCTTGATCTTGCCCTTGCACACGTTGTCCGGACAGCCCGCCAGCGGAACGTAATCGTCGCGCGGAATCGAGATCGACGTCGCCTTGCCGCCGTTGCCGGGGACGTGCAGCAGCATCAGCACATTGGCGTTGTAGCCGCCGTCCTGCTGATCCCCGGCGTGCAGTGCGTTGTAGATGTCCTTCGGCAGCGGATTGCCGTTTTCGTCGAGCCGGGAATCGAGACCCATGATGAGGATGTTGGTGTCGCCGCCGCTGGAGGTCGACTCCCCGTCGAGCACGTCGGACACTTGCAGCCCGGACACGACGCCCTGGTAAGCCGCCCAGCCGTAGCCGGTCAGCGAGAGCGTCAAGCCGGCCGCGATGGCCAGCGCGAGCCGGCCGATGATCTGTCGCCGCCGGGCCGCGGCGCGGGCGGCGACGGCGCGTGCCGCCGCGGCCCGGGACGCGGCGGCACGTCTGTCGTGGGGGTAGGTCATCGAACCTTCCGGTGCCGGGGCGTCATGGTTTCCCACTGTTGTGCACACTCCCTGTGTGCACGCTGAGAAGCAATCTCACGCAGAGTTAACCTAACGCCAGTTGGATGAGCTTCACGATGGCGAGTGCCATCGCCAGGAGCAGATACGCGCGCAGCGCGTACCCAGCCGTGAGGACGCGGCCACCACTGGCGGCCGACAGCGCGACGAGACCCGCGTAGAACCCCTTCGCACGCCACGCCCCACGATGCAGCGAACGCCCCGACGATCGCGAGGACCAGCAACATCAGCTCCGCCATCCCACCCGGCCCCGCGGGCATGGTCGGCACCGGGCCGCCGAGCATGCCCGCCGGATGCGCGAACACGTACACCGGGATCAGCGTCAGCGACCCGAGGCAGAAGAAAATCGCGATCCGCTCGAACCGCCGGAAGCTGCCGGTGAACGCGGCTCCGATGATGACGGCCGCGGCCAGCGCGACTGACGGCACCGTCGGCAGGCCGAGGCAGCGCGTCGCCATCGTGATGCCGATGAACTCGGTGACCAGGGTCAACGCGTTGAGCAGGAGCAGGTCGAGCACCGAGAGCACGATTAACCCCGGCCCGACGATCGCGAGCAGAGTCTTGAACTTGGCGCTGAGACCGGTCCGCGGCGCGGAATCGCCCGCTTCGATGGTGCCGAGTACACCGCGAATGTCGCCGACGTGCTCCTCGTCGAGGACCGCGGTGGTGCGCCGGTCGATGCGGACGACGGTGTCGGTGGTCATGCCGAACACTCCTCTCGACCCTGGGCTGAGCCGATCGAGGCACCCGCGACGCCCGTTTTTCCAGGATCAGCCGGAGATGCCGGAAAGCAGGGACGATCCGGGGCCGGGAGGCGTACTTCGCCCTGGGCTCGTATCGCGCATCGCCCGCACCTCCCCGCGTTTCCAGGCATCAAGGGGCACTCAACGCCACCCGTCGGATAACTGTCAAGCGGTTGTACAAGTGTTTTAATTATCAGTGTGACTCAGCTCACCGTCGGGAGAATGTCGAGAACGCCGTCCGCGCTCCGTCCCCGCAGCACCTGACCGCACCACGCGAAGGAGACCGAGATGGAACCGCAGCGGATCGCCGAAGTCCTGAACCGCCCGCTCAGCCAAGAACTGCTCGCCCGCGACCTGACCCGGCTGGCCTACGTCGCGAAGGACGGCACGCCGCGCAGCATCCCGATCTCGTTCAGCTGGAACGGCGCCGAGGTGGTCCTGTGCACCACCAAGAACTCGGCGAAACTGGCGGCGCTGCGGGCGAATCCGATGGTCGCGCTCACCATCGACACCGAGGTGCACCCGCCGAAGATCCTGCTCATCCGCGGCCGTGCCGAACTGGACTACGTCGACGGGATTCCGGACGAGTTCCTCGAAATGAACGGTTCCTACGAGATCACGCCCGAGCAGCGGGTCGAATGGGAGGCGGAAATCCGCTCCCTCTACGCCGAGGGCATGGTCCGCATCGTCGTCACCCCGACCTGGGCGAAACTGATCGACTTCGACACCACGCTGCCGTCGGCGGTCGAGGAGCTGGTGCGGCGCCGGGCTCAAGCGGAATCAGCCCAGGCGAACGGCTGATCCACTAGACTGCCTCGTCTTACATACGAAGGTGGGGCGCATGATCCTGGTGACGGGTGCGAGCGGCAATGTGGGTTCGGCGCTGGTCACCCAGCTGCGCGCGGCCGGGGTGCCGTTCCGCGCCGCCTACCATTCCCTGGAGAAGACAAGGAAAGCCGCCGCGGACGGCATCGACGCGGTCACCGTCGAAATGTCCGATCCGGCCACCGTGCAACCGGCGCTGGCCGGGGTGTCGAAGGTGTTCCTGCTGGGCGCGATGAGCCCGGGCCAGACCGGCAATGAGTCCAATGTGGTCGAAGCCGCGGTGTCGGCCGGGGTCTCGCACGTGGTCAAGCAATCCCTCTGGCGGGCGGACGAGGAACTCACGCCGATCGCCCGGCTGCACCGCCCGGTCGAACGAATGCTGGAAACGTCGCCGCTGTCCTGGACTTTCCTGCGAGCGAACTTCTACCTGCAAGCCTTCTCCGGAAACTGGGCCGAAACGATCCGGTCCGGGAATTTCTTCGCCAGCCCGCTGATCCGCGCCCGGATCGCGTTTGTGGACGCCGAAGACATCGCCCGCGTGGCGTTCCGCGCACTGACTGAAGACGGTCACGAGAGCAAGGCGTACGCCCTTTCCGGCCCGGAAGCCCTGACGTACGAAGAGGCCGCGACGGTGCTGTCCGAGGTACTCGGCCGTCCGATCGCGTACCGGGGAATGTCCAACGAGCAAGCCCTTTCCTCGCTGGCCGAGGCTGGTATGTCGTCGTTCCACGCCAAGGCACTGGTCGAGGTGTGCAACGTATACCTGGACGGCGGCGCGGAAACCGTGACTTCCACCGTCGAAGACGTCACCGGCCAACGGCCACGGAGCCTCCGCGAGTTCGCTACGGCGCACCGGCAGCGTTTCGAGTAAGGCTCGTCGTCGCCGGCTTCCCGCTATACGCAGCAAGGATTTCGGACAATGCCCCCTGCTGCTTTACTTGCCCCTCATCCATCCACAGCGCGGTATCGCAAAACTCCGCGAGCAGTTCGTCGGAGTGATTCGCGAACACCAGAATCCCAGACCGCTGCACGAGATCCTTGAGCCGATCGCGCGCCTTGGCCAGAAACGCCGCGTCGACCGCGCCGAGCCCCTCGTCGAGCAACAGGATCTCCGGATCGATCGTCGTCACCACCCCGAGCGCGAGCCGCACCCGCATGCCGGCCGAATATGTGCGCAAGGGCAGCTGCAGATAGTCGCCAAGCTCGGTGAACTCCGCGATCTCCTCGACCCGCTTCGCCATCTGCCTGCGGCTCATCCCGAGAAACAGACCCTGGATCAGGATGTTCTCCCGTCCCGACACCTCTGGATCCAGCCCAACCCCAAGATCGAACACCGGCGCGACCCGCCCCGTCACCCGCCGGAAGCCCCGGGTCGGCTCGTAAATCCCGGACAGCAACCGCAGCAAAGTGGACTTGCCGGCCCCGTTGTGCCCCACGAGCCCGACCCGCGCGCCCTCGTCAAGCCGGAACGACACGTCCCGCAACGCCTCGATCACCGGCACCCTCGCCCCCGTGCCGATCCTCCCACCGACCTTCCCGAGCACCCGCTTCTTCAGCGACCGCGCCTTGGCGTCGAAGATCGGAAAGTCGACGTAGGCACCGCGTACCTCGATGCTGACCATGGCCCCTCCCTGAATGCGAACCAAAATTACCATTCGCATCTGGGTCGGGTAACGTGCGCCAGGTGAGTCAGAACAGCGAGGGCTTCCGCCCGCCGCAACAAGCGCGCAGCCGGGCTTCGCTGCAGAAGGTGCTGACCGCCGCCGAACAGGTGCTGGCAGAGCAAGGCCTGGACTCGTTCACCGTCGCCGAGGTCGCCGCGCGGGCGGGGATGTCGGTGGGCACGATCTACCGCCGCTTCGATGGCAAGGAGCAGCTGCTGTACGCGGTCAAGGATCAGCTGCTGACCCAGCTGGAAACCAGCGTCCGAGATGCCCTCACCTCGGCGTCCCCCGGCCTCCGCTCGACGTTCACCGCCTTCGTAGCCGCCCTCGCGCGTACCTTCGCCGAGCACGACCGGATCTTCCCTGAGCTGTTGGACGCCCAACGCTCCGACGGCCGAGACCGCGGCCTGTCCGCGCTGTCCGAGATCCAGGCCGCACTCCGGGAAGCCGCCGCGCCGTACCTGACCGAGCCCGCCGGTCTCGAAATGGCGGCCCGGACGATCATCGGAGCCTGCATCCACCGAGCCGCGACCTGCCGCTTCTGGCCGGATGACCAGTCGTGGCCGAGCTGGGCCGAGGAGGCGGCGGAGATGGCACTGGCGTACCTGACTTCACCAGCCGCAGACCCGGCCCGGGTCACCGCTAGGATGTAGGCTGCAGCGCGTTAAGGCCCTCGTAGCTCAGGGGATAGAGCACGGCTCTCCTAAAGCCGGTGTCGCAGGTTCGAATCCTGCCGGGGGCACATCACGACGAGGTCCGCGTCGATGTCCGGTCCTGTGGCGGCCCACGGCGCAGTCCTTCGACTGTGATGCGCGGCTCTCGGGGCCGTGGTCGTGACACTGGCTGCGGTGTGTTGTTCTCGATCACGCTGACACTCTCAATCTGGGCTCTTTGCCGGGAACTGCGTCAGGTCCGGCCTTCGTCAGTTGCTCGGAGACAAGTCGAACGGGTTCAGCGCGCTGGTCGGGGAGGTTTCGGCAGGTCTGACTTGAACCACTGCGGAGCGGCTATTTTGCGTGTCGTCTGCCGGAGATGTGTCCCGTCCCTGTCAAAGGGCGTTCACGTGACATTTGGCTGGCCAGTTGACTAACCGCCTCGATGGTGGCCGGGCGCTTCGCCGGAGGGCAGTCCTCGATCGACTTGAACATCATCTGCTTCAACGTGCGGGCATCGGCGAGGCGCACCACCATCCACGCGATCGCCGTCACGGCACTGCTGCCGGCCAGTCCAAGGAGCACGACTCCCATCTCAGTCGTCCACCTCGCCAGGTATTTGGAACTCCTTGCTGGAGCCGGCAACGAGGCTCGAACGAAGGCTGTCGGCTGCTCGCGCCGCGCTGACGGCACGACCCTGCGGGCCGACGACTTCGCCTAGAACATGCGCCAGGCGTTCGCTTGCGCGCAGGTTTTTCGCTGGCACGTGAACTCGATGCAGTTCGAGGTGCCAGCTCGCGGTAGTCCGCAGGGCGTGTAGCCGTACCGGCCGCCCATGTGCGACAGCCAGCGCGAGCAGGTCGATTCGGTTGGTGGGGTGCCGAATCGCGTGCGCGGGTGTCTCCACGGCTGCACCTCCGAGTGTTCGTTGCGACCCCTGCCGGTCGCAGGCGGTGCAGCTAGTATGCTGGTAGGATACTTTGCTGTCAAATAGTGCTATTTCTACTGAAGGTAGGATTCATGGGTTCCATCATCGTGGCCGACGCCGTGCATGAGCGGATCGAGTTGCTCGCGGCTGCCTGGAGGACAACGGAGGGCGATGTCGTCAAACGTCTCCTCGAGGAGTTCGCCAGGGCAAGCCGGCAGGCAAGTGGCGGGCCGCGGCTCGACGGCAACGTGGATGTTCACGTCATCTACGCGGGCCAACGCGTTGAAGGGGTATACGACCGCGACACTATGCGCATTGACATCACCACAGGTGTGCTGGTTGGCAAGTCGTTCAACCGGCCCAGCAGTGCTGCCATCGCGGTGGTCGAGGCATACAAGCCCGGCATTAACCCGAATCGGAATGGGTGGGATTTCTGGGTCGTGACGGAGACGGGCAAACCCTTGCGGTCGATCAGGTGAGGTTGGCCAGTCTTGGAAGTTGCGCGCAACGCGACTCGCTACGCTAAGCCGTTGCTGGGCGTGGTCGCGGTGCCGCTCGTTCGATATGTCGCTGTTGGCTGATCGCTTCACCTGTTGCCATAGCTCTGCTGTAGTCAGCGTTGCTGTGGCGAGCGCACGCCTGGCCGCCGTTCGGCTGGTTCCTGATCACGAATCGCCGGGTGAAATCTGTCCTGTCTGCTGTTCGTCGCTGCGGTCGCATCTTTGGGAAGTAGTTGCTTAAGCGATTCGGCGAACTGGCGCTCCTTGGGTGCGCAGAACCCGCCAGCACAGATAGCCGCACACGCCCATCGCGGGCGCGCCGCCCAGCAAAGTCGCGGCGATGCCGAGCGGGGTCACCTGCGCGGTCAGGTACAACGGCAGCAACGCCGCCGTGGCTAGGACGTACTTCGCCAAGAAGATCGCCGTACACAGTTGGTAACGCCGACGCTGTGCCGGGTCCCGCCGCCAGCTGAAGCGTTCGCCGCGGGCCGCGCCCAGCACTAGTCCGAGCACCGGCAATCGCACCAGGATCGACAGCAGGAACACCGCGCCCCCGACTGCTTGGGTGAGCACGGCCGGCAGGTAGAAGTCGACCGCGTTTCCGGTGCTCCCGGCCAGCAAAGCCGAAACTCCCACGATGGCCAGCCCGATCGCCGGCTGCCAGTACTTCCGGTCGGTGAAGACCCGGATCGCGGCGAAAACCACCACGCCGCCGACTGCTACCAGCGCGGAGGTCGATACCTGACCGGTCGCCAAGTAGGTGATCAGGAACAGCACCCGCGAAGCGACCCCTTCGGCGACCGTGCGCCAGCCGCCCATCGCGGCGAACAACGACAACGACTTCTCGGTCAGGAGGGAGAAGCTCATGCGCTCGCCTTGACCGGCACCGGTGCGGAGGCGCGCATCGTGTCTTCGTAGGCGTTGATCGCCTCGATCAGATCGACCCGGCCGCGGTCCGCCTCGATTAGTGCGTCGCGGAGGCGGTGTGCGTCCTGCATCGCGAGGTTGCCGCCGAAACCGCGTGCCAGGTGGATCGCGTCGCCGAGGACCGTCACTGGGCTGGCGGGCCAGGCAGGTACTGGCGGGATCGTCCCGATGCGCAGCGTGGACGTCATTTCCGGCCACGCGTCATCGACGACCCGGCGCAAGACGGGCGGCAAGTCCGGTGGTTCCTGCGTGGTCGGCAAAGCCCACATCAGATAGTCCTCGACCGAGGCGACCACACTGTGGCTCAAGGCGGGCAGCAACCGTTGCCGCGCCACGGCTGGCGGCGAGGTGAACCGCAGCGCGCCCAGCACCATTGTCTTGTCGCGCACCCGTGCGACGGCGGGGTTGTGGCCGATCAGGTCGGGCAATCCGGCCGCAGACCGCAACGGAGTGGCACCCATGAGCATGCGCTGCCCCGAATCGACCACGCGCGCCTGCGGCAGGTACTGACGGCGGACCGCCGAGCCGATCCCGTCCGCGCCGACCAGGACGTCCGCCGTGTCCGTGCGGTCGTCGGCGCACCACACCTTGACCGTGCCGTCCGCTTGTCGCTCGAACCGCGTGAACTCCGCTCCAAAGTGGACCGCGTCCTCCAAGTCGGTCAGCAATACCGCCCGCAGCAAGGGACGATGGGTCTGCCGTCCGGGTCGTGCGGCAGATGGCTGGCCGTCGACAACGGCGAGCGATCCGTCCACTTCGGACACTGAAAGCGTCTGCGTGCGTAGCCCGCCCATCGTGGCGTCGATCATCGCGGCGTGTGCCGACGGCAGGCATCCGCGCAACGCGGAAGCGCCTCGGTCGTCGACATGCAAGCTGACGCCTTGCGCGCGCCCCATTGCGCCGTCTCGCTCGTACACGGCGACGTCGATCCCCGCCTGGCGCAGCCCTTGCGCGAGCGTCAGCCCGCCCAGACCTGCGCCGATCACGATCACTTTCATCCCGGCCCCCTGTTTCTTCATCGCTGATGAAGTTCAGGCTAGCGCGACTCCGTGCGAAACTCCACCAACGATGAAGAAAGCTCGGCTAGACTCACCGGCGTCATGGCAGAACAGAGTGCGCGCCCCGGACGCTGGCGAACCGGGGCGGAGAGCAAACAGCGAATCCTGGACGCAGCCCGCGCGCTGTTCCGGGAGCACGGCTACGGCGGCACGACGGTGCGCGCGGTCGCGGCCGAGGCGGGCGTCGATCCCGCGATGGTGTTCTACTTCTTCGGCAACAAGCAGCGTCTTTTCGCCGCCGCGATCGAGATGTCCGCGCAGCTCCCGCCGGCCATCGACGCGGTTTTCGCCGGCGGGCTCGACGGCCTCGGCGAGCGCATCGTCCGGACACTCCTGGAGAACCTGGACGCCTCCGGCCGAACCCCGCTCGCGATGTTCACCCGGTCGGCCCCGGCCGAGGACCAATCCGACACTCTCATTCGCGAGTACGTCGACCGCGAAATCACCCAGCGATTGGCGAAGCTCCTCGACACTCCGGACGCCGCGGACCGGGCGGGCATGGTCAACGTCCAATTGCTGGGGCTCACCGTGGCGCGGTACGTCGTGCGGATCGAGCCGATCGCGTCTTCGCCGGTCGACGAGCTGGTCAGCCGGTTCGGTCCGCTCGTGCAGCACTGCCTGATCGGGGCGGCCGGACAAACAGCCGGTCCAGATGCTGATCGATAGCCGCGAGCGCGGCACTGGGCTCAATCACGTCCAGCTCAAGCAGCGTCGTCAGCCCGGTCAGCGAGAGGACGAGGTTCGTCTCGACCGCTGGGTCGCGGTCCGCGGGAATGTGCCCGTCGGCGATGGCTTGCCGGATCAGGTGCTCGACGATCGCACGCTTCTCGCGTAGTTCGTCGCGCAGTCGTGTGTGCAACTCCGGGTCGTGCAGGGCTTCGAGGACGTACGCGGCGTTCATCCGGCTCGTCGCGCGGGAGTCGGGGCGCAGCGGCAGCATCTCGGCGAGCGTCACGCGCAGCACGTCCCGAGGGTGTGCGACGCCGGCGAGGCCCTCGGCGACCCGGTGCGAAGTGTGCTCAGCGGCGAACTCCATCGCGAACGTGAGCATCGCCGTCCGGGTCGAAAAGTAGTGCTGCACCTGCCCGAGGGAGGCCCCCGCCTCGCGGGCGACCTCGCGCATTGTCGCCCGGTTCCAGCCCTGCTGCTCCACCACCCGCCACAGCGCGCGGGCGATCTCTTCCCGGCGCTCGCGGTGGTCGACCTTCTTCGGCACGCCAGCCCTTTCGCTCGTTTCAATACAGTGGACATAATACACTTGACTTGAAACCGTCGGGGGCGCGAGAATGATCGGAACGATGCCGCCAGCGGTCCGGACGGCCGAGGGGGCTGTGACGGGCCGCTGGCGGGCGGGAATGGGTGCAGCGCACCATTTCCCGTTTCGGCGGCGACCCCGGGCGGGTGTGCGTCGCCGGTCAATCAGCGGGCGCGGTTGACGGTTCCGTATCCGGAGGGGGCTTTGCGGAAGATCTGGGCGCATCGCACCCCAGTCCCTTTCGGGCCAAGCCGAACTGCCGGTACCAGCTAAGCAAGTCCGGTCGGTCAACGCTGCCCGGATCGACCACGGCATCCGGATCATCCCCGAGCAACAGCCGCTTCACCGGGACCTCCAGCTTCTTCCCCGTGCGAGTATGCGGAATTCCCGGCACCGCGATGATCTCGTCCGGAACATGCCGCGCCGACGCGCCTCGGCGAATTGCCGCCCGGATCCGTTGCCGCAACGCGTCATCGAGGGCAACCCCGTCGGCCATAGTGACGAACAACGGCATCCAATACCCACCGGAGCCCTCCTCGACACCTACGACCAAGGCCTCCTGAACCTCCGGAAGCTCCTCGACCGGCCCGTAAATATCGCCGCTTCCCATCCGCACGCCGTGCCGGTTCAGCGTCGCGTCCGAACGGCCGTGGATGATCACCGAGCCGCGGTCGGTGATGGTCGTCCAATCGCCGTGTCGCCACATCGCCGGGAACGTGTCGAAATACGCGGCCCGGTACCGGAGGTCGCCGGGGTCGTTCCAGAATCGCACTGGCATGGACGGCATCGGACGCCGCACGACCAGCTCCCCGACTGTCCCGCGGACGGGTTTTCCATCCTGGTCCACCGCATTGAGCGCGACCCCGAGGCACGGGACCGACAACTCGCCCGGCCACACCGGCGTCGTCGGTGCCGCGCTCGCGAAAGCGGTGACGACGTCCGTCCCGCCGCTGCTGGAAACGATCTGGACGCGCGGCCCGAGTTCTTGCTCGGCCCAGCGGTGCAGGTCAGCCGGAAAAGCCGACCCGGTGACGCCGAGCCGCACCAACGCACTCAGGTCGTGGTCCCCCAGCCGGACATCGGCTTTGCGGCAGGACGCCAGGTAGCCGGGACTGGTGCCCAGCGTGGTGACCCGAAGGCGGTCGGCCAACTGCCACAACGCATCAGGGCGGCGGAAGGTCGGACTGCCGTCGTAGCAGACCGCCGTCGCTCCGACCAACAGGGCACCGACGAGGGAGTTCCACAACATCCAACTCGGCGTGGTGTACCAGAGAATCCGGTCGCCGGTCCGCAGGTTCTGATGAAAGGCGGAATGCTTCAGTTGCTCAAGGACGACGCCGCCGTGGTCGTGCACTATCCCTTTAGGACGGCCAGTGGTTCCGGAGGAGAACAGCACCCACAACGGATGTCCAAAAGGGACTGAGACTGGAGCCAGCGCGTCGTCGCCGCCAGTGATTGACGACCAGGGGATCGCGCCGGGCGCTGAGTTCGCGTCGCCGACCGCCACTGTAGCGACCAAAGTGGACAGTCCGGCGCGCAGGGCTGCCACATCGGCACCGCGCTCGACGACGCGGCCACCGTGCTGGGACTGCGTGGCGGTGATCAGCACCGCCGGCTCAAGCTGCGCGAATCGCGCCAGCGCTGCCGACCCGACGTAGTCCAGGCCGCATCCAGCCCAGATCGCACCGAGACTCGCGGTGGCCAGGAACGCCACGATGGCCTCAGCTGAATTGGGCAGGTACCCCACCACCCGGTCGCCGGCCGACACCCCGAGGTCGGTCAGGGCCGCCGCGACGGAGCCGACCTGACGGCGCAACTCGCCCCAGCTCAGCTCGACCGGATCGGCCTCCTCGGTCACGGCGACCACCGCGGTGGCGGCATCGTCCCGGCCACGGAACACCTCGGCCGCGTAGTTCAGCGTGCTCCCGGGGAACCAGACGCTGCCCGGCATCGCCTCGGTCGCCAGCGCGGGTTGTCCTTCCGGGCGCATGGGCAGTCCAAAGTAGTCCCACACGGCCGACCAGAAACCGTCGAGATCCTCCACCGACCATTCCCACAGCGTCCGGTACTCGCCGGCCAGCTCGCGTCCGGTACGGGCCGAGGCATACCGGGCGAAATCGGTGATCCGCGCTTCTTCCGCGGGAATCCGGCCGGTCATTCGCCCTCCCATTCCACGACCGTCGTCTGCACCGCCTTGGCCGCGAGGGCTTCGAACAGCGGTCGCCCGCCAGTGTCGGCGAGGGTGACGAACAGCCGGTTCCCGTCGGCGGAGCAGCACGCGATGGGGAACTCATCACCGGTGTCGATCTTGGTGCGCACGGTGTTGTCCCGGATCAGGACGACCGCGTGTCCGGTAGTGGTCGCCACCCAGATTCCTTCTGGTACTGCCCAGATTCCGTCGGGACGAGCGTCGGGCCCGACCAGATCGGCGAGGTCGGCGTAAAGACGCCGGTCGGTCAGCGTGCCGTCCGCGCCGACGGTGAAGGCCGTCAGCCGTTGAGCCGCGGTCTCGGCGATGATCAGGGTGCGACCGTCGTCGATAAAGGCGAGACCGTTGGGAAAGCTGAGGTTCTCGCCGGCGACGGTGACTGAACCATTGATAGCGACTCGCAGCAGCCGGCCGGGCCGAGGTGCTTCACCGGCGGCGAAACCGACGTCGTCGACGTACAGATTGCCCTGTGCGTCACCGACGAGGTCGCCGAGTGGACCGGTGGCCACGGCATTGAGATCGGCATGGGTGACGAACTGTTTACCAGTCCAGACGCCAATGCGGTTCTCGTGCATCATGGCCGCGACGAGCCTGCCGTCGGGCAAGAACCACAGACCGTTGGAAGGCGAGTCCAGCTTGGTGGCAGTCCAGCTTCCGTCCTGGTCCGTCCACAGTCGACTGCCTTGCGTATCAGACAGCCACAGCGCGCGTTCGTGCCAGCGCGGCCCCTCGCCCCAGACCATCCCGCTGCGATAGGGCTTCATGCGCGCACCTCCATGCGCTGTGCGAGTTCCTTCGTCGCCGTCTCGAGGTCCGCCGCATCGGCGGCCAGGGCGAACGCGTAGCGGTCCGGGCGGATGATCGCCGCAGTGGCCGAGTTCGCGGCCAGCCAATCGTCGACCGCTGGGCCCGCGTCCGTCACCACGGCGACCTCCAGCCGTTGCCACAGCTCCGCGGTTTCCGCTGACACCACGTGTTTTCCTACGACGACGAAGTTGTATCCGGTCACGTCGTCAAGCCGCGTGCCATCGGCGGCCCGGGGTTGGGGGCTGAGCTTGCCGACGGCGTCGCCGGGTTCCTCGGTCAGGCCGGGGCCGAGCGGAGGTCGGAATGGTTCGAGTGTCTGGGGTTCCGACAGTTCCGGGTGCGTCTCGCCGATGCCGAAGGACTCGATGAGGTTGGCCTGCCGGGCGGATTCGGCGATATACGGGCGAACGTGCGGGGCGCGCTCGCTTTCGTAGGTGTCGAGGAGGCTGTCGGAGCTGGTTCCCTTGACGACGGCGGCGAGTTTCCATGCGAGGTTCGCCGCGTCGCGGAGGCCGGAACACATGCCCTGGCCGAGCATCGGCGGCATCTCGTGCGCGGCGTCGCCGGCGAGGAGCAGCCGTCCCGAACGCCAGCCGTGCACGAGCCGCGCGTGCCATTCGTAGGTGTCGGCTCGCATGATGCGGTAGCTGCCCGGTTCGATCCAGCGGCTGAGCGCGTCGTACACCGCCTGCGGGCGTTCCAGTTCGGCGGCGTCGTCCTCGTCGAGGAGCATGAATTCGAACCGCAGCATCGGAGGAAAGATCGGTACGTAGGTGATCGGGCGCTGTCCCTCGCACAGAATGAATCCGGACTCCGCCGGAAGCGCCGGAGGATGCCGGAACGGATGGACATCGACGATGAGCGAACGCTGGGTGCCCTCCAGGTCTTCGACTTCGGCGCCCATCAGCTGCCGGACGAACGAATTCGCCCCGTCGGAACCCACGGTGTAAGCCGCTTTCAGCGTCTTGACCTGATTCCGGTCGGTGAGGGTGAGGCGGACCGCCTCCGCGTCCTGGACGATCGCGGTGACCGACCAGCCGAACCACAGGTCGACGTTCGGGTCGCTGGCGAGCAGGCCGCGCAGCTGGGACTCGAAATCCGGCTGGTGGAACTGGTAATCCGTACGCCAGCCTTGGCCGGATTCTTCCCGGGCGTGCGCGAATTCGAGAAACGGGGTTCCGTCCGGCAGCCGCAGCGTCCAGCCAGTCTGGCGCAGGAACCGCTGTTCGAGATCGGCCGCGCCCAGGGTTTGGAGCGTGCGCATCGATTCGTCGTCGAGATGGGTTGCTCGCGGATGATGGCAGACGATCCGGTTCGGATCGATGGCAGCGACCCGAAGCCCTTTCGCGCTGAGCAACCGCGCGAGAGCCAATCCGACCGGACCGCATCCCACGACCGCGACGTCGTAAGTGTCCATAACCGTTCCCTCTGCTCAAGCCGGTTCTTCGACCGGCTGCGACATGGGTGTTTCCGCGGCCCGGCGCAATCCGCCGACGGCGACGGCGAGGATCGCCCCGAACAGTGCCGGTACCGCGAAGAGAAGAAAATTCCACTGTGGAGCGAACCCGGCGGCGAGGACCCAGCCGCCAAGCACCGGGCCGGCGATCGCGCCGATCCGGCCGATTCCCAGCGCGACCCCGATCGCGCTGGCCCTGGCCTGCGCCGGATAGGTGCGCGCGAGGTATACATTGATCAATCCCTGCACGCCGAACGCGCCCGCGCCGCCGATCAGGACGATCACGGAGAGCACGACCAACGGCGACCGGATGCTCAAGGCAGCCATCGCACCCGCTGCGACGACGAAACACACGATAATGGGTACTTTCGACCCCACCCGGTCGGCGAGCACCGCGATCGCGAGGCCGCCGGCAGTAGCGCCGACGTTGAGCAACGTGAGAAACATCAGCGAGGAATCCAGCGGATAGCGCGCGACCTGCATCAACTGCGGCAACCAGGTGTTGATCCCGAAAATGAGCAAGAACGAACAGATCACCATGGCGCAGAACAGCACCGTTGTTCCGGTATACGGCGGCCGCAGCACGACACGCAAACCGCGGGCACCCGTCGGCTCTCGCTGGTATTCCGGTGATTCGGGCAGCCAGCGGTAAGTCATCGGCACCAGCACCAGTCCGAAGGCTCCGCCGACGAGATATTCCAGCCGGAAGCCGTCGCCGTGCAGGAAAACCGCGGCCACGACGGCAGCCAGCGAGCCGCCGACAGTCACTCCACATTGGACGATCGCGGAGCTGAGGTTCTTCCGTTTCGGCGGCGCGAGCTCGAAAATCAGCGGCCCCATCGCTGGGTAGACCGCTCCTACGCCCAGTCCGACGACAAGCCTGCTGGCTCCGAACAGTTCCGGGTTGGGCGCGACCGCGCAAGCGAACATGCCCAGCGAGACGACCGCGAGGCTGAGCAGAGTGGTTCGGCGTCGTCCGTATCGGTCAGTGATCGGTCCGACCAGCAGCGCGCCGAAAAGCATGCCTACCGGGGTGAGGCTGCCCAACGTGCCCACTTCGGTCAGCGAAAGATGCCACGGCTGGTACCGGAGCAGCAATGGTGTCGTCGCGCCGAAAGCGACGAGGTCGTACCCTTCCAGCGTCATGACGGCCAACCCGATCGCGATGGCTCGCCACGGCATCGACCTCACGGGTTTTCCTTCGACAGCCGCAGCACTCGTTCGGCGTTGCCGTGGCCGATCTTCGCCCGGTCGCGGTCGCTGATCGGTGCCTGTTCGAGAAACCGGACGGCCTCGGCGGTGTCTTCGAACGGATAGTCGACGGCGAACATGATCGCGTCGGCGCCGATGGCCAGTACCGCACCGGCGAGAGCGGCCGGGGAACAAACGCCGCTGGTGGTGACCAGAATATTTTCGCCGAAGTATTCCGACGGCTTCCGCTTGAGCGGCTGGTGTTCCTGCCGGGCGTAGCGTGAATCAAGCCGAGCCAGCTGAAACGGCAAGAACTCGCCGAGATGGCCCAGGATGACGGTGGCACCGGGATGCCGATCGAAGACGCCGCCGAATACCAGCCGGAGAGCGTGCCCGCTCGTCTCGGCCGCCCAGCTCCACAATGGACCACGCAGTTCGGGGCGGCCATCGAGCACCCGCCACGGTTCCGCCGGGGGAGCGCCCGGATGCAGATACAGCGGCACCTTCAGTTCCGCGAGCGCCGACCACACCGGTTCGTAGCGCGGATCGTCGAGGTAGGCGCCGTTGGTGTGGTCGTTGACCAGCGCCCCGCTGAGCCCGAGTGTGCCGACGGCGCGGTGTAGTTCCGCTACCGCGGCCTCCGGGTCCTGGAGCGGCAACGCGGCCAGACCGAGGAACCGATTCGGGTGCGTGGCGATCACCTCGGCCAAGCGGTCGTTGGCGATCCGGGCGTCGGTCACCGCCTGGCCCGCGTCGGCGAGGCCCTGGATACCGGGCGCGGTAAGGGAAAGCACCTGGACCGCAATGCCGTGCTCGTCCATTTCCGGCAGCCGGTAGGTCGTGTAGTCGCACAGCCGCTTTCCCCAGTCCTCGACCCACCGCGCGGCGGTTTCGGTCTTGGGCACTGGGCATCCGGCCTGCAGTTCGGGAAGCGCGAAGGCCTCCTCCATGGCGATTAACCGCAAGGTGATTGCCTTTCCGTCAGGCTTCCGCGTGTGCACCGGTCATGTGCGCCGCCAGGTCCTCCGGGTTGATGAACGAGGGCGGAGGCGGCGGTCCCCATTCGTAGAGCGATTGGAGGCCTTCGAACGACCGCGGCGTCCAGAGCTGGTCGTCGACGATGGCGTCCATGTCGGAGTAGTACTCGGCGAAGTTCCCGGCGGGATCCTTGAGGTACCAGAAGAAATTCGACCCGATGTGGTGGCGGCCCAGCCCCCAGACGTGGCGTTCCGGATGCCCGTCGAGCATGCGCATCGCTCCCCGGCCGACATCGTCCACATCGGACACCTGCCACGAGGTGTGGTGCAGGAAATTGAGCGGAGCCTGCTGTACGAGCAGGTTGTGATGATCGGTCGAGCACCGCAGGAACGCGGCCCGGCCGGGGACGACGTCGCTGATCTTGAACCCGATCCCGTCGGTGAAAAACCTCTGGGTCGCTGCCTGGTCGAGCGTCCCGATCACGGCGTGCCCGAGCGTGAGCGGCCGCACCGGGCTGGTCCGGGACAGCACGGGCGCCCGGGTGCCGGCGCGGTCGAGGCGGCCAGGGCCGTTGTAGGGCGTCGCCGGTACCGGCGTGCGCACCAGCCGCGGCGTGACGACCGCTTCGACCGCGATGTCCGCGACTGGTTCCCTGGACCGCAGGGTCTCCGCGCCGCGGTGCACCGGAATGCCCAGCCGGTCCAGGTTCGCGGCGATCCGGCCGAGGTCGTCCTCGTCGTCGACCGCGACGGTCATGCTCAACAACCGGCGGACCGGCGACTGTTTGAGGACGAACTGCTCCCCGCCCTCGACCGTGGCGAAGCGGCCCGGCGCAAGCTGCGTGAGCCCGAAGTCGGCGTAGTAGCCAGCGGTGCCCGCGACGTCCGGCACACCGACGGTCAGCGACTTAAGCCTGTGCAGTGCCATGGAAGTACCCCTTTCATCCGGCGACGCAGATCTGCCGTAGCTGTCCGATACCCTCGATCCGGGTGATCACTTCGTCGGCGGGCCGCAGGTATCGCCGTGGCGACCGCGAATGCCCGACGCCGGAGGGCGTACCGGTGAAGATCAGGTCGCCGGGCAGCAGCGGGCACACCGCCGACAGCCGGGCGATTAGTTCGCCGACCGGGAACACCAGGGACGAGGTGCGCGCCTTCTGCACGCTCTCCCCGTTGACGAGGCACTCGATCGCGAGATCGTCCGGGTCGGCGAACTCGTCGGCGGTCACCAGCACCGGCCCGGTCGGCGCGAACCCGGGGAACGACTTGCCGAGCGAGAACTGCGGAACCGGCCCGGCCGCCTGCACGACCCGTTCGGAAAAGTCCTGCCCCACGGTCAATCCCGCCACGTGGAGCCAGGCGTCCTCGGCCGCCGTCTTCTCGGCCCGGCGGCCGATCACGACCACCAGTTCCGCTTCCCAGTCGACAAACTCGCTCGGCAGCCTCAGCCGGGTGTCCGGGCCGGTGAGAGAGGTGCCGAACTTGGTGAAGGTGGCGGGCGATTCCGGCAGGTCGAGCCCCGCTTCCCGCGCGTGCTCACGGTAGTTCAATCCGATCGCGAAGACCTGCCGCGGCGCTGGCGACGGGCTCCCCGCCCGCCCCTCGGGCGCGGACGGCCCGTCGACCGCCGTTCGCCCCCACTCCTCGAACTCGGTCCAGCGCTCGAAAACCGCGAGCGGATCAGCCGGGAACCGCCCGCCGCTCGCCCCTTCGACGTCGACCACCTTTTCGCCGACCATGTTGTCACCGAGCACCAGGCACATCCGGCCCGCCCGTGTCGTCGTTTTCATGCTCCGCGTCCTTCCGCTGCGTCCCGGCCAGTGAACACCGGCGAATCTCGACAAGTCAAATAAATCTCGATATTTCTTCGGGAACGCGCGATCGGGTACGATCTTCGACATGACTGGCGCTCGCAGCACGACCCGCGTCGAGGACGTCTACCTGCGTCTTCGCGCTGACATCCTCAACGGCCGGCACGCGCCCGGATCACGGCTGCGGGTCGAAGCGCTCAAGGGCGACTACGACGCGAGCAGCGGCGTCTTGCGCGAGGCGCTTCCCCGCCTCGTGGGCCAGGGGCTCGCCACTTTCGCGCCCCAGCAAGGCTTCCGGGTCGTCGACGTCACCCCGGACACTTTGCGCGACCTCACCGAGGCGCGCGTCGTCGTCGAGACGCACGTGGTCAGCGAATCCGTGGCGCACGGCACCATCGAGTGGGAGTCCGACCTGCTCGCGGCGCACCACAACCTCGCCCGGACCGCGTTCGCCGACGAATCGGATGTGATCAACGAGCGCTGGCTGACCGCGCACGCCCGCTTCCATCAGGTCTTACTGGAGGGCTGCCCCAATCAGCACCTGCGCGCGGTCGCGACCCAACTGCGCGAGTCGGCCGAGGTCTACCGGTGCTGGGCCCGCGCGTCGGCCGAAGACAGCCACCGGGATGTCGCCGCGGAGCACCGGCTGATCTGCGACCGCGCCATCGAACGCGACGTCCCCGGAACCGTCGAAGCGCTCCGCGAGCACATTGAGCTGACTACGAAACTGCTGCTGGACGGGTACCAGAATGGGGAGGGTGGCGAGTGACTGTGACCATGCCTCAAGTTTCGCCGCCCCGCGCGACCGGCGTCCAAGACTGGTTCGCTATCCGGCGATAACCGGACGGCATCGCCGCGGTTTACTCGGCGCCGAGCCCGCGTTCGATCAGATACTGCTGTTCGAGGTCTGGATAGCTGATGTCGTCGGACAGCAGGCCGATCGCCCACGGAACCGGGCAGGGCGAGGCGTGCTCGGGTTCGGGGCAGAGCAGCAGTTTGATCTGCTCGACCAGCTCCCGCGCCTGATTCTCGGTCGCGTAAACGCCGACCCTGATCTCGAAGGTCTTCCGTTCGTCCGTCATTGCCTCTCCGTCTGCTCGCCCTAGCAATAGCGAGCAGAACCGCCCGAGGGCAAACGGTTTTCTCAGTGCTGGGCGAGAAAGCGCCGCTGTTCCGCGGCCGCGTCCAAGTCCTCCGGGGTATCGCCGCCGAACCCGCCATGCGGCATCGCCTCGAACACATGCAACTCCGCCGCTACGCCCGCGGCGCGCAGCTTCCGATGCATCCGAACCGTGTTGGACAGGAACAAATCACGGGTGCCGCTCTTGAGGAAGGTGGGCGGAAAGCCGGAAACATCACCGAAAATCGGGGACAGGTAAGGATCCTGCAGGTCGGCACCGGCCGCGTAAAGGGCGTTCGTCGGAGCCAAACTGCGGAGGACGTTGTCGACGCCGTTGAGAGTCTGGAAGGTGTCGCCAGATTCGGTCAGGTCGATCTGCGGAGTGTTGAGCACCAGTGCGGCGGGCATCGGCAGCCCGGCATCCTTGGCGCGCAACAGAAGCGCGGCAGCGATGTTCCCGCCCGCAGAGTCACCGCCGACGTACACCTGCGACGGATCGCGCTCCCGCAGCGCACGCCGGTACACCGACATCGCATCGTCCAACGCGGCCGGATACGGATGCAGGGGCGGCAGTCGATAGTCCACACCCCACACGAGCATGCCCGTCGACAACGCGGTCCGGGCAGTCGTCGCCCGGCACGCCTCGCCGCCGCCGACTAGGAGGCCGCCCGGATGCATCCACAGAAAGACCGCCCCGTCGTCCGCCCCGTGCGGCTTTGCGGCGTACCCGACGGCCGCATCGGCCTCGAACTCTTCGACGGTCACCGGCAGATCGGCAATCGGGAACCGCCGGGCCGTCGACTGGTTCGCCTGGGCAGCCATCGCGAGCCAGCCGCCGGTGTCGTCGGCGGCTGGATACGCCAGCTCGCCGACGTCGAAGGCCAGCCAGGCCCGCGCCTGCTCACTGACGGTGGACGGTGCGGGAAACGGGTGCTCGCTCATGTCTGGACTCCCCTCGGCTGCTACTATCTTAACCAACTAAATTTAGTCACACAAGGAAGTGGGATCCGATGCCCCGAACCAGCGAAAGAGGAGGCCCGCAGACCCGCGCCCGGATCCTGGAGGTGGCGAACCGGCTGTTCCTGGAGCGCGGATACGAAGCCGTCACGGTCGCCGAGGTCGCGCGCGAAGCTGGCGTCTCCAGCGTGACGGTCTTCAATCACTTCGCGCGCAAGGAAGACCTCTTCCTCGACCGAGCTGCCGATGCCACCGACCTGCTGCGCGCCGCCGTCCGTGACCGCGCGCCGGACGTCGATGTCCTGACTTCCTTGCAGGACATGGCTTTTCGTGTCTTCGACGAGCGCGCGCCACTCTCCGGGCTCAGCGTCCGTTCGGTACCGTTCTTCCGGACGATCGCCGGGTCACCCGCGCTGATCGCCCGTGCGCGAGCCATCGGTGCCGAACTGCAGACCACGCTGGCCGACGAGCTATCCCAAGACCCGGACTTCGATGGGGACGGGGTGTTGCTCGCGGCGTTCTTCATTGCTGGCTACAGCGCGGTGCTGGTGGAAACCGCCCGCCGCCGCGTCGAGGGTGAGTCGGACAAGGCGGTGGCGAAGGATCACCGCGCTCGTCTCGAACGACTGTTCACCGCGCTGCGCGACGGTGTGGCGCACTGATCGGCACCGTCAACTCGGCTCAGGAGAGGCACTGCGGATCGTCTCGCTGAGCCGCCGCAACACGTCCAACTGCGCCGGGTCTCGCGGGCGTACTTCTTGCCGCGCGGCGCGTCCTCGCCAAGCGTGGTCAATCCCGGATGCTCCCGGTACATCGAGTGCAGGTATGGAAACATGCGCTCGGCCACGTCGGCGCGGGTCGTTTCGTCAGCGTCCGGCGGCAGGGTTTCGAAGTCCTCGCCGGCTGGGTCGGCGGTCGGGTTCTGCACGAAGTCGGCGTAGACGGTCATGCCCTTGGGGCCGAGCACGCGGCTCATGACGGTGACGAACGAACGGTCCGCCTCGGTCATCGGGCGGCCGGCTGCCGTGGCGAGTTCGGCGTCGAGGGTGCGCAGGGCTTCCGCAGGATGGTCGTCGCTTGCCGGGGTCGGCGATCTATGTGAGGGAAAACCCCAGGCCGACAAGGCGTTTGATGCGTAGCAGCCGGACCAGGTGGACAACGCCGTACTGCTTGTACCCGTTGGCGAGGCGTTCCGGCTCGGCGAGCAGGCCGACCTCGTGATAGTGCCGCACCGCGCGCAGACTGGTGCCGGCCAGCTCGGCGATCTCGCGCGTGCGCGGCCGGACGGACTCCAGTCGAAACTATGCCGTTGCGGCACGGTCAACCCGGAGCCGTGTCGGCTGTGACCCAGGTCATCGCGAGCGCGCCGCAGCGGCCGGTCGCCACAATCGGCACTCCGTTGCTGGCGCTGGTATTGCTGGTGCCACCCCGCGCCGACCGCTGCAACCCGCCGAGGATTTCCTATGAAACTGTTGTTCAGCGCGACTCCCGCCTTCGGCCACATCCTGCCGCTGGTCCCGCTCATGCAAGCCGCGGTGGACGCCGGCCACGCCGTCGGGCTGCTGTCGAGCGGCGGATTCCGGGATACCGTCCGCGAAGAACTCCCGCCGGAGGTCGCGTACCTCGAAGCAGGCGCACTGCCCGGAGAATTCTCGGCGGAAGCGGCCCACCGCACCGGAGCCGACGTCTTTCATCCGACCCCGCCGGTCATCGGCGAGATCTTCGGCGGTGCCCGCGTCGACCTCGGTCTTGACGACAGCATCGCGCAAGCTGCCGCCTGGTCTCCGGACGTCGTACTGGCCGAACCGTTCGACGCGATCGGCCCGCTCGTCGCCGCGCGCCTCGGGATCGCTTGGCACCAGGCAGGAATCGGCCCGGCACTTCCCTCGGTGATCGCCGAGGAAATCAACCGCGCCGCGGACATCCGCTACGAGCGACTGAAGCTGCGCCGGGTCCCGGCGTCCAGCTACCTCGACCCGTGTCCGCCGCCACTGCAGGACCCGGACTGGTCGTCGGACCTCCCGGTACGCGCCGTCCGGCCGCAGGCGCACCGGCGGCCGAAGGAAGTGTCGGTGGATCTCCCCGCCTTCGACAAGCCGACCGTTCTGGTCACCCTCGGCACGATTTTCTCCGCTCCAGCGACACTCTCCGCAACCGTCGCGGCGGTGGCCAGCACTGGAGCCAACGTGATCGCGACGCTCGGCTCAGCGTTGCGGCTCTCCGATGCGGACGCTGTCCCCGAGGAGTTGCCAGCCGACTCGGCTCAGGTGCGGTACGTGCCCTTCGTGCCGCTGGACCAGCTGCTCGCGAAAGCCGATTTGGTCGTCAGCGCCGGAGGAATCGGCACGATCGTGGGCGCGCTGGCGCACGGACTCCCGATGGTCGTGTGGCCGCAGGGCGCGGACCAGCCCATCAACGCCGACCGCGCCGCCGCTTCGGGTGCTTCGCTCGCCGCGCACACGGCAGCTGAGATCTCGGGTGCGGTCTCGGAGATCCTCCAAGGCGAGCGATACCGCCAGCGGGCGCGGGCGATCGCCGCCGAGATCGCGGTGCTGCCGTCGCCGGCTGAGGTGATCGCGGAAATCACCGCCGGATAGCCCCCTACTTCGACTCCGGGTTGGCGAAGATGTGGCCGGACCGGCCTCGTGGGCTCCGTTCCTACTTATCCCAGACCACGACTTTGCTCGTCACACGCTCGCTGACGCCGAGCACCTCGATGCGGAAGATCCGGTTCTCGGCGGTTTTGCCGCAGACGATGTTTCCCTTGACCAAGGCTCCCGTGCGGTTGTCGCCGCGCTCGGCGACTGCCGAAGCGCACTCGGCCTTGCCCGGAATCGAGTCTGTCTGCCATGCCGCGAGCTTGGCCGCGTCGCCCATTGCCACGAGGTTGTTGCTGTAGCCCGGCGAGATGTACTTGTCCGCCAAGTAGGTCGGCGTCCGGAAGTCGAGGTTGAAACTTCCCCACTCGATCTCCTCGGACGAGTACACCCCGGCACCGCCGTTCACCGGTGCGGCTGAGTTCGTCTCCGCAGCCGGGACTGTTGCGGTCACGGTGACCGTGCCCGCCGGCGGCGCGGTCCCCGGCGGCTGGGTCACCGTCACTGGCGGTGCAGCTTTCGGTTCCGGTGCACTCGATCGTCCGATGAAGATCCCGGCCACAGCGGTGATCAGCGCGGCGATGGCAGCGATCCACTTGTGGCCTTCGCTCCAGCCGCTCTTCTTCGGCTGGTCGTCCTTCTTGGCCGGCTGCTCGTCGGTATCGGTCACGGCTGCTCCTCCCCAGGGCAGTTACCGCGCAGACTCTAGAGCCTTCCGATTTTCGTGATCGCGGTACTCCGTCCGAGAAGTTCGGTGAACACCCGGACAGCGGACCCCGGCCGTCTGGATCGGTTACGCAACCCGGTGAGACCCACCTCATGAACTCACTCAAGTGGGTGACCTGCAACCGGGTTGGGTCCTGTTCTCGGCCGCTCCGGTGGACCAGTCGAGTCACCTGGTCGTGTCTGGTTTCGAAACCGTGAACAACAGTAGGTAATCTTCCGTAACGGGTGCGGGGAGCCGCCTCCAACCCACGGTCTGCCGGAGGGCTTCGTTGATCAAGCTCATGTTCGCCGACGACGAGGAACTAGTTCGGTCGGGGCTGCGCGCCATGATGTCCGGGGCCGCGGACATCGAGATCGTGGGCGAGGCAAGCGACGGCAGATCGGCGGTCGAGGTCGCCCGTCGTTATCACCCGGACGTCGCGCTGCTCGACATCAAGATGCGCGCCCCCGACGACGGCATTCGCGCACTTCGGGCCATTCTCGCGCTGCCCGATCCGCCCACCGTCGCCATGCTCACCACCTTTGACATCGACGAGTACGTCAGCCTCGCGCTGCGGCTCGGCGCCAACGGCTTCCTGCTGAAGGACATCGACCCGGCGGCACTGTTGCGCGCCGTGCGTGACCTGGCCAAAGGCGGTGCCGTCCTCGATCCGGGCGTGGCCGTGCGGATGGTTCAGAGCCACCGCGACGAGCAGCGGGCCGCGCAGCCGGCGCGCAAACTCCTGGCCTCGCTGTCCGAACGCGAACGCGAGGTCGTCGCGCTGATCGGCCAGGGCCTGTCGAACGCCGAGATCGGCGGGCGGCTGCACCTGTCGGAGGCGACGGTGAAGGGATACGTCTCGGCCGTGCTGTCGAAGATCGGCGCGGCCAACCGGGTGCAGGCCGCGCTCCTGGCCTACCGCGGCGGGCTCCTCGACCAGTAGAACCAGCACATGCTGCTGACCGCGCTCGAGTTCCTCGGGCTGGTGGCGTTCGCGGCGTCCGGGGCGCTGGCCGCGGTCCGGGCGCGGCTGGACGTGTTCGGCGTCGTCGTGGTCGGCCTGACCACGGCGCTCGGCGGCGGGGTCATGCGCGACGTGCTGCTCGGCATTCACCCGCCGACGTCCCTGCGCAACTGGTCGTACCTGGCCGTGTGCGCGGCGGCGGCGCTGGTGGTGTTCGCCTTTCACCCGCAGGTCGCCCGGTTGCGGCACGCGGTGCTGCTCGCGGACGCGGTCGGGCTCGGCGTGTTCGCCACCTCCGGGACGACGGTGGCGCTCAACGCGGGCGCGACCGGGTACGCCGCCTGCCTGATCGGCATGACCAGCGGCATCGGCGGCGGCGCGGTCCGCGACCTGCTGCTGCGGGAGATTCCGCTCGTGCTGCGCAAGGAGATCTACGCGATGGCCGCGCTGACCGGCGCGGTCTGTGTCTGGGCGGGACATGCGCTGAGCCTCCCGGCCGGGCTGGTCACGACCGTCTCCGCCGTGGTCGTGGTCGCGATCCGGGTGCTTACGCTCTGGCGACACTGGAACGCTCCGGTTGCCCGGCCGCCCGAAGAGCGTTCGCTGTGATTTCCGCGTCCGCGATCCCGCCGCGGCCAGTGTGAATATGCAGCCTGCCCGCAGTCGTCCGCGATGCTCTTTGTGTGTTCTGCGTGTGTTCTTAGGCGGGTCTCAGCACTCTGCGTAAGACTGACGGCATGCGCATCCTCGTAGTGGACGACGACCGTGCCGTCCGTGAATCGCTCAGGCGGTCTTTGGAGTTCAACGGCTACACCGTGGAGCTGGCGAGCGATGGTGCGCAGGCATTGGAGACGATCCTCGCCAACCGTCCGGACGCGATGGTTCTCGACGTCATGATGCCGCGCCTCGACGGGCTCGAAGTGGCTCGCCGGCTCCGCAGCACCGGCGATGACCTGCCGATTCTCGTGCTGACCGCACGCGACACCGTCTCCGACCGGGTCTCCGGCCTCGACGCCGGCGCCGACGATTACCTGCCCAAGCCGTTCGCACTGGAGGAACTGCTCGCCCGGCTGCGCGCGCTGCTGCGCCGCGCCGCGCCGGACGGTCAGCAGGGCGAGACTTCGGAGGTGCTGTCGTTCGCCGACCTCACGCTGGACCCGGGCACTCGCGAGGTCCGCCGCGGCGGTCGCGAGATCAGTCTCACCCGCACCGAGTTCGCGCTGCTCGAGCTGTTCCTCTCGTACCCCAAGCACGTGCTGACCCGCGGAAGGATCCTGGAGGAAGTATGGGGTTACGACTTCCCGACGTCGGGCAACGCGCTGGAGGTCTACGTCGGTTATTTGCGCCGCAAGACGGAGGCGGACAGCGAACCGAGGCTGATCCACACGGTGCGTGGAGTGGGGTACGTCCTGCGCGAGACCCCGCCGTGACCGATCACCCGGCGGGCGAGCAGGCCGCGCCGGCGGGGGAGGTCCCCGATCCGCGGGGCACCCGGTGGAGCACCCGCCGGTTTTCCCTGCGCGGCCGCGTCACGCTGCTCGCCGCCGCGTGCGTGGCGGGTGCGGTGGCACTCGTCTCGCTGTGCGCGTACCTGGTGGTGCGCAGCAACCTCCTCACCCAGCTCGACGACAATCTGGTCGCCCGTGCGCAGGCCGCGGTGCGGTCGCCGCAGGTGCCGACTGACCAGCTGCGCGAGGTGCCGGGTGCGTTGCTGGCCAGCGCCGACCTGCAGATCGGCCAGCTCAACGGCGTCACCGGCGACCTGATCTACCCGCAGCCGGGCACCCGGCCGCCGGTGGGCCCGGCTGAGATGCGGGTCGCGACCGGACTGCTGTCCCAGTCGCTGCGCACCGACGCGGCCACCGGCATGCGCGTGGTGGCTCTGCCGCTCGGACACGGGCAGGCGATCGTGCTGGCGCAGTCGATGGCGCCGACGATGCGTGCGCTGAACCAGCTGGCCGTGGTGCTGTTCCTGGTCGGCGGTGCCGGAATCGTGGTGGCCGCGGGCGCGGGCACGGCGGTCGCGCGCGCCGGGTTGCGCCCGGTCGACCGCTTGACGTCGGCCGCCGAGCGGGTGGCCGCGACCGGTGACCTGCGTCCGATCCCGGTGAGCGGCGACGACGAACTCGCCCGGCTCACGCACAGCTTCAACATCATGCTCGGCACGGTCGCGGACTCGCAGGAACGGCAGCGGCAGCTGGTCGCCGACGCCGGGCACGAGCTGCGCACGCCGCTCACCTCCATGCGCACCAACCTGGAACTCCTGCTGTCGGCGAGCCGTCCGGGCGCGCCGTCGCTGCCGGACGAGGACCGCGCCGACATCGAGGCCGACATCCGCGGCCAGCTCGACGAACTCACCCAGCTCATCGGCGACCTCGTGGAGCTGGCGCGCCAGGACGAACCGCGCGAGCAGGCCGAACGCGTCGACCTGATGGACGTGGTCGAGCGCGCGCTGGACCGGGCGCGCCGGCGGGCGGGCGAGATCGAGTTCGAGGTCGCTCTGCAGCCGTGGGTGCTCACCGGCGACAACAGTTCGCTCGAGCGGGCGGTGCTGAACCTGCTGGACAATGCGGTGAAGTTCTCGCCGCAGGGTTCGCGGGTGCGGGTCACGCTGCGTCCGCTCGGCGACGGCACCGCGGTGGTGGAGGTCGCGGACTCCGGACCGGGCATCGCCGAGGAAGACTTGCCCAAGGTGTTCGACCGTTTCTACCGCTCGTCGGAGGCGCGCACCCTGCCCGGATCCGGCCTCGGGCTGGCGATCGTGCAGCACGCCGCGGAACGGCACGGTGGCACGGTTTACGCCAACCGGGCACCCGAGGGCGGTGCCCTGCTCACCGTCCGGCTACCGGGGGCGCCGGTCGCCTGATCCGATCTGCCACGCTTGGCCGTCGCCCGGCAGGGGGACGCTCGATCTGCACGTCGCGCACACCTGATGTTGAATCGTGTAGGATTTTGTGTAGTTGATGGGTGTGCTTGGGGAGTGGCGGTGCTCGCGCGGCAGCGACAGGCGGTGATCCTCGAGGAAGCACGCCGGACCGGTGCGGTCCGGGTCAGTGACCTCGTCGCGAGGCTCGGCGTTTCCGACATGACGGTCCGCCGTGACCTCGACGTGCTCGCGGGCCGGGGCCTGGTGGAGAAGGTCTACGGCGGCGCGACGTCGCTGGTCGGCAAGAGCACCGACGAGCCGGGCTTTGAGGCGAAGTCGGTGCGGCAGCGCGCGCAGAAGGAAGCGATCGCCGAACTGGCGGCCACCCTCGTCAAACCGGGCACCGCGATCGGCCTCTCCGCGGGCACCACCACCTGGACGCTCGCGCACGCGCTCGACGGCGTCGAAGGCCTCACCATCGTCACCAACTCGATCCAGGTCGCCGACGTGCTGCGCAACGCGGGCCAGCCGGACCGCACGGTGGTCCTGACCGGCGGGGTGCGGACCCCGTCGGACGCGCTGGTCGGCCCGGTCGCCGTGCAGAGCCTGCGCACGCTGCACCTCGACCTGGTGTTCCTCGGCGTGCACGGGATGGCGGTGGGGCCCGGGTTCACCACCCCGAACCTCACCGAAAGCGAAACGGACCGCGCGCTGGTGGAGGCCGGACGGCGGCTGGTGGTGCTCGCCGACCACACGAAGTGGGGCACGGTCGGCATTTCCACGATCGCGGACCTGGAAGAAGCGCAGGTCGTGGTGACCGACGACGGACTGGACGACCGTGCGCGGGAAGACCTCGCGGAACGGGTCGGAGAACTCATGATCGCCGAAACGGCGGAGAACCTCGAGGCAGAAGAAGCGTGAAACGCACTGTGCGGCACCTGGCCGACGGCCGGGAGATCATCTATTTCGACCACTCCGACGACTGCGAACGGCTCGCCGAGGACACCCGGGACCTGCCGCCGGTCGCGGCGGCCTCGGAGATCCGCCGCGACCCGCTGACCGGCGAATGGGTCGCGATGGCGGCGCACCGCCAGACCCGCACGTACAAGCCGCCCGCAGACCTCTGCCCGCTCTGCCCGACCCGTCCGGGTAAGCCGAGCGAGATTCCCGAAGCCGACTACGACGTCGTCGTGTTCGAGAACCGGTTCCCGTCGTTCTCGCAGCAGGCCACCGGCGAACCGTCCACTGTGGACGGATTGGGTCTGGTGCCGACCGCGCCGGGCTTGGGACGCTGCGAGGTCGTGTGCTTCACCAGCGACCACGACGGCGCGTTTTCCCGGCTGACGCCGGAACAGGTGCGGCTCGTGGTGGACGCCTGGGCCGACCGCACCGCCGCGCTCGCGCAGACGCCTGGCGTGGAACAGGTCTTCCCGTTCGAGAACCGCGGCGAGGAAATCGGCGTCACGCTCTCGCATCCGCACGGCCAGATCTACGGCTACCCGTTCGTCACGCCGAAAACCGAGCGGATGCTGGCGGTCGCGCGCGAACACGGCGGTTCGGTGCTCGGCGACGTCCTGGCGGCGGAACAGAAATCCGGCGAGCGCGTGATCGCCACCGGCGAGCACTGGACGGCTTTCGTGCCGCCGGCCGCGCGCTGGCCGGTGCACATCCAGATCGTTCCGCACCGGCAGACGCCGGATCTCCCGTCGCTCACCGACGCCGAGCGCGACGACTTTTCCCGCGTGTACCTGGACGTGCTCCGCCGGTGCGACGCGCTGTACGACCGGCCGCTGCCCTACATCGCGGGCTGGCACCAGGCTCCGGTGCGGCGGGACCGGGAGCTGTCGTGGCTGCACCTGGAACTGTTCTCGGTGCTGCGGGCCAAGGACAAGCTGAAGTACCTGGCCGGCTCCGAGTCGGGCATGGCGGTCTGGATCAACGACGCCACGCCGGAACAGATCGCGGAGCGGCTTCGTTCGGCAGGCTGACCGGAACTCGCGGCATACTCATCTACGAAACACAGGTTCGACTCAGGAACCTCTCAGGCCCAGCCGCTTAGGTGAGGACATGACCGAGAACGACCCCCACGTGCCCGACTCCGCGGCGGGTCGCCAGGACCCGGGTGCCCAGCCGGGCGCCGAAGGCCAGGCGGCCTGGCAGCAGCCCCCGGCTCAACCGGCGCAACCGGCTCAGCCCGCGAACCAGCCCACGCCGGCCTCGGCGGGCGGCGACGCGGGTCAGCCGGCTTCGAACGCGACTGGCGCGACCGCCGCGTACGGTTCGGCCGCTGAGGGCTCGGCGGGGATGCCCGGCTCCGGTGCGCCGAGCGGCGACGCTTCCGGCGCGTACGGAGCGCCTGCGGGTCAGTACGGTGCCTACGGGGCTGCCCCGTCCGGCGAGACGCCGTACGGCGCTGCTCCGGCTGGTGGCGCGCCGAATCCGTGGTCAGCCCAAGGCGCGGCTGGTGCTCCCCAGAGCGGCCCGATCCCGGGCGCTCAGCAGCCCACTGCGGGCCAGCCGTACGGCAGCCAGTACCCCGGCGGGACGCAGACTCCGCCCGCCGGAGCCCCGGCCAATCCTTACGGCGCACCGGGAACCTCGGTGTACAGCGTTCCCGCGCAGCGCGAGAAGAAGGGCACGGCGGGCAAGCTCCTCGCGAGCGTCGCCGCCATCTCGCTCGTGATCGGCGGCGTGGCGGGCGGAACCGTCGGGTACCTCACCGGCGGGTCCGGTTCGTCGGTGAGCGCGCTCGACGCGCCGAAACCCGCGCAGCAGACCGGCAACGCGCCCGCCGGCTCGGTCGAATCGGTGGCGCAGAAGCTCTCGCCGAGCGTGGTCGAGCTGCAGGTCTCCGGCCGTACCGCGGCGGGCGAGGGCTCCGGCTTCGTGCTCAGCAGCGACGGCTACATCCTCACGAACAACCACGTCGTCCAGGTCGCCGCGAACGGCGGCCAGATCCAGGCCGTGTTCCAGGACGGCAAGAAGGCCGCGGCGAAGGTCGTCGGCCGGGACCCGACCACGGACATCGCCGTGGTCAAGGTGTCCGGCGTCAGCAACCTCACGCCGGTCGAGCTGGGCCGGTCCGACGACCTGCGGGTCGGCCAGCAGGTGGTGGCCATCGGCTCGCCGTACGAGCTGACCGGCACGGTCACCTCGGGCATCGTCAGCTCGCTGCACCGCCCGGTGCAGGCGGGCGGCGACGAGACCGACCAGACCACGGTGATGGACGCGATCCAGACCGACGCGGCGATCAACCCCGGCAACTCGGGCGGTCCGCTGTCGAACATGAGCGGCCAGGTCATCGGCATCAACTCGGCCATCTACAGCCCGAACTCGGGACGCGGCCAGGGCAGCGGGTCCGAGGGCGGCAACGTCGGCATCGGGTTCGCCATCCCGATCGACCAGGCGCGCCGCACCGCGCAGGACATCATCAAGACCGGGCACGCGACGCAGACGTTCATCGGCGCGAAGGTCACCGACGCGCCCCAGGGCGGTGCCCAGCTCGGCGACATCACGCCGGGCAGCCCGGCGGAGAAGGCCGGCCTGAAGTCCGGCGACGTGGTGACCAAGATCGACGACCGCGTCATCGACAGCGCCAACACGCTCGTCGCCGCGATCCGCACCCGCGCCCCGAACGACCAGACGACCTTCACCCTGGCCGACGGCCGCACGGTGCAGGTCACCCTTGGCGGACAGGCCGTACCGGCCAACTAGATCGCTCGGCCGCCCTGGCGCGGCCGAGACCAGCCACGGCTCGACCCCCTATCCGCGCTGGGGCCGAACCTTTGAAGGCCACGCGCGACCGGAGTAAGCGAAGCCGGTCGCGCGTGGCCGTTTTTCTGGCCAGCGCGCGAAAACCGGCCCGCGCACGAAAATACGAAGAGGCTCTCCGTGTCGCCTCCGACTCGACACGGAGAGCCTCTCCGCGTGCGGTGAGGTGCCCACGCGCACGCTGAGCCAAACGCCGAATCCGCGGGAAAATTCCGGTACCGGACGAAAACCCAGGTCAGCTATGCGCGCGAGGCCGAATTTTCTGGCTCGCGCGATGCCGGACCCGGACAATCCGGACGATCGCCGCGACTAGCACGGCGCTCCACACCACCGCGAGCGTCACCATCAGCCCCAGCCAGGTGTTCCCGTCATGCAACCCAGGCTGCGGTGCCGCGCCATAGGTGCGCCACAGCAGCGGGAACGCCACGAAACCCAGCACCGCGGTCAACACCGCGCCGACTTGCACCGGCCCTCGCCACGGCTTCGGCAGGACCCGCGCCACCAACAGGCCCACCACACCCGCGACCGGGGCGAACACCGCGTCGTTGACGATCGGGCCGCCGCCGATCCACAGCACTGTCGTGAAGCTGTCCGGCCACGCCGACGTCGCGTAGTCGAGGAACAGCACGATCCCGTACGCCAGCGCCGCCAACCCGGGCAGCGCCAGCACAATCCGCGCGATCTTCACTGCACCTCCAGCTTCGCGACCCACTTCGTCTGCAGCACGCCCGGCCGGCTGGGCGCGATGACGCGGCACGGATAGCCGTGGTCGAGGTTCAGCACCTCGCCGTTCAGCTCCAACGCCAGCAAGGTGAGCGGGTCAGCCGTGTGCTCGCCAGGCAACACGCTGACGCCGTACAGACCGGCCTTCTCCAGCGACGACACCCGCACGTCCACGCCGGCTGAGCTGCCTGCCGCACGCAGCAGTTCCGGGAACGAGACGCCGCGCCACGTCGCCATCTGGCTCCAGCCTTCGACGCACGCGATCGGCAAGTCCACAGTGGTCTGCGGCAACGCCCGCAGCTCGGCCAGCGTGAACTGCCGCGTCCCCGCCGGAGTGACCACAGACAGCCGCCATCCGGGATCCTGCGCGGCCCGCGTGACCTGCGCTGCCACCGCCGTGCGGTTGACCGGCAGCTTCTGCGTTCCCTTGCCCGACCGCCACGACAACCCAGAGACGTTCCGCAGGGCGGGAACCGTCGCTCCCGCGGTGGCCAGCACCGCGACCCCGGTCGCGATCCCCGTGGTGGTCAGGAAGCCTCGCCTCGACAACCCGGGGCCCGGCCGCTCGACGGGGGCAGGTTCCCGCGTCAACGCCCGCCGGATCACCGGGAGTTTCACCGCGACGTGCACGAGGATCGACCCGATCGCCACCCACGCCACCGCGTAGTGCACCTGCGGAAAGTAGAAATTCCACGGGTAGTTCTGCGCGACGTTCAGCAGCCCCGTGCTCAGCTCGAAGAACGCCGCCCCGGACAGGACGAGGATCGACAGCCGCTCCACCGCGTGCGGCACCGAGCGCACCAGCGGCCGCTCGAACAGCTTCGGGTAGACGCTCCACAGTTTGGCCAGCAGCAACGGGATCGCCGCGATCCCGGACAGCACGTGCGCGCCCTGCGTGACCCGGTACAGCCAGACCGGCCGGCTGGGCCAGAAGAACCACTCCGGTGGATGCTGGATCAAGTGGCTCAACAGACCGGTGACGAAGCAGATCAGGAACGCGAGCCCGAGCAGGCTGCCGACCCATGCTGTCGCGCGTTCGCCGTGCGCGCCGCCTTTGAACTGCTCAGCCTTCGGAACGCGGGCCTGCGCTTCGGTGACTCGGGTGTCGAGTTCACGCCACGCGGCAGCCAGCCGCCCGCGTTTCACGCGCGTTCCAGTTTCGCGAACCAACGGCGTCCTCGACTGGTCGTCCACGCCACTCGAAACCCAGTCCGTACCGCGATTTCCGCGATGGCGTCGACTCCCACCCACGCCCAGGTGAACCACCGCCCGTCAGCGGGATCCGGCCGCAGGCGGACGTGGTCCCGGCGCACACCGTGGCCCGGTTCCTCCAGCTCCACGAGCACGTCCCCGTCCGGCGTGAGCAGTTCGCGCACTCGCCGCAGCAGCGCATCGGGATCGCCGCCGATCCCGATGTTGCCGTCAGCTAGTAGCACGTGATTCCATCGCCCTTCGCCGGGCAGACGCGCGAAAACGTTGCGCTGCAACGCGCTCGCTCCGCGCCGTCGAGTCAGCCGCACCGCGATCGGCGAACTGTCCACGCCGAGAGTCACCACGCCTCGGCGCGCCAGTGCCGCGGTGAGCCGACCAGGTCCGCAGCCGACGTCGAGCGTCGGACCCTCGCACGCGTCGAGCAGCACGGCGTCGCCCGCGCCGCACCCGTCCGCCCAACGGCCGACCGGAAGCTCGATCCGGTCGCCGTTCGCGAGTTCCAGCCAGCAGTGGTGGCCAAGCAGTCCGCGATCGAATTCCCGGCCAGTCGCGAGTTTCACGCCACCACCCCCACCGCGTCGACCGCGGCGGCGAACCTGCCGTCGGGCCGGAGCGCTGCCACCCGCAGCGCGTCCGCCATGGTGTCCACATCGGACAACGTCGGCAGCTCGCCAACGCGGAGACCCGCGCCCGTCAACGCCGTGCGAGTACGGAATCCCGTGTCCGGCCGTGACATCGGGACCCCGGCGAGCACCTGCGCCTGCCGCGGATCGGCAAGCCCAAGCCCCCACCAGCCACCGTCTTCCGCGTCGCCCAGCATCGCACGGCTTTCTCCGGCGACGACCGGCTCGATCGCCGAAGCCAGCAACGCGGGGGAGACCTGCGGGGTGTCCATGCCGATCTGCAGCACGGGCAGACCGGCATGCACCGCAGCGGTATCGGCATGCGCATTGGCCAGCCGGGTGCCGAAATCCCAGCCTCGCTGCGCGATCACCGTCGCATTCCGCAGCGCCCGGCCGATCTCGGCACCTCGGGCCGCCGCGGCGAGGTCGCCCGTCATCGCCACCACGGTGATCGCATCGGAAGTGGCGAACGCAGCGTCCAACGTGTCCAGCAGCGCGGCCGCGGCGATCTCCGCCGCCTGTTCGGACGTCGCCGGTGGGCACAGCCGGGTCTTCGCGAACCCCGGCACCGGCGCTTTCGCGACCACAAGCAGGCAGAACGTCATCGGACCAACACCCGCCCGAAGTCCCGCACCGCCCGCAACGTGCCGCGCACGGACCCGGACACCTTCGATTTCGTGCCCTGCGCTCGTTCCCGGTAGGTGACGTCGAATTCCCGGACCGCCCAGCCCGCGCGCTGAGCCTTCACCAGCAGCTCAAGCGGGTAGCCGAACGCGCGGTCGGCAACGCCAAGAGCCAGCAACTCCTGACGACGCACTGCCCGCAGCGGCGCGATGTCTCGCACCGGCAGGCCACGTGACCGCAGCAGGAGTGACAGCAGAGCGTTTCCCGCTCTGGCATGCCACGGCCAAGCCGCCCTCGACACCGGCACCCGTCGCCCGACGGCGAGATCAGCACCGTCCACGACCGCGGCGACGAGACGAGGCAACTCGGCCAGATCGAGCGACCCGTCGGCATCCGCGAAGCAGACGATGTCGGCGGTCGCGTTCTCCAGCCCGGTGTGGACGGCGGCACCGTAACCACGCCGCGGCTCGTCGACGACTTTCGCACCGTGCGCCGCCGCGACGCCAGGGGAGCCGTCGCGGGACCCGTTGTCCACGAGGATCGCGCGATACCCCGGCGGCAGACCGGCGAGCACGCCAGGGAGCGCGGCCGCCTCGTCGAGGCAGGGGAGGACGACGTCCACTCCGAATTCGTTCACGAGGCGTACGGTAAGTCTGGAAAGGACAGTGCAGAACCCTTGCGGTGCTTACCAAATCCTGACGTCAGGCCAGATCTTACCGAGTTCTCACGGATCGGCCGGAACGCCGCCGAACCGCCGCTCGCGGGGTTATCGTGACCGGCGATGAGCGAGTCGACGAAGGCTGCCCGGCTCGCCGAGCCGCCAACCCCGATGTCCGTCCGTCCCCGGTTTCGCGCTGACCTCGTGACGGTCGGCGTCACCCTGGTGGTGATCGCCGCCGCGACGGCCGTTGGCGTGTATTACAACCGGCCAGGCTCGGGCGTGGTGATCTACGCGTTCGCGCCGCCGCTGTTCGCGTATTGGCTGCCGCACGTCGGTCCCGGCTCGGTATTCGCCGTCCTGATCGCCGCCGGCGTCGTCCTGTACGGCCCGGCCCTGGCCGCCCGGCTGCGATGGCGGCGCGCCCTGGCCGCGGGCTACCTGGCGTCCCTCGCTTGGATCTTCTCGCTCGCGATGGTGGACGGCTGGACGCGCGGCTTCACCGGCCGACTCACCACTCCGCAGGAATACCTGCACGAAGTCCCCGGCATCACGGACATTCCGCGATTCCTCCGCGAGTTCTCCTCGCGCATCCTCGATTTCCAGCCGAACTCGTGGACCACCCACGTGTCCGGCCACCCGCCAGGCGCGACGCTGGTCTTCGTCTGGCTCGACCGCCTCGGCCTGCACGGAGGTGCCTGGGCGTCGACCGCCGTGGTGCTGGTGGCGGCGTTGGTCGCGGTCGCGGTGCCAGCGACGATCGCCCTGCTCGGCCGTCCGGACGCGGCCCGCGCGGCGCTGCCGTTCGCTGTGCTCAGCCCGGGCGCGGTGTGGCTGGGCGTGTCTGCGGACGGCCTCTTCGCCGGCGTGACCGCCACCGGCATCGCCCTGCTCGCCCTCGCGTCGGTGGCCTTCCGCGAACGCCGTGGTTACGCTTGGCCCACGGCGTTGGCAGCCGGGATCCTCATTGGATTCGGCATCTTCCTTTCCTACGGCCTCGTCCTGCTCGGCTTGGTCGCGCTGGCTGTCGCCTTGCTCGGCAGGCAATGGCGTGCCGCGGTAACCGCTGTCGTCGGCGCGTTGGCCGTGGTCGCCGTGTTCGCGCTCGCCGGTTTCTGGTGGTTCGACGGCTACCACCTAGTGGTCGAGCGCTACTACCAGGGCGTCGCGGTGGTGCGGCCGTATTCCTACTGGGTGTGGGCCGATCTGGCCGCGGTGGCGGTCGCGTGCGGGCCAGCAGTGGTCGCGGCGGCCCGGCGAGGGGTGGCTTCGGCGGTCTTCCTGCCGTCGCGCCGGACGCTCCTGCGCGATCCGGTGCTGCTGATCGTGGTCGCCGCCGTGCTCACGATCGTGTTCGCCGATTCGTCCGGCCTGTCGAAGGCTGAGGTAGAACGGATCTGGCTACCGTTCGGCGCGTGGCTGATCCCGGCCACGGCGCTGCTTCCGGCGGGCCACCGCCGCTGGTGGCTGGCCGGACAGGCGGTGGTGACGCTCGCGGTCAACCACCTGCTGCTGACGAACTGGTGAGGTGAGGCATGGAGGACCAAGCGGGTCGCGTGCTCGTGGTGGACGACGACGAGACCGTGCGCGACGTCGTCCGTCGTTACCTCGAAGCCGCCGGCTTCACGGTCGACCTCGCCGGGGACGGCGCGGCGGCGCTCACCCGGTTCGCCGAGCGCGTGCCGGACCTGGTCGTGCTCGACGTGATGATGCCCGGTCTCAACGGCCTGGAGGTCTGCCGCCGGCTGCGGCAGACGAGCCAGGTGCCGATCGTCATGCTCACCGCGCTCGGCGAGGAGGAGAACCGCATCGCCGGGCTGCAGCTGGGCGCCGACGATTACGTCACCAAACCGTTCAGCCCCAAGGAACTCACCCTGCGGGTGGCATCCGTGCTGCGCCGGGCCCGGATGCCGCGGCCCGAGCCGCCCACGGCGGAGCTGGTGGACGGCAACCTCCGGCTCCAGATGACCGCCCGCCAGGCGACGCTCGACGGCGCGGTGCTGCCGCTGACCACGCGCGAGTTCGACCTTCTCGCGTTCTTTCTCTCCCATCCCGGCGTCGCGTTCAGCCGGGCTGACCTGCTGGAGAAGGTGTGGGGCTGGGACTTCGGCGATCAGTCCACGGTCACCGTCCACGTACGGCGGCTGCGCGAGAAAATCGAACATGACCCCGCCAAGCCGATCCGCGTCGCGACGGTGTGGGGCGTCGGCTACCGCTACGACCGGGCACAGCCGTGATCGGCTCGGGTGAGTCGGCGTGGGACATGTTCGTCCACGTCCTGCACATTCTGCCGCTCGCCTTGCTGTTCGCGTTGCCGGTGGCGGCGCTGGGCGGGCTCGCGCTTTACCTGCTGCGGCACCGGTCGCTGGCCACCACGATGACCACCCTCGTGCTGACCCCGATCGCCGCGATGCTGGTCGGGATCCTCGGCGTGAGCGGCTTCATGTTCACCGAGGCCCTGACCACCGAACTGCTCGTGTGCCTGCTGGTCGCGTTGGTGGCGGTGCCCGCGGCGATGGTGCTGGGCCGGGTCATCGCGCGGCGCAGCGTGTGGGAACGCGAGGCCAGGGAACGCGAACGCGCGGCGGAGAAATCGCGGCGCGAACTGGTCGCGTGGATCAGCCACGACCTGCGTAGCCCGCTGGCCGGAATCCAGGCCATGGCCGAGGCACTGGCCGACGGGGTGGTCTCCGAACGCGCTGAGGTGGCCGACTACGCCCAGCGCATCAGCGGCGAGACCACCCGGCTGTCCGGCATGGTCGGCGACCTGTTCGAGCTGTCCCGGATCACCGCGGGAGCGCTCGAACTGAGCATGTCGGCGGTGCCGCTGCGCGACGTGGTGAGCGACGCGGTCGCCGCGCAGGCACCAGTGGCCGACCGCAAACATGTGCGGGTGCTGGAAAACGCGTCGGCGTGGCCGGTGGTGTCCGGCAGCGATCCGGAGCTGGCGCGGATCGTGCGGAACCTGGTGTCCAACGCCATCCGGCACACGCCGCCGGACGGCACGGTCGCCGTGCAGATCGGCATCGACGGCGACCAGGCGCTGCTGGCCGTGGACGACGGCTGCGGCGGGATTCCGGACGACGAGATCAGCCGGGTCTTCGACGTCGCCTTCCGCGGCACCCAAGCCCGCACCCCCGACCGCAGCGGCACCACCAGCGGCGGCGGGCTGGGCCTGGCGATCGCGAAGGGCCTGGTGGAGGCGCATCGGGGGCGGATCGGGGTGCAGAACCACGGCCCGGGATGCCGCTTCGAGGTGCGGTTGCCGCTGGCGGCGTCCTGATCCGTCTGTTGTGGACGGTCAGGAAGTGGTGACCGCCGAGACCGGCTCCACCGTGCGGTCGGCGGAGATCCGGAAGAACGGCTCGTCCGGGAAATGCGCCGCGGCGACGATCGTGCCGGTGCCAGTCACCTCACCGAGCCAGCGGCGACGGGTCAGCTCCGCCTGGCGCGGATCGGCGTCGGACGCGGCACCGATCGACGGATCGGCCATCTGCTCCGGAATCTGGAAGACGTCGCCGATCAGGACCGCGCGACGGTCCTGGTCTGCCACCTCCAGCACGTAGTGCCCTGGCGTGTGGCCAGGCGCGTGCCGAACGGTAACGCCGGGAGCGACCGCTTCACCGTCCTGCAACGTGCGCAGCTTGCCCTGGGCGTGAAGGGCTTCCAGCGCCACACGGCCGCGATCGTGCCGTCCGGCCGGCTCGACGAACGCGGCCCAGTCGGGCGCGCCGTACCGCACTTCGGCGTTCGGGAAGTACGGTTCGCCGTTCGGCGCGACCCAGCCGATGTGGTCCGCGTGCAGATGAGTCAGCACCACGGTGTCGACGTCTTCGCGGGCGACCCCGGCTTCGTCGAGCGCTGCGGGCAAGCCTCCGGTGTGCTCCGGTTCGGCGGCGCTGACCACCGGGTGCAACTGCTCTCTGGAGTGCTGCGGCAGATGCGGCTCACCGGACGGACGCGGACCGAAACCGGCGTCGACCAGCACAGTGCGGCCGCCCGTCCGGATCAGGAATGCGCCGACGACTACCGGGACCGTGCTCGGCGCCGAGCGTTTGCCCTGTAGTCCCGGGAAGAACGACGACGGCAGCTGCAGCCGTCCGTCGGTCAGTGCGTGGATTTCGATGTCCCCCACCACGATGGAACGCATGCCCAGCATCAAGATCCGGTAGGGCGAATTCATTCCGGAACGTGATCTTCACCTCATCAGGTGACGGGCGCGCGCAGCTCCGCAGTGGCGAACGCGGCGATGCCGTCCGCGAAGGACGTTTCCGCCCGGAACCCGAGCAGCTCCCGTGCTCGGGCCGGGTCAGCGACCACGTGGCGGACATCGGCTGGCCGCGCACCGCCGACGATCCGCGGCTCCGGCCCGCCGCAGGCACGGGCCAGTTCCCGGGCCAGATCGCCGACGCTGTGCGGCTGTCCGGAACAGACGTTCAGCGGCGTGAGGTCTGCCTCCGGACCGTCGTTCCGGAGCGCGAGGACGTTCGCTCGGGCCACGTCGTCCACGTGCACGAAGTCCCGCTGCTGCTGTCCGTCCTCCAGCACGGTCGGCGCTTCGCCGCGCTCCAGCGCCGACCGGAACAGGGATGCCACCCCGGCGTAGGGCGTGTTCTGCGGCATCCGCGGGCCATAGACGTTGTGGTACCGCAACGCCCAGACCGTGCCGCCGGTCTGCCGTGCCCAGGCGCCTGCGAGGTGTTCTTGCGCCAGTTTCGTTGCCGCGTAGGTGCTTCGAGGCAGCAGCGGTGCGTCTTCGGGCACGAGTCGCCAGCCCAACTCGGCACCGCAACGCGGGCAGGCGGGTTCGAATCGTCCGGCGTCCACATCGGACTGCCGGCGAGGTGACGGCGGAACGACACCGTGTTCCGTGCACGCATAACGACCCTCGCCGTAGACCACCATCGACGAGGCGAGCACGAGCTTGCGCACCTTCGTCGCGTGCATCGCGGCCAGCAGCACGGCGGTGCCGTAGTCGTTGTTCAGCGCGTATGAGGGTGCGTCGGAGGGATCCACTCCGTGCCCGACCACGGCGGCCTGGTGGCAGACCGCGTCGACGCCGTCGAGCAGCTCGGCGACGATTTCAGTGTCGGTGACGTCGCCGCGCAGGAAGCGGTGCCGCCGCGTGTATTCGGGTGGCGTGGTGGAGCCGTGCGCGGTGGACAGCAGGTTGTCCAGCACCACGACCTCGTCGCCGTCGTCGGCCAGCTGGTCGGCGATCCGGGACCCGATGAACCCGGCGCCGCCGGTGAGGAGCACTCGCACCTGGCCGACGGTAGGCCGCCCGCCCGGTGGTCCGCGCGGCCCGCGCGGACCACGTCACCGAATCGTCAGAAATCACCGGGCCCGTGGCGGCGAAGCGGGCCTGGAACCGGATACGGTGTCGGCATGGAACGGAGCGCACAGCGGCTGGGCCGGGCACTCGTGGTGATTGTGGACGACCGGGTCGCGCACGGGGAGCACGAGGACACCTCCGGGCCGCTCGTCACCGAGCTGCTCGAGGAGGCCGGGTTCATCGTCGACGGCGTCGTGGTGGTCGAGGCCGAGACCGCGGGCATCCGCAACGCGCTCAACACGGCGGTGATCGGCGGGGCGGACCTGGTGATCACGGTCGGCGGCACCGGGGTGTCGCCGCGCGACCGCACGCCGGACGCGACCGCCGGGGTCCTCGACCGCCCGATTCCGGGCATCGGCGAGGCCCTGCGCGCCTCCGGCCTGGCCGCGGGCGCGGTCGACGCCGGGATCTCCCGCGGGCTGGCCGGCGTTTCGGGCAGCACGCTGGTGGTCAACCTCGCCGGCTCGCGCGCGGCGGTGCGCGACGGCATGGCGACCCTTTCGTCGCTGGTCCCGCACGTGATCGACGAGCTTTCCGGCCTCGAAGAGGTCTGAGCCCGGACGGGTATCTCTCTGCACTTGTCAAACAGCAGGTGGGACGATGGACCTATGCCGCACGAGGAACGACGTCCCCGCGTGACCGAGGCCCAGCGCCGCCGCCGGGTCGACGAGGTCTTCGGCGACGTGCTGCCGGAGACCACGTCCGATGAGCGGGGCCGGGGCCCGGAGACCACTCCGGATTCGTGGTATCTCGAGAACCGGCCCCCGCATCACGATCGGTGACCCCTCAGCCGCGGCTGGAGGGGCCGTTGCCCTGCTGCGCGCGCAGCAGGTCGCGGATTTCGGTGAGCAGTTCGACGTCAGTCGGCTCGGCCGGGCCCTTCTCCTCGCCGCGCTTGCGCCGCTCCTGGATGTGCTTCATCGGCAGGACGATCAGGAAGTAGACGATCGCGGCGACGATCACGAAGTTGATCGCCGCGTTGATCACGCCGCCGAAGTCCATGAACGTCGCGTCATTGCCGTGCAGGACGTTGAAGCCGAGGCCCTTCGCCGCGTCCGAGCCGCCGAGCGCGTTGATCAACGGCTTGATCAGGCCGTTGGTGAACGCCGTGACGATCGCGGTGAACGCGGCGCCGATCACGACCGCGACCGCGAGGTCGACGACGTTGCCGCGCATCAGAAAGTCCTTGAAACCTTTCAGCACTGCTGCTCCCAGGAGAAATCAGGACGGGCGTCTGGCCGTCCTCAGACAGCCGTCGCCCGTCGGGACAGGGTCGGGTTAGCGGAGAGTAACCGTTACCGGTCGTTCGAGCGAGGAAGCGGCGACCTGCGTGGCACCCTGCATCGGCAGCGCGAGCAGGACGAGCGGGCCCTTCTGCGGTGGGCCGAGCGCGCGGTTCCCGGCGTCGTCGGATCGCCGGACGGTGACCACGGTCGCGCCTCTGGCCAGCACAGACGCGGAATTTGTGGTATCCGCGCCCGCGACGACGTCAACGCGCTGTCCCGGCTGAAGCAGCTCTGCGACGGCCGCGTCCGCCAGCCGGACGGCGACAGTGACGGTTCCGGGTTCACCCGTTACGGGGAGGTTGTTGCCGAGGAGCCGGACGTCGGTGATGGGCTCACCGGCCCGGGCGGCTCCGGACAAAAGCCGGCCGACTGCCGCGTCGGATGCCGATAGCGCTCCGGACGGGCGGAGGGCATCCGGCAGCGCGACAGTCCGCACGTCCGCGGCGCGCAGGACGGAGCCCGCGGGCAGGTCGCGTGCGGAAACCACCGTCGAGGTGGCGGGTGCGCCCCGCGCGGAGGGCGGGAGAAGCAGGACGAGCAGGCCGGCCAGCAGCAGGGCCGCCGCGAGACACCGGCGGAGCATCCGGGCTCGCCGCCCGCGCGGCAGACGGAGGTCAGGCAGCGCGGGAAGGCGGCTGAGCAAGGTGTTCACGGTTGTCCCCTCGTCGGTTCCGATGCGACGGGATGCCGCACGAATCCGACGTTAAGGACGTCGCGAACCGGCCGGAAGAGCCGATTCGCGAACCTGTGGACAACTGGCCCCTTGTGGATAACTCGGGGGTCAGGAGGGCGTGGAAGCCGTTTTCGTCGTGCTCGAGGTGGAAGATGTGGTCGAGGACGAAGAAGACGTCGACGACGAGGAAGAGGAGGTGGTCGACGACGAGTCGGACTTGGCGCTCTCGGACTTGGCCGGGGTCGCGGAAGTGCTCGACTTGCTCGATTCACGCGAATCCGTGCGGTAGAACCCGCTGCCCTTGAAGACCACGCCGACCGAGCTGAAGACCTTGCGCAGTGGACCGGAGCACTGCGGGCAGACGGTCAGGCTGGGGTCGGAGAAGGACTGCACCGCCTCGAAGCGGTGGTCGCATTCCTTGCAGGCGTACTGGTACGTGGGCACTGAAGCTCCTTCATGCACTGGCACTCGACCTACAAGAGTGCTAACCCAATTGTGCTGGACGACATTCCCCCGGCGCAATTACCCCTTGCTCACAGTGCGGCGGCGGAAGGGGTAGCGGCGGGTTGGCGCTGGTCAGGGTGCCTGTCGTGGGGACGGCTGTTCGGCTGGGCCGCGACTGGACCGCGGCGGGACTGTGACTGGTCCGGTCGGGTGGGCTGTCGCTGGGCTGGTCGGGTGGGGCCAGAGCGGTGCTTGCGGGTTGCTTGGCTGCGGTGGTTCCGGTGGTTTTGGCGGCCGCCGGGTGTGGCTGGCGGCGCGGAGTGGGTGTGGATGCGTGGTTTGGGTGGTTCGTGCGGGCGTGGCTGGATGCTGGCTCGTGGCTGGACGCTGAGAGCGCGGGCGAACCCGGGCGAGTGGTCTTGACCACTGCCTCACGAGGCCGCGGCGGCAGCTGGCAGCTGGATGAGGCCGGAGGGCGTCAGGACGGCGGTCATGGGCACGTCGTGGGGTTCGGCCGGGAGACGGTCGACTAGCTCGTCTGCGCGCACTACAGCCACGCGGGCGGTGCCTGTCGCGGCGGTCAGGGTGCGGTCGTAGTAGCCGGCTCCGCGGCCTAGGCGGGTGCCGTGGCGGTCGACGGCCAGGGCTGGGATCAGCAGCACCTGTGCCGCCGCCACCGCCGCGACGCCAAGGCGTGGGCCGGATGGTTCCAGGACGCCGCGGAGGCGTCCGGGGGCCAGGGCGTCCGGGCCGGTGTACTCGGCCCAGTCGAGCGGGCCGGGAGTGTCCGGGATGACGGGCAGCAGGACGCGAGCGCCAGTGGTGGCCAGGGCGTTCACCAGGGAGATTTGACCAGGCTCAGTGCCGAAAGGGAGGTACGCGCAGACCGTTTCCGCGTGGATGGACGACGCCGCCGTCGCCAGGGCGGCTGCCTCGCGAGCGTGGGCTTCGGGGGGCAGTTCGGCGCGGGTGCGAAGGATTCGTGTCCGCCACTCCGCCTTGCTCGGGGTCTCATTGCCCGGCTCGTGCATGAGACCAGGTTAGGCTTTGCGCCCATGACGGGCGCCTCAACCACCCAGACGTTCAGAACCGCCATCGTGCCTGCCGCAGGCCTTGGCACGCGATTCCTGCCGACTACGAAAGCGGTGCCCAAAGAGCTGCTTCCGGTGGTCGACACGCCGGGGATCGAGATCGTCGCCACCGAGGCGGCGAGTGCGGGTGCGAAGCGGCTGGTGATCGTCACCTCGCCGGGCAAGGAAGCTGTCGTCCGGTACTTCGAGGCGAAGCCGGACCTGGAGAAGACGCTCGAAGACAAGGGCAAGACGGAGCTGCTGGCGAAGGTCCGGCGCGGGCCGGAGCTGCTGGACGTCGAGGTCGCGATCCAGGAACAGGCGCTCGGGCTCGGGCACGCCGTCGCGCAGGCCGAGCCGAACCTCACCGACGAGGACACCGCGGTCGCCGTGCTGCTGCCCGACGACCTGGTGCTGCCCGCCGGGGTTCTCGACCGGATGTCGGCCGTCCGCGCCCAGTACGGCGGCAGCGTGCTTTGCGCGTTCGACATCCCGAAAGAGCAGATCTCGCCGTACGGCGTCTTCGACGTCACCGACACCGACGACCCGGACGTCAAGCAGGTCCACGGCATGGTCGAGAAGCCCAAGCCGGAGGACGCGCCGTCGACCTACGCCGCGGCTGGGCGGTACCTGCTCGACCGGGCGATTTTCGACGCGCTGCGCCGGATCGAGCCCGGTGCGGGCGGCGAGCTGCAGCTCACCGACGCTGTCGCGCTGCTGATCCAGGAAGGGCACCCGGTGCACATCGTCGTCCACCGCGGCGGGCGGCACGACCTGGGCAACCCCGGCGGATTCCTGCGTGCCGCCGTCGATTTCGCGCTCGAGGACCCAGACTACGGGCCCTCGCTGCGCACCTGGCTGACCGAACGGATCGGAAACGATCGCCCATGACGGACTCTCTCGATTCCACTCCAGTCACCCCGGCCGAAGACGCCGTCGCGACCGATCCGGCGGTTCCGGCCGTCGCCGCGGCGGAATCGGCGGAAGTCTTTGTCCCGGCGGAAGAATCCGCTGAGATACCCGGGGATTTCCGCTCGGTCGACGAGCAGATCGCGCTGACCCTCGACGCCGCCGTGCGCCCGCGGCCGGTCCGGGTCGCGATCTCCGAAGCGCAGGGCCTGCTGTGCGCGGAGGAAGTGGTCGCCGAGCACGCGCTGCCCGGGTTCGACCAGGCCGCGGTGGACGGATACGCGGTTCGCAGCGTTGACGTACAAACGGCTGGCCAGGAACCGGTCCAGCTGCCGGTCGTCGGCGAGATCCCGGCTGGTTCGCGGCAGCCGCGGCGGCTGCAGCCCGGGCAGGCGGTGCGCGTCGACACCGGCGCGCCGCTGCCCACGCTCGCCGACGCCGTGGTTCCGACCGCTTACACCGACGGTCACCAGGCCAAGGTCACCATCAACCGGTCCGTGCCGTCGGCCGGCTACGTGCGCCGGGCCGGCGAGGACGTGCAGATCGGCGACGTCGCGGTGCGCAAGGGCGACACCATCGGCTCCGCGCAGGTCGGGCTGCTGGCCGCGGTCGGCCGCGCGAAGGTGCTGGTCTACCCGCGGCCGCGGGTGTCGATCGTGTCGGTCGGCGACGAGCTGGTGGACATCGACCGCACGCCGTCGGTCGGCCAGGTCTACGACGTCAACTCGTACGCGCTGGCCGCGGCCGCGCGCGACGCCGGCGCCGAGGTGAGCCGGGTCGGCATCGTGCCGGGCGACCCGAAACGGCTGCGCGAGGTCGTCGAAGGACGGCTGCTGATGTCCGAAATCGTGGTCGTCGCGGGCGGGGCGGGCGGAACTTCCGGCGACGAGGTGCACGCCGCGCTGTCCGATCTCGGGCACATCGACCTGACCCGGGTCGCGATGCATCCCGGCTCGGTGCAGGGCTTCGGCAGGCTCGGCCCGGACTCGGTGCCGACGTTCCTCATCCCGGGCAACCCGATGAGCGCGCTCGTGGTGTTCGAGGTGCTGGTGCGGCCGTTGATCCGCACCGCGCGCGGCACCCGCAACCCGCACCGCCGGGTGGTCGGGGCGCGGCTGCTGTCGTCGATCACCTCGACCAAGGGCCGCCGCGGTTACCTGCGCGGGCAGCTGCTGCGCGACGAAGCGAACGGGGAGTACCTGGTACAGCCGCTCGGCACGTCGGGCGCGCACCTGCTGGCGTCGCTGGCTGAGGCCAACTGCCTCATCATCGTCGAGGAGGACCTCACCGAGGTGGCAGCGGGCGACCAGGTCAAGGTCACCTTCCTCGCCCAGCGCGCCTGATCCGTGGCCGCACTCGCCGACTCGGCCGAAACCCGGCACCCCGGCTGGCCCGCCACGCTCGGACCCCTGCGGATCCCGGCAGGCGTGGTCGCCGTGCGCCCGGTGCGGCTGCGCGACGCGGGCGAGTGGAGCCGCGTCCGGCTGCGCGATCGCGAGCACCTGGAGGAGTGGGAGCCGACCGGGATCGGGCCGTGGGCCGACCGCAACGCGTTCTGGTCGTGGCCGTCGCAGTGGGCGGCGCTGCGCGGCCTCGCACGGCGGGGCCAGTGCCTGCCGTTCACGATCACGGTGGACGGAAAGTTCGCCGGCCAGATCACTGTCGGTAACGTGATCCGCGCCGCACTCCGGTCGGCCTGGGTCGGGTACTGGGTGTCGTCCGAGATCGTCCGGGGAGGCGTCGCCACCGCGGCCGTCGCGCTCGTGACAGATCACGCTTTCGATGTCGCCGGCCTGCACCGGCTGGAAGCGACCGTGCGGCCGGAGAACAACGCCAGCATCCGCGTGCTCACCAAGGCCGGATATCGGCAGGAAGGGCTCTTCGAGCGGTACCTCGACGTCGCCGGAGCCTGGCGTGACCACCTGTGTTTCGCCGTGACGAAAGAGGAGACCGGCGACGGCCTGGTGTCCCGACTGGTGGCATCCGGGCGCGCCGACCTGGCCTGATGGTGACTACGCGTCCCAGGTTGATCACGCGTTACCACATCCTGTGAGATTCACCTAATGCGGTGATGCATTTTCGTGATCGAACCCGGCGAGTCTGCGCCTCCTGTGTGACTGTTGTGGCTAGCGTGACTACAGCAGAGGATCGGGGGAGGTGACGGGAGATGCCCAGCTCGGTGATCATCGTCGCGCTCGCCGCGGCATGGCTCGTCGTTCTCGTGCCCATGGTGGCCCGCAAACGCCAGCAAGTCGCGCGGACGCCGACCTCCGCGCTGGCCGCCCGGGTGGTGCGAAGGGGCAGTGCGCGCAACGAGGGACAGGAGGACGACGCCGTGTCCGACAATGCGAAGCCTTCGGTTGAGGACGATCTCGCCGAACTCGAGGCAGAACTCGACGCTGACCTGGACGAAGAGCCCGAACCCGAGCCCGAGCCGCTCCCGCAGCCCGCGCGCGCGGAACGGATGGAACGCGCCGAACCGCGCCGCGAACGCCGCAGCTACCGGCCCGGCCGGGGCGGCTTCGATCCGGAAGCGGCGGAGATCGCGGCCAAGGCCAAGTACGCATTCCGCCAGCGGGTGGTCGTGATCCTGCTGATCGCCGCCGTCGTCACGGCCGCGATCGCCGGATTCGCGTTCTCGCTCGCGTGGTGGGTGCACGGCGCGGTCGACCTCGCCCTTGTTGGCTATCTCGTATACCTCCGTCGCCAGGTCCGCATCGAGAACGACATCCGGCAGCGCCGGATGGCCCGCTACTCGACGACGTCCGCGCCCGAGGCGCCTGCTTCCTACGAGCCGTACGACTCGTTCGAGGAAGAAGACGAGGATGTCGAGGTCGTCGCCCCTGAGGTGCCGCGCGACATCGTTGAGCGCAAGCCGTCGCCGATGTCCCGCATCCGCCGGCAGGCAGTCGTGGTCGATCTGGACGACGAGGACCCCGCTTTCGAGGAACTCGACGAGCCAGGCGCGGGCCCGTACCGCCGGGCGGTCGGAGAGTGACCCCCGCTGTTCGGTGCCTGGAGGGCGCTGCTAAGCTTTCCAAGCACTGAACAACAGGGGCTCACGCTCCTGAGGGGCTGTAGCGCAGTTGGTAGCGCGTCTCGTTCGCATCGAGAAGGTCAGGGGTTCGATTCCCCTCAGCTCCACAGCACATCAGAGGCCCTTTCCGGGATACCGGGGAGGGCCTTTTTCATGCCCGTACAGCAGCAAAGTACAGCAACGGCTCATCGGAGGCTGTCTCCCAGCTTCTTGAGCGCCGCCCGCGTTTGCTCGGACGAGACCTCCGTGTAGATCTCCATCGTCATCGAGAACTGGGCGTGGCGGAGGATCCGCATGGCGACGCGGGGATGCACGTCCAAGTCGGCGAGCAGGGAGCCGCACGAACGTCGGCCGTCGTGGACGGTGATGTAGCGGACACCGGCCTTGGCGCAGCGTGCAGCCCATGAGCGAAGGAAGTTGCGGGGCGCGACAGGCGTACCGAGCTGGGTGGTGAACAGCAGGTTGCTGTCTGGCCAGAAGTCGGCCTTCTCACGGTTCCTGTGCTCGATGCGCAGCTTCAGCGCCGCTGTGACGACGTCGATCATGGGCAAGGTGTCATCTGACGTCGGAGTCTTGGTCTGGCGGTGCAGGAGTTGCTTCTGGACGCACTGGAGCTGCCAGGCGATGTCCAGCTCGGATGTTTCGAAGTTGATTGCTTCCTCGGGCAGGCCAAGCACTTCCCCTTCGCGCATACCCATGATCACGATGAGGACGTAGGCCGCGTAGAGCGGATCGTTGTCTTTCTTCGCCGACTCCAGGAACTTCCGGGCTTCATCGTTAGACCACCGCTGGCGCTTTGGCTTCCGGACGGCAGGCAGCGTCACCAACCCAACAACGTTGCGGGTGATCAGCTCTTCGCGGATGGCGTAGTTCGGCGCGCTCCGCAGGCAATCCCGGATGTCCCTGATGGTCCTTGCGGATGGTGCCTGCCCGCAGCACCGGCCCTTCGCGCAGCAGCGTTGCTTGTTTCGCGGCCGCTTGGCGTCTTTGCCCTGTGCGCAGCACTGGCACACCGTAGGCAGTTTGTTGGCCCACTTCTGTGCCTCGCGGAGTTGAAGGCGATCGATGCGCGTTTCCCCTGGGAAGGGGTTGATGTACAGCCGCACGAAAAGCTCATAGTTGACGTACGTCTTAGGTGCGCGGTTCGGCTGAATGCGATGTCAGCCCTGATAAACGCTGCGAACGAGCGATTTCGGGCAGCCCGGAGTGGGCGTGAACCCGAGGATCATCGACTCTGGTCCGACGCCACGCGCGGGTTGTATGAGAAGCTTGAGGATTTCTTGAAGAAGGCTCGTGTGACTATCGATCAGTAGTTGTGACTGTGGCGGGTATGCCCAAAGTTTGTACACCCGGAGCAGTTCTCCCTCCGTTCCTTGTCAGTACGTCGGTACCGCAGCGGGGGTCCCGCGTTTCTTTGCCTCAGCGGTCAGATGGCAACCGGTGCGCACTGTGGCGCTTGTGTTGACCGAGCTGCCGAAGGCAACTTCGGAGCCGTCCGGCGCGCGGTACGTCACGTAGTGGTCGGACGGCTGGCTCTTCACCACGATCGGACCCGAGTCGAAGCCGTAGCCGCGAAGGATGTCGCTCACTGCCGCCTGGACGGAGTCCCACTGCGGGTCGGGGACTTTGCCTTGCGCGACCCAGCTGGCCAGGCTCTTGACCTCGGCATCGTCCTTCCGGAGGTCGGCGTTCACTGCGGCGAAGTCGTTTCCGCAGGATGCCGAGGTCATGGGGTTCGCTGATGTCCACCTGAGGCTTGGCACGATTTCGGTGACCTTGGCGCGGATCTTGGCGTACATCTCGTCGTATCGGGCGACGGCTTGATCGATGTCAGGGCGCTTCATCAGCTCGTTGAACTGCTCGGTTTTCTGGTTCACCGTGGTCTCCGGGGGAACGTCCGGTCCGCACGCGCTCAGCGCGAACGTCAGGCAGAGTGCGGCGGCTAGGGCAAGTGGACGCTTCATGTGCTGGCAGGTTGCTCTCGTCATCGTGGTCGTGGGGGCGGCGTCGGGTCGGTGCCCGGGGGTGCGGGGACGGGCTCCCCTGGCGCGGGCGGCGCAGCCGGAACGTCCCAAGGCTGCGTGTAGTGCACGGTCAGATCCGGGCGGCCGGCTACGACGCTCGCCATGTTGTATTGGCTGGTGGAGTTGTTGTCCAAGTATTGCCCGTGCTCGTGGGTGGCGTGCAGGGGTTGCCCGTTGGCTCCGGTTGCGTCGCCGGTGGAGAGCTGTTCGATGCTGGCGACCGAGCCGCCGGAGATTCCCTGGTAGGGAGAGGTGCCGAAGTTGTGGGCGATGTCCAGGCGCGGCACCGGATCCCGATCCGACCACTCTGAGAACATGTGGCCTTGTGGCACTTTGAGGTCGTTCGGGGTTTGCATGTCGAGGCCGGGCGACCCGAAGACCACCGCGTCGTGGACTGGGGTCGGTTGCTGGAGGGCGATGCCGGTAGTCAGGCTGCCGTAGGAGTGGCCGAGAGCGGTCAGGTGGAGCGGTTGGTCGTGGATGTCGTGGGACGCGCCAAGACCGTTCAGGAAACCGTCGAGCTTGTGCGCGCCGATCTTCGCCAGGTCGTCACTGCCAACGGACTTGTCGGGGTTCAGTACGTCGGCAGTCTGCGGTGCCTCGTAGCCGATCCACGTGACCGCGGCGACTCCGCCGTGGTTGCCGTACACGTTCGAGATTCCTTGCGACTGTGTGAGCAGGTTCTGCATGTCGTTGTCGTAGCCTTTGAGGCTGCCGTCGACGGTCGAGGTGAAGCCGGGCGTGAACACTGCGACGTGTTCGGCGGTGTCCACGTTGCCGACTGCGACCGCTGCCTTGACCCGCTCGCCTGAGGTGTCCAAGGTCAGCAACTGGCGCTCGCCTTTGGCGATCGTCGCGTCGATCGCGTCTAGCGATTTCAGCTTCGCCGTGATCGCATCCTCTTTGGCCAGGGCGTCGGAGAGCATGCCCGGTGGCGGCCAGGCCATGTCTTTGACCTGGTCAACGTAGGATTTCGCCTCGTCGAGCTGATGCTGGAGGCTGGCTCGTTCAGCGGGCATCCGAGCGATGTTGGCTTGTGACCGGACGCCGCCGGGCAGCCCGTCGAGGTTGCCGAGCCAGTCCGGGTGGTCGCGCAGGAGGATGGCCTGTCCAGCGGGCGAGAGGGAACTCCACCAGCCGGCGTTCTGGCTCGGGCTGCCGTCCTTGGGCGGTTCCAGCAGGGTGAGACCGGGATCGAGGGAGCCGTCGGCAGCCGCGGCGGTGACGGTGCCTTCGTTGCCGGTACCGAATTCGCCCTGTTGCGCGCGCTGCAGGACGGAGGCGAGATCCCGGTCGATGTCGTCGGCGGTGCGCAGCGCTTGGGTGATGGCGTCGCTGACTTCGGTCTTGGCGCGGGCACGGTCCTCTGGGTGCAGCTCCGGTGGCGCTTGGCCCTCGGGATAGAGGTCGGCGACCGTGCCGTTGTCAGCGATTTGGTAGCCGTACTTGCGGGCGAGTTCTTCAGCTCCGGCGATGGCTTGTTGGACGCCGGTGATGGCGTCGGCGGCCTGCCCGATGGCCTTGCCGACGATGCTGGCCCCGGCAGCCATTTTGTCGATGCGGAACATGAGATTGCTGTGGGCGGAGCGGGCGTTGTCCGCGGCGGGGCCGGACCAGTCCGCGACCGGGATGACTTTGCCGAAATCATCCCCGGAATGAGTGAGGACTTGAAGCCGTTGCTGGACGGTTTTGAAGATCGCGTCGAGCTGGCCGGTGTTCCAGCGTTTGACGTCGGAAAGGCCGACCATTACTGAGGTCCCCGCATGGTTCCGGCGCGGTTGATGCCACTATGCGCGGTCTGGTCGCTGGCCTGATAGCTGCGGGCAGCGGTACCGAGGTCGGTGCCGAAGCGTTCGGCATCGCTGCACCAGGTGGTGAAGTCCGACTCCCAAGACTGGCTGAAGGATGTGGCTGCCCCGGCTGCTGCGCCGCCGGGCAGTGCGCTGGGGAGCTGGCCGACTGGCTCGGCGCAGTGTGCGCTGCGCAGCACCCCTGCCGCGTCGCTCGCAGCTTTGCCCGCGGCTCTCAGTTCGTCTGGAACCGTGCGGAACCCCATCTGCGTCCCCTCCCGTAGTCGCTCCATCACGGTACGGGACCGATCGGCTCGTCTCAACGATCGCGGGCAGGATCGAGAAGATCTACTCGGCCACCGTGAGTGGATCTACTTGGCTGCTTCCTGAGCGGAATTTTTTTATGCGGGTTCGACCGGAGACCCGGCTTGTTCAATCAACCCGTCGAGGAGTGCGGCCAACTCGGCAGCCGCTTTCGGCGGAACTGTACCGGCGTCGATCGCCCGACGCAGCTGTGCGATGTTGATGACGACATTCCGGACACCGACCATGATTTCAGCGTCGACGTCATCGTCACGCCAGATGAAGTTATTTACTGCGAACCGCGGCGTCGTCCGCAAGGCATCGTGTGGGAGCACCTAAGCGAGGAGAAGATCCGGGCGATCCCGGTGCTCGCGTCACGCGCTGATGCGCGACGCTAGCCGCCGATTAGCAGCAGGTGCGGGCGTTTGCGTGCGAGGAGCTTATTGGCCGTGACCCAGCGATTCTTCCCGCCGCAGTGCTTGAAGAGCTCCCACAACCGGTATGCCGGCGAACCGGGCGCGTAGTGGGTCCAGGGTGCCTCATGCATCGGGAGGTCGACCGGGATCTGTTCGAGCAGCTCGCGTATCTGGTCCCGGTAGACGGTCGTGACGTCGACGGCGACGTGCGCGAGGTCGGTGATGCTGAGGAAGTTGAGGGCCAGGCCATCGGCTTCGGTGACGACGTTCGCGTCGTTGGACTGGTCGCCGCCACCGGCGAAGCGTTCGAACCAGTTGCCGGTGTAGGGCTGGCTGCCATCGCGGCCGAAGTAGCGGCGCAGCGCCTCGACAGACCGAGCGCGGCTCGTGCCGCGGACACACCGGTCGAGGAGCCGTGCAGTCGTGCGTAGTCCTCGTGGTTAGGAGTGATCGTTGTGGCTGGGTGCACGCCGGATGCCTCCTGGATACGGGCGTTCGTGCGTAGTGGTCGCCACCGCTGAGTCAGCTGTTACGCCCCGCCGGGCCCGCGGGCGCAACGCGGCAGCGAGACCGGATCCGACGGCAGCCCCTGCGCAGATCGAGGCGAGAACCCAGGCCTGCGAAACGTCCATGGTGAGCGCGAGGTAGAGCTGGGCCAGGGCGACGGCGCTGCAGGCGGCGGCAAGTGCGCGCCATGCAGCGTCACGATGCATCTGGCGCCTCCTGGTTGCGGTGACACGGGTAAGTCGCTAGGAACAGCACTGCGGTTACGTGGGCTGCCTGTCCATCGGTGCCGTCGTAGATCGGCCTGTCGAGCGCCGACGGAGAAGCCGGATGGCCAACGAACCCGACGAAACCCGCCCGGTGCAGGTCACCGCGCCGGGCGGCGTGATCTGGACTAGGCGGCCTGGCGGCCTGTCAACCGGAACCCAACTGCTTGAAGCGCTGTCGGCTTCCACGCGGATGCACACCGATGTCGAGCTGCTGTGGAATTGGTGGGAGGAGGACCGGCACAGTCGAGAGCAGAGCCGGGTGTGGGCGATCCTTGAGGAATGGGAGAACGGCGCGGATCAGCGTGAGCAGACTGAGGAGGAAGTCGAAGCCTTCGTGCAGCGGTGGAATGACGAGCAGGACGCAAAGCGCGAGGCGGAAGAGAAGCGGCGCGCCGAGCTTGTTGCGCAGTCCTATGACAAGGACCGGGCAAACGCCCGACTTCAGCTCCTCCGCAAAGAAGCCGACACCGCCTTCTTCCAGCACGTGATCGACAAACCGGCGAGCACCGCGCAGCGCGAGGACGCCGAGCGACGGGTGGCCAGATGCAAATCGGAGGCCGAGGAACTCCGTAAGCAGGTTGGTGATCCGGAAGAGGTCCTCGACGAGCGCGGGTACCTGCCTGCCGAACGGCGGAAGCAACACCTCGGCGAGCACATGCGCTACTGGCGGTATCCCGCGCTGCGAGAGCTGCGAAAACGGGGCCGTCGCCGGTTCACCGCGTTGTTGAACATGCCGGTACCTGACGTGGCCCGGATGTGCTCGGAGTGCCAGGCCCCGGCCGAGTGGCACGAGTACGACATCTCGCTCTGTCTGTTCCGCTCACCGCCGGCCGAGGGATCCCAAGCGGAGGTCCTCGCTCGACTCATGCCCGGTTGGTGGGAGCGGTGTCATGCGTCTACGGGCTACGCGATCGGCCATGGCTGGGGCGAACCGCATGCATTGCCGGACTTCACCGGAGAGCAGTGGCAGGCCATGCTGCCGTCGTTGCTGCGGTCCACCTTCGCACCCGAGCCGATCAAGAAGAAGCCTGCCAAGCCGAAACCGCAGCCACTCGCCACCGTACCGCCGGGCCCGATCGCCGAGGTGATGGCAAAGCTGCAGGAGCTTCAAGCCAAGTATCCGACCGCCGAGGTGCGGCAGGGCAACCGCGGCCGATGGGAACTGTGGCCGGCGAAGGACGACACGAACATGTAGGGCCGCACCGCGGTGCGTACGCCCTGTCCGGCTGAGGTCGTCTGCTCAATCTGCTCGATGCGGAACCTTCGATCATCGGTACCCGGTGAACAACCGATAACCTGCCTGAAGCGACCTGTTAAAAGCCCGCCGATTGGATCCGAAGTGACCGGGAGAGTCGGCTTCATTCACGCACGGCCAGTTTGTGATGTTTTCCTAATGAAGCAGTTGTAGTGTGTTCGCAGTCCTACACGGCGCTTTCGGCATACAGCTCGTCGAGCCACGGGTATTCATTGTCGATCTCGATCAGAATGAAGTCGCGCTCACGTTGGGGAATGCCCGACTGTGTGAGTACTGATTCCAGTTCGGAGCGGATCGCATCCTTCTGCGCGGAACCGCTTTCAATCCAACTCTTTTCAGCCAAGCGGAACAGGCGAAGGATGGCCCCTTCTCTTGTCGCCGTCACGGCAAGCAGGTTTTCCTGCGGCAAGCCGTCGAGTTTGGGCGTGTACGACAGCCAGTCACCCGCGCTTGTTAATTCTTTCGGGCCAAAAAGATCCACAAAGTAGACGATCGACCCATCGCTCACGAGGTTTGCGAGCTTCAGGTCGAGCCCGTGAGGAAGAGCGGTCACTTCGCGGTCACATAGGACCCTAGGCTTCAGGAGACGCTCGGGGTACTCCCCGAGCGTCTCGATCGCCGCTCGCAGGAGCTGCCACTTGCGGTAGTTCGGCTCCAGTGCATCCCGCACGGCAAAATCGGCGTCTCCGCCAGGAATAAACTGTTCGTAGGAGTAGATCTGCCACTCGCTACCAACCTGGACGGTATGCGTGTGAAATAATTTCGGTATGTTCCACCCAAGATCGCGGAGACTGCGTCGGTACTTCCGTAGCCGATCATGGAGCAGTTCCGCTTCCTGCTCGGTCAGGCCCTTGCCGACACCCATGCGCTTCCACACCACAGCTTCAGCGCCCTGCGAGAGCTTGAACTCCAGCACGGTGACACGCGACTGACGTCCTTGGCTGATACCAGGTACGTCCACCTTTTGGTAGTTGGCGGACGGCTCTTGATCCCGAAGTATCGATTCCTCAAATGCCATGAGGTCGCCTTCGGGCAAGTGAAGCTTCTGTGGCGTTTTCATCACAACTTAGTATAACTCGAATGTGCGTCCCGGCAAAATGTGTTGCTTCGCAACACGCAGGCATACCGCACGCAGCGTAGCGATTAGGCTGAATTGATCTCGAGCGCGGGAAGATTGCCATAGATACCGAGCCGCTCGGTATGGGAGTCGCGTTACGCCGTGTAGCGGCAGGGTCTGCAACTAAGATCGGACCGGTCAGCGGCTATCGTCGTCTGTTCCAGAGGGCATGCTCCTTGAGTGCGTCCAGAACCTGCTTCTCGAGCGTGGCGGCCGTACTCTTGTCGCTGGTGACTGACCAACAGATATGCAGGTCGGCGCGTTCGAAGGCCAGTTTTCCCCACTGTGCTGCTCGCTTCGGTTGACCGTCTTCAACTTCGGCAACACGTGCGTGTAGCCACCCCGGATCTGCAAGTGCGCGGTCGAAGACCGCTTCACCTAGTCCGCTGGCGATCGCCTTGCCGCTGGCATACCGCACCAGGCGTCCGCGGACGCCCGTGTCGCTCCGCTCCCCGGCCATCCCCACATAGATGAGCTCGCCGCTTGAGCCCTCCGCCGCTAGGTAGACGCCAGGACGGCGAGGAGCGGTCTTCCTGGCGGACGAGAACGGAACCCAAGACGACCACTCAGCGAGCTCCTTTACGATTTCGAGTGCAAGCTTTGGCATGACGACAGTGTGACGTGAGCGCAACAGTGGGCGTTCGACGTGGCCGTCGGGTATTCGGGAAACTCTTGTCTGTGCATAGCGCCGATGAGATAGAGCGTGCTACCTCTGAGCGATGGGAGAAGACGCATACGGCCTCGGACGTCTGGAGCGGCTCGCGAGCCCTCGTGACATCTGGCAAAACGAAGCTGGCGACTTCACGCCGTGGCTGGCTGCGAACATTGACGTGCTCAGCGACGCGATCGGTTTGCCGCTCGCGATCGAGGGGCAGGAGGTGTTGGTCGGCGACTTCCGTCTCGATATTCACGCCACGGACCCGGACGGCAAGACCGTTGTCATCGAGAACCAGCTCGAGCCCAGCGACCACTCGCACCTCGGACAGCTCCTCGTCTACGCCAGTGGCCTCGAAGCGTCGACCGCTATCTGGATCACTACCCGACTGCGCGAGGAGCACCGCAGTGCACTGATCTGGCTCAACGAGCGGACTGACTCTGACGTCCGCGCCTTCGGCATCGAGGTCAGCGTGGTCCACATCGGCGATTCGCTGCGTGCGCCGGTGCTCGATGTTGTCGTGGAGCCGAACGACTGGGCCAAAGCAGCAAAGGAGACGTCCAAGGCTGCCGTCTCACCGAAGAACCAGCAGCGCATGGCCTTCTTCGAAGACGTCTTTGACCTGATGGCAACCGCCTACCCCACGATCCGCACCCCGAAGACCCAGGTCACCAGCTGGTGCAGCTTCGCCGCCGGCCCGTTTGGCTACTACTGCCTGTCGTTCAGCAAGCAGGGCTACCGTGTCGAGATATACCTCGACACCGGGGACAAGGACTCCACCAAGTGGATCTACGACCAGCTCGCCGCGGATGGTGAGAACCTGCAGCAAACCCTTGGCTTCAAGCTGAGCTGGGACCGACTCAACAACAACCGAGGCAGCCGTATCGCCACCTACCTCGAAGGGTTCGACCTCGAGGATGCCGACGGCAGCGCGCGGCAGAAGGCAGTGGCATGGAGCGTCGAACGAGCCGTTGCACTGCATCGCCAGCTCGACGGCCGACTGCGCAGTTTGGCTAAGACGAGCAAGGAAGCGACGCAGGTAACCGACCAGTCGAATGGCGGTGTCGGATGACCAGCCCGTCGGACTCGGTCGAGCCTCGTACTGCTGTAGAGCCAACGGAAGCTGTGCTCGTGACTCCGCCTACTGAGCTGCTACCCGGATCGAGCACCGAGCAGAGCGCTGCTGAACTGCTGATGATCGCGTGGGTGTCGAACGAGCTCGGCATTGCGCTCCGCCCGCAGCCGATCGAGACCTCGACCGGTGTCAGAGTCGAGGTCGACGGCGTTGATGATGCCTGCACCGTGCTGGTCGAGGCATGGGCACACCAGGGGCCGCCGAAAGCAGCTCAACGACACAAAGTGCTGGCCGATGCCTTCAAACTCAGCTGGATCGCGTCGACGCTGCCCGCGCGGCCGCGGTTGATCTTGTGTTTTTCGGACGAGGTCGCTGCCAAGCCTTTTCAGACCGGCCGATCGTGGGCGGCGGCCGCGCTACGAGACCAGCGCATCGAAGTGCTGGTTGCCGAGCTGCCAGACGCCACCCGTGCCGGGATTGTCCAGGCCCAGCGCCGTCAATACCGATAGCGTGAGCTGCGTCGTCCGAGCCACGAAGAGTTGCCTCTCGTCGACGAGACATTCCGGGGCACTCGCTCGCTGTGTAGAAACATCGCCTAGAGCTTCGACGGGACTGGCCGCTGCGCCTGTGCGAGCAGAGCCGGCGACAGGGCTCCGGTTTGTGTGCCCTGCCCCTGGCTAGTTCACAGCAACGCTGTTGGAGCGGAGCGGTGCGCCAACTCTTGTCGAGGTGTGCCACGTTGGTCAGGATCACGCTCCGCGCCGTGGTGTCGATGTCTACATACCTGCAAGTGGATAGCGCACCAAAGGACAACTCATAAATCGGTCGAGTGAATCACGCGTGTACACAGCGTGTCGCCCTTCACTCGGACGAACGTCAACCGCAGTTCGGCGCACCTCGAATTCTCGATGCCGCTTACCGCCTGCCACTGGCCGCTTGGCGAGGAACCAGGGGGCGCTGCGGAGCCTGCTGGGCCCTCGGCGCATCATGGCATCACGCGGTCTTCACGACCGCAGTAGAACGCGGCCCCCTGTTGGCGCAGGGAACCGCGTGACGTTCCAGCTGAAGTGTCCCGGAGTCGCATCCAAGAACCAGGGAACGGTGGTGAGCGTAGAGGCGATTGCCGCAGCCCGCTAGTGCGAGCTTGATCACGGGCGGGTTCACGTCTTGTTGGCTGTCCGGCGGTGCTGGCGCACGTGCGTATGTGCCGTAGCCCTGGCGCCTCCCACCACCGAAGGGTTTCATTCTCGTGCCCCCACGTTCCTCGTGTCGCCCGGTGTCTCTCTACCGCCTCGACGGTGGTCTTGACCTGGCTGAGTACCTTCTTTCCGTCGACTCCGCAGACGTACGCGTCAACCGCCGTGTCTACCTGGGCGACGTGGAATGCTTCGTCATGGGCGGCGTCCTGCGCTCGGACGCGCCGTCATGGGCCGACCATGTGCAATCGCTGACCGGGATCGACTTCGACTTCCCAGGCGACATGCGGTTCGCGGTCCTCCTGGTGCCTTTGCCGCCCTGGACGTACGCCTTGACCTGGGGAGCTGGTCATCTCCTGGTTGACAGCGAGCTGATTGAACAAGCCTTCGGCCTGATGTTCGGTATCCGTCGTCTGGACTGTGCGCGGCTTGGTTTGGTGGCCAGTTCGGCGCTGGACGCCACGGCGCGGGCGACGCAAACCTCTTTCCCAGGAGGTAGCGACTTGGGCGGCTTCCGTCTTGAGCCCTACGGCGAGCTCGTCAACCGGGTCGCTGGGCCGGCGGACCTCCGCGGTCTGACCTACGGCAAGGAAACCGGCAAGCCGTATCGCATCAAGGTGGGCAATGCCCTCTGGGCACCGCTCGCTCGAGAGCCGCAAGCTCTGCTGGCTGACCTCCGGGCGATCGGGGAGGCCGTCGATGAGCCTGATGACCATTCGGCGCTGCGTTTCGTCGCGCAGACACGCCCGCTGCCGAAGTCACACCCCAAGCGAGCTGAACTCGACTCCCGGCTGGCCGCAGCGCTTGGCGGGGACGAGGCCGCCGGTGTGCTCGGGTTGGCGTGGCCGGACGATGCCGTTCGTGATGTCGAAGAAGCGGGCTCGTTCCGGATCCAGCGTCTCGGGCCGTGGAGTTCGTACGTCGTCGACACGAACATCGAGCTGAGCGCCTTTACCGAGCGGTTCAAGCTCATCTCGCCTCAAGACCGTCTGGACAACCTGAAGACGGCCCGCGTCGTGACCTGCATCGACGACGTGGGGCAGGAGGAGTCCGGGTCGTTGACCTCCCTGCGCAAGTGGTTCGCGTTCGAGACGACGATCGACAATGTCCGGTACTGCTACCATCAGGGCAAGTGGCTCCGCATCGGTGAGGGCTTCGTCAACCAAATCCGCGACCAGGTCGCCGCGCTGCTCAAGAACCGCAGCAACCTGTCGTTCCCGCACTGGACGCCCACCGGGCAACGCGACGACGAGCACCGGTTCTGCGAACTCACGGCCGAGCAGGACGGCTACGTCTGCCTGGACCGCAACTTCGCGTCCACGCCCTTTCATCCACGGTTCGAACTCTGCGACGTTGTCGGTCCAGGAGACGAGATGGTGCACGTCAAGTGGCTCGGCGGCGCACCGGCGGCAAGCCATCTCATGATCCAAGCGCAGGTTGCTGCCCAGGCCCTGCGCGACGAGTCGGACGTCCTGGAACAGCTCAACACCAAAGTCCGGGCGCTCGACCCCGGACGTCCGTACATGGACCCGTCGGTCATCGTTTTGGCCGCCGCCGGCCGGACCTGGGACGTGGATCAGCTGTTCACGTTGTCGCAGCTGGGCTTGCTCCGGCTTCACCGGACGCTGCGTCACCTGCGGTGCACTCTGCAGTTCGCCGACATCCCTTACACGCCGAAGAAGTCGTCCAGGGCCGCGAAGCTCGCCGCATAAACAGATGTCGGGCAGGGCTTCGTCCTGCCCGACATCTGACCCTGAAAGATTCCCGTGCTTGACGGAGCGACTCAACCGATGGGTTTGGTTCGGACTAGAAGTTCTTCCCACGTCGATGCAGACTTGAGATGGGTTTCAGTGACGAACATGTATCGCCAAGTTCCGAACTGGGCCTCGTCGCGGACGAACTGGGCCCACTCTTCAGCTGCGCGTTTCTTTTCGAGGACTTCGCTATCACGAGCTTCCCGGTCCGACTTGCCTTCGATGACCCAGTAGAACCCTTTGTTGTCAATTACGATGAAGTCTGGGTAGTACCTCTTGCCGTTATCACGTTCGATCCACACCTCGCCAGGGTCGTAGAGGCGCAGCCACCATTGCACAGCGTCCGAGGCGTCGAATATGTGGGCCAGAACCCATTCAGTGCTCTTCGCTTGGAAGCTGGCGGCCTGCTGGATGTTATGCTTCCATCCGCCGAACCAGCGGTTCTTGACGTAGTTGTCCCACTTGTCGCCCGTATCGGTGGGCATGGGCTGGCGAATCGGCACTTCGACCGTACGGAACGCCCATCGAGGGTTGAGTCGGCGGTTGTTGTAACTCGAACGGATCAAGTTCGATATGGCATCGGACAGCTTGGCTGGCCCGGCGTTCGCTCCAGTCGGCCTCGTTCTCGTCGCCGACCACGTCCGCGGCCAGGAGGAACTGCTCGGCGATGCGTTCCGCTGCCGTGAGCTCGTGTGTGGTGCTGGCGACCAGGCCGAGGTCGAGGATACGTTCGACGAAGTCGGCGCGAACGTCGGCAACTGGCATATAGCGCTGTGTTGCCATTTCTTCCTTAACCTGCTGCACTTGCACCACGGTTTCGCCTGTCGTGGTGCGGTGGGCCGTGAGAGCTTGTCGCTTGATGTGAACTGGAAACTCGTGAGAGAACCCCGCGCCTTCGGCTTGAGCAGCCGCATTGTCGACGTAGCTCAAGGAAAACTCGACCGGCATAACTTCGCGTTCCCGGCGCAGGAACTTAATGCTCGGCGCGTTTTCAACCTTGTAGAGAATCTTATTGACAGTTTCGCGATCGCGGTCATGCTGGGTGTTGATCGCGTCGAGCGACGCAATCTGGAGGAAGTCTTCTCCGTCCTGCAGCTCGCCGTTGATGACGGGACGTCGAGAGCGCACGGCTGTTCGTCTACAGAGGCTTGCACCGCGAGGCTCTGCAACTCAGGTACGACTGGTTCCTGAAGGGGGTCTGGCCGGGGCACGTCCTCTGGAGCGTCGAGGACGGCTCGGTGCCCCGTTGGTCGGACAGCGTCGCCAAAACTTGAGGCTCTTGCTCGGGACGGGGCGTCCGCGCAGCACTTTACCTTCGGCTCGCGGTGGGGCCGGGCATGATCGCGTAGCGAGGTCGTTTACTGCTGGTGTTTAACGGCCGGTCCGTCGCCGCGCGGCGTTGTCGAGCAGGTTGGCTACGGTCCGCCGGGCTGGGCCTGGGTCGTTGGGATCGGCTGCCGTCTCGTCCAGCGAGGGGGAAGCCTGTGCCGCGATCGCGAGCAGATCATCGTCTAGGCGGAGGAAGTCGGCCAACGTCCGTTGTGCGGCGGTGAGGGTGCCCAGCCCTGGCGGGACAGGTGGTTCGGGATCGTTGTCCGCATCGCGGTCGAAAACGTCTTCGTCGCGCTCCCAAGCGCCGTAGGACGCCAGCCAGGCGAGATAGAGCGGACGGAGATCACCGGCGGCGAGTTCGGCGCGGACACCGACGATCTCCGGCAGCAGGTTCTCGGGGTCGTCGTCGAAGTCGGACTCGCCGCCGTCGTCTTCGCTGATGAGGTCGAGTACGACGAACTCGTCCGCGACCCACGCGCTTGCCAGCTCGCCGACGCAGTAGTCCTTGAGGACATCGGGGTCGAGCAGAGCGCGCGGCAGCCGGAACATCACCCGGTGGGTGCCCCAGTTGGCGAGATACAGGTGCGCGTCGTAGTAGCGCTCCATCAGCTGGCGTGGGTCGCCTTTGAAGTCGCCCCAGTGGTATTCGTTCACGAAGCTGGTCGAGGAGATCTCCGCCCGGGTGGACAGGGACCGGACCGCGCGTTGCTCGCGATCGTCTAGTGCGCGGTCGATCGCCAGGAACTCGTAGTACTGGTACTCGCTCATAACTTGGTAGACCTTGCCACGGGTGCCAGCGTAGTGAACTCGGGTGCGCGGCGAACCGCGCACCCGAGGGGGTTTCTACGCTCCGCCGAGGTTTCGCACCACGTCAAGAGACTCCGTCGTCCAGCGGGTCTGGGCGGCGAAGGCGGGGGAATCGTGGCGGAGGAGGTTGTCCAGCTGGATTTGCCGGGCGATGAATTCTCCGTTGGCCCTGGCGTTTCCGATCAGCAGCGGGCGGACGACCCGGCCCTCGGGCAGGCCCGCGTAGAACAGGCCGGGGAGGATGCCGACTCCCTTTTTGTGCATGGGCACGCCGTCCTCGTCTAGGGCCGAGCTGGGCAGGACTCGGTAGTCCGGCACGAAACCCGTCGCCCAGACGATGGTGGTGATGCCTTCGGCGATGAGGTCCAGGGTTGGCTCGTAGCCGTCGAGGAGCGAGTCGTCGACGAGGCTGGCGGGGGTCGGGGCGGGGACGGTCAGGCCGCGCTTTTCGATTGCGGCGTCGATGGCTTCCAGGAGGTTGTTTTCCGCGCGGGCGGCGGCGTGGGCGATTTCGCGGACGTTCTGTTCCAGTTCAAGGACCTTGCCCTGCGCGCTCCGGATCGAGCCGACCAGGGTGACGCCTTTTTGGGCCAGGATGGACAGGTTCAGGTCGCGGCCGCCGTCCCTGCCGCTGAGGACTGATGCGCCGGTTAGGGACGGCGAGACGCCGCGGCCTAGGTCGGGGGACTCGAATTGGCCTTCGATGGACAGGAATTGCAGCCAGTCGAGGACGCACGCGCCGCGGTAGTACCGCGGGGCCGTCTTGTGCCGGCCGACTGAGATGTAGACGTCTCGGCCTGCTTCGCGGAGGTCGTCGCAGACCTGCTGGCCGCTGCTCCCTGCGCCGACCACCAGAACGGCGCCTTCGGGGAGGGACTGGGGGTTGCGGTAGTAGCGGCTGTGCAGTTGTGTGATCGACGGGTCGATGTCGGCGGCCAGTGCGGGAACGCGCGGGGAGGTGTATCCGCCTAGTGCGGCGACGACGTTGCGGCATTCGATGGTCTCGCCGCCGTCTGCTAGGCGGACCTGGAAGCGGGCGCCGTTGGCGGGGGTGTCGGGCAGGGGCTCGACCGCTTGTACGGCGGTGCCTTCGCGGACGTTGAGGCCCAGGTCCGACACGTAGCGCTTCAGCCGGTCGGCTACCTCGCGGGCGGGCATGAAGCCTTCGGGGTCGTCGCCGTCGTAGGGCTGGCCGGGGAAGGCGACCATGCGGTTGGGGGTGTTGACATAAAGGGTGTCCCACCGGTCATGTGCCCAGGCCTGGCCGACCTCGCCTCGTTCCAGCACCACGGACTCGTAGCCGAGCCGGGCGAGCGCGCCGGCGACGCCGCATCCCTGCTGGCCACCGCCGACGATTACGGTTTCGACGAACATGCGCTACCCCATTCTGGTGGAAAAGTGTGATTCGGTGTTGTGCCGGTCATGCGAGCGGATTGGCGGAGGCCAGCTGGTCGGCGGCGTCTAGGGCGGCGTACATTGCCGCGCACGCGTGGTAGGCCACTGGTCCGACCGTGTTTCCGACGTAGTAGGTGTCGGTTTCCTTGTCGTGGACGGAAGGCTTTTCTACGCCGAGCGGGAGAATGTCTTCGATCGACACCCGGCGCAGGTTGTGTTCCTTCTTGAACTGTGCTGGTGACACGCTTCGCCGGAACAGGACGCGGGAGCCGAAGCCGGGGATCAGGCGGGCCAGTTCCTTGAGGATGTATTCCTCGACTGTGGCCAGGGTGCGCGAGTCGAATTCCTCGACTCCGCGTGGGTAATAGAAGTACGCGTTGAAAGACCGGTACTCCTCGGTGGTGACGCAGGGGAAAGCGTGAAAGCCGAACTGGTCCGGCAGTACGCCGTCGTCGAGTTGGCCTAGCCAGTTCTGTACGCCGGACGGTAGGTATCCGACGGTGTGGACTCCTGCGGGGAACGGGACGTCTGGCCGCGTGGCGATGTGCAGGACGCCGATTTCCAGGCTTGACCGGACGGAGTGGTTTCCCGTTCGGGCCTCGCTGGAGACGAGGTGCTTGGTGCGGTAGGTGCCTTGCGAGGTCGTCACCAGTTTGCCGTCGTCGGTTTGGCGGACGTCGAGTACGTCGGTGTCGAACTCGATGCGACCGCCGAGTTCGGCGAAGCGTGCGGTCATGGCGTCGGTGATCGCTTGCGGGCCGTCTGCTGGCGCGCACAGTTCGTGGTAGCCGTAATCGGGGTTCTTGCTGTAGATCTGGCGGAACAGGTCGAACCGGTGTGCGGCGGGGGAATGGCCGGCGACGTACGAGGGCAACGACAGGAAGTCCCGGAAGGTCTTGTTGCGCACGGTGGCGTCGAGAAACTGGCCCACGTAGTCGAACTTGTTCCCGATGTCGGGGTTGCGCAGCGCACGGCCGACCCGCGTCGTGTCCGGCAGGTGTCGTAGCAGGTCGAATACCGTGCGCGAGGTGGCTGGGAGGACGTATTTCTCCCGTCCGCAGTAGAAAACCGTCTGGTTTTGCTCGAATTCCAGGTCTACGCCCAATTGCTGCAGGTATCGCTTGATCGCGGATCCGAAGTCGTTGGAGCCGAGCGTGAACTGGTATCCGTCGATGGTCGTGCTTCCGCACAGGCCGCCGGCGACCGGGCGGCGTTCCAGCACTCGTACCGAGTATCCCCGCTGCTGCAAGGAAATGGCGGCGGTGAGTCCGGAGAGGCCGGCCCCGACGACGATGACGTCCTGGATCTCTTCGTCGGACATGTCAGTTCTGCCCTTCCCAGCGGTTCAGGTGCTCGCCCAGCAATTCGGCGGTACGGGCGATGTACGGTTCGTCCATGACCGAGAAGTGGTTTCCGGGGACGACGTGCACGGTCATTTCGCCCTCGCAGTACTTCTCCCACCAGACGTCGGCGTTGCTGTCCAGGAATTCGTCTCGTTCTTCCGCCTGGAAGTAGACGATGTCCGCGCCGCACGGCTGCGGGTAGTAGCGGGACAGCGCGAGGTTGGTCGTCACGACGACGCCCCGGATCAGCGGGTCCTCGGTGATTCCCTTGCGTAGAGCCGCGGTTGCCTCGGGAGCGATGCCGAACAGGGTCTGCACCAGCTTTTCGACGTCCTTGGCGTCCTTGAGGCTGTGCGACTGTTCGGACGTCACGGTGTCGACCATGACCAGGAGCGGTCGCTTGAACCCGCGTTCGATCAACTGGTTCGCCATTTCGAACGCGACGACGCCACCGGACGAATGGCCGCCGATGATGTGCGGTCCCTCGGGCTGCACGGCCAGCATTTCGGCCACGTACATCGCGGCCATTTCGGGGATGTCCTCGTAGGGTTTCTCGTCCGCTTCCAGCCCGACCGCCCGGAACGCGTGCACCGGACGGTCGGTGCCGAGGTGCCCGGCGAGCGCCTGGTAGGTGAAGACCGTGCCGCCGACCGGCTGCACCAGGAACACCGGTGCCTTGCCCGGGTTGCCGCGCTGGAGTTCGATCAGCACGTCCGGGCGCTGGACGACCTGTCGTTCACGGCCGAAGGCGAGCTTGTTCACGTGGTTGACCAACTCGCCGAAGGTCGGGTGTTCCAGCAGCAGGTGCGCGCCGACCGGGCTGCCGAGTTCCTGGCGGACGCGGGTGCTGAACTCGACGGCTAGCAGCGAATATCCGCCGCTCTGGAAGAAGTTGTCCGCGTCACCGGGGGCTGGGACGCCCAGCAGTTCGCTCCACAGCTGCGCGAGGCCGCGGGTCAGGCTGGCTTCGTCGGTGATGGCCGGACGCGGTTTCGCGGCGGCGACCGGGGCTGGGGTCTGCACTGGGCTGCTGCTTGTCGATCGTTCGAACGCGTAGCTCGGCAGCCGGACTCGGGAGTGCCGCTCGTCCGCGTCGAACGCGTCCCAGTCGATTTCTACGCCGGCGCACCACAATTGCGCGACAGCCGCCAGCAGCGTGTCCCGCTCGGCGCCGTAGGAAGTCGTGGCACACAGCGTCGGAACCACGGCCTGGGTCTTGCTGACGAGCGGATGCAGCTGCGTGAGCGTGGTGAGTGCCTTGCCGGGGCCGATCTCGACGAGCAGGGTGTTGTTGTCGTCCGTCGTGTCCAGGAGCGTGGTGAGGCCCTGGTCGAACTGCACGGTCTGCCGCAGATGCCGTGCCCAGTAAGCGGGATCGGTGACGCCGCCTTCCGGCAGCCAGTCGCCCGTCACGTTCGACACCACCGGGATCTTGGGCGAGTGCACGGTCTTGGTGGCCGCCCGGCTGGCGAGCTGGTCCATGACCGGTTCGACCAGCGGCGAGTGGAATCCGCCCCGCAGCGGCAGCTGATGCGTCCGGATCCCTTCCGCGTCCAATGTGGACTTGAGTTCCGCGATGGCCTCCAGGGAGCCCGACACGACGTGGGCGCGCGGGCCGTTGACCGCGGCTACCGTGAGGCGGTCGTCCATCCGGGCGCTCAGCGCGGGCAGGTCGAGCGACACCGAGAGCATCGCCGATTCCGGCAGTCCGTCGCCGAGTTTTCCGCGCAGGGCCACGAGTTCCGCCGCGTCCTCGACCGACAGCATGCCGGACACGCAGGCCGCGGTGTACTCGCCGAGGCTGTGCCCGACCACCGCGTCCGGCCGGATGCCCCACGAATCGAGCAGCACGGTCAACGCGTATTCGGTGGCGAAGATCGCCGCCATGTTGTTCGACGGGTGGAGCAGCTCCTTCTCGGCGGTTTCCTCGTCCGCGGGGGCGGGGAACAGCAGTTCCCGGATGTCGATGCCGATGGTGTGCGCGAACAGGTCCGCGCACCGGTCGATCGCGCCGCGGTAGACGGGGTGGAGGTCGTAGAGATCGCGTCCCATTCCGGCGTGCTGGGCACCGCCGCCGGGGAACATGAACACCACCCGGGGCGGGCGCTGCGGGCTCGCTACCCCGCTGATCTCAATCGAGCGCAGTGCGCTGGCGGCGTCTTCCGTGCGGTGGCTGATCACCGCACGCCGATGCGGCAGCGCGGCCCGGCCATGCCGGAGGGTGAAGGCGACGTCGGCCAGCGCGTGCTCGGTCGAACCGAGGTGGCTGGCCAGCCGCCGGGTCACGGCGTCGAGGGCGGCCGGCGTCCGGGCGGAGATGGGTACCAGCTGCGGTCCGGTCGCGGGGTCGTGCGGCTGCGGTGCGGGCGGGGCTTCCACGACGATGTGGGCGTTCGTCCCGCCGACGCCGAAGGAGCTGACTGCCGCCCGGCGCGGGGCGGAATCTGGCCAGGGGATCGTGTCGGCGTTGACGTAGAACGGGCTGTCCGGGACCGCCAGTTCGGCATTCGGCTTCCGGAAGTGCAGCGTGGCCGGGATGACGCCGTGCTTCACCGCCAGCGCCGCCTTGATGAGACCGGTGACGCCAGCGGCGGCGTCGAGGTGGCCGAAGTTGCTCTTCGCCGATCCGAGCGCACAGAACGCGGTCCGCCCGGTGTCCTCCCGGAAAGCCTTGGTCAAGGCGCTGACCTCGACGGAGTCGCCGAGAACCGTGCCGGTGCCGTGGGTTTCGACGTACGAAATGCTGTCGGCCGACACGTTCGCCGCCCGCCAGGCCGCGCGCAGGACCTTCTGCTGGCCTTCGATGCTCGGCGCGGAGAAGCCGACCTTGAGCGCACCATCGTTGTTCACCGCGGAGCCGCGGATGACCGCGTGCACGGTGTCCTGGTCGGCCAGCGCCTGGGACAGCCGCTTGAGCACGACGACGCCGACTCCGCTGCCCGGCAGGGTGCCCTGTGCGTCCGCGTCGAACGGGCGGCAACGGCCGTCCGGCGAAAGGATTCCGCCTTCCTCGTACCGGTAACCGGTGTCCTGGGTGAGGCCGACGCCGCCGGCGATCGCGAGGTCGCAGTCGCCGTCGATGAGGCTCCGGCAGGCGAGGTGCACGGCGACGAGCGAGGTCGAACAGGCGCTTTGCACGTCGACCGCCGGCCCGGTCAGGCCGAGCCGGTACGCGATCTGGGTGGCCAGGTTCTGCCACGGGTTCCCGTTCATCAGCCGGAGTTCGGCCGGGCTCCCGGGTTCGGGCCGCAGTGCGGCGAACCGCTCCGCCCAGTCCCGGGGGAACGACGAGCCGCCGAACACGCCGGTGGTGGGCAGGCCGCGCGTTTTCGGGCCGTATCCGGCGTCCTCCAGCGCCGCCCACGCGGTTTCGAGGAACCTGCGCAGCTGCGGGTCCATCAGGTCCGCGTCGGCCGGGTTGATGCCGAACAACGCGGGGTCGAAGCCGTTCCGGTCGGAGATGACCCCGGCCGAGGCGACCCAGTCCGGTTCCATCGGGCCGGCGATGCCGTGCGTGGTGCCTTCTCGTCCGTCTCGCAGCAACGCCCACAGTTCGTCGACGGTGCGCGCGCCTGGGAACTGACCGGACATGCCGACGACGGCGATCGAGCGGTCTCCGTCATCCGTCTCAGAAACGGCGACGGGCCGGGCTTCGGTGCGCGCCGGCGCGGCGGTGTTTCCGAGCAGCTCCGCGAGGTGGTTGGTGTACGTGCGCAGCGTCGGGTAGGTGAAGAGCGCCATCATGCCGAGTTCGGGCGCGTCGACGAACTCCGCGACCTGGCGGTGGATTTCCGGTACGTGCAGCGACGAACCGCCCAGTTCGAACAGCGTGTCGTCCAGTCCGATTTCGGTGACCTGGATCGTCTTCTCCCAGATCGCGCGGACGCGGTCCACCAAGGCGGGCACCCCGGCGGTGCGCTGGGTCTCCTCCGGCACGGGCAATGCGCTCCGATCGACTTTGTTGTTCGGGGTCAAGGGAAACTGGGACAGCCGGACGTACGCGGATGGCATCATGTACGGCGGCAGCCGGTCGGCGAGGTGCCGGCGCAGATCGCCGACCGCCGGGGGCTCGTCGCCGCGGTAAGTCAGGTAGGCGGCCAGTCGTTTTTCGCCGGGGCGGTCCTCGCGCAGCAGCACCACGGCGTCGTCCACGGCCGGGTGGGCGACCAGCGTCGTTTCGATTTCGGTGAGTTCGATCCGGTGGCCGCGAAGCTTGACCTGGTGGTCGATCCGCCCGATGAATTCGAGGTTTCCGTCTCCGTTCCGGCGGCACAGGTCGCCCGTGCGGTACATGCGCGCGCCCGGCGTGAACGGGTCGTCCAGATAGCGCTCGGCGGTGAGTTCGGGGCGGCCGAGGTAGCCCGCGCCGACGCCGGCTCCGGAGATGTGCAGCTCTCCCGTTTCTCCGTCGGGCACCGGCTGGCCCGACGGATCGAGCAGGTAGATGCGGGTGTTCCGGATGGGCCGTCCGAACGGCGGGATCCCGCCGCCTTCGGGTTCCGGGGGAAGGAACATCGTCGCCGCGCACACCGTGCATTCGGTGGGCCCGTACACCTGGAGGACCTGGAACGGGATGTGCTCGGGGAGCCAGGTGGTGACCTGCTCGCCGCCGGTGACGAGGTAGCGCATGGCGGTGTCGGCGGGCCATTGCTCGGCGAGGCAAGCCTGCGCCACCTTCGTGGTCAGGAAGCCGGCGGTGATTTTGTTGTCCACGAACCACTTCACCGTTTCGGCGGGCGACACGATCGTCTCCCGGTGCACAACGTGGACTTCCGCGCCCAGCGAAAGCGGCACGAAGAGGTCCAGGATCGCCGCGTCGAAGCCGAGGTTGGTGGCGTGTGCGACCCGGCTGTCGCGGTCGACCAGTCCTTCGTCGGTGCACCATTGGACGAAATTGCTGATATTGCCGTGCGTGAGCAGCGCGGCTTTGGGGGTTCCGGTCGATCCCGAGGTGTAGAGGGCGTACGCGATATCGTCGGCGGAAACCTCGACTGGGGCCAGTCGATCCGGGCTCGCGGAGAGTTCGGTGTCGAGGAATATCGCCTGCGGGGGATCGATCCCGATCTGGTCGGAAAGGTCAGTGGTCGTCACAGTGGTGACTACGCCGCTGTCTTCCCGCATCAGTTTCAGGCGTGCGACTGGTTGTTCGAGCGCGAGCGGAACGCACACCGCGCCGACGCGCAGGATCGCCAGCAGGGAGGCGACAGCGTCGATTCCCCTTGGCAGGCACACGCCGACCAGATCGCCCCGGCGCACCTTCCTGGCCAGCAGTTCGGCGGCGATTTCGTCACTCCGCCGCAGCAGCCCGGCGTAATTCACCGAGTCCGATCCGTCGACCACCGCGACTCGATCCCCGTCGATCGACGCCTGCCGCTCAACGAGAACGTGAACCGCATCACTCATGACTGCCATTCCCCTTCGACGAATTCAACAACTGGCGAGCTTCGGCGAGCGAGATCCATTCCTCGATCGGACAGTCCGGATCGGCGAGGCCCGCGTCGAGCAGCCCGCACAATCGGTCGAGGAGGTGCCGCACCGTTTCTTCTTCGAACAGGTCCGCGCGATATTCCAATTCCAGGTCGATCCCGGGCAGCGGGCCGCCGCGGTTCGCGATGAGGTGCAGCGTCAGGTCCCATTTCGCGCCGATGGGGTCGCCGTGGCGGTATTCCACGTCGATCCCGGCGGCGGAGAAGGTGCGCCGCTGTACCTCCTGCGACACGATCGCGACCTGGAACATCGGTGCGACGCCGGGCGGCCGGGTGTGCATCAGCTGCTCGACCAGGTGCGGGAACGGGACCATCTGGTGGTCGTGGGCGGCCAGCACGGTGTCGCGGACCCGGCCGAACAGCTCCCGGCAGTTCAGCGGATCGGAGAAACCGGTGCGCAGCGGCACCAGGTTGAGGAAGTAGCCGACGGTCCGGTGGAAGCCGGCCGGCCGGTTGGCCAGCGGTGCGCCGACCACGATGTCCGTGCTCTCGGTCCAGTGCGCGAGCGCGGCCTGATAAGCGGCGAGCACGAGCATGAACGGGGTGAGCCGTTCTGACCGGCCGAACTTCCGGATCATCCGAACTGTCGACGGTGACAGCGTCGCGCGGACGACGGCCGCCGGACCGGTAGCCGTGGCTGGCCGCGGACGATCCAGTGGCAGTTCCAGGACTTCGGGCGCGCCAGCCAGCTGTTGCCGCCAGTAGGAGACGCCGGGTGCGAAGCCGCCGGACTGGATCTGTTCGTTCTGCCAGGCGGCGAAGTCGGCGAAACCGGGGCTGGGCGGCCATTCGTGCGCCGCGCGCGACGAGGCGGCGGCGTAGCTTTCGGTGAACTCCTCAAACACCACGTCCAGCGACCAGCCGTCGACCGCGACGTGGTGAAGGACCAGCACGAGGACGTGCGACTCCCGGCCCGTCCGCAGCAGCGCGGCCCGCAGCAGCGGCCCGTTCGTCAGGTCGAAGGGAGCGCGGGCCAGTGTGTCGACCAGTTTTCGTTGTGCTGGCGACAGAACACCGTCGTCCTGGCCGCTGTGCTCGTCGTGCAGTTCGAGCGGAACCGGCGACGGGTCGAGCACGATCTGCCGCAGCCTTCCCCCGACCAGCCGCAGGCAGGTGCGCAACGCCTCGTGCCGCCGGACGAGATCGGTCAGGCAGTTCCGGACCAGCGCGGGGTCGATCCGTCCCCGGATGGTGAGCAGCACCGTTTCGTTGTAGACGCCGCCCTGCGGGGCCAGATTTTCCTGCAGCCAAAGACCGAACTGGCCCGACGTCGCCGTGACCGGATCGCTGGACTTCCGCGCGCCGATCGCGGCTGTCGGTCCCGGTGCTGGTGTGGCATCGGTCCCGGCTTCGATGAGCGCCGCCAGCTCGCCGACCGTCGCACCGGCCAAGACCCGGGAGAACGGGATTTCAGTCCCGTGCTGCGCGCGGATCCACTCGACGACCCGGCCCGCCATCAGCGAGTCTCCGCCGAGTGCGTGGAACTCATCGCCGACGCCGACCGGTGCCGCTCCCGTCAGTTCTTCCCACAGCTTGACCAGATCGCGCTCGACGGTCGTCCGCGGCGCGAGGTAGTCCACCGGCATTTCGCGGACGCTGTCCGGCGCGGGCAGCGCGGCCCGGTCCATTTTGTTGTTGGTGGTCAACGGGAACTGGTCGAGCCGGACGTAGGCGGCCGGGACCATGTAGGCGGGCAGCCGGTCGGCGAGGTGCTGGCGCAGTTCGGCGGCGGGAGGTTCGCCGCCGGTGAAGTAGGCCACCAGCCGCCGGTCGCCGGGGCGGTCCTCGCGGACGATCACCCCGACACCGCTGACGTCCGGATGGGTGCCGAGAGTCGCCTCGATTTCGGCGAGTTCGATCCGATGGCCGCGAAGCTTGACCTGGTGGTCCATCCGGCCGAGGAATTCGAATTCGCCCTCGGCGTTGCGGCGGCACAAATCTCCCGTGCGATACATGCGCTCGCCGGGAGCGAACGGATCCGGCAGGAAACGCTCGGCCGTCAATTCGGGACGGCCGAGATAACCCGCGCCGACGCCGGCTCCGGAAATGTAGAGTTCCCCCGGCTCGCCGTCGGGCACCGGCTGGCCCGCCGGGTCCAGCAGGTAAATGCGGGCGTTCCGGATGGGCTTTCCGAAGGACGGAACGCCGCCGCCCTCTGGCTCCGTAGGCAGGAACATGGTCGCGGCGCACACCGTGCACTCCGTCGGCCCGTAGGCCTGCACGACCTTGAACGGAAGATCCGGCGGCAGCCACATGGTGACCTGCTCGCCGCCGGTGACCAGGCAGCGCATGGCGGTTTCGGCGGGCCATGGCTCCGCCATGCAGGCTTCGGCCACCTTCGTGGTCAGAAGCCCGGCGGTGATCCGGTTTTCGACGAACCATCGCACCGTCGCGGCGGGCGACACGATGACGTCGCGCTCGGCGACGCACACCGCCGCTCCGGCGGCCAGCGGCACGAAGATGTCGAAAATCGCCGCGTCGAAACCGAGGTTGTTCACGTGCACGACCCGGCCGTCGCGGTCGACCAGGCCCTCCTCCAGGCAGAACTGGACGAAATTGCACATGTTGGCATGCGTGAGCAGCGCGGCCTTGGGAGTTCCGGTCGACCCGGACGTATACAAGGCGTACGCGACATCGCTGCCGGACACCTCGACCGTGGTCCGCGGTGCCGGGACCGGCGCGAGATCAGTGTCGAGACATACCGCCTGTGCTGGGTCGATGCCGATCTCGCCGGAAATCTCCGTCGTCGTCACGGTAAGGACCAGACCGCTGTCCTCCCGGATGAAAGCCAGCCGCGCCGGCGGCTGTTCTAGCGCGAGCGGTACGCAAACCGCGCCCACCTCGAGAATTGCGAGCAATGCCGCGACCGCGTCTATCCCGCGCGGCAGGCAGACGCCGACCAGGTCGCCGTGCCGCACTTTTCTGGCCAGCAGTTCGGCGGCGATTTCGTGGCTTCGCCGAATCAGCCCGGAATAACTCGTCGAATCCGATCCGTGGACCACTGCGATTCGGTCCCCGTCGATCGACGCCTGTCGCTGGACGAGAGCATGCAGTGTTTCCTTGCTGCGCATGACTGGGAGTCCCCTTCGCCGTAAGCATTGCCTACGCTAAGGGGACGGCCTTGCGCTTCGGTTGAGCCGGACATGTGGCTCGCAATCGGCTCGCCGGAGCGGCCGGACATCCGGCGGGCGGGCGACTGGCTGTCGCTGGTCAGGAGGAGCGGGACAGGACCTGGTCCTGGGCGCGGACCGGCTCGGCGGCCAGCGGGACGCCGCCGGTCAGTCGCTCGAGCATCGCGTCCAGTTCTTCGACGTGGCTTTTCGCGTGCCCGGCGTCGATCCGGGCGCGGGCGGCGTGCCGGGCGCCCATCAGGATGGCGCTGAACAGCAGCACGTCCGGGTCGTCGGCCTCACGGCCGGTCGCGGACGCGATCATCCCGGTGTACTGCTCGATCCCGAACGCGTTGCGCTCGCGCAGGATGGCCGCGACGGCGGGTGTGCGGGCCAGTTCCATCCGGACTTCCTCGATGTCCCGCGCCTCGTCGTCCAGCGCGGCGAACGAATCCCGCAGCACGCCGCGTACGGCCTCGAGCAGCGGGACGCCCTCGGGCACCTCGGCCATCATGCGGAACATCACGGGGTCGACGTTGTCGAAGAGGAGCACGTCCTCCTTGGTGCCGAAATACCGGAAGAAGGTGCTCCGGCTGACCTCGGCCGCCGCGGCGATGTCGTCCACCGTCGTCTCGGCGTACCCCTGGTCCCGGAACAGGCGCAGGGCATGACGCTGTAGCTCGGCGCGCGTGCGCTCCTTCTTCCTCTCCCGCAGGTTCACACGGTGATTGTGCCACGCGGGGTTTCGGCGGTGAGCTGGCTCCGGAAACATTGACACGCCGTCTCATTTGAACTGTAGTATCACGTTTATGGACAACCGAGGGGAACGATCGGATCCGGTGGATCCGGTCAGGGGGACCCGCGGAAACCCCCGCAGGGAAACGGAAAACGGACCGGAGAGACCGCGCGCCGGCCGGGCGTTGCTGCCCGGGCTGACGCTCGCGTGCATGGTGGTGGCGGTCGTCAGCAGCCTCGGCGCGCCGCTGATCCCGACCATCGCCGCGGAAAATCACGTGACGCTCGCCGACGCGCAATGGTCGCTGACGGTGACGCTTCTGGTGGCTTCTGTAGTCACGCCGGTGATGGGCCGGCTGGGCGACGGGCCGTACCGGCGGCAGTTCTTCCTGTTCTCCCTGGTCGCGATGCTGCTGGGCGGAGTGCTGGCGGCGCTGCCGGTCGGCTTCGGCCCGTTCCTCGTCGGGCGCGGTCTGCAGGGGATGGGGCTCGGGCTGACGCCGCTGGCCATCGCGGCCGCCCGCGAAGCCCTGCCGCCGGAACGGATGCGCGCCGGGATCGCGGTGCTCTCCACCACCACCGCCGTGGGGATCGGCCTCGGCTACCCGATCACCGGGCTGCTCGCGAAGGCGGGCGGGGTGCACCTTGCCTACTGGTTTGGGGCAGCGGTCGCGGCACTCGCGCTGCTCGTCTCCTGGCGCGTGGTGCCCGAGTCGGCGCAGCGTCGCCAGGGCAAGCTCGACATCGCTGGTGCCGTACTGCTCGGTATCGGGTTGGCCAGCCTGCTGCTGGCGCTCAGCGAAAGCGAGAAACAAGGCTGGGGATCGGGTCAGGTGCTCGGACTGCTCGTCGCGGGCGTGGTGGTGCTGGCCGTCTGGGTGTGGTGGGAGCTGCGGGTGGCGGAGCCACTGGTTCCCCTGCGGCTGCTGGGACAACGCGCCGTGCTGACCGCGAGCGTGGTCACCCTGCTCGCTGCGGTCGGGATGTACATGCTGATCACGCCGGTGATCACGGTGGTGCAGACGCCGCTGAGCACCGGGTACGGACTGGGCGGCAGCGTGGTCGTCGCGGGCTTGGTGCTGGTCCCGTTCTCCGCGGCCAGCTACCTGATCGCGAAGGCGGTGCCGTGGCTGGTGCGGCGCACGTCGTACGAGGTGGTGCTGCCGCTGTCCACGGCGATGATGCTGGGGAGCGCGCTCGTGTTCAGCCTGGCGCGCGGCAGCATCTGGGAGATCGTGGTGGTGATGGCGATCGCGGGGGTCGGCACCGGGAGCATTTTCGCGGTACTGCCGGGATATCTCCTGCGCGGCGTGCCGTCGAACGAGACGAGCCGGGCGATGAGCTTCAACCAGATCCTGCGGACGGTCGGCTACTCGACCGGCGGGGCGGTGAGCGTGACCATTCTGCAGGCGCATACCGCGGCGGGGCAGAGCTTCGCTACGGACAGCGGGTATTCGGTCATCGGGGCGATTGCTTGCGTTGGATGGGTATTGACTGCCGCGGCCGCGGTTCTGCTGCCGTTGCTGAAGCGGCGTCGGCCCGATGCCGCGCCACCGGAGCCTGCTCTGGAGACTGCGCGCGGGCGCTGACGCTGACTGCGCCTGCGCTGTATTGGGGCAGCGCAGGCGCAGCAGGCCTCAGCCCAGGCCGTCCAGGAACGGCCGGTGTGCGTTCTGGAACGCCCAGTTGTAGTACCGGTCCCAGTTGACCGACCAGGTCATCAACCCCCGCAGCGCCGGCGACGGCCCGCCGCGCAAGGTGTAGGAGCCGCAGCCGGTTCCGTGGGCAAGGCAGGTCACCGCGGTCTGGACCTCGGCCGGGGCGACGTACCCGTTGCCCGCGCTGACGGCCGCGGGCAGGCCGACCGCGATCTGGTCCTCGCGCAGGCCCGGGAAAGTCTGGCCGGTGTTGGCGACCTTGAAGCCGGAGCGGAGCATGTCGGTCATCGCGATGAGGAAGTCCGCGCCGCCCATGGTGTGGTACTGGTTGTCCAGTCCCATGACCGGGCCGGAGTTGTAGTCCTGGACGTGCAGCACGGTCAGGTCGTCGCGCATCGCGTAGATCACCGGCAGGTACGCGCCGGTCCGGCTGTCGCCGCCGCCCGCGCCTCCGTAGAACTGGTAGCCGACCTGGACGAAGAACGTTTCGGGGGCCATCGTGAGCACGAACTTGGCTCCGTAGCGGGCTTTCAGGGTCTTCAGCGCGGAGATCAGGTTGACGATCACCGGCGTGGTCGGGTTGTGGAAGTCGGTGTCGCCGGAGTTCAGGGACAGGGACTGGCTTTCGAAGTCGACGTCCAAGCCGTCCAGGCCGTACTTGTCGATGATCGCCGCGACCGAGTTGACGAAGGCGTCGCGGGCGGCGGTGGTGGTGAGCCGGACCTCGCCGTTCTGGCCGCCGATCGAGATCAGCACCTTCTTGCCCTGCGCCTGCTTCGCGCGGATCGCCGCGATGAAGTCGGCGTCGCTTTCCACGCTGGGGCATTCGGTGGCTGAGCAGCGGTTGAAGCGGACGTCGCCGGAGGTCACCGACGTCGGTTCGGCGAAGGCCAGGTTGATGATGTCCCAGGCGGGCGGGACGTCGGCGAGCTTCAGGTAGCCCGAGCCGTTCGCGAAACTCGCGTGGACGTAGCCGATCAGCGCGTGCTTCGGCAGGCCGGTGCTGGTGCAGCCGCTGGTGGACGCGGAAACCGCGGCGGTGTGTGCGGATTCGGCTGCGTCGTTGTAGGCGGTCACCGAATAGCTGTGCGAGGTGCAGGCGGTCAGCCCGGAAAGCGTCGCGGACGTGCCGGTCACGGTGGCGCGCAGGGTGTTGTCCTCGTAGACGCGGTAGCCGGTCACGGTGCCTGCGGACGCGCCCCAGTTCAACGCGATCGACGTGCTGGTGACGGTGCCGACGGTCGGGGCTCCCGGGACGCCGGGGGCTCCTGGGGTGTCGCCGCCGGGGCCGTCGAGGACGAGGTCGTCCGCGTAGTACGCGCCGCCGCCGTACCAGCCGTGCAGGTACAGCTCCGCGGAAGTCTGGTTTGCCGTGGTGGTGAAGGACAGCGAAAGCTGGCTGTACGCGGCGGCATTCGTCCAAGTGGAGGAGCCGCCGGTGACGCCGAGGTAGACCGGCGAGCCCTGCACCCAGGCCGAGACCGAGTAGGTCGTGTTCGGGCGCACGGAGACGGTTTGGGTGCATTTGCCGAGGTCAGCCGCGCCTGGCGAGACGGCTAGCGCGTAGGTGCCCGAGTGCACCGGCGTCTTCACGGCCGTGCCCGCGGGGCAGGACCAGCCGGAGGTGGAACCGGCCTCGAAGCCGGGGTTGGCGAGCAGGTTCGCCGCCTGCGCGGGCCCGCCGACGACAAGCCCGGCGGCGGCGAGCAGGAGCACGACGAGGAAACGAGCACGCTTCATTGCGTTCCTCCGGTCCGATACGGCCCCCTAGCCGCTATTGTCTAGACCACTTGGCAGGTTGTCCAGACCTATCGGACCGACGAAAGTCGGGATCGCCTCAGAAGTCGATATCGAAGCCTTGGACGTACCAGGCTCCTTCGTGCTTCTGAACCTTGAAGGTGAGGCTGAACGAGCCGGTGTTCCCGGTGGCTCCGATGAGTTCGAGGCTGCGCAGCGTACGGCCGTCGAGCTTGACCGCGGTGTCCGGCACGGTGACCTGGTCTCCGGTCGCGCTGACCTCGTCGACGGTGACTTTTCCTTGCGGCGGCAGGGCAACGCCGGGCTTGGCCCAGGCGTCGTGCAGCGACTCGGCGCTCTTCTGCGCCTCGGGACGTTTGCACAGCGTCTTGGCGTCCTGGCCGGGCGGCAGCACCGGCGCGCTGGACAGGCAGGCTTTCGCGTAGTGCTTCTGCAGGATCTGGGTGACCCAGCGTTCGACCGCGACCTGGTAGGTCGGAGCGCCGGGCTTCGCCTCGGACGTCTTGGGCGCGCTGCTCGCCGTGGGCGTGCTGGGTGATCCGGCGACGTCGGTCGAGCCGCACGCGGTGAGAAGCAGGATCGCTGGTGCGGCGAGCCAGGCCGTGGTTGTTCTTGCGGGCACCGGTGTTCTCCTTCGGTAGTTCTCCTGTTCGTCAAGGCGATCAGGACACCGGGGACTTCGCTGCGGAGTCCGCCCGAAGGTGCCCCTACGGGCGGAATCCCTGCACCAGAACTCACCGAGTACCGACTCGCGTCGGTAATTCCCCACGATCTTCGGCGTTAAAGTGGCCAGGCGAGGGGCCTGCGGCCGGAGGACTCATGGAGCTGGAACTGCGCCATCTGCGCGCACTCGTGGCCATCGCCGACGCGCGCAGTCTCGTCCGGGCGGCCAAGGTGCTGCACGTTTCCCAGCCGGCGTTGTCCGGGTTGCTGCGGCGGGTCGAACGGTCGGTCGGCGGGAGCCTGTTCGCGCGGTCGCCGACCGGGTGTGTGCCGACGGCGCTCGGGGAGGACGTCGTCGCGGACGCGCGGGCGGTGCTGGCCGGGATGTCGGCGCTGACCGAACGGGCCGGTGCGCGGCGGGAACCGGCCGCGGCGGTGCGGGTCGGCGGGTACAGCGGGTTTTTGCATCTCGCCTTGGCTCGGTGGTTGCGGGACCAGCCGTGGTGTCCCGCCGTCCGGGTGCACGAGGAGCAGGACGAGGCACGCACGCTGGCCGCGCTCGCGGAGGGGGAACTCGATCTCGCGCTGGTGTACCTCGCGCCGCTTCCGGACCGGATCGTTCCGGACGGCGTCGAGAGCGTCGTGGTGCAGGCACGGGAGCCGGTTTTCGTGATCCTCGCTGAGGATCATCCGCTGGCCGTGCGCCCGGAGATCCGGCTGGAGGAGATCGCCGGGTTTCCGTGGGCGGACGATCCGCCGTGGACCACCCGGTGGTCGGTGTATCTGCAGGAGGTTTGCCGGCAACGCGGAGTCGTGCTCGATCAGCCGCACCGGCCGCAGTGCCTGGCTACCTTGCTGGACCTGGTGCGCGAGGGAATGGCGGTCGCGCCGGCGTTGGCGACCCGCGAGGACCGGCAGGGCGGGATTGTGGTGCGGGCGATCGAGGACGCGCCGTTGTGGCAGGAACTTCGGCTGTGTTACCGGCCGGGCACCGCGGTCGCGGCGCGGGTGGACGAGATTCACCGGCAGGTGGCTGACGATTACGCCAACCGGCAGGGGTGCAGTGCCGCGTTTGACCGCTGGTGGCACGCACTCCTGCCGGCCGGGGCGGGGATCAGACGGTGACCCGCCAGTTGCTGTTCGGCGTCGGCACCTCGAATCGCAGCGACGAGCAGCTGTAGTCGCTCGGCCTCGGGTTGGAGGTGGGCTGCAACGGCGAGTTCGACTGCGTCGCGGGCGTCCACTGGCCGCCGATGCGCAGCTGCAGCTTGCTCGATTCGAAGACCTTGCCCTTGGCGTCCGAGCAGTAGTAAGCCTGGCCGGTCGACGGGTTGACGGTCGAGTACAGCTCGAAGATGTCCCAGCCCTCGTTGAGGGTGCTCTGGTCGCTTCCGCGCTGGGTGAAGAGGTTGTCCCACTTGCCGGTCTTCACGTTGTACAACGAGGCCGTCCAGCTGTTGCTGCCCGCGTCAGTCCGGACCTCCTGGACGGTGAACGCCGGGTTTCCGTCCACAGTGGACGTATAATTGCTGAGGAACGAGCTGTCCAGCGGGACGACCTTCGCCGGACCGATTGTCCCGCACCAGTCCCAAGCCCAGACCTGCGGGGCTTGGCCGAGTCCGTACGCGGTGACGACCTCGATGCAGGAATGGCCGGTGGGTTTGACTGTCGGGGCGTAGACGACGTCCGCGTTGTTCGAGAGCCGCAGGCCGGGGACGACGCTGTGCGTCACGAGAATCCCGTCCGCGCCGGTGGACAGTTGTGGTTCGGGGCCCCAGAAGGTGTGCCGTTGCGGAGCGCGTGGTTTGATGGCGTGGCCCGCTTTTTCGCGGCGCAGCTGGAGGAATCGGTCCGCCGAGGCGCCGGCGGCGGCTTTCGCGGCGGTCCCGGTCAGCCCGGGCACCACCCCGCTGTCCGGCGCCGCGGATACCGGCGGGCTGCCGGCGACGACCGCCGCGGCCGCCAAGGCGGAAGTGAGCAGGGCGAAGAGTTTCCGCATCGATGCATCTCCTCGTAGACGAAGGAAACGCGCGGAGGGAAAAGGGGGTCCGTCCGCGGGACCCGGATGTTAAGGCGGGATTTTTCTTGCGGGGCACCGTCTTTCGGCGGGGTATTCGGATTCGCGCAGGTCGGCGGGGGTATAGGTTTCCGGCCGGATGAACGGGTTATGCCGCCGGACGGAGTAATCAGCGCGGGGTGGCCCGGACGCGAATGCGTTCGCCCTGCTTGCCGAACAGGCTGAGGATCTCGACCGGGCCGTCGCCGGTGCTGCCGAACCAATGCGGGATCCGGGTGTCGAATTCGGCGGCTTCGCCCGCCTTGAGGACGACGTCGTGCTCGCCGAGGACAAGCCTGCCCCTGCCGCTGAGCACGTACAGCCACTCGTGGCCGGGATGGGTGCGCGGAGCGGGCTCGCAGCGGTCGGCAGCGAAGATCATCTTGAGCGATTGAAGCTGGCCGGGCTGGCGAGTGAGCGGAACGACGGTCCGGTCGCTGCGGGTGATCGGCTTCAGCGGCTCTGGCCCGACGGGCGGCGCGCCGACCAGTTCGTCGAGGGGGATGCGATGCGCGCGGGAGATCGGGAGCAGCAGTTCGAGACTCGCTTTGCGCTGACCGGATTCGAGGCGCGAGAGGGTGCTGATCGAGATCCCGGTCGCGTTCGACAGTTCGTCCAGCGTGCAGTTCCGTTGCCGCCGGAGATGCCGCAACCGCGGTCCGACCGCGGCGATGATGTCCTCCACGCGGACCAGCATGACACCCCTTCTCCCCAAGGCTGAACGCGATTAGCCCGGCGGCTATCCGGGATCGACCGCGGACGGATGTCTCCGCCGCGCACCCTCCCTAGCCTGAGGAGCATGATCCCGGCAGTCGCCCTCTTCTTCCTCTCGCCGCTGGTGGGCGAGTACCTGCTGGGCAACACGCCGGTGACCGACGTCGGCTCGCTCTTCCTCTTCGCACCCATGTACGGCGGCGGCGCGCTGCTGATCCGTGAGGTCGCGCGGCGCACCGGGCGCGGCTGGGCGGCGATCGTCCCCTTCGCGGCGGCGTACGCGCTGCTGGAGGAGGGGCCGATCGACATGATGCTGTGGAATCCGACCTACGGCGGGTTCGACATCGCGGCGGCGTACGCCGAAACGTACGTTCCGGCGTTGGGGACGAGTGTCCAGATGCTTCAGGACGTGCTGACCATGCACACGGTTTGGAGCATCTGCGTGCCGATCGCCATCGTGGAAGCCTTCTGCCGGAACCGGACTGAGCCGTGGCTGGGCAAGGCCGGGCTGACGGTGGTCGCGGTGGTGTTCGTGGCCGGGTCGGCGGCGTTGTGCGCGATGCAGATCGCTTCGACCGGGTTCGTCGCCTCGGCGGGCGAGCTGGGGTGGTCGGCAGTCGTCATCGCTGGGTTGGTGGTGCTGGGCTTCTGGCTGGGCAAGAGGTCGTTGCCGCACCGGGACGGCGTCGCTCCCGCACCCGCGGTCGTGGGGGTCGCGGCGTTCGGGGCGACGAGTCTGGTGTGGTGCCGGGAATTCCTGCCGGACGGAGTGCCGCAGGCGGCGGTGTCGGTCGCCTGGTGCCTGCTGGTCGCGGCGGCGGTCGCGCTGGTGATCCGGTGGTGCCGGTCGGCTGGCTGGGGCGCGCGGCACCGGCTCGCGCTCGCGGCGGGCGCGTTGGTGACTTACGTCTGGGTCGGCTGGCAGCATGCGCGGGACATGGACATTCCGCGGATGACGGCGGTGCTCGGCAACGTCGGGTTCGCGCTCGCGGTGGTGGCGTTGCTGCTGGCGGCGTTCTGGCGAAGTTCAGTGCACGGACGCCAGCGCGGCGGTCACGAATGAAGCCACCTGCGGCCGCCGGTCCTGCTCGTTCCAGGCGAGCACCAGCTGGCTGGGCGGAGCGTCCGCGAGCGGCACGCACAGCACGCCCGGCGGGACCTGGTCGACCAGCGACCTCGGGAGCACGCCGACCATCCGGCCCAGCGAGACTAGGTGCAGCAGCTGGACCACGTCGGCGACCTCGGGGCCGGAGCCCTCGATCCCGGGCACCCCCTTCCACGACGGCAGAGTCTCCCCGGCCAGCTCGGACATCCGGACGGTCTCGCGCTGGGCCAGCCGGTGCGTGCTGGGGACGATGGCCACCCGGTCCTCGGCGTGCAGGGGCTCGTGGGCGAGGCCGGTCAGATCGTCGAACGGGACGAACAGGAGACCGACGTCCGCGCGCCCGCTGAGCAGGAAGTCGTTGCGGTCGGCGGGGCCGCTGAACAGGATGTCGACCTGGTGGGCGTCGGGATGGCGGGAGTACTCGGCGAGGATCCCGGACAGCAGTCCGGCGTCGCCGCCGGGCTTCAGCACCAGGCGCAGGTGGCTCTCGCCGGCACGGCGGGCGCTGCGGGCGGCGGCGCTGACCGCGTTGAGCGCGTGCCGTCCGTGTTCCTGCAGCGCCTCGCCCGCGGCGGTCAGCTCGACGTGCCTGCTGGAGCGGGAGAACAACGGCACGCCGAGCCGCGTTTCGATCCGCTGGATCGCCTTCGACAGCGCGGGCTGCGCGATCGACAGCCGCACGGCGGCCCGGCCGAAGTGCAGCTCGCTGGCGACCGCCAGGAAGTACTCGAGTTCGCGGGTCTCTAGCTCAGCCATGCCTCCAGGTTATCGTCGAATAGCGAACCGGTCTTGGACGATCGGCACCTGAACGGGCAAAACTTGAAGCATGATCACGCATACGATGATTGTTTCGTTCGAAAAGCCGGTGCCCGACGCGGAGCTGGATCAGTACCTCAGCGATATCAAAGAGGCGATGCTGGCGACCGGGTACGCCGAGTCGGTCGAGACCCGCAAGCACCTGCCGATCCCCGGTGAGGACGCCATCCCGGCCCTCATCGCGACGGCGATCGTGCAGGTCACCCTTGCCGACCTGGACACGCTGGCGAAGAGTTTCACCGCGCCCGAACTGCACGAGGTGATCGAGCGGTGGCAGGCGCGGCATTCGTACCGGGTGGCGTGGGCGAACCACGAGTCGCTGTCGTGACCGGACGGCGTGGGCTCGTCACCGGGGCGGGCAGCGGGATCGGCCGGGCGGCGGCGATCGAGTTCGCCCGGGGCGGGGCGGCGGTGGCCGTGCTGGACATCGACGAGGCCGCGGCGGCGGAGACCGTCGAACTGATCAAAAAGGACGGTGGCGAGGCGCTGGCCGTCCGGGTGGACATCGGTGACGAAAGCTCGGTGCGCGCCGGGATCGAGCGGACGGTCGAGGTGTATGGCGGGCTCGACTTCGCGGTGAACAACGCTGGATTGTCGTCTCGCCAGCGGATCGACCAGCTGACCCCCGCCGATTTCGAGCGGGTGGTGCGGGTGAACCTGTCGGGCACCTTCCTCTGCATGAAGTACGAACTGCCGCACCTCGACGGCGGCGCGATCGTGAACGTCGCGTCCAACGGCGGGCTGTACGCGATCCCGAACGCGCCGGCTTATGTCGCGGCGAAGCACGGAATCGTCGGGCTGACCAAGGTTGCCGCGGTGGACTACGCGGCGCAGGGCATCCGCGTCAACGCGGTGTGCCCGGGGCCGACGCGGACGCCGGGGTTCGACAAATGGGCGGACGACCCCGGCATGATCGCCCGGCAGGAGGCGATCACTCCGCTCGGCAGGCTGGCCACGCCGGAAGAGGCCGCGGCAGCCGTGGTCTGGCTTTGTTCGGACGCCGCGTCGTACATCACCGGGACCACGCTGTCGGTCGACGGCGGACGACGGGCGTAGGTGGGGGTCGTGAGTGGCGATCACGGTTCTAACCGTGATCGCCACTCACGACCCCGGCCAGCAGCTGGGCGGTCTCGGCGGGGGATTCGACGTGGAAGTGGTGGCTGCCGAGGTCGACCAGCTCGATCCGGATCCGTTCGCCGTAGCGGTCGATGGCCTCCTGGGTGATGATCGACCGCACGGCGAACACCACGACTGGCTGGGCGACCTCGCGCAGCGCCGCGTCCATGTCCCAGCGCACCAGGCCTTCGAGAGCGTGCAGACCCGCCGGCTGGCGTACGGCGCTCATCTTCTTGGTGTAAGCGTCCACTAAGGACGGATCGGTACCCTCCGGCGAGCCGCTCTCGACCATGCCGCGCATCGCCCCGGCGAAGTCCTCGCGGAACGGTCGCACCAACGCTTCGACGTCGTTCTCGCTTTGCGCGGGGAACAAGCCGAGGTAGTGCAACGCATCGATCGCGATCACCTGGGTGACCGTGTCGGGCAGCAGCCGGGCGACTTCGACGGCGACCGCGCCGCCGAGGGAATGTCCTGCTACGACAGTGGAATCGACCGACTCGGCGGCCAGTACGGCGGCGACGTCGCGGGCGAATTCCTCCATTGTCCAAGTGTCGCGAGTGGACCGTGAGTCGCCGTGCTCGGCGAGATCGACGGCCAGCACGCGGAGGTCTTCGGGCAGATGGCGGATGATGTTGTCGAAGTCCGCGCGGTCACAGCCCCAGCCGTGGACGAGCGTCAGCACTGACCCGTCGGCCGGACCGGTTGCGGTGTAATGGATTGTCGTACCGTCCGGGCGGCGGGCCTGGTTGTTGTCCATTGTGGAGTGCTCCTCGGTCAGAACGCGCGGTGGTAGCGGACGGGCCAGGCCTGTGTGGGCTGGTTTCGCAACGCGAGGTACGGATCGCGCAGCAGCGAGCGTCCCATGAGGACGGCGTCGGCCTTGCCCTCGCGGATGATCCGGCCCGCCGAAGCCAGATCGCTGATCTGCCCGACCGGCGCGACAGCCAGTCCGGACGCTTCCTTGAGCGCGGCCGCGAAGTCGACGTTCACGCCCTCCCGGTTCGGCGGCCGGGCCCCGCGATCGCGCACGAGGACGCCGGAGGTGACGTCGAGGAGGTCGATGCCGATGGCCGCCAGTTCCTTGGCGAACACCGCGGCGTCGTCGAGCGCGATGCTGTCCTCGACCCAGTCGGTGGCGGTGATGCGGACGAACACCGGCTTGTCCTGGGGGAACGCGTCCCGCACGGCGCGGGCCACGCGGAGCGGGAAGCGCATCCGGTTCTGCGCGCTCCCGCCGTACTGGTCGGTGCGCTGATTGGCCAGCGGCGACAGGAACTGGTGCAGCAGATATCCGTGCGAGGCATGGATTTCGACGGCCTGGTAACCGGCCAGCTCGGACATCCGGGTCGCGTGCGCGAACGCCTCGACCACGTCGTCCAGGTCGGACTCGGTGGCCACCCGGGGCATCGCCAGGTCGCCGAACGGGATCGCCGACGGCGCGATCAGCTCCCAGCCGCCGTCGGCGACCGGCACCGGCCCGTTCTGCCCGTCGCCGACCCACGGGACCTGGTGCGATCCCTTGCGGCCCACGGCGTTCAGCTGAATCGCGGGCACCGCGCCGTGGCCGGAGACGAACGACGTCAGCTTCCGGTGCGCGAGCGCCTGTTCCTCGCTCCAGATCCCGAGGTCGGCCGCCGTGCACCGGTTCCACGGGCTGATCGCGGTGGCCTCGACCATGACCAGCCCGACGCCGCCGAGCGCGCGCGGACCGTAATGCGCCAGGTGCCAGTCCGTCGGCAGGCCGTCCAGACCCGCGGCGTACTGGGCCATCGGGGACATCCAGACGCGGTTGCGAAAGGTGACGTCGCGCAAGCGGAACGGGGTCGTCTCCGGGAACTCCGCGCTGGACGCGCTGAACTCGCTCATGTCGTAATACGGTACGCCGTGTCGCAATGCGGTACAAGCCTGGGTTAGCCGGCGGCGAGCAGGCGGCTGACCTCGGCCGCCGCGGCCACGACCAGCGGCGCGAAGGTTTTTTCCTGCACACGGGTGTAGCGCGTGTCCGGCACGGCGAGTGTGATTGCCGCCACCGGACGTCCGGCCGGGTTCGTGATGGCCGCGCCGATGGACGAAACCTGCGGGCGGTACCACGACGAGGACCCGTTGAGCGCGTACCCGCGTTTCGCGGTCTGGGCGATGTCGCGGCGGAGCGCGGTGAAATCCGGAGTCTGGGCGAAGTCGGGAAGCTCGTGGGTGAGCAGCTCGTCGACCTCGGCTTCGTCGAGCAGGGCCATGATCGCCGTGCCGCCGGAGGTGGCGAGCAGCGGCACCCGGGTGCCGACGTCGAGCACGACCCGCACCACCTGGTCGGTGTCCTGGCTCGCGACGATGACCAGGCTGTCCCCGTCGCGGGTGGCCAGCATGACCGTCTCGTTCGTCTCCGCGGCGAGCCGTTTGATGACCGGCTCGGCGACCTCTTTGAGGTCCACTTCCCCGGCGCTGCGCAGGCCAAGGGACAAGGCCTTCGTCGTGACGCCCCAGCGAGCGCGTTCGGCGTCCACGACCTTCAGCCAGCCCGCCTGCTGGAGCGTGATCAGCCCGCGCTGCACGGTGCTTTTCGGGATTTCCGTGCACCTGGACAGCTCCGAGACGCCGACCGGCTGCCGCTGGGCGACCTCCTCGAAGACCCGTAGCGTGCTGAGCACGCTGTTCATCGAACGGACGCTGCTGGCCGGCTTGTCGGCCTCTTCCTCCTGCATAAAGCCGGGATCGTACCAGTTTTCGGGCTACTGTTCCTCATCGTGGCACGGGAGTAGGGTGGGGTTTGACGTCGTTTTGGGGGGAAGCATGACCGAACCGTGGCAGTGGAGCGAGCGCACCTGGCGGGACCACGTCGCGCGGGTGCGTGCCGGGCGGCCGTTGCGGCCGGAATCCTGGCCGGGCGGAGCGAGGGTGGCCGTGGCGCTGTCGTTCGATTCCGACCACGAGACGAGCGGGCTGTACAACGGCCAGGTCCTGCCGGGCAAGCTGTCGCAGGGGGAGTACGGCTCGCGGGTCGGCGTGCCCCGGCTCTTGAAGCTGCTCGACCGGTTCGGGGCGCCGGTGACGTTCTTCACGCCCGCGGTGTCGGCGCTGCTGCACGACGGGGAGGCGAAGTCCTATGTGGACGCCGGGCACGAGATCGCGCTGCACGGCTGGATCCACGAAAGCAACGCACAGCTGCCGTCATCGGTGGAACGTGACCTCACCTTCCGGGCCGCGGACGCGCTGGAACAGCTCAGCGGCACGCGTCCGGTCGGCATCCGCACGCCGTCCTGGGACTTTTCCGAAGCCACCCTCGCGATCATTCGCGAGCTGGGCCTGGCATACGACTCGTCCTTGATGGCGGACAACGACTGCTACGAGATCCTCGCCGACGGCGAACCGACGGGCGTTGTCGAGCTTCCGGTGGAATGGATTCGCGACGACGCGCCGTATTTCGGGATGGATCGCTTCAGTGCGCAGCGACCGTATACCGCGCCGCGGGAAGTGCTGCGGATCTGGCGTGACGAGTTCGATGTCGCCTTGGCCGAGGGCGGGCTCTTCCAGCTCACCATGCACCCGCACATCATCGGGCATCGTTCCCGGATCGCGATTCTCACTGAACTGCTGGAGCACATCGCTTCGCACGACGGGGTCTGGTTCGCCACGCATGCCCAAGTCGTCGACTACGTGTCATCGTCGCCAGTGGATTCCCGCCACGACAAGGGCGACCACCGCGGCTAACGCTCCGGAAAGGACAAACGTCGTCCCCATCCCGACGGCGTCGATCACCGGCTGCGCGATCAGCGGCGACGAGAATTGCCCGAGGAACAACGCGGACGTCAGCAATCCCAGCGAGCGAGTCCGCGCACCCGGCGCGGCCGTCGAGACCAGCCATCCGTTGATGGTCGGATTCTGCAGCCCCACGCCAAGTCCGACCACGACCATGCCCAGCGCGGCTGTCCACAATGCACCGGCAGTGCCCAGCACGACCAGCCCGACGGCGAACGCGGCGAACATCGCGACAGCCAGCGCCGGGAAGGCCCAGCGGGCGCGCAGGCGGCGGAAGTTCAAGCCCACCAAGGTCATCACCAGATTAACCGCGGCGATCAACGCCCCCGCGACCACCGGTCCCGCGCCGCCGACTTCGGCCAGCCAGAACGGAGCCTGCGTCGGAACGGTGTAGAAGACCACGACTCCAACGAAAATCAACGCGTACAACCCAAGCAATCGCGGCTGCCACGGCGACGCGGACGTGGTGTCCGTCGGATCGGCGGGCTGGACGGGTGCGTCCGGCACGAAACGCAGCACGAGCACCAGCATCGGAACCGCCAGCAGGTAAATGGCGAACGGCCCTCGCCAGTCCATCGCGGCCAGCAGACCGCCGAGCAGCATGGCGACCACGCCGCCGAAACCCATTGCCGCGCCTTGCAATCCGAGCACCCGGCCGTGCTCGTCGGCGTGGTGATGGTCGGCGATCAACGCGGTCGACGTGGTCATGATGCCCGCGATGCCGATCCCGAGCACGGCCCGGCTGGCCAGCAAGGCGGGAAGGGAATCCAGCAGCAGACCGGATCCGCCGCCGATGGTGTAGAGGGCGAGGCAGCCGACCAGCACCGGCACGCGTCCGGTCCGGCCGCTCAGTCTCGCCAGCAACGGCGCGGACACCATGATCGCCAGTCCGGGCAACGTGAGTACCAGCCGGACGAGCAGCTCCGCGTGCGGTTCGGCGGCGAAGTGCTGTTGCATGCCGGGCAGCGCGGGGGTGATGGTGGCGCTGGCCATGATGGTCATGGTGCTGACGCCGAGCAGGGTCGCCAGCAAGGACTTCGGTGGTCGCCGGATCCCGGCGTCGATGGTTTCGGTCACGACGCCGAAAGTAAGACTTAAACCTAACTTGAAGTCAATGCCGAGATGGCGTGCTGGAGGTGCCCGGCCGGACGGACGCCCGCATGCCGCCTTGGTATGCCTAGCCCTACCCCGGAGACTACGGGCAAACCGATCGAGCCCGGCCGATCCGCTGGCTAATCTGGATCCCGTGGCTACCGTTTCTCCGACCGTGAAACCCCGAACCGTCCTGGATGCCGTGGCGCGCCGGACGTTCCTGATTTCCTCCTGGCCGTGGCGGGCCTTGCTCTACGGGCTGAGCACCGGCCCGATGACGCTGTTGTTCGGCCTGCCGTTCGGGTTCTGCCTGCTGCCGCTCGCGCTGCTGGTGAGCCGCGTCATACACGGGCAGACGGCCAACCTCGGGCTCCTCGCGGTGGCCTCGGTGTTCGGGATGCTGCTGTTCCTGAGCGCGGGCCCGGCGTGGGCGGCGGTGGTGGCCGGCGTCGAACGGCAGCGGCTGCGCATGGTCGACCTCAACCCGGTGACCGTCCCCTTTGGACCGACGCACGAACCGGGCTGGTGGCCCCGAATGCGGGCGCGCTACACCGAACCGGCGTCGTGGCGCGAACTCGGCTACGCGGTTTTGCTGTGCACCGCCATTCCCGCGCTGTACGCAGTAGCCGGCATGGTCGCTTTGTTCGCAGTGGTCCTGGTGGCCAGTCCATTGCTCGTCAACGCGAACGACACGATTTCCGTTGGTTTCACCGAGGTTTCCACTCCGGGCGGGGCGGTGCCGTACGCATTGGCCGGGGTGCTGTTGCTCGTGCTGTCCGGCTATCTGGTGGCCGGATTCGCTGGTCTGCACGCGTTGCTGGCGCGTGCGCTGCTCACCGACGGCGCGGCGGAAAAGCTCCGTGGCGAGCTGACCGAGGTGGCGCAATCCCGCACCCGGTTGGTGTCGGCCTTCGACGCGGAACGCAAGCGCATCGAACGCGATCTGCACGACGGCGCGCAGCAACGGCTGGTCGGGCTGAGCCTGCAGCTCGGGCTCGCGAAGGTCGATCTGCCGCCGGATTCGGAGGCGGCGAAGGCCGTGTCGGACGCGCACGACCAGGCCAAGAAACTCATGGTCGAACTGCGTGAGCTGATCAACGGAATCCACCCGCGCGCGCTCGCCGAACTCGGCTTGCCCGCCGCGCTGGAGGAACTCGCCGATGGCTGCGCGGTGCCGGTCACCGTCGACTCAGCGGTGCCGACGCGCCTGCCGGAGCCGGTGGAGTCCACTGCTTACTTCGTGGTCGCCGAGTCGCTGACGAATGTCGCCAAGCATTCCGCGGCCAGCTGCGCCTCGGTGAGCGCCCGGCTTGCCGGTCGCCTGCTTACTGTTGAGGTGTGGGACAACGGGGCCGGCGGCGCGGATCCGGCGCGCGGCACCGGGATCACCGGGCTGAGCGACCGGGTCGCCGTGCTGGGCGGCCGGATGTGGGTGCGCAGTCCGGTAGGCGGGCCGACCGTCGTCCGAGTGGAGTTGCCGTGCTGATGGGAGAGCCGATGCGGGTCGTCCTCGCCGAAGACGAGGTGCTGCTGCGCGAGGGATTGTGCGGGTTGCTGGAGCGGTTCGGCTTCGAGGTGGTCGCCGCGGTCGGCGATGCCGAAGGCCTGCACGCCGCGGTGCGGGAGCACGATCCGGACCTGGTGCTCACCGACATCCGGATGCCGCCAGGGCATTCGGACGAGGGCCTGCGCGCGGCGGTCGAGCTGCGGCGCACCCGGCCGGAGCTGGCCGTGGTGGTGCTGAGCCAATACGTCGAACAGCACCACGCGGCCGATCTGCTCGACTCCGCGGAGGGCCGCGGGGTCGGCTACCTGCTGAAGGACCGGGTGGTCGACGTCGAGGAATTCGTCGGGACGCTGCGTCAGGTCGTCGACGGCGGAACGGCGGTGGATCCGCAGGTGGTGCGCCAGCTGCTGCGCCGGCAAGCCGACCCGCTGGCCCGGCTGTCCGCGCGAGAGCGGGAAGTCCTGTCGCTGATCGCCGAGGGCCACTCCAACGCGTCGATCGCCCGGCGGCTGGTGGTGTCCGACGCCGCGGTGGGCAAGCACGTCGGGAGCATCCTGGCGAAACTCGACCTGCCGCCGACCGACGACGGGAACCGCCGGGTGCTGGCGGTACTGGCGTTCCTCCGTGGCGGAGGCTGATTCAGCCGTCCTGCGTCGTGCGGGCGGTGACGAGCCCTGATTCGTAAGCCGCGATGACCGCTTGCGCGCGGTCGCGAACGGCGAGCTTGTCGAAGAGGCCGGTGATGTGGTTTTTCACCGTGGAGAGGCTGATTTCCAGTGTGCGGGAGATCTCGGCGTTGTCGAGGCCGGTGGCCATCAGCCGCCACACCTCGACCTCTCGCGGTGTGAGGCCGTTGCCGTCGGCGGGGGTCTGCGGGGCAGCGGAATGCGGTCGTACGTAGGCCGCGATCAGCCGGGTGAGCAGGCGCGGCGCGACGGCCGCGTCGCCGGCGTGGACCGTGCGGATCGCCGCGGCGAGGTCTTCCGGGGAACTGTCCTTGGGCAGGAATCCGCAGGCCCCGGCCCGGAGCGCGCCCACGACGTACTCGTCGAGGTCGAAGGTGCTCAGCGCCAGCACCCGGCAGCCGGGCACGGCGGCGGCGAGTTCCCGCGTGGCGCTGATCCCGTCCAGGACCGGCATCCGGACGTCCATCACCACGACGTCCGGCCGCAATTCCCGGGCAAGGGCAACGGCCCGCGCGCCGTCTTCGGCCTCGCCCACCACGTCGAAGGAGGCGTTGGGGGAGAGGATCAGCGACAGGCCGCGCCGGACGAGCGGCTGGTCGTCCGCGATCAGCACCCTGATCACCGGCTCGGTCATCGCGAGGTCCCTTCGTGCTCGGCGGCCGCGTCGGCGGCCTGGTCCGTGGTCAGCGGCAGATCGGCCACCACGGCGAAACCTCCGTCGGTGCGCGGGCCAGCGGCGAGGGTGCCGTTGTGCAGGGCGACCCGCTCGCGCATGCCGATCAGGCCGAAGCCGCTCGAACCCGGCGCGGTGTCCGGCGGCGGGCTGTCGCCACCGTCGTCTCGCACCTCGACCCGGACGCTGTCCTGCCGGTAGGTCAGCTCCACCCACGCCCGGGCGTGCCCCGCGTGCTTGCGCGCGTTGGTGAGGGCTTCCTGGACGATCCGGAACACCGTGAGGCCGACCGTCGGCGGCAGCGGACGCGGCGTTCCGTGGACGCTGAACTCGACCGGCAGCCCGGACTCCGCCACGAGCCGGTCGAGCCCGTCGACACCAGGCTGAGGCAGTGACGGCGCGGCCTGCGGTTCGTCGTCGGCCCGCAGCACGTCGAGGAGCTGGCGCATCTCGCGCAGCGCGAGCCGCCCGGAGGACTCCAATGTGGTCAGTGCCTCCCGGACGACCTCTGGTTCGGCGATATTGGCCCGGGCCCCGCCCGCCATCAGCTGCATCGTGGTGATGTGGTGCGCCACGATGTCGTGCAGTTCCCTGGCGATGCGACGGCGTTCGTCGGCCACCGCGCGGTCGGCGAGAAGCTTGCGGTTGGCCGCGACCTCCTGCTGCCAGCGGTTGATCACCAGCGCGGTGCCGACGACGATCAGCGCGGTCAGGAACGGGGTCAGGACGTCCCGCCACGGCGGAATCCCGCCGTCGCTCTGGCTCAGCAACGTCAGCGACACCGTCGCGACGGCCGCGGCCGCGGTCACCCAGCTGCTGCGTGACCGGGCGACCGAGTACAGCGCGACCACCAAAACGGCACCGAAATGGCTGGGCAGCGGAACGGTCAAGGTGGCTGTCACGTCGAGCGCCAGCACCGCAGCGAGCGCTGCCACGGGGTGCGTCCGCCGGGCGAGCAGCGGGATCGCCGCCAGCGCGACGAGGAGGAAGCCGGTCGCCCGCACGTCGTACCGGCTGTCGGGGGCGCTGAAGAACACATAGCTGAGCAGGTTCAGCACGCAGGCACCGCCGGCGACGAGCGCGTCGTTGCGGGTCCACGGCGGCTCGGTGCCGCGCGGGTGCTGCCGGTTCCTGGACATGTCTGTTCTCCCTGTGTCCGGCTTCCCGGCTCCGGAAAGGGTCGCACGGCGCCCGCGGCGAGCTGGGCTTAGGACCAGGGTCCTAGTCCCCGGCCAAGGAAGGACCGCGGGCCCGCTTCCGGATCATCCGCCGCTCCGACGCCCGGCGGCCCCTCGGAGTGCTGGACTGAGATCCGGCCGGGAATCCCCGGCGGACAAGCACTTCTGCCGGAGGAAACCTCTCGTGATCCGCGCCCTGACCGGATACTCCACCCGCCGACCGTGGCGGGTCATCGCCGTCTGGATGCTGCTCGGCGCCGCCCTGATCGCGCTGACCCCGACCCTGCTCGCCCGCGTCACCCAGCACCAGGCAGCCGACTTCCTTCCCAGTGGATACGACTCGGCCGCCGCGCAGCGGATCGCCGAGGAACGGTTCGGGGTGAACCCCGACGCCACCACGGTGACGGTGCTGGTCGCCCGCGCCGACGGCACCGCGCTCGGCGTCGCGGACCAGGAGCGGATCGGGGCCGAGGCCGCGAAACTGGCTCGCCGTCAGGTGATCATGCCCACTGAGGACGACCTGCCGCGGTTCCTCGTCCCGGACCGCTCCCAGACGCCGCGGATCGTCCCGGCCACGACCGCGCCCGACCGGAGCTTCACGCTGCTTTCCGTGCAGCTGACGGGAAATCCCTCGGACAAGGGGGTCCAGGGGGTCTATCGGGCCTTCCGGGACTCAGCCCGGACGCAGTTCGCCGAGGCGGGGATGCGGACCGGTTTCACCGGGAGTCTCGCCGAGCGCGTCGACACGACCGATGCCCACGAGGTCGCCGCGAAAGTGGGCAGCGCGCTGGTCATGGTCTTCATCATCCTGCTCAACGTGCTGGTGTTCCGCAGCGTGCTGGCGGCCCTGCTGCCGCTGCTGGCGGTCGCGCTGATCGGCGGTGCCGCGGCTGGAGCGGTGGCGGGGGCCGCGCTGCTCGCCGGGCACAAGCTCGACGCGGGGACCCCGGACCTGATCTCCGTCGTGCTGCTCGGCATCGGCATCGACTACCTGCTGTTCCTGCTGTTCCGCTTCCGCGAGCACCTGCGCGACCACCCTGAGCAGCCCGCCCGCGAGGCAGCCGGTCAGGTCTCCGCCCGGGTGGGCACCGCGATCGCTTCGGCGGCGCTGACCATCGTCGCCGCGTTCGCGACGCTGGGCGCGGCGACCTTCGGGCAGTTCCGTTCGCTGGGGCCCGCGATCGCCGTCGCGGTACTGGTGATGCTGCTCGGCAGCCTGACCCTGATGCCCGCTCTGCTCGCGGTCGCTGGGCGAAAGATGTTCTGGCCCTCCGCCTCGTTGCGCCGCCAGCCCGCCGAAGGCCGCGCCGCCCAGCTCGCCTCGCTGGTCACCCGACGACCGCTGATGATGGCGGCCGCCTCCGTCGCCCTGCTAGGCGCGCTGGCCGCGGGGTTGACCGGAATCCGGATGGACTACGGCCGGGGTGACTCCGGCGACCCGACTCCCGCCGTGGCCACCTCGGCCGAGATCGCCCGCGCGCTGCCCGCCGGAGTGTCCGACCCGACGAGTGTCTACGTCACCACGGAGGACGGCTCCGTCCTGACTGTCGAACGGCTCGACGGACTCGGCCAAGCGCTCGCCCGGGTCAGCGGGGTGGGCCAGGTCGCGCCGGCGGTTCTGAACGAGGATCGCCAGGCCGCCCGGATCGACGTCTACCTGACCGCCGGTTCGCAGAGCCAGCAGGCCCGTGACCTCGCCGCCGGACCGGTCCGGGCCGCCGTCGCCCGGAACACGCCGAGCGGGATCACCGCACACGTGGGCGGGACGGCGGCGATCTTCGCCGACATCTCCACCGCTGTCGACCACGACCTGAAGATCGTGTTCCCGGTCGCGGCCGCGTTGATCGCGCTGATCCTGCTGCTGCTCCTGCGCAGCCTGCTCGCGCCGGTGGTCCTGATGCTGTCGGTCGGGCTCGGGTTCGCCGCCACCCTCGGCGCCGCCACGCTGCTGTTCCAGCACGTCGCTGGCAATCCCGGAGTCAACTTCACGCTTCCGCTGGTGCTGTTCCTGTTCGTCGTGGCGCTGGGCACCGACTACAACATCCTCATCACCGACCGGATCCGGGAGGAGACGCAGCGACCGGGCCCAGCACGGGCCGCGGTGGCTCGCGCGGTCCGGCACACCGCACCGGCCATCGCGACCGCGGGGTTGGTGCTCGCCGGCTCCTTCGCCACGCTCGCCACCAGCCCCGGCAACGAGCAGGTCGCCTTCGCGATGGCCCTCGGCATCATGCTCTCCGCGCTCGTTCTTTCGCTGGTGCTGGTCCCCGCGCTCGCCGCGCTTTTCGGCAAGGCGCTCTGGTGGCCGCTGCGTCCGCGCATCCCTAGCTAGGCGGCATTCACCACCGCGTTCAGGCTGGCCGCGAGTACCGAACGGTCCCGGCCAGCCGTCCACTGTGTACCGCTGTCAGTGCGATATTCCAGCAGCGTCAACGCTTCGCTGTCGTTGCCGGAGCCGATGCTCGTTTGGTGCAGGGCCACGATGTCGACCTTGCGCCCCTGGTCGCCGAGCGCCGCGGCGAGTGCTTCGACCGGCCCGGTTCCGGCGTGGGTGCTGGTGTGCTCGGTTCCGTCAATGCGCAAGGTGATGCTGGTATGCTCGTCGGCCGAGTTTTCGAAGCGGGACAACGTGATTGCCGGGTTTGGCTGCAGGTAGGCAGCCTCGAAGAGCCGCCACAGTTCGGCAGCGGTCACCTCGTGTCCGGAGTTGTCGGTGTGGTCCTGGACGCGGCGTGCGAAGTCGATTTGCAGCCTGCGCGGCAACGTGATGCCGTACTCGCTTTCCAGCAGGTAGGCGATTCCGCCCTTGCCCGACTGGGAGTTCACGCGGATCACGGCGGCGTAGTCGCGACCGAGATCCGCCGGGTCGATCGGCAGGTACGGCACGCGCCAGTCGAGATCTCGGGCGGGCACGCCGGTCTCCGCGGCGCGCGCGTGGTGTTCGGCGAAGCCCTTCTTGATCGCGTCCTGATGGGTGCCGCTGAACGCCGTGTGCACGAGATCGCCGACGTACGGATGCCGCGCGTGCACCTCGATCCGGTTGCAATACTCGACGGTGCGGCGGATTTCGTCGATGTCGGAGAAGTCGATCATCGGGTCGACGCCCTGGGCGTGCAGGTTCAGCGCCAGTGTCGCCAGGTCGACATTGCCGGTGCGCTCGCCGTTGCCGAAGATGCAGCCCTCGACGCGTTGCGCACCGGCCAGCACCGCGAGTTCGGCGCACGCGACGCCGGTGCCGCGGTCGTTGTGCGGGTGCACGGACAGAATCACCGAATCGCGGCGGGCGAGGTTGCGGTGCATGTACTCGATCTGGTCGGCGTACACATTGGGCGTCGCGATCTCGACGGTCGCCGGCAGGTTCAGGATCACCGGACGGTCCGGGCTCGCCTGCCACGTCTCGGTGACCGCGTCGCAGATCTCCAGCACGTAGTCCGGTTCGGTGAGGTTGAAGACCTCGGGGGAGAACTCGAAGCGCACGTTCGGCAGGTCGCCTGCCGCACGCAGAACGTCGCGGGCGCCGGCGAGGATCAGGTCTTTCAGCGACGCCTGATCGTGGCCGAGGACCACCGAACGCCAGGTTGGCGCGGTGGCGGTGTACAGGTGGATCACGACGTCGTTGCGGATCCCGCGAATGGACTCCACGGTGCGCTCGATCAGGTCGCGCCGGGCCGGGGTGAACACGACGATGGTGACGTCGTCCGGGGCCAGTCCGGTGTCCGCGAGCAGCCGGACGAAGTCGTAGTCGGTCTGCGAGGCGGACGGGTAGCCGACCTCGATCTCCTTGTATCCCATGGTGATCATCAGCTCGAAAAACCGGCGTTTGCGGGCCGGGTCCATCGGCTCGGCCAGTGCCTGGTTGCCGTCGCGCAGGTCGACCGGCACCCAGAGCGGGGCGTGGGTGATCCGGTTGCCCGGCCAGTCCCGGCCGGTGTTGGGGACGTCGACGCGCTGGTAGACGTCGCGGTAACGATGCGAGGGCATGCGCGAGGCGCGCTGCCGGTTCCACACGGTGGTCATCTGCGGTCCTTCTCGGGGGTCGTCAGCCGACCGGCACACGTGCTCGCCCCACGGCGGGGGGCCGGTCCGGTCAGGCCCCGCCGTGGCGGCGAAGGAGAAGAAGGCGCGTGAACATCGAGGCGAAGCGTAACACAACTCCTCAGACAAGTAGCGGGGTTGGGTTGCTTGCCCGCGCCGGGCGGCGCGAGCGCTTAGGATTGCCCCGTGGAGCTGGAATTCGTACGGACCTTCGTCGCCGTCGTGGACGGAGGGCAGTTCCAGGAGGCGGCCGCGGAGCTGGGGATCACCCAGCAAGCGGTGTCGAAACGGGTCGGGGCGCTCGAGCGCGACCTGGGGGTGCGGCTGTTCACCCGCACCGCGCGCGGAGCCCGGTTGAGCAGCGATGGCGAGGCGTTTCTGCCGCACGCCCGGACGCTGCTCGACGCGGAGAAGCGGGCGCTCGCTTCGGTGCGCCCGGAGAAACGCCCGCTGCGCGTCGACGTGCTGAACCGGCGGACCAAGTCGGCGCATCTGGCGCTGAGCTTCCACCGGGCGTTCCCGGAGGTGGAGCTGGAAGTCGTGACCACCGGCGCCGAGCTGACCTTCGACGCCGCCGTCGCCGCGGTCGCGGCCGGTACCGTCGACGCGGCCTTCCGCGGAGTGCCGAAGCGCCCCCTTCCGGGTGGCGTGATGAGCGGTGTCGTGGACTACGACGCCCACGAGCTGCTCGTCGGCCCGCGACACCCGTTCGCCGACCTGCCCTCGGTGCCGATCGCGAAGCTGGTCGGCCACCGGATCTGGATGCCGGGCCTGTCGGCGAGCACGGAATGGGGCGCGTACTACGCGGAGCTGTCCGAGGCGTTCGACCTGGCCATCGACGTCACCGGCCCGGTCTTCGGCAACGAAACGATGCTGGACGAACTAGCGACGTCCCCGGACCTGTCCACCTTCGTGGGCACCGGTTCCCGCTACTTCTGGCCGGACGAGTACGACCTCCGCCGCATCCCGGTGGTCGACCCGGCGCCGGTGTACCCGATGTCGCTGCTGTGGCGGCGGGAGTCCGCGCATCCGGAGGTGCGGAAGCTACGCGATTACCTGGTGACGGGCCAGGAACCGGGGGACGGAGTGTGGCTGCCTAGCTGGGAGTAGGTCAGAGCGGGTGTTCGTACCAGACGTAGACGCCTAGATCCTGCTCTGTCGACGCGAGTACTGGCGCGATTCCGCCGGGAACGACGGTGTGCCCGTCGCCGAGCCGCTCGTGACTGCGCAGCCACGGATCGGTGCCCCGTTCTCGTTAGTCCACAATGGACTCCAGCGGCGGCTTTCCGGTCGGCCGCACCGGCGCGACCAGCCGGGAAAGCTCGGCTCGGCGGGGACTTGAGGCGGCGGCCTGCGCCTGTTGACCGTCCATAAAGGACGCTCAAGTCGGAGAAATGTCTGATTGATGCCCATGTGAACGTATCCGAAGGTCTGTGAGGGGAGCCCTGAGGGAATCAGGGTCCGTGAAGGTTCCCCTCACGGACGACAAACCAGCTCCCGTTGCTCGCGTCAGTCTGGACAAGAGCCGCACGAGCTCCGGCAAAAACGATACGCCTCAACGCACCCACCGCACAGTCTTAGCCCCGGCCCCACGGACCTGAGGAACCAGCCTCACCGCACCGGAAGCGCCGACCGCCGCCTCCCCAATGCCGCCGGGTCGAGATTCGCCCGGGTCCCGGCCCGGTGCCCCTCCCGGTACCCCGACCCCGACAACCGTCGTGGTGCGGCCGAGCGCAGATCTCCGTACTCGCGGTCGAAAGCCTGCTGCACCAACGCCGTCCGGTCGCGCACCACCAGCTCCGCCGACTTCCCGCCGGCGACATCCGAATACGTCCGCGCGGCGTTCTCCTCCGCCACCGTCAGCCGCTCGTGGACCGCGCGCGCGAAACCGTGCAGCCACGTGCGCCGGTACGCCGCCAGCGATTCGCGGAACACCCGCTCCTCCGGCCGCACCCGCGTGAGCTGCGTGCTCGCCTGCAGCAACAGGCTGGTGAACAGCAATTCGACCCGCGCGAGGTCGGTGCGGAAGCCGAACACGGTGACCCCCTCGACCCCCTGTCCGACCCGGTGCAGCAGGGTCCGGCAGCGCAACGGGTAGGCGATGCTGGTGAGCAGACTGGCCTTGTCGCGGCTGTACGGATTGGCGATCGGCAGCTTGAGCACAGTGATGTCGTCGCCGCTCTGGCCGGACGCGGCCAGCATCGCGTTGTCGATCCCGTGCCGCGCGATCAGCTGCGCCGCCTTGGTGTTGTACAGCTCGGCTTCGGCCGGGGTGACGGCCGGGTCCTCTGCCTTGGCCAGCAGCTTTCGCACGCGCTCCAGCAACGTGTCGTGGTCGGGCATGACCCCCCTCTCCAGCAGGCGCGGCCCGTGCGGACCGGCATGGGGTGCACGGTAGGCGTGGGGTACGACAATATTCGATCAGGTGTTCGGGAGTGACACTGGGCGCCCGGTCCGTCGCAACCTTACGATCGAGCCGTGTCTCCTCCCGTCACGCAGGACGTCGCGGTCGTCGGCTCGGGGCCGAACGGCCTGGCCGCGGCCGTGGTGCTCGCGCGCGCCGGGCTGTCGGTCGAGGTGTTCGAGGCGGCGGCCGAGCCGGGCGGCGGGGCGCGGTCGACGCGGTTGTTCGATTCGGACGTCATCCACGACATCTGCTCGGCGGTCCATCCGATGGCGGCAGCCTCGCCCTTTCTCCGTCAGTTCGATCTCGACCTCTGTCATCCCGAAGTCCCGTACGCACATCCGATCGACGAGAAGACCACGGCCATCGCGTACGCGGATCTCGAACGCACCTGCGCGCGGCTAGGGCGCGACGGGGACCGATGGCGTCGCTTCATGGCACCGCTGGTCGAACACACCTCCGAGATCACCGAAGTCCTTCTCGGCGACCTTCGCCACCCGCCGAGACCGCGTACGGCGGCGTACCTCGCGACGCGCGCCCTCGCGGTGACGGCGAATCCCTTCCGCAGTAAGGAAGCCGCAGCGCTCATCGCGGGTATCGAGGCGCACGCGCTTGGCCGGTTGCCGTCACTGGTGGGCGGCGGCATCGCGGTGCTGCTCGGCCACCTCGCGCACACCACAGGCTGGCCAATCCCGCGTGGCGGTTCGCAACGGATCACCGACACGCTCGTTGCGGACATCGAGGCACACGGCGGTCGCGTACACACCAACGCGCGCGTCGCCGACGTACGCGAGTTAGCGCACGCGCGCGTCGTGCTGCTCGACTTAGCGCCGAAGGGCGTCCTAGACCTCGCAGGGCCGTTACTGCCGCAGCCGTATCGCAGGGCGCTGGAGAAAGTCCGCTACGGCCCAGCAGCGGCGAAGGTCGACTTCCTGGTGTCCGAAGCAATCCCGTGGCGGGAGAAGGAACTCGCCAAGGCCGGTACTGTCCACATCGGCGGAACCAGGGCTGAGGTGCACGCGGCGGAAAACGCGGTGGCCCAGGGCAAACGGGCTAGGGACCCGTTCGTCCTTCTCGCGCAGCCGATGGCCGCCGACCCGTCGCGCGGTCTGCCCGGCAAACAGCCGATCTGGGCGTACGCCCATGTCCCGCACGGAGATCCGCTCGACCCGACCGCCGCGATCATCCGCCGCATCGAACGCTTCGCGCCGGGCTTCCGCGACACGATCCTCGCCGCGCGTGCGATCCCGGCGAGCGATTTCGAGGCGTACAACGCCAATTACGTCGGTGGTGACATCGCGGCTGCGGCGGTGACGATGCGTCAGGTGGTGGGGCGGCCGGTCTTGCGCTGGGACCCGTATCGCACTCCGTTGCGCGGTGTCTACCTGTGCTCGGCCGCGACGCCGCCGGGCCCTGGTGTGCACGGAATGGCCGGTCGGCACGCGGCGGAACGGGTGCTGCGCAACGAATTCGGTTACCGGCCGGGTCGGACCAGGCCGGTTTCGTAGGCGACCACCACGGCCTGCGCCCGGCTGGAAATCCCGAGCTTGGTGGTGACATCGCGGCTGCGGCGGTGACGATGCGTCAGGTGGTGGGGCGGCCGGTCTTGCGTTGGGATCCGTATCGCACGCCGTTGCGCGGTGTCTACCTGTGTTCGGCCGCGACGCCGCCCGGCCCCGGTGTGCACGGAATGGCCGGTCAGCACGCCGCGGAACGAGTGCTGCGCAACGAATTCGGCTACCGGCCAGGCCGCACCAAGCCAGTTTCGTAAGCGACCACCACGGCCTGCGCCCGGCTGGAAATCCCGAGCTTCGGCATCAACCGATTGAGATGCGTCTTCACCGTGGCCTCGCTGACCAGCAGCCGCGCCGCGATCTCCCCGTTCGGCATTCCGGTGCCGACCAGCCGGAGCACCTCGCGTTCGCGTTCGGTCAGCCCGTTCAGCTCCGGCGCTGGCTCGGCCGGCGGCGCGCTCGTGTACGCCTCGACCAGCCGCCGCGTGACCGTCGGGCCGAACAGCATGTCCCCGCGCGCCACCGCCTGGATGCCGGAGATCAGCGTCTCCGGCGGACTGTCCTTGAGCAGGAACCCGGACGCGCCGGCCCGCAGCGCGCGGTACACGTACTCATCGAGGTCGAAGACGGTCAGGATCAGCACCCGCGGGTTGTCCGGCCCGGCGAGGACGCGGGCGGTGGCCGACACGCCGTCGAGGCCCGGCAGCCGGATGTCCATCAGGATCACCTCGGGCCGCAGCCGCGCCGCTTCGCGCACGGCCTCCAGCCCGTCCCGTGCCTCGCCGACGACCTCGACGCCCGGTGCGGCGTTGAGCAACGCGACGAGACCGGCGCGGACGAGGTCCTGGTCGTCCACCACGAGCACACTGGTCACTTCGGTTCTCCGGTGGTCCGGCCCGGGTACGGGAGGGTCAGCACAACCTCGAACCCCGCCGGTTCGCGAGGCCCGATTTCGATTTCGCCACCGTACATACGCGCCCGCTCCCGCATGCCGACGAGGCCATGACCGGCGGGGTTGCCGTCGGTGCGCGGTCCGCCGCCGGAGTCGGCCACGCTCAGCCGCAGCGCGCGGTCCAGGTACTCCACCTCCAGCGAGGCGAGCGAATCCGGCGCGTGCTTGAGGACGTTCGTCAGCGCTTCCTGCGCGATCCGGTACGCACACAGCTGCTGCCCCGACGGCAGCGTCCGCGGCGTTCCGGCGAATCGCGCCTGTACCGAGAGCCCGGCCTCGCGGACACGGCTGACCAGCGCGGGAAGCTCCTCAAGGCCAGGCTGCGGACGGTATTCGCCCGGTTCGTGCCGCGGCGGCCGCAGCACGCTGAGCAGCCGCCGGAGTTCGTCCAGCGCCTCGGTGGTCGTGCCGGTGATCGTGTCGAGCGCGCCGCGCGCGGTGCCCGGCTCGGACTCGAAGACGTACCGCGCGAGGTTCGCCTGCACGGAGATCACCGACAGGTGGTGCGACACGACGTCGTGCAGTTCGCGCGCGATGCGCAGCCGCTCCTCCACCACCGCCAGCTCCGCGCGGTCGGCGCGTTCCGCGGTCGCGTGCAGCGCGAGCCGGCGAAGGTAGACCGAGTGTCCAATGAGGACAGTCGCGGACGCCTGCAGCACGGCGATCACCGTGTCCCCGATGGGGTTCGAGCTGTCACCGACGAGCATCGTCACCTCGAAGCCGGCCACCGCGAACAGGGACGGCGGCCAGGCTCGCCGCACCGGATAGTGCGCCCACACCGTGTACGCGGCGATCAGCAGGTCCGGACGGCCGAGCGTCGCGCGGTACCCGGCCAGCGCGAACGCGCCGACCAGCACGGTGACCGTGATCAGCACGCCGATCGGATAGCGCCGCCGGACCGCCAGCGGCACCGCGCCCGCCACCGCGAGCAGCAGCCCGGGCAGCCCCGGCCGGTCGCCGAGGGAGCCGTGGTGGACCGCCGCCCCGGCAAAGAGGAATAGTCCGACCGCGGCCGCCAACAGCGAGTCCGTGCGGAGCGGCCGGGCCCGCAGGATCCGCATCACGCGCCCGAAACTACCTGCTGACCGGCGGTTTCCCAATTCCGTACCGCGCTCGCGGCAGGCCGCCTACCGCCAGGGTTTACCCGCGGCTGCGGCGAAGGGTGGATTCCGCGGAAGGGACCGAGCGGTTACCGTCGGTTTTGAATGGTCATCCATTCGCGCTGTTCGGCGGAGGGCCAGGGGTGGGGAGGATTCCAGGCTCTCCGCCGAGCTTCACCCCAGATATGCGTCGAGTGTCACCGCCAACGCTGATTCCGGCGAAGGCGCGAAGCTCGCTCCAGCGAGTCCACCCCAGAGCCACAGCTGCGCGAGACCGTGCAGTGCAGCCCACAGTGACGCTGCGACCAGCCGAGGGTCCGTACCCGGCCGCAGCCGGTCGTCGTCCGCTTCGGCGCGGTCGATGCGCACTAGCTCCGCGAAGGTGTCGAAGACGGCACTGCTGGCCGAGACCAGCCCCGGCTCTTCCGGGTCGATGAGGTCGCGACGGAACATCAGCTCGAACATGGCCGGGTTTGTCACCGCGAAGTCGACGTACGCGTGACAGGCGGCCGTGACGCGTTCTCGCGGGGTGCCGTCGGGCAGCTGCGCACCGCGTTCGAGCAACTGTGTGAAGCCAAGCGTCGCTACGGCGGACAACAGCTCCGCACGTCCCGAGAAGTGGCGAAGCGGCGCACCGTGCGACACGCCAGCCGCCTTCGCGATGCCGCGCAACGTCACGGCTTCGACGCCGGAGCCGACGAGAAGGTCCGCCGCGGTCTGGATCAACCGCTGACGCGCGCTCATACCTGAGCTTCGGAGAAGGCGACGGGCAGCAGTTCGGGGCGCTTCGGCAGGAAGCCGTCGCCAGGGGACCGGCCGATGAGCCGGTTGCGCAACCGCGTGATCCCCACCGGCAGCACTTCCTGCCACAGCCAGCGCAGGTCGGCGATCGCGCTGCCTTGGGCCGGGGAGCCAGGCAGCGGCTGAAGCCAGCTGCCGTCGTGCTCGACGCCGAGCCGGTCGAGCACGTGCCCGGCCACCCGCAGATGCCCGGCCTGCGACAGGTGCAGCCGGTCCGGTCCGAAGTAGCGCGAGTCGTGCGCGGCCTGATCCGGCCAAAGGTCGACGAGCTTCGCGCCGTAGCTGACCGAAGCCTCGCGGATGGCGTCGTTGAGCGCGGTGACCCGCGGCCGCATCCGCCCGCCCAGCGGCATGCGGTGCGCGATGTCGCTCAAGGTGAAGGTGACGACGTTCGGCGCGATCTGTGTGCACTGCCGGATCGCAGTGTCCACGCGACGGGCGACCGTGCGGGCGTCCCAGCCTCGGCTCATCACGTCGTTGCCGCCGCCGAACAACGCGATCAGGTCCGGTTCGTGCCGCTCTGCCGCCGGGAGCTGCTCCGTCGCGATCTGGTCCAGCCGTCGCCCGCGCACGGCCAGATTGGCGTAGCGGAACCCGGTTTCGTCGCGCGCGAGCCGCCCGGCGACGTAGTCCGCCCAGCCGCGGTACCGGCTGTGGTCGGGGTACGGATCGTCCAGCCCCTCTGCGCAGCTGTCGCCGACCGCGACGAACGTGTGGAAACCCATTCCGCTCTCCGTAACCCCTGGTTCATCTTGTAGACACTGTCTATCAAAGTAAGTAGACGGTGTCTACCTCGGGGTCAGGTCAATGCCGGATCAGGCCGCCGACCGCCACGGGAGAGACGTGGCCGGTTGCCGGACGCGTCCGCGCCAACGCGAGACCGACGTCAACGAGCGACGATCGGCGCAGGCCGGCGACATCCGACATCGACGTCCAGGCCGACTCCGCGGTCTCGCCGTTCGGCTCGGGCCGCAAGGTGCCACCGGTAATCCGGACTTGGTAAAAGACGCCGACGTTCTGGTGCTCCATCCCCAACCGCGCTTCAGCGGCGGGAATCACCCTGGAGTCCACGCCCAGCAGGCGTTCGACCACCGCCTCGCAGCCCGTCTCCTCGGCGACCTCCCGGACCACCGCGTCGAACGGATCCTCGGCATGCTCGACCTTGCCGCCCGGAAGAGTCCAGTTCGTGTCCCCCGCCGACGAGACATGGCGGGCGAGCAACACCCGCCCGTCCTCGATGCATACGGCATACGCCGCCAGCCGGAAACTCATCCGCACCTCCCCAGCGAACCTATCGGCAAATGTCAGGGACTCAAGGCGGCGTGATGGGTGCGGCTGAGGCGTGTTCGCCCAGGCCGTCTGTGAGGGACTCCCTGAGGGAATCTGATTCCTTCAGGGGGCCCCTCACGGACTTGAAGAACCGGTCATACCGGCATTAAGCACGTTTTTCGCTGACATTGACCCTCCCGGCCAGGCGGACAAGGCAGTGCTGGCCAAAGTGCTCGTCGACCTCGAAAAATCAGGTGAGGACCGCATGGCCGACGGCGTAGCGTCGGCCACCATGATCGGTTCGGCCGATGACCCGGCGGACGGCTGGTTCCCCGAGAGCGTGGCCGCGGGCTACGACGACCCGGGCGGCGCGAACGCGCCCGAGATCGTGACGCCCATGGTGGACGTTCTCGAAGACCTGGCCGACGGTCCAGTGCTCGAGTTCGCCGTCGGAACCGGGCGGATCGCCGCGCCGCTGGCCGCTCGCGGGGTGCCGGTGAGCGGCATCGAGCTGAGCCGGGCGATGGCGGCGCGGATCGCGGACAAGCCGGGCGGCGACGCGGTCGACGTCGTGCTCGGCGATATGACGACGACTCGGCTGGCCGGTCAGTTCTCCCTGGTCTATCTGGTGTTCAACACGATCAGCAACGTGACCACGCAGGACGGGCAGGTCGACGTCTTCCGCAATGCGGCCGCGCACCTGCGGCCGGGCGGGCTGTTCCTCGTCGAGGTGGGCCTGCCGGACCTGCGTCGCCTACCGCCTGGGCAGGACACTGTCCCGTTCGCAGTGGCACCTGGCACCGCTGGCGGCTATGTCGGGTTCGACCAGTACGACGTGGTCACGCAGCAGTTCACCTCGAACCACGTCACCGTGTCCCCGGACGGGACCGGGCGGTTCCGCCGAATTCCCTTCCGCTACGCCTGGCCTGCCGAGATGGACCTCATGGCGCGCATCGCCGGGATGAGCCTGAAATACCGCTGGGCGGACTGGAACCGCTCGGAGTTCACCGCGGAAAGCGCCAAACACGTGTCGATCTGGGAGAAAGCCCCGAGCAAGTGACGGGGCGAGCCGCTCAAACCCGGCTGTTCTCCTTGGCAGGCAAGGCGTTCCGGGTAGCGAGCCCGACGACCCGGCCCACGGCGTTGCGCACCGCCAGCCCATACCGAGTTCGCGGGACGAGCAGCCTGGCGACAAGGCTGACGCGCCGATGCTTCGGGTCCACCAGCCGCCGGTGCTTCGCCTCGTAGGCCTGAAAGGCGCGGGCATGGTCACCGGGATGCGCAGCGAGCGCTTCGGCCAGCGTGTGTGCGCCGGCCATCGCCATGCTTGACCCGTCGCCGAGCAGCGCTACCGCGGATGCCGCGTCGCCGAGTAGCACCACGCGGCCGCGCGACCACATGTCCATCCGCACGTTGGCGAGCGGATCGAAGAAGGGCGCGGGGTGGTTCTGGTACGCCTCAACCAGTTCGGGACTTCGCCAGCCGATTCCGGCGTACGCCTCGGCCACCATGCGCTTGTGCAGTGCGGTGTCGTGGCGGTCGTAGCCGGGCACTCGGCCGCCGCGGAAGGTGAACATCGCGAGTGGCTTTCCCCGGGACGGGTGGACGGTGAGCATCCGGCCGGGCGCGGTCAGCATCACCGCCACCTCCGGGTCATCGAGTGCGCCGGGCTCCAGCGGCACGGTCGCGCTGTACAGGCCAAGGCTGGTCGTGAACTGCTCCGGCGGTCCGAAAACCAGGCGGCGCACCGGGGAATGGATGCCATCCGTGCCGACGACCAGGTCGAAACGGCGCGGCGGTGACCGGCGGAAGGTGACCTCGACGCCCGATCGGTCCTGCCGGAGGCTGGTGATCGTGTCGTCGAAGAGGAACTCCGCGTCGTCGCGCGCTGCCTGGTGCAGCACCGTGGACAGGTCGGAGCGGGTTACTTCGATCGACTGCGGGGAAGTCGTCGGGACCCGGAGGAGCTGCCGCCCGTCCGGGTCGAGGAGCGAGAGGGCGCTCGAAGTGGTGGCGACCTCGCGCAGCTGCGTGACGATGCCCATGCTCCGGGCGACCGTCAGCGCGGGTTCCTTGACGGCGATGGCGCTGCCGCCGGACCTCAGTTCCTTGGCCTGCTCGACGACCGTCGGCCGGTACCCGTGCCGGGCCAGCCAGTAGGCGAGAGCGGGGCCGGCGATACCGGCACCGTGGATCAGGACGCGAGAAGGCGTCATGGCGCAACCTTTCGGGGAGCGGGTTTCAGGTACGTCGATCGTCGTACCTGCAGTCAAGCACGGGCGTCAGGTACGATGCAAGACGTACCTGAAAGAGGTGAGGCGATGACCGGGTCAGGTCCGGCGGAAGACGAGGCTGGGAGTGCCGATCTGGGCACGGTGTTCCGCGCGCTCGCCGACGAGCATCGCCGCACCGTGATCGCGGAGCTGGCGGCGGACCGGAGCGACGGCGAGCGCACCTGCAACTCGTTCGACCTCCCGGTGTCCAAGCAGACGCAGACGCACCACTTCCGCGTTTTGCGTGAAGCCGGGCTCATCCACGAGATCAATTACGGGAACCGGAAGGGAATCCGGTTGCGCCGGGCGGAAATCAACCGCCGGCTCCCCGGCCTGCTCGACCTGCTGGCCGTGGAGCGCCGCGGCGGAAGCGACGCTCCGTAGCCTCGGCCTTGCGCTTCGGCGGCTGGACGAGTGAGCTGCGCGAGAACCGTCAACCGACTGTCACGGGCGGAGCAGGCGCGAAACGCCCGCGCCCGACTTTCGGGCCTACAAGCCGGTACACCGGGGCACCTACCGTGGGGTGGTCTAGACCTCTTATGAGAGGAACCCTGCGATGAAATTTTCCCGCGCCACCGTCAAAGTCGCGATACTGACCGCCGTGCTCGGCACGGCCTCGGTGTTCACCGCCGTTCCCGCCCTCGCGCACGGCTCGATGGGCAATCCGATCAGCCGGATCATGCAATGTTTCGAGGAGGGTCCGGAGAATCCGCAGTCCGCCGCGTGCAAGGCCGCCATCGCGGTGGGCGACAGCTGGCCGATTTACGACTGGGACGAGGTCAACATCGGCGACGCCAGCGGCCACAGCCGCGAGATCATCCCGGACGGCAAGCTGTGCAGTGCCGGCCGGGACAAGTACAAGGGTCTCGACCTCGCCCGCGCCGACTGGCCGGCGACCACGATGCCGGGCAGCGGCGCGTACACCTTCCAGTACCAGCTGACCGCCGCGCACGAGGGCACCTTCGAGCTGTACATCACGAAGCCGGGTTACGACCCGACGAAACCGCTCAAGTGGTCCGACCTCGAAGACACCCCGTTCTACAAGCAGGACAACCCGCCGATCTCCGGCAATGCCTACCAGCTCCACGCGAACATCCCCGGCGGGCACACCGGCAGGCACCTGATCTACTCGATCTGGCAACGCCACTGGCCCGACTCCGGCGAGGCCTTCTACTCCTGCTCGGACGTGGTTTTCCCCTGAACCTGAAGCTGATCTCCGCGGTCCGGCCGGCAGCGAAGACCGCTGCCGGCCGAACCGAAAGCCTCAGCCCAGCCGGGCGCGATGCGTCCGCACCGCCGCCAGCCGTGGATCCGACGGCGAAAGCACCGCGCACAACGCGTCCACGATCGCCAGATCATCGGCACCGCAGGAGGTTTCCCAGAACGCCCACAACGTATCCGCGTCCCCGCTGTTCAACGCCAGCTGCCGGACCTGCGCGCTGATCGACTCGCGTTCCTCCAGGATCGCGGGCGATTCCGACTCCTCCAGCAACGGACCGTGGAACGACCGGACCGCCGCCGCGGCATCTCCTGCTCGCAGCGCGGCCTTGGTACGCAGGAAGTCCGCGTCCACCGTCGCCGCGAGGCGGTACGGGCGCGTCTGCAATACCCCAGTGCCGAGCTGGGTGCGCAGCCGGTGGATCTCGGCGCGCACGGTCACCGGATTGCCTGCCTCGCCGTATAACTGCAGCGCCAGCTTCTCCGCCGACAACCCACGCGGCTGCAGCGCGAGCAGGGTCAGCAATTCCGCGTGCCGCAAGGTGAACGGGATATCCCGACCGTCCACAGTGGTCGATCCGGGACCGTCGGTGAGGTATTCCAGCGACAACCGCCGCCGGGTCGCCGAGCCGGACGTGGCGATCCGCAGCAGGTAGCCCTCGTCGAGCGGGTCGACGGTGGCGATCCGGCCGTCCGGCAGTGTGACCGTGCCACCGCCTTTACGTACCTCCACAGTGGACGGAAGCGTGCACGACTCGGCGGCGAGTACCCGTCCGCCCGCGGAAAGGAGCGCGCCGGGGCGGCCGCGCAACGACGCCAGGTGCGGCATGTTCGCTCGCCGCACCTTCTCGTCGCGGACCGCCAGCTGGGCGCGCAACCGTCCCTCTGCCAGCTGTGCGGTGGCGGTGACCAGCGACAACATCGCCGGATGCACTGTGCGGAGCGGGCCGCTGACGTCGATCGAGCCGAGCAGCGCGCCGGTGTCCGGATCACGGACGGGGGCCGCCGCACAGGTCCACGTGTGATAGCGGCGCACGAGGTGTTCGGCGGAGTAGATCTGCACCGGTTGCCCGGTCGCGAGCGTCGTGCCCATCGCGTTCGTGCCGATCGCCTCTTCGCTCCAGCGCGTGCCTTCGGTGAGCGCGACCCGGTCCGCGCGCAGCAGCACGCCGGTCGCGCCCTCGCGCCACAGGATCAGCCCGTTCGCGTCGGTCACGATCATCATGTGCTCGGCGTCGTCGGCGATGCTCACCAGCATCTCGCGCAACAGCGGCAGCACCGGGGCCAGCGGATGCTCCGCACGCAGCTCGGTGAGTTCGTCCGCCTCGCAGATCAGCGGCGCCTCGCCAGCGTCCGGGTCCACGCGAGCGGCCAGCGAGCGTTCCCACGACGCGGACACCACCGAACGCGGGGAACGCGGCGCGGTCGCCCCGGACAGCACCGCCTCGCGGACATGGCGGAGCAGCCGCGCGTACGACTCCGGATCGCGCAGCAGGTCGGGTTCGGGCAGCTCCGCCACGTGAATGAGAGTAGAGACCCTGGTCACAAGGCTGCAACGTTGGCGCAACGTTGCCCGGCCTACGGTCGCCGCCGACCGTCACCGACCAGCAACGAGGCAGGGCAAGATGGCCGTATACGCCGCACCGAACACCGACGGCGCCGTCGTCGACTACGAGACTCGCTACGACCACTACATCGGCGGCGAATACGTCGCGCCGGCCAGCGGGCAGTACTTCGAGAACCCGACGCCGGTGACCGGGAAGACCTTCACCGAGATCGCCAGGGGGACGGCGGCCGACATCGACCGGGCGCTCGACGCGGCCGAGGGCGCCGCGCCCGCGTGGGGCCGCACCTCGACCGAAGAACGCGCGAACATCCTGCTCAAGATCGCCGACCGGATGGAGCAGAACCTCGAGCGGATCGCGGTCGCCGAGGCCTGGGAGAACGGCAAACCGGTCCGCGAAACCCTCGCCGCGGACATCCCGCTCGCGATCGACCACTTCCGCTACTTCGCCGGCGCGCTGCGCGCCCAGGAGGGCGGCATCTCGCAGATCGACGAAAACACGGTCGCGTACCACTTCCACGAGCCGCTCGGCGTCGTCGGCCAGATCATCCCGTGGAACTTCCCGCTGCTGATGGCCGTTTGGAAGCTCGCCCCGGCACTGGCCGCGGGCAACGCGATCGTGCTGAAGCCCGCCGAGCAGACCCCGGCGTCGATCCACCTGCTGCTGTCGATCATCGGCGACCTGATCCCGCCGGGCGTGCTGAACGTGGTCAACGGATTCGGCGTCGAGGCGGGCAAACCGCTCGCGTCGAGCGACCGCGTGCGCAAGGTCGCCTTCACCGGCGAGACCACCACCGGACGGCTGATCCTGCAGTACGCCAGCGAAAACATCATCCCGGTGACCGTCGAACTCGGCGGCAAGAGCCCGAACATCTTCTTCGACGACGTCGCCGCGGCCAACGACGCGTTCTACGACAAGGCACAGGAGGGTTTCGCGCTCTTCGCGCTGAACCAGGGCGAGGTCTGCACCTGCCCGTCGCGCGCGCTGATCCAGTCCGGCATCTACGACCGGTTCCTCGGCGACGCGGTCGAGCGCGTGAAGAAGATCAAGCAGGGCAACCCGCTCGACACCGAGACGATGATCGGCGCGCAGGCCTCGAACGATCAGCTCGAGAAAATCCTGTCCTACATCGACATCGGCAAGCAGGAAGGCGCGAAGGTGCTCACCGGCGGGGAGCGGTCCGACCTCGGCGGCGACCTGTCCGGCGGCTACTACGTGCAGCCGACGGTGTTCGAGGGCGACAACAAGATGCGGATCTTCCAGGAGGAGATCTTCGGCCCGGTGGTGTCGGTGGCGAGGTTCGACGACTACGCCGACGCGCTGAAGATCGCCAACGACACCCTGTACGGCCTCGGTGCCGGCGTCTGGTCGCGCGACGGGAACACCGCTTACCGCGCGGGCCGCGACATCCAGGCCGGTCGTGTGTGGGTGAACAACTACCACGCCTACCCGGCGCACGCGGCCTTCGGCGGCTACAAGGCGTCCGGCATCGGCCGCGAGAACCACAAGATGATGCTGGACCACTACCAGCAGACGAAGAACCTCCTGGTCTCCTACTCCGACCAGGCGCTGGGCTTCTTCTGATGAGCCAGCGGGTGGACCTGACGCCTGCCGCCGCCGACCTGCTGCGGCGGCTGGCGCCGGTCCACGGGCCGGTGATGTTCCACCAGTCCGGCGGATGCTGCGACGGCAGCGCCCCGATGTGTTACCCGGCGGGCGAATTCCGCGTCGGCGCCCGCGACGTGCATCTGGGCGACCTGGCGGTGGACGGCGTCGGCGCGGTGCCGGTGTGGATGTCCGGACCGCAGTTCGAGTACTGGAAGCACACGCATCTGACCATCGACGTGGTGCCCGGGCGGGGCAGCGGATTCTCCCTCGAAGCACCGGAAGGGGTCCGGTTCCTCATCCGGTCCCGGCTGCTCAGCGACGAGGAATCGGCGGCGCTGAACGGATAACCCTCGCCGCTCACCGGATGCCTCGGCGCCGGTGAGCGGCGAACAGCGCCGCCAGGCTCACCATCGCCGTCGCCGCCAGGTAGTAGCCGGGGGAGACCGGCGAGCCGGTGGCGGTGACCAGCGCGGTGGCGATGGTCGGGGTGAAGCCGCCGAAGAGGCCGACCGAGACGTTGTAGCTGAAGGCGAGCCCGGTCGCCCGCGTCTTCGCCGGGAAGGCGTCGGCCATCACCGCGGGCAACGGTCCGAAGTAGACCGCTTTCAGCAAGCCAAGCGCGGCCATCGCGACGGCCAGCACGGCGAACGACCTCGCCGAGGTGACCCAGAGATACAGCGGCACCACGGAAATCCCGATCAGCACCGCCGCGCCGCTCATCATGCGGATGCGGCCGACGCGGTCCGAGAGCATCCCGGCCAGCGGCGGCACCAAGGTCAGCAGCACGGACGTGATCAGCAGCGCGGTGAACGAGGCCGAGGCGTCGAGGCCGAGATTCTTGATCGCGAACGCGGGCAGCGATTGCAGGATGAAGTTCAGCGCCGTCGACACGACCAATGCGCCGCCGGCGATCAGCAGGCCGCCCCACTGGTCGCGGAACACCTCGCGCACCGCGGATTCCGGCCGGTCCGCCTCCGCGCGCGGCGATTCGTCGACGTGCTTGCGCAGGTAGTAGCCAGCCGGGCCGACGAGCAGGCCGAATACGAACGGGACTCGCCAGCCCCACGACGCCATCTCTGCGGCGGGCAGCAGCGCCGTCAGCCCGGCGGCGAACGCGGCCGACAGCAGGGTCGCGAAGCCCTGGCTGGCGAACTGGAAACTGCCGAGGAAGCCCTTGCGCCGATCGTCGCGCTCGATCAGGAACGACGTCGCCGCCCCGAATTCGCCGCCCGCGGCGAAGCCCTGCACGAGCCGGGCGACGATCACGCCGAGCGGGGCGAACACGCCGATCGTGTCGTACCCCGGCAGCACCGCGAGCAGAAAGGTGCCGAGGACCATCAGCCGGATCGTCAGCACCAGCGCGCGCCGCCTGCCCCGGCGGTCGGCGTATGAGCCGAGGATCAGCCCGCCGAGCGGCCGGATCAGGAAGGTGATGCCGAAGACGGCGTACGCCTCCACGAGCTGGATCCCCGGGTTGTCGCCGGGGAAGAACGCCTTGCCGATGTAGCTCGCCATCAACGCGTAGATCGCGATGTCGAACCATTCCAGCGCGTTGCCGATGACCGCCGCGACGACGGCGCGACGGGTGCCGACGCCGCTTCGGGCCGTCGCGGGGGACGAGTTCTTCGCGCTCAGCACGGGGCGTCCTCCCTGAGGGCGTCGAACAGCGCGGTGGCGAGCACGAGTCCCTCGCGGGCGATCGGCATGAGCAGGTGCTCGTCCGGTGCGTGCTGCAGGCAACCGGGGTACGAATGCGGCAGCCACAGCGTTGGCATGCCGAGGATGTCGGTGAAGACGTGGTTGGGCAGGCCGCCGCCGAAGCTGGGCAAGGTGGCGACGGGAAGCTCGGCGACCGACGACAGGACGGCCCGCGCCCAGCCGACCCATGGGTCCTCGACCGGCGTGCGACTCGCGACGTAGCTCTCGGACAGGCTCACCTCGACCATCGAAAACCCTTGCGCCGCAAGGTGTTTACGGATCGCCTCGGCCATGCCGTCGAGCGTGGTCCCGGTGACGTAACGCAGTTGCAGCACCGCCCGCGCCCGGCCCGGAATCGCGTTCACCGGATGGTCGATGTCCGCCGCGCCGAACGCCAGCACCTCCAACGTGTTCCAGCCGTAAAGGCGTTCGGCCGCGGTCAGCCCCGGCGCTCCCCAGTTCTCGTCCGGGACGGGATCGCCCGGGGTGTTCGCGACGACGACGCCGCTCAGCGCCTCGCGCACGGTGTGCGGCAGTTCGCTGGGCAGCAGCTCCGGAACCCGCACGCGGCCGTGTCCGTCGACGAGACACGAAATCGCGCCGGCGAGGGTCGTCGCGGGGTTGCGCAACAGCCCGCCCCAGTTGCCGGAGTGGTAGGCGTCCGGCCGGAGGTCCACGTCGAGATCGATCCGGACGCCGCCCCGTGCGCCGAGGAACAGCGTCGGCGTGGCCGCGTCCAGCCGAGGTCCGTCGGACGCGATCAGCACGTCCGCCGCCAGCAGATCCTGGTGCTGCGCGGCGAACTCGGCGAGCCCGGGGGAACCGATCTCCTCGCCGGTTTCGAACAGGAACTTCAGGTTGAAGCCGAGCGCGCCCCGGTGTTCCAGCACCAGCCGCAACGCGGTGAGGTTGATCAGGTGCTGTCCCTTGTTGTCGGCGGCGCCGCGGCCGTACCAGCGGTCGCCGTCCGCGGTCAGCGTCCACGGGTCGCGGCCCTCGCGCCACTGGCCGGCGTGTCCGTCGACGACGTCGGCGTGCCCGTAGCACAGCACCGTCGGCAGTTCGGGCGACTCCACCCGGGTCCCGACGAGGAACGGGCCACCGGCCGGATCGGGATTCGGGTATGTCTCGGCCGTGCAGCCAAGGTCGGTCAACGCGGGGGTCAGCACCTCGTCCAGGTATGCCTTGACGGCAACTCGGCCGTCCGGACTGGTGCTGACCGTCGGATAGCTGACCGCCCGTGCCAGCGCGGCGAAGAACTCGCCGGAGTCCACCAGATTCTGGGCGCGGGAACGTAGTTCGGGTGCGGTCATGAGGGCGTCTCCCGGGAGTCGGCTCCGGCTGGTGCGCGCAGCGTAAGCCGCTCTCCCCGGCCGTGACCATTGCCGTTTTCATCGGCTACCGTGCTGATTTCGGCAAACCGGAACCGAAAGAGGGTGCCATGCGACTCCTGCCGACAGGGCTGGCCTACTTCCTGGAAGTCGCCCGCACGGGTTCGGTGACCGAAGCGGCGACCACGCTGACCGTCGCGCCGTCGGCGATCAGCAGGCAGATCGCGAAGCTGGAGACGTCGATCGGGGTGCCGCTGTTCGTCCGGCATCCGCGCGGCATGCTGCCGACCGAAGCCGGGAGCCTGCTGCTGGACCACCTGCGCCGCACCGAAGCCGAGTCCGCGGCGCTGCTCGGCGAGCTGCGTTCGGGCCGGGCCAGGCAAGCCAGGATGCTGACCGTGGCGTGTTCGGAAGGGTTCGCGCGGCGGGTGGTGCCGCAGGCGATGGCGCGGTTTCGCGAGCAGCACCCCGAGGTGACGTTCCAGCTCGACGTCGTCGGGCGGGCGGAGGCGACCCGGCGGGTGCTGGAAGGTTCGGCGGACGTCGCGGTGACTTACGCGACCGGACCGCAGCGCGGGGTACGGGTGGAAAGCGCGGTGGTCGTGCCGGTGTACGCGATCGTGCCGACCGATCACCCGCTGGCCGGCCGAGACAGCATGAGCGTGGCCGAGCTGTGCGAGTACCCGATCGCGCTGCCCGTCCCCGGCCACAGCCTGCGGGAACTGCTGGACATCGCGGTCCGGATCGAGGACCGGACGGTGAACGGGGTCCTGACGTGCGGCGAGCTGGCCCCGCAGTACGAGTTCGTGCGCCGCGGCGGCGGGCTCGCGCTGGTAGGCGGGCTCGGCGACCCGCACGCCGACGCGGCGGAGGAAGGCGTTGCTTACGTGCTGGTGGACAATCCGGTCTTCGGGAAGCGGGAGGCGCAGGTGCAGACGATGGCCGGCCGGTCGCTGCCGCCGGCGCTCACCCGGTTCCTGTCGGTGCTGACCTCGCTGGTCCGCGCTCCCCGGACGCGGTGACTACTTCCAGTCGACCTGCGGGGAGCGGTAGAAGTCGATTCCCTGCGCTTCCCAGCGGGGCGCTTGCTTGGCGATGCGCTCCCGGTAGGGCTCCCAGGCCCGGGCGGAGCGCGGCGACCACCCGATCTCCGCGACTCCCGGCAGCCGCGGGAAGGCCATGTACTCGATATCGTCGCTGGTGCGGATCGTCTCCGTCCACAGTGGAGCCTCGACCCCGGCGACGGACTTCTCCTCGACGCCGGGCACCAGCGTCGCCGGATCCCATTCGTATGCGTCGCGGACCTCGACCAGACCAGCCCAATCCTGGCCCAGCTTCGTCGATTCCGTGTACTTCATGTCCAGATAGGAGTGATTGGCGGGCGACATGATGAACTTGTTCCCGCGCGCCGCGGCGGCGGCCATGTCCGCGTTCGGACCGCCCTGATCCCAGTACTGCGGAACGGCAGACGTCGGCAGCGGGGTCTTCACGATTTCGTGCCAGCCGGTGATCAGCTTGCCGTACTTGGCGACCATCGGGCTGACCTTCTCGTAGAAGGTCTTGTAGTCCTCCGCAGGCGTCGAATGCGCCTCATCGCCACCGATGCTGATGTATTTGCCCGGCGTGATCGCGGCCAGTTCGCGGATCACGTCTTCCACGAATCGGTACGTGGTCGGCGAATTGATGCACAACGAGCTGTAGCCGACCTCGATGTCCGTACGCGGCGGGACCGCTTTGCCGTCACAGTTAAGTTCGGCGTACACCGACTGCGCCGAATTCGTGTGCCCCGGCATGTCGATTTCCGGCACGACCGTCACGTGCCTGCTCGCGGCATAGGCGACGATGTCCTTGTACTGCTCCTGCGTGTAGTACCCGCCCGGGTCGCCGTACGCCGCGGTCTTGCCGCCCTCGGTCGCGAGCCGGGGCCAGCTCTTGATCTCGATCCGCCAGCCCTGGTCGTCGCTGAGGTGCAGGTGCAGCGTGTTGATCTTGTACTGGACGATCTGGTCGATGTACTTCTTCACCTGCGCGGGCGTGAAGAAATGCCGCGCGACGTCGAGCATCGCGCCGCGGTGGGCGAACCGCGGGTAGTCGAGCACGCTGCCGCCGGCGATCGTCCACGCGCGATGCTGCACGGTCCTCGCCTCGATCGCCGACGGCAGCAGCTGCCGCAGCGACTGGACGCCGACGAACAGCCCGGCGGAAGTGTTGGCCCGCAGCCGGACGCCCTTCTTCGTGACGTCGAGCTGGTACCCCTCGTCACCGACGCGCGGGTCGGCGTTGCCGAGGTCGAGCGAGATCGTGGACAGCCCCGGGCTCGCCGGGACCACCGGCAGCGGGAAGCCGGTCGCGGGCCGCAGCAGCCCGCGCAGGTACGCGGCGACGTCGCCGGTGCCGTGCCCGGCGCGGATCACCGTGAGCGGGGTGAGCCGGAAGGTCGCGTCCGCCTTCGCCACGGCGTGCACTGGCACCGGCACGAGGTCGGTGACCTGCCGTTCGCTGGGCGCGGGACTCGCCGAGGCCGGCCCGGGCACTCCCACCGCGGCGAGCCCGAGCACGGTCACCCCGAGCACGGCCCTGGACAGGGTCTTCCTCACGGCATACCTCCGGTCGCGTCGCGGAGAAGGCGGACTTCAAGAGGTATAGACCACTTTGCGGGGCGCTGACAACGCCCGAAAGGGTCGGCTCACCGCGGATGTCCCGTTCGCCGGGATCCCCGCACGCCCCCAATGCCACATTGGGTGCGCTGGACGCACCGAACGCCACATTGGGTGCGCTGGACGCACCGAACGCCACATTGGGTGCGCTGGACGCACCGAACGCCACTTTGGGTGCGTTGAGCGCACCGAACGCCACATTGGGTGCGTTGAGCGCACCGAATGTGGCATTGGGGCGGTCGTCAGGGCCGCAGGATCGTCCGCAGCGCGTCGAGCACCGACGGGTCCTCGATCGTCGACGGAACCGGCTCGTCGCGGCCGTCGGCGATCCCGCGCATCGTCTTGCGCAGGATCTTCCCCGAGCGCGTCTTCGGCAAAGCCCCGACCACCGACACGTCCCGGAACGCCGCCACCGGCCCGATATCCCGGCGGACCAGCGCGACCAGCTCGTCCCGCAGCTGCTCCTCGGACAGCTCCACGCCCGCCTTCAGCACCACGAAACCGCGCGGCACCTGCCCCTTCAGCTGGTCCGCGACCCCGATCACCGCACACTCCGCGACCGCCGGATGCGACGCCAGCACCGCCTCCATCGAACCGGTCGACAGCCGGTGCCCGGCCACGTTGATCACGTCGTCGGTGCGGCCCATCACGAAGAGGTAGCCGTCCTCGTCGAGGTAGCCCGAGTCGCCGGTCAGGTAGTAGCCGGGGTAGCGCGAGAGGTACGCCTCGCGGTAGCGCTCGTCGTCACCCCACAGCGTCGGCAGCGAGCCCGGCGGCAGCGGCAGCTTCAACGTGATCGCGCCTTCGCGGCCCGCAGGGAGTTCTTCGCCCGCTTGATCAAGAATGCGCACGTCCCAGCCAGGCACCGGTTTCGTCGCCGACCCGGGTTTGACCGGCATCGGTTCGAGCCCGCGCGGATTGGCCGCGATCGGCCACCCGGTTTCGGTCTGCCACCAGTGGTCGACGACCGGCGTGCCGAGGATGTCGTGCGCCCAGTGGTAAGTCTCGGGATCGAGCCGCTCACCCGCCATGAACAGGGTGCGGAACCTGGCCAGGTCGTACTTCTTGAGCTCGTCCGCGTCCGGGTCCACCTTCTTCACCGCGCGCAACGCCGTCGGCGCGGTGAAGAGCGCCTGTACGCCGTGTTCGGAGATGACCCGCCAGAACGCGCCCGCGTCCGGAGTCCCGACGGGTTTCCCTTCGTACAGCACGGTTGTCGCGCCGACCAGCAACGGCGCGTAGACGATGTACGAATGCCCGACGACCCAGCCGACGTCGGAAGCCGTCCACCAGACATCCCCGGCATGGACGTCGTACAGCGCCCCCATCGACCACGCCAGCGCGACCGCGTGCCCGCCCGCGTCGCGGACCACGCCCTTCGGCCGGCCGGTGGTGCCGGAGGTGTAGAGGATGTACAGCGGATCGGTCGCCTTCACCGGAACCGGATCCACCGGGTCGGCGTCGGCGGCAAGCTCGTTCCAGTCGAGGTCGGTGCCGGACAGCTCCGCGCGCGCCTGCTCGCGCTGGAACACCACGACGTGGTCCGGCTGATGCTCGGTGGTCGCGAGGGCGGCGTCGATGATCGGCTTGTACTCGACGATCCGCGTCGGCTCGATCCCGCACGACGCGGCGAGGATCAGCTTCGGCTTCGCGTCCTCGATCCGTGCGGCCAGTTCCTTCGGCGCGAACCCGCCGAACACCACGGAGTGCACCGCGCCGATCCGCGCGCAGGCGAGCATCGCGATGACCGCCTGCGGAATCATCGGCAGGTAAAGGATCACGCGATCGCCGCGGGTGACGCCGAGCGCCGACAGCGCCCCGGCGAAGGTCGCGACCTCGTCCCGCAGTTCGGCGTAGGTGTAGCGGCGCTTCCGTCCAGTGACCGGCGAATCCCAGATCAACGCGTCCTGCGCGCCGCGGCCGCTGTCAGCGTGCCGGTCGAGCGCGTTGTACGACGTGTTCAGCTCGCCGTCGGGATACCAGCGGTAGAACGGCGCGGCGGACGAGTCGAGCGCGCGGGTAGGACGTTGCGTCCAGTCGATCGCCCGGGCGGCTTCAAGCCAGAACTGCTCCGGGTCGTCCAGGCTGCGCCGGTACGTCTCGGTGTACGCGCCCACGAGGTCTCCTTTGCCGTCGACGGCCAAATCTGCCCTCATGATGGCCTTTCGCGCGGCCGGTCGCAGGTCAGCGAGGTCAGGCGAGAATGATGCAGTGGATCACGATCCCGGCGTGACCCGGCAACCCCGCGAAGGACGTGTGCGTCCTAAGCTGGACCAGGGAGACTGGCCGCGCAGCGGCATGAGGTCAACACTGACAGTGAGGGGAATCAGCCGGTGAGCGGAATCGGGAGCGCGCTGCTCTCGCTCGCGCACACCCTGTTCGGCCCGGAGTTCTGCCCGGGCGACTGGGTGTGGGCGACGACCACAGCGGGTGCGCTCGTCGCGCTCTTCCCGGCGGCCGGGGCGCTGATCGTGGCGATCGTGCGCAAGGGGACCGGAAACCGGTACGACGCGACCACGCTCACCGTGTTCGGGCTGATCGGCGTGGTCAGCGTGCTGGTGTTCCCGTGGCTGATCTCGTCGGGCATCTCGGAAACGTTCCGCGCGGCCAACGCGGGCGGCGCGAGCGGGCTGTCCGCCTCCGAGGCGGGCACGCTGAGCAAGGACTACTGCTCGTTCGTCGGTGTGCAGAAGACCTACCTCGGCGGCGGTTCGAACGTCTTCGAGACGCTCTTCTACCCGCGTGGACTCAAGCTGTCCTACGCGCTGTACCTGCTCGCCTTCACCGTGCTGCCGGTCGGTTCGCTGCTGTTCGTGATGCTGCAGGCGCGCACCGCCTTCCGGCGCGGGCCGAAGTGGCCGTCGCGGTTCTTCTGGATTCCGTTCGTGGTCATGGCGGTCGCGTCGGCGGGCATGTCGGCCAACACCGCGGTGCACTTCTGGCTCGGGTTCCTGCCGTTCAGCATCCTGGGGCTGATCCCGGTCGCGCTGGTCGGCCCGCCGCCGTGGTCGGTGATCAACCGGCCGGAGCCGCGCCGCGACGAACCGCCCGCCGCGCCGCCGCCGCGCCGGGAGCCGCTGCCGCCGCCTCCGCCGCCGCAGAACAAGCCGTACCCGGCCACCGCGCTGACCTCCGCGCCGGAGCCGCCGCCCGCCGGGGCACTGGCCGCCGCGCCCGGGATGATCCCGCCGCCGCCCGGCTCGCGCAACGCGGGCAGCAGCCGGTACCGGCGTGTCCGCCAGCTCGGGACCGGCGGGTTCGGCACGGTCTGGGAGGCCGTCGACACCCAGCTCAACCGCACTGTCGCGCTGAAGATCGCGCACGCGCCCGACCGGGACACCGAGGAGCGCATGCAGCGCGAGGCGCGGGCGCTGGCCGTGGTCAACCACCCCAACTGCGTCCGCGTGTACGACCTGGCCGAGGAGCCGGACGGGCTCGCGCTCGTCATGGAGTACCTGCAGGGCCGCCCGCTCGCCGAGGTGGTCGACGGACAGGGCCCGATCGACGACGTCGCCGCGGGCCGGTTGTGGTCCACGATGGCGGGCGCGCTGGTCGCGGCACACGAGCGGGGCGTGCTGCACCGCGACGTGAAGCCGTCCAACGTCATCCTCGACCCGGCGGGCATCGCGCACCTCATCGACTTCGGCATCGCCCGCAGCCAGGGCGATTCCAAGATGACCGCCACCGGGATGATGATCGGCACGCCCGATTTCGTCGCGCCGGAGCAGGCGATGGGCTCCCCGGCGAGCCCGGCCTCGGACGCCTGGCAGCTCGCCGCCACGGTCAGCTACGCGCTCACCGGCCAGCCGCCGCGCGGCACCCGCGAGACGCCGATGGCCGCGCTGATGGCCGCGGCCAGGGCCGATCCGGTCACGCACATGCCGCAGCGTTCGGTGCACGCGCGGATCCTGGCGGCGTCGCTGGATCCGGAGCCGCGCCGGCGTCCGACGCTGAACTCGGTGCGCCGTGAGGTCGACGGCTGGCTGAGCCGGGCGGGCAAGCCGTTGGACGGACCAGTCACGCAGATCGTGCCGCGCCGGTCGCCTCGTTGAGCCTCGTGAGTGTTAATCCCGGTTAGAACCGCGATTAACACTCACGACGGCTTCACCGCCGAAAACTCCAGCCGTTTCTTCGGCTCGCACTCCACCCGCACCTGCTCGAACCCCGCCGCCGCCAACCGCTCAGGCAGCGTGCCCGCATCGAGGACGTTCATCGTGTCCCCGATGTGCAGCAACCGAAATCCGAAGCTGAGCTGGCTGTCCACCCCGCAGTAGGTGCCGCCCGGACGCAGCACCCGGAACGCCTCCCCGAAGATCCGGTCCTGCAGTGCGTCGGTCGGCACGTGGTGCAGCATGTTGAAGCACACGACCCCGGAGAACCGGCCGTCATCGAACGGCATTTCCGCGCCGCTGCCCTCGACGATGTCCGCCCGGTCCCCGTACTTCTCCTCCAGCAGCCGGGTCGACGCCGGGTCGATCTCGATCGCGGTCAGCCGCGGCAAGGCGTCCACCAGCACTCGCGTGGTGGCCCCGAACCCGGGTCCGATTTCCAGCACGTCGTCGCCGAGCGAGAAGCGGGCGAGCCAATCCGGCAGCACCCCGGCCACCATCGAGGCCCATTTCTCCGAGCTGCAGAGCTTCCGGTGCATCAGGTTCATCGGCATGATCCCGACGTTAGGGTGGGCTTACTCTGACCGGAAGACGATAGGCTGTCACGTCATGTCGCAGTACGGTCAAACCGGCGCGATGCTGCTGGGCGACCTCCCGATCTCGGCCGGTGCCTGGTTCCCCTGGCACGAGCATCCGGCGCATCAGCTCGTCTGGGCCGCGCGCGGGGTCGCCGCGGTGATGGTCGGCGACGCGCAATGGGTGCTGCCGTCCACGCGCGCGCTCTGGATCCCGGTCGGCGTCTGGCATCGCACCGGCGCGGTCGGGCACACCGAACTGCGCGGCATCTACGCCTATCCGGACCAGTGCCCAGTCGACTGGCCTGCTCCGCGAATCGTGATCGTCCGGCCGTTGCTGCGGGAACTGCTTGAGCACCTGTCCGCGGACGGCATCAGCGACGACGCCCGCCGCCGCGCCGAGGCGGTCGCGTTCGATCTGCTGGAGCCGATGGACGTGGCACCGATCGTCGTGCCCGCACCCGCCGACCCGCGCGCGAAGGACGTCGCCGACGCGGTGCTCGCCGACCCGGCCGACTCGCGCAGCCTGGCGGAGCTAGGCAGGGAAGTCGGCGCGAGCGAACGGACGCTGGCCCGCGCGTTCGTCCGCGACTGCCGGATGACGTTCGGCACCTGGCGCACGCAAGCACGGCTGCGCGCGGCATTGCCGTTGCTGGCGCAGGGACTGCCGATGACGACCGTCGCGCACCGCATCGGGTACGCGACAGCCAGCGCGTTCGTCGCCGCTTTCCGCCGGGCTGTCGGGGTGCCGCCGGGGGCCTACTTCAGCGCCACGAAGGCAGCCACATCTCCGCCTGCCAGTGGTCGTTCGTGATCGGGATGCCGTTCAGAATCGGCCACAGCCAGGCGAAGTTCGCCACCACCAGCCCGACGTAGAGCGACACGACGAGCAGACCGGTGCCCCGGCGTTCGAATCCGCGTTTGGCGCTGCCGAGGATCTGCCCGAGCGCCAGCACCAGCCCGAGCACCAGGAACGGGGCCATCGGCGTGGCGTAGAAGAAGTACATCTGCCGGTCGATGTTGGTGAACCAGGGCAGGTAGCCGGCGAAGTAACCGGTGAGCACGGCGGCGTAGCGCCAGTCCGCGCGGAAGAACCAGCGCCACAGGCCCCAGCCGAGCACTGGAACGGCCAGCCACCACATCGCGGGCGTGCCGATCAGCATCGTCGCGCCGAGGCAGCGCGATTCGCCGCAGCCGGTGACGTTGCCGTCGTAGTAGTAGAGCATCGGCCGCAGGCCCATCGGCCACGTCCACGGCTTCGACTCCCACGGATGCGGATTGTCCTTGGGCGTCAGCAGGGTTTCGTGGAAATGCAGCACGTTGGCGGTGTAGCTGCCGAGCGAGCGCAGCGCGGGCGGGATCCAGCCGAACATGCCCGGGTCGAGATTCTTGATCTCGGTGTAGTGCCGGTCGGTCGCGGTCTCGCTGGCGAACCACGCCCAGTACGCCGCCAGGTACATCAGCACCGGCACGACGACGATCGCCCACAGCGCGGGCGCGACGTCCCGCCGGATCGTGCCGACCCACGGCCGCTGCACGCCCGCCGCGCGCCGGGCCGCGACGTCGAAGAACACCGTCAGCAGGCCGAACGCCGCGATATAGTAGAGCGCCGACCACTTCACGCCGAAGGTCAGGCCGATCATCAGCCCGCCCGCGAACCGCCACCACCGGAAGCCGAGCTTCGGCCCCCACTGCGATTCGCCGACCCAGCCCTCGCGCACCGCGACGGCCAGCCGCTGCCGCACCTGGTCGCGGTCGCAGAGCACACAGGCGAACGCGGCGAGCACGAAGAACGCGATGAAGATGTCGAGCATCCCCATCCGCGACTGCAGGTGCAGCACGCCGTCGCAGATCACCAGCACGCCCGCGATGCCGCCGAGCAGCGTCGAGCGGGTCAGCCTGCGCGCGATGCGCACGGTGAGCAGCACGATCAGCGTGCCGGCCACGGCCGACATGAATCGCCAGCCCCAGCCGTTGTAGCCGAACAGCCACTCGCCGAACGCGATGAAGTCCTTGGCCAGCGGCGGGTGCACGATCAGCTCGTACCCGGCGTTGTCCTCGTACCCGCCGTTGCGCAGCATCTGCGCGGCCTGGGGCACGTAGTGCTTCTCGTCGAAGACGGGACTGTTGTGGTCGGTGGGAAAGCCCAGATTCTGCAGCCGGACGACGCCGCCGATCACGGTCAGCACGATCGTGACGATCCAGCCGCGCAGCCGGTCGGCGGGCATGGCCCGGCCGAGCAGGGTGGCTACGCGGTCAGTCGGAGGGCGGCGCGCGTCGACCGGGTCCGGCCGCACGCTCTCGTCGTCGGCACGGGTCAGCAGCGCGGTCACGGGGCCCGATAGTACGGCCTGATCCACCGGCGGCGTCTGGTTAGGCTGACTGCCATGACTTCTGCGTCCGGACGGCTCGTGCTCGCTGCCACCCCGCTGGGCGATCCCGGCGACGCGTCCGCCCGGCTGATCGAGGCGCTGGGCTCGGCAGACGTGATCGCGGCCGAGGACACCCGGCGCCTGCGCGGCCTCGCTTCCGCACTCGGCGTGTCGCCCGTCGGCCGGGTGGTCAGCTTCTACGAGGACGTCGAGACCGCCCGGCTGCCCAAGCTGCTGGAGGCGCTGCACGGCGGCGAGACCGTGCTGGTGGTGACCGACGCAGGCATGCCGAGCGTTTCCGACCCCGGCTTCCGTCTCGTGGCCGCGTGCGTCGAGGAAGACCTGCCGATCACCTGCCTGCCCGGCCCGTCGGCGGTGACGACGGCGCTTGCGTTGTCCGGGCTGCCGTGCGACCGGTTCTGCTTCGAAGGCTTCGCACCGCGCAAGCCTGGCGAGCGGACGAAGTGGCTGGCGGAGCTGGACGGGGAACGCCGGACGGTCGTGTTCTTCGAATCGCCGCACCGGGTCGCTTCGCTGCTGTCGGACGCTGCTTCCGCGCTGGGCGGGACGCGCCGGGCCGCCGTGTGCCGGGAGTTGACGAAGACGTACGAAGAGGTCAAACGCGGCACGCTCGCGGAACTGGCCGAGTGGGCCGCAGACGGGGTTCGCGGGGAGATCACCGTGGTGCTGGAGGGCGCGACGCCTCGGCAGGTGGAGGTGTCGGATCTGGTGCCGGAGGTGGCGGAGCGGGTCGCCTCGGGGGAGCGGCTGAAGACCGTCGCGGCTGAAGTGGCTGGTGCGGCTGGGGTGTCTACAAAGGAGCTTTACGCGGCGGTGCTCGCGGCTCGGAAGTGATGCGTCCCCGCCGCGAACGAGCTTTTTCGCTGCCACCGCTTGTTCTCAGGTCCGTGAGGGGCACCCTGAGGGAATCAGATTCCCTCAGGGTGCCCCTCACGGACCTAGGTACCTGGTCGCACGGGCACTAATCGGGCATTTCGCGAGATTTTCGTCATTGCCCCCTGGGCGAAGCCTGGCACTTTAGTGACGCAAGAGCATTTTCGCCGCCACCAAAGCCTTTTCCGCGTCCGGCTCCTCGCCGGTGATGGCGTCGGTGTAGATAAACGACTCCCCGACCCGCACCAGCAAATACGCCAGATCCCCCACCGGCAGCGGCGACTCCAGCCGTCCCGCTGCCGCCTCGTCCGCCAGCAGCGTCCGCACCTTCTCGATCGTGCGCGACTGCACCAAGCTCGCCTTAGTCGTCAGCAACCGCAGCGCGCGCTCCGGCTCCCGTCGCAGAAACGCGCGAAACGGAGACGACGCGTTGACCGTCCGCACGAACGCCCCGATTGCCTCCGCGATGCCGTCCCCGCCGCGGCCTGCATAACTCACGTTATCCAGCACCGAGGCCGTTTCCGCCCACAGGATTTCGCTCAGCAGGTGATCGCGGCTGCCGACCCAGCGGTGCAGGGTCGCGCGGCTGACGCCGAGGTCGCCGGCCAGGTCGCGCATGTCCACGCGGTCGCCGGCGAGGAACCGGGCGCGGGCGAGCCGGAAGGCCGCGACGGCGTCGGGTCGCGAGGTACGGGTGGCTAGTGGCGTGTCGATGAGTGAGACGTTAGCAGAGAGTGTCCCATCGATGAGACATATGGCAGAATGTCTCACGAAGAGCGAGAGGAGCCGCGAAGATGCGTGCTGTGCAGGTGACCGAGTTCGGCGGTCCCGAGGTGCTGAAGCCGGTCGAGCTGCCGGATCCGGTGGCCGGGCCGGGGCAGGTGCTGATCGAGGTCGACCGCGTCGGGCTCAACTACGCCGACACGCACCAGGCGGAGAACTCGTACCTCGCCCCGAGCAAGCTGCCCCTCGTGCCGGGCGGCGAGGTCGTCGGTCGCACGGCGGACGGCAAGCGCGTGGTCGCGCTGCTCAACGGCGGCGGCGGTTACGCCGAGCGCGTCGCGGCCGACGAAGCCATGACCTTCCCGGTGCCGGACGGCGTCGACGATCTGAACGCGCTGTCCATGCTGGTCCAGGGCGCGACCGCGTGGATCATGCTGCGCAAGAACGCCCACCTGGAACCCGGCGAGACCGTGGTCGTGCACGCCGCGGCGGGCGGGGTCGGGTCGATCGCGGTGCAACTGGCGAACGCATGGGGCGCGGGCCGCGTCATCGCGACCGCCAGCAGCGACGAAAAGCGCGCGCTGGCGATCGAACTCGGCGCGGACGTCGCGGTCGACTCCCGTGCGGAGAACATGACCGAAGTCCTGCGGGAAGCCAACGGCGGCAAGCGAGTCGACATCGTTCTCGACATGGTCGGCGGCCCGACGACCGACCAGAGCATCGCCGCGCTGGCCCCGTTCGGCCGCCTGGTGTTCTACGGGATGGCCGGCCGCCGCTCGCCGAAGCCGATCGAGCTGCGCAACCTGCTCGGCCACAGCACGACCGTCGCCGGGATGTGGCTGCCGCACGTGTTCCGCTTGCCGGGCAACGTTTTCGGCACCGCGCTCACCGAGCTGTTCACCATGGTGCGGGACGGGAAGATCCGCGCGATCGCGGGCGGCGAGTACGCGCTGGCGGACGCCCGGAAGGCACACGAGGCGCTGCGCTCGCGCGGCACGACGGGCAAGCTGCTGCTCGACCCGCGCCGGTAAGCCTCGTGAGTGTGAAACCCGGTTAGAACCGGGTTTCACACTCACGAGGCCCAGCCAGCAACTCCTCCAGCGGCGCGGCTTTGTCCAGGCATTCCTGCCACTCCGCGGCACTGTCCGAGTCCGCCGTGATCCCGCCGCCGACCCCCAGCGCGATCCGGCCCCCGGCGATCTCGAACGTCCGGATCGCCACGTTCAGCTCCAGCCCCGCCAGTGGTGACAGCAATCCGACCGCGCCGGTGTACACGCCGCGCGCGGCCGGTTCCAGCTCGGCGATCAGGTCCAGCGCCCGGATCTTCGGCGCGCCGGTAACCGAACCCGGCGGGAACGTCGCCGCCAGCAGCCCGGCGTCGGTCACCCCGTCCGCCAGCACACCCTCCACAGTGGACGCCAGATGCCACACCCCCGGAGCTGGATGCACGGCAAGCAGTTCCGGCACCACGACGCTGCCGACCTCGCACACCCGCCCGAGGTCATTGCGCACCAGGTCGGTGATCATCACGTTCTCCGCGACGTCCTTCTCCGACCGCCGCAACCGGATCGCGTTGCCGTCGTCCGCCGGACCGCGACGGGGCAACGTCCCCTTGATCGGCGAGGACCGCACGCGACGGCCGCGGCGCTCCAAAAACAGTTCCGGCGACAGCGAAACCACCGAACCCCATTCACCGGTGACGTAAGCCGCCCGCCGCGGAGCCAGCCGCCGCACCCCCTCGGCGAACAGTGCGGCAGGCGAACCCTCGAACGTCCCGGTGAACCGCGAGCAGACGTTCGCCTGGAACAGTTCGCCCGCCTCGATCTCGTGCACGCACGCCTTCACCGCCTGCTCGTGTCCGGCAGGCCGGTCCAATGAGCTGGCGGACCACGACAACTCGGCGGACCCAGCCAGCGCACGCTCAATCACGGCAAACTGTGCGTCGGCGTCCCCTTCGAGCGACTCGAACCAGCACGCTCCCGCCGCGTCCCAGCGCAGCACATGATCCGCCCAGCCCCAGGCCGACAACGGAACCCCGGTCGATCGGCCGGACGGATCCGCCTGGTCGTAAGCCAGGAACCCGAACCACCCGCCACCGATCCGGTCGGACGGACCCGAGACCGAAAAAGCCGACGGGAACGGCCGCGGAGTCACCGCCACGAACGGCGCCACCACCGCCCGCGAACCGAACCAGTCCCCGCACACCGCGGCCGGCTCGGGCAGTCCGTGCGCCCGGGCGTACGCGGACAGCAGGACGAGCACCCGCGAAGGGGTCAGGTCGGTCCGCAGCCGCTGGAAACGCATCGCGCCATTGTGCCGGAAACCGGGGATGACCAGCGGAAAAGGTGATCAGAGCAGCACATCGGACAGTGCGAAGGGATACACCACCGCGTCCTGTGCCACCGGCCCGTCGACGCCCGGCACATCCGGCGCGAAGGCGTGCTGGTGCAGCCCGAGCCGTGAGTGGAACCAGCCGGGCCGCCCGGGAATGCCGTTGTGCCGCACGAGCCACAGCACCACGTCGGGGTCGGCCCAGCGATCCGGGTGCAGCCGGTGCGCCCAGCAGTCGTGCCCGGCGTACACGAGCACCCGGCGGATCTTCGCGGCGTGCCGCACGTGCTTGATCCACGCCTTCACGAACCGGTCGTCGACGCTCTGGGCATCCACCTCCAGCGCGGGCGCGAGCGAGCCGGGCGCGAACGCCCCGAGCCTGCTCGCCGTCCGGACGAAATGGTCGGCCTGGTCGTGCACAGCGCCGGGCCGCGCGTAGTGCCGGGCTCCGGTGTGGATGCCCGCGTGCTGGGCCGCGGCGAGCGTCCGCTCCGCGCCGGGGTCGCTCCAGTTGACGTTCTCACTGATGGTCACCGAGGCGAATCGCACGTCGGCGCCGCGCACCGCCGCCCAATCGAGCACTTGCTCGCGATGAGTGAGCGTGAGCCCGCGCCCACTCTCCGGTTCCGCCACCTCGCACCCCTGACAAGCCCCACGACGGGTGAAAGGCCACCCTACGTCCGGAATTCCGGAGCGGGGTGACCTTTCCCGGCGTGTCGATAGGCTTTGATCAGGCGTTTTCCCGCTGGAAGGTGCGCGTTCCCCACCACACGGCCAAAACGGCCATGACCAGGATGACCACGCTTCCGGTGAACAGCGCGTCCATCGAGAAGTCGCCGCGGAAGCTGTTGCGCTCCACGTCGACCACGTGCCGGAACGGGTTGATCTGCGAGATCGTGTACAGCCACTTCGGCGCCAGTCCCGCGGTGATCGGGATGAGGATCCCGGACAGCAGCAGCAACGGCATGAGCACCGCGTTGAGCAGCGCCGGGAACGACTCCTCGCTCTTGAGCGTGAGCGCCAGCGCGTAGGAGCACGACGCCAGCGTGAGCGCGAGCAGGAACACGATCAGCAGGCTCAGCAGCACCCCGCCGAACGGCGCGTTCAGGTCGAACACCAGGTAGGCGAGCAGGATGATCAGCACCGACTGCACGACCGCCTGCAGCGCGTTCGCCAGCACCTTCCCGAGCAGCAGCGCGGTCCGGTGCACCGGGGTGACCCGCATCCGCTCGACCACGCCGGACCGGAACTCGGCCAGCAGCCCGAAGCCCACGAACGAACTGCCGAACAGCGCCAGCTGCGCGATCAGCGCCGGCGTGAGCACCATCCAGCCGTCGACATCGGACATTCCCTGCGCGTTCAGCGACTTCACCAGCAGCGGGCCGAAGAAGAACAGGTACAGCAGCGGCTGGGCGAGGCCGATCAGCAGCCACGCCGGGTTCCGCAGCGCCGCGGTCATGTCGCGGCGGAAAATCAGCCAGGTGTCATGCAACACCGGACACCTCCGGTTCCGCCGGCGCGGGCTGCTCGGCTTCGCGCAGCGACCGGCCGGTGAGAGTAAGGAATACGTCGTCCAAGGTCGGCCGCGTGACCTGCATGGCGGTCATCGTGATGTCCTTGGCGTCGAGCGCGCGCAGCAGTTCCGGCATCGCGGTGTCGCCGCGCGGCACCCGGAACCGGATCGACCCCGGGGTCACCGCGAACTCGTGCGCGCCGGTCAGCTGCCGGGCCAGGTCCGCGGCGGCCTCGGTGGCTTCGGGAGCCACCTCGATCGCCACGCCGTCGCCGGACACCTGTGCTTTCAGCGCGTCCGGATGTCCCTCGGCGACGATCCGGCCGTCGTCGATCACGATCAGCCGGTCGGCCAGCGCGTCCGCCTCGTCGAGGTAGTGCGTGGTCAGGAAGATCGTCACGCCCTGTTCCGTGCGCAGTCGCCGGATGTGGTCCCACAGATTCGCCCGGCTCTGCGGGTCGAGCCCGGTGGACGGCTCGTCGAGGAAGACCAGCCCCGGCGAGTGGATCAGCCCCATCGCGATGTCGAGCCTGCGCCGCTGGCCCCCGGACAGCGTCTTCGTGGCCCGCTGGTCAAGCCCGGCCAGGTCGAGCTGGTCGGCGAGCACCTTGCCGCGCGCGATCGCGTCGGCCTTGCTCATCCGGTACAGCCTGCCCTGCATTTCCAGCTCTTCGCCGACGCGCGATTCGGGCGCGGTCCCGCCGCCCTGTGCGACGTACCCGATGTTGCGGCGCACCCCCGCCGCGTCGGTGAGCAGGTCGTGCCCGCCGACGGTCGCCGTGCCCGCGGTCGGCTTCAGCAACGTGGTGAGCATCCGCAGGGTGGTGGTCTTGCCCGCCCCGTTCGGGCCGAGAAACCCGACCAGTTCGCCCGCCTCGACGTCGAGATCGACCCCCTTCACCGCGTGCACTTCCCCGCCGGCTCGGCCCTTGCGGCGGAACCGCCGCTCGAGTCCGCGTGCCGTGATCATGGACAAACCCCTCTCCTCCCAGAAGATCAACTAGTCAATCTTGACTAGTTGACGCGCACACTGTGCCCGAGAAAAGAGCGGTTAGTCAAATTTGATTACTCGGGGGCGGGCGACCCGAACGCCGAGCCGGGGTCGTCGGCCATCACGTACTCGCCCGCTTCCAGCCTGGTGATCAGCCCGGTGAGCCATTCCCGGCTGGCCCTGGCGATCCCGCCCCACAGCCGGAACAGCTCGGACACGTGCGGCGGCTTGTTCCAGGTCTCGTCTTCCAGGCCCAGCTGTGACCGGCGCTCTTCGGCCTCGAAGTGGATCAGGTTCTGCCGGAGCAGGCTGATCACGTTCCGGCGCGGGAGCGCGGGCATCAGGCTGATCGCCGCGCACAGCTCCGCGTTGCTCGCGCCCGGATCGGACAGGCCCTTCGAGAGCAGGACCTGGAACTCCTGCTCGCCAGCTGGGGAAAGCCGGTAGGCGACCCGGTCCGGACCGCCGTCGCCCGGTTCGACGTCGATCTTCTCCAGCAGGTCCTCGGCGGTCATTTTCTTGAGTGCGTGATAGATCGAGCCGGGCTGGACGTTCGCCCACTTGTCCGCCGACCACGACAGCAGTTCGCGGCGCACCTGGTAGCCGTGCGCGCGGCCGAACATCCGCACGACCCCGAGCACCAGCAGACGTGTCGCCGACACCGGCTCTCCCTTCCCCGACCACCACGAAACGCACTGGAGCGCATCCGTAGGCTAAACAGGTATGAGCACCCCTGTGTTGACTGCGGTGGCCTGGCCTTACGCCAACGGCCCCCGCCACATCGGCCACGTGTCCGGATTCGGCGTCCCGTCCGACGTCTTCTCCCGCTACCAGCGAATGGCCGGCAACCGGGTGCTCATGGTGTCCGGTACCGACGAACACGGCACGCCGATCACCGTCCAGGCGGACAAAGAGGGGATGACCCCGCAGCAGACCGCGGACAAGTACACCCGCCAGATCGACGAGGACCTCCAGGGCCTCGGCCTGTCGTATGACCTGTTCACCCGCACCAGCACCGGCAACCACGCCGCGGTGACGCAGGAGATCTTCCTCGCCCTCAACCGCAACGGCTACGTGGTCCCGAAGACCACCCGCGGCGCGATCAGCCCGTCCACCGGCCGTACGCTGCCCGACCGCTACATCGAGGGCACCTGCCCGATCTGCGGCTACGACGGCGCGCGCGGCGACCAGTGCGACAACTGCGGCAACCAGCTCGACGCCGCCGAACTGATCAACCCGAAGTCGCGGATCAACGGCGAGACGCCGAAGTTCGTCGAGACCGAGCACTACTTCCTCGACCTGCCCGCGTTCACCAAAACCCTCGGCGACTGGCTGGGCACCAAGACCGACTGGCGCCCGAACGTCCTCAACTTCACCCGCAACCTGATCGACGACATGCGGCCGCGCCCGATCACCCGCGACCTGGACTGGGGCGTGAAGATCCCGCTGGACGGCTGGCGCGACCAGCCGCTCAAGCGGTTCTACGTCTGGTTCGACGCGGTCATCGGCTACTTCTCCGCGAGCGTCGAATGGGCACGCCGCAACGGCACGCCGGACGCGTGGCAGGAGTGGTGGAACAACCCCGACGCCCGCTCGTACTACTTCATGGGCAAGGACAACATCACCTTCCACGCCCAGATCTGGCCCGCGCTGCTGCTCGGCCAGAACGGCGAAGGCGACCACGGCGGCGAAGCGGGCAAGTACGGCAAGCTGCACCTGCCGGACGAGATCGTGTCCAGCGAGTTCCTCACCATGAGCGGGTCGAAGTTCTCGACCTCCCGGGGCACGGTCATCTACGTCCACGACTTCCTGCGCGAGTTCGGGCCGGACGCGCTGCGGTACTTCATCTCGGTGGCTGGGCCGGAGACTCAGGACACGGACTTCACGTGGGACGAGTTCGTCCGGCGGACCAACTTCGAGCTGGCCAACGAGTGGGGCAACCTCGTCAACCGGTCGATCTCGATGGCGCACAAGAACAACGGGGCGATTCCTGCGCCCACCGCGCCTGCTCCGGCGGATGAGGAGCTGAAGGCGCTGTCTCGGCAGGCGTTTGAGACTGCTGGTGGGCATTTGGCGCGGTCGCGGTTCAAACTGGCTGCGGCTGAGGCGATGCGGGTGGTGACTGCGGCTAACCGGTATCTGTCGGATCAGGAGCCTTGGAAGCTCAAGGAGGATCCGGATCGGCGGGACGCGGTGTTGCATACCGCGTTGCAGGTGGTTAGTGACGCGAACACCCTGTTGACGCCGTTCCTGCCGCATTCGGCGCAGAAGGTGCATGAGGCGTTGGGCGGGACTGGGGTTTGGGCTGCTCAGCCTGAGCTTCAGGAGGTTGAGGATCTTGATCTTCCGGATCGGGTCAATCCGATTCTGACCGGGGATTACGCGGGGGAGCAGGCTCGGTGGGAGTCCCGGCCGATCGAGGTGGGGCGGCCGCTGGAGAAGCCGACGCCGTTGTTTACGAAGCTGGATCCCAAGTTGGGGGAGACTGGGCCGGAGTGGGCTCCGATTGTGACTGAGTGACTGGCTGACGGCTCGTCGCCTGGCGGCGACATTGCGGTTTGTCCTCGGTGGGGGCACCCCGAAGCCCGATTGTGATGACGGACGGCGGGTGCTTGTCAAGGCGGGAAAGATGCCTTGACAAGCACCCGCCGTCCGCATTTGGGCTTCGTATCGGGGTGCGGGGGTGGTGTGGGTGCCTCGATGGTTTGGGTGCGTTGGTGGCGGTTTTGGTGGGGGTGGGGCTTGCGCCCCAATGTGGCGTTGGGTGCGTGGGATGCACCCAACGCCACATTGGGTGCGTGGGATGCACCCAATGCCACATTGGGGCGCTTCGGCGGGTGGGTGCGGGGGTGGTCCGTGAAGGACTCCTTGAGGGAATCTGGGTCTGTGAAGGGGCCCCTCACGGATGGGCGGGCTCGCCGAGGGGCTGTGAGGGGAACCCTGGGGGAATCTGGGGCTGTGAGGGTTCCCCTCACGGCTTTGGGCGGCTGGCGCGCAGTAGTTTGAGGGCATGGGTGACGAAAAGCGTGAGCTTCCGCCGGTTCCCGATCGGCTGCCGGTGACGGTGGTTGACGCGCACACTCATCTCGACGCTTGTGGCGCGAAGACCGCGGCTGATGTCGCGGAGATGATCGACCGGGCGGAGCGGGCGGGGGTTGCTCGTGTCGTCACCGTTGCTGATGATCTTGCGGCTGCTCGGTGGGCCTCCGAAGCGTCCACCTGGGACTCGCGGGTTTTCGCTGCGGTTGCCATCCATCCCACGCGCACCAAGGAGTTCGGGCCTGCGGAACAGTCCGAAGTGGAGCGTCTGGCCCGTGGTGAGCGGGTGGTCGCGGTCGGTGAGACGGGGCTCGACTACTACTGGGACTACTCGCCGCACGATGCGCAGCAGGTGGCGTTTCGCTGGCACATCGACCTTGCGAAGCGGCTTGGCAAGGCGCTGATGATTCACGACCGCGACGCGCACGAGGACGTGCTTCGCATCCTCGACGAGGAAGGCGCGCCCGAGACGGTCGTCTTCCACTGCTTCTCCGGCGACGAGCACATCGCGCGCCGTTGTATCGACAAGGGTTACATCCTGTCCTTCGCCGGCACGGTCACCTTTAAGAACGCGCGCGGGCTGCACGAAGCCGCGCGGATCGTGCCGCGTGGGCAGTTCCTCGCGGAGACGGACGCGCCGTTTCTGACGCCTCATCCCTACCGTGGGCGGCCGAACGAGCCGTATTGCACGGCTTACACCGTCCGCTTCCTCGCTCAGCTGCGCGGCGAAGCGGTCCACGAGGTGGCCGAAGCGGTCCGGACCACTGCCGAACGCGCATACCGGCTGCCTGCCTGATTCCGTACTGTCACAACGGGTTGCACGGATTGCGACATTCGAGGAGGCGCATTCGTCCACCTGATGAGTGACGCAAGTCACGACACTCCGGGGGGTGTTTGCGCAACCTGCCAACACCCGTTACTGTCCCGTGATCGTGCCGGTCGGTACCGCGACGCGGAACCGGCTGATACGCCCACCAGTCACGTCAGTGCACGTCGGGGAAGCGGAACCGGGGTTGGTACGACTCGGGACCGTGACGATGGCGCTGGCTGGGGGTGTCGGACTTGAGAGGCGCGCCCGAGGGTGCGTCGCGAACGAAGGACGACGCGCGAGGTACGCGCGATGTCTTGGGAAAGGGAACGACCCGGTGACTGGTAGTCGGCAGGATGACACGCGTCTTGACGCGGGTTCGGCGTATTTCTCCTCCTCCGCTGGTTCGGTGGCCGTGCTCGACCGCGAGCTTGAGGACACCGCCTACGGGCAGATCGACTTCTCCGACGAGCTTCGCGTGACCGAGCAGGACGTGCTCGCCGCACTCGGCCCGGACGCCGACGCGCTGATGTCGGAGATCGACGTCGACGTGGACGAGCTGATCCGGCTCATCAACGCCGAGACCACGATGCTTCCGCCGCTCGTCCTCCCGGACGAGGTCGAGCAGGACCGCACCGCCTCCCCCCAGGCCAAGAAGGTCGAGGTCGAGGAGGGGCTGCGCGAGGCGACCAAGACCTGGAAGCGCCGCTTCCTCAAGGGTGCCGTGCTTTCGCTGCTGGTCACCATCGGTGGCGGCGGCGCGGCGGCGCTCGCGATGAACAAGAGCGTCACCGTCGACGTCGACGGCCACCAGCAGACCGTGCACAGCTACGGCGACACCGTCGGCGAGGTGCTCGAGGACGCGGGCCTGTCGGTCGGCGCGCACGACGCGCTTTCGCCCTCCCCACAGGCCGCGGTCGGCGACGGCGGCGTCATCAAGCTTGAGCGCGGGCGTCAGCTGAACCTCGTCGTGGACGGCGTGTCGCGGCCCTCCTGGGTCCGCGCGACCACGCTCGGCCAGGCCATGGACCAGCTCGGCATGGGCAGCATGATGTCCCAGGGCGCGTGGACGTCGATGCCGTCGTCCGGCGAACTGCCGCTCGAGGGCTCCACCGTCCAGGTCAAGACCCTCAAGCACATCACGCTTTTCGACGGCACCAACGCGCCCCGCAAGGTGGACACCACCGCGGTGACCACCAAGGAGTTCGTCTCCGACCTCAAGCTGAACCTCGGCCCGGACGACGCGATCGACGGCGGTCTCGACGTCAGCCTGAAGAACGGCGCCGAGGTCCACGTCAGCCGCATGGGCGTGTCGATGGTCAACCAGGAAGAGACCATCGACCCCGAGGTGCAGAAGGTCGACGACCCCACGTTGCTGCAGGGCCAGCAGAACGTCCAGGACCAGGGCACGCCGGGCAAGAAGCTCGTGACCTACAAGGTCACCAAGAAAAACGGCGAAGAGATCTCCCGCGAGCACGTCTCGGAGAAGGTCCTCGTCGAGGCCAAGGCCAAGATCATCAAGGTCGGCACCAAGAAGCCGCCGACGCCCGCGATCGGCGACACCGGCGCGTGGGACCGCATCGCGCAGTGCGAGTCGGGCGGCAACTGGTCCATCAACACCGGCAACGGGTACTACGGCGGCCTCCAGTTCGACCGCCAGACCTGGAACGCCTACGGCGGCCAGCAGTACGCCCCGACGGCCGACAAGGCCACCCGCGAGCAGCAGATCGCGATCGCCGAGAAGGTGCGCGAGGACCGCGGCGGCTACAGCGCATGGGGCTGCGGCCACAAGGCCTGAGCACCCTCCGATTTCCGGCAGGCGGCCGGGAGCCTCGCGCTCCCGGCCGCCTGTTTTCGTATGCCCCGTTGTCGCTGGGTAGGCTCGTCCGGTGGTGGAACTGCTGGGGCCTGCCGAAATCCGCGGGCTGGCCGACGAACTCGACGTCCGGCCCACGAAGAAGCTCGGGCAGAACTTCGTGCACGACCCCAACACGGTCCGCCGCATCGTCGAACTCGGCGGCGTGGCGCCGGGGGACGTCGTGCTGGAGGTCGGGCCCGGTCTCGGGTCGCTGACGCTCGGCCTGCTCGCCGCCGGTGCCGAGGTCATCGCCGTGGAGATCGACCCGGTGCTCGCCGCCCGGCTGCCGCGCACGGTGGCTGAGCGCGCGCCAGAGGCGGCGGACCGGCTGACCGTCGTCGGTGCCGACGCGCTGCGGGTCCGCGCCGCTGAGCTGCCCGCTGAGCCGGTGTCGATCGTGGCGAACCTGCCGTACAACGTCGCGGTGCCGGTGGTGCTGCACCTGCTGGCTGAGCTGCCGTCGCTGCGCAGCGGGCTCGTGATGGTCCAGACCGAGGTCGCGGACCGGATGGCGGCCGGGCCGGGCAGCCGCACCTACGGCGTGCCGAGCGTGAAGCTGGCTTGGTACGGCCCGGCGCGCAAGGTCGCAGCCGTGCCACGCGCGGTGTTCTGGCCGGTCCCGAACGTCGATTCCGCGCTGGTGTCGTTCACCCGCACCGACCCGGTCGCCGGAGTGGACCGCGCGCGGCTGTTCGCGGTGGTCGACGCGGCGTTCTCGCAGCGGCGCAAGACTTTGCGGGCGGCGCTGGCCGGGTGGGCCGGATCCGCCGAGCGGGCGGGCGAACTGCTCGCCGAGGCCGGGATCGACCCGAAGACGCGCGGCGAGCAGCTCGACGTGCACGCGTTCGCCCGGATCGCGGCCGCCGGCGCCTGACCGGGGACCCCTCCCGCCGGGACCGGGCTAGCTTCCGCGGCATGCTCCGGAACCTCTTGCTGGCCTTGTTCCAGCTCGTCGGCGCGTTGCTGATCGTCGGCGGGCTGCTCGGCATCGCGGCCGGGGTGGCGATGCGGTACAACGATCCGGACGCGGTGATGTGCGGCGACCGGGTGATGCCGCGCGATCCGTCGTACTTCTGCAGCGGCGGCGGCACCTACGAGTCCATGGCGCGGGCGCAGCAGGCCTCCTACGACCGCAGCCCGTACATCGCCGGGTTCTCCTTCGCGGGCGTGCTGGCCGGGATCCCGGTGGCCTACTTCGCGTCGAAGAAGCGGTACCGGTGGTAGCAGGATCAATCCTTCTGAGTGTCCGTACAACTACTCTCAGTCGCTGCCGAGATGGCCGGTTTGCTGTGACTGACGGCTCCTCAGCGCGCTGGCATTCGGGGGAGTCCGACTGCTCCCCGGCACGGATTGTTCAGCTGTCTCGGTTCGAGATGCTTCGCTTCGAGGTGCTATCTCGGCTCGGTTGCCGACGCGGCAGCGAGAGTGCCGGGGCACGCATCCAGCTCACCCTTGACAACGAGAAAACTATTGATCCATAAGATCTCCTGATCGTCCACAGTGGAACGAACTTGTTCGCGACCGACGGCTGGCGGGCCAGGTGCGCAGGTCGAGGCACTGTTCGGCGACCGAGGTTCCGGGTTTCCGGGTCCTGGACGCGGTGTTCCGGTATGCGGGCACCACCAGACGTGTGATCTGCACCAACGAGCTTGCGTTCAGCCAATGGGATCGGCTTTACTCGAAAGCGTCCATCCCGAGCGACTGAGAGACCTGGCTCGCCGAAGTCGCAGCAACCACCCTCCGCAGGGCAGGTGCTACCGCCAGGACCGATGGAGGCTGTTTTCGATGAAGAGGGTCACCCGCCCGCTCCTGCTGACCCGCCGGCGCGTAGTCGACGAAGGTCGCCGCACGGTATGTGCGTGTCAACGCTCCATGGTCATCGCCTGATCGTCTTTTCCGCAGTTTCTTGCGCCGTCCATTGTGGACGGTAATTCGATGACGCCTGGCGCGCCCGGAAACGGCGCCGCGCCTCGTTTTGCCTGGAGCCCTTTCGTGATCACTGTCGAAAACGTGTCCAAGTCCTTTCCCTTCCACGGAAATCGTGTCGCCGCCCTGCGCGACGTGAGTGTCGACGTGCAAGCCGGCTCGCTGTTCGGCGTCGTGGGCCCGTCCGGTTCCGGCAAGTCGACCCTCGCCCGCTGCATCGCGCTGCAGGAGCGGCCCGACCGCGGCGTCGTGCGGCTCGACGGCCTCAACACCGCGACGCTCGACGGCAAGCGGCTGCGCGAGATCCGCCGTCAGCTCGGCGTGATCGGGACCAAGCCGGAGCTGATCGCCGAGCGCACCATCGCCGGCAACATCGCCAGCCCGCTGGAGCAGCTCGGCGTCGACGGCCCGCAGCGGCGCAGCCGGGTCGGCTCGCTGCTCGACCTGGTCGGCCTCACCGCCCGCGCGACGCAGAAGCCCGAAGAACTCACCGAAGGCCAGCTCCGCCGGGTCGCGGTGGCCAAGGCGCTCGCCGCCGGACCGGCCGTGCTGCTCGCCGACGACCCGACCGCCGGGATCGCTCCGGAGGACTCCGGCGCGGTGCTCGCCGTGCTCGACCGGGCGCGCGCCGAGCTGGGCGTGACGATCGTGGTCACCACGCCGGACGCGGACGTCGTCCGCCGGGTCTGCGACGACGTCGCGGTGCTCGACAACGGTGCGATCGTCGAGCGCGGCACGGTGCTGGACCTGATCTCGACGCCGGACAGCTGGACCGCGCAGGCGGTGCTGCCGTCGATCGAGACGTCGCGCGCCCAGTCCGCGAAGTACGACCGCTCGGTCGATGTCGTGCTGATCGGCTTCGCGTCGGTGGGCGCCCTGCTGCCCGAGGCGGCCAGCCGCTTCGACGTGGAGCTGGCCACCATCGGCGGCGGGCTCACCCGCATCGGGGACACCCCGATCGCCCGCTTCCGTCTCGGTGTCCGCGGCGAGCGGGCCGACGCGGCGCTGTCCTGGATCGCCGACCGGGGTGCGCACGTGAGCCAGCCGGCTCGCGGTCCGCAGAGCGTCGTCGCTGCCTGATTTCCCTTTCGCCGAACCGTTTTCGAGGGCCGTCCCATTCGATTGGGGCGGCCCTCGCCGCGTCTGCGGGACACGGAGACCCATCAGTCAGGTCACGTGGGCAAACTTTTAGGACAGCTGTCCTGACGACTGTCCTTTGTGGTCGTTCCGGCGGAGGATCTCGGCCAGCGCCGGATCCGCGTGCGCTTCCGCGGTCTGCTTCCACTTCGCGACGAGGGTGGCGACCGGGACCGGATTGCCGAGAGATTCGGCTCGCTCCAGGGTTTCGGCCAGTTCGCCGACGAATGTCCGTACCTCCGCCGCCGACAGGTACCGCGCCCACGGGAACGCGGCGGGCAGCACCTCGGCGGTCTCCGCGGTCTCCGTGTTGCGGCGCATCAGCTCCACGAGGAGCGTGACGGCCGCCGAAACCGCGGCAGCCACCTGCTCCGCGCGCTCGGCGGTGACCAGCAGCAGATCTGGTTTGTCCTTCTCCCGTCGGCGAATCCGGACCGAACGGCTCGGCGAACGTTCGAGCTGGTCCACCACCTGGCGCGGGCGCAGCGACAGCTCCGACAGGTTGACCTCCGGCACGCGCATACTTCCAAAGTACTTCCAAACTGGCCCGGCGGGCCAATCCGGAGCGACGGCTGGGGGAACTTCTGTGCCAACGTTTTCTCCTGGCGGCGCCTGACCTGCGGCAGCCACGTAGGCTGGACGGGTGCTCGCTGTCGTTCCACCACCAGTCACCGTCCGGGTCCCGGCCAAGGTCAACCTGCACCTGGCCGTCGGCGACCTGCGGGCGGACGGGTTCCACGAGCTGGTCACCGTCTTCCAGGCGCTTTCGCTCACCGATGAGGTGACCGTCGCGGCCACCGACGAGCCGGGGCTCGAGGTGTACGGCGAGGGCGAGCGCAGGGTGCCCACCGACGGTGCCAACCTGGCGTGGCGCGCGGCTCGCGAGCTGGCCGCCTACGCCGGAAGGCCGGACGCGGATGCGCCGAAGGTACGCATCGTGCTGCGCAAGGGCATTCCGGTCGCCGGCGGCATGGCGGGCGGGAGCGCGGACGCGGCGGCGGCGCTGGTCGGGCTCTCGTCGCTCTGGAAGCTCGACGTCACCCGCGACGAGCTGGCCACCATCGCCGGCCGGCTGGGCAGCGACGTGCCTTTCGCGCTGTACGGCGGCACCGCGCTCGGCACCGGCCGCGGCGAGCAGCTCGTGCCGGTGCTCGCGCGGCACACGTTCCACTGGGTGCTGGCCTTCGACGAGGAGGGCCTGTCCACCCCCAAGGTCTTCGGCGAACTCGACCGGCTGCGCGCGGACGGCAAACCGCCGCGGATCGGGTCGCACACGCCGGTCGTGGAGGCGCTCGCGTCGGGTGATCCTCGCCAGCTGGCCCTGTTGCTCGGCAACGACTTGCAGGCGGCCGCGGTGTCGCTGCGGCCAGGCCTGCGGCGCACGCTGCGTGCCGGGGTGAACGCGGGCGCGCTGGCCGGCTGTGTGTCCGGCTCCGGGCCCACGTGCGCGTTCCTGTGCTCCGACGCGGAAACCGCGGTCGAGGTGGCCGCCGAACTGTCCGGCGCGGGAGTGTGCCGCACGGTGCGGGTCGCGCACGGCCCGGTGCCCGGCGCGCGCGTGGTCGGCGGCGACGACGCACCGCGCAACGTGCCGCCACGCGTGCACGCCTGAAAAAACCATCGCTTGAATCAATAGTCCACAGTGGAAAGGATCCGGATGGCCAACCTGGTCAACCTGGAGTCGGTGAGCAAGTCCTACGGTGTGAAGCCGTTGCTGGACAACGTTTCCCTCGGTGTCGCCGAGGGGCAGCGGATCGGCGTCGTCGGGCTCAACGGCGGCGGCAAGACGACGCTGCTCGAAGTCCTTTCCGGACTGAGCGAACCGGATTCCGGCCGGGTGAGCCAAGTTCGCGACCTGCGGATGGCCGTCGTCACCCAGCGCACCGAGCTGCCGGACGGGAGCACGGTCGGCGACGTGGTGTTGCAGCGCTACGGAGCCGAGCACGAATGGGCCGCCGACGCGCGCGTCCGGTCTATTGTGGACGGGCTGGGGATCACCGCGATCGGCCTCGACACCCCGACCGCGAACCTGTCCGGTGGCGAACGCCGCCGCGTCGCGCTGGCCGCCGCGCTGACTGGCGAACTGGACCTGGTGGTGCTCGACGAGCCCACTAACCACCTTGATGTCGAAGGCGTGCGCTGGCTCGCCGATCACCTGCTGGGCCGGCGGATCGCGGTCGTGGTCGTCACGCACGACCGGTGGTTCCTCGACACGGTCGCGAGCCTCACCTGGGAGGTCGCGAACGGCCGGGTCGAACAGTACGAAGGCGGCTACGCGGACTGGATTTTCGCGCGCGCCGAACGGGCTCGCCTCGCCGCGACCGCCGAGGAGAAGCGGCAGAACCTGGCGCGCAAGGAACTGGCGTGGCTGCGCCGCGGTCCGCAGGCGCGTTCGTCGAAGCCGCGCTACCGCGTCGAAGCGGCCGAGGCGCTGATCGCCGACGTGCCGCCGCCGCGCGATTCCGTGGAGCTGATGGCGTTCGCGAAACGCCGGCTCGGCAAGACGGTGCTGGAGCTGGAAGACGCGTCGCTCACGGTCGGCGACCGGACGCTGGTCGACCACGTGACGTGGCGGATCGGCCCCGGCGACCGGATCGGCCTCGTCGGCGTGAACGGCTCCGGCAAGACCACGCTGCTGAAGCTGCTGGGCGGCGACGTCGAATCGCCGACTGGCCGGCGCGTGCAGGGCAAGACGGTCGCGCTCGCGCACCTGCGCCAGGAACTCGACGATCTGCCCGCTGACCTCCGGGTGCTGCAGGCGATCGAGCAGGTCGCGGGCCGTGTCGTGTTCGGCAAGCAGGAGATGACCGCGTCGCAGCTTGGCGAGAAGCTCGGCTTCCCGGCCGCCCGCCAGTGGACGCCGGTCGGTGACCTCTCCGGTGGCGAACGCCGCCGGCTGCAGCTGTGCCGGTTGCTGATGGCCGAGCCGAACGTGCTGCTGCTGGACGAGCCGACGAACGACCTGGACATCGACACCCTGCAACAGCTCGAAGACCTGCTCGACGGCTGGCCGGGCACGATGGTCGTGGTCTCGCACGACCGGTACCTGGTCGAGCGCGTCTGCGACGCCACGTACGCGCTCCTCGGCGACGGCAAGGTCACGCACCTGCCGGGCGGCATCGAGGAGTACCTGCAGCGGCGCGCTCGCGCGAAGGAAGCCGCGCCGCGCCGGGAAGCACCGGCGGCGGAGAAGACCGAGGCCAAGCGCAGCGCGGCGGAAACCCGTGCGGCGCAAAAGGAACTCGGTCGCCTGGAGCGGAAGCTGGACCAGCTGGCGAAGCGTGAGGAGAAGCTGCACGCGTCGCTGGCCGAGGCGGCCACCGACCCGGAAAAGCTGATCGAGCTGAACACCGAACTGAAGGCCGTCCTGGCGGAGAAGGACGACGTCGAGGCGCGGTGGCTGGAGACCTCCGAACTCGCCGAGTGACGCAGCTCGTCTGACGCCGGACATCCGCTGTTCACGCCGCCGCGGGCGGTCCGCGGAAACCGGACAGTAATCTGACGCACATGAGTCGGTTTGTGGACACACTGGTCGGAACTGCGGCGGACCGGGGACAGCGGCGCGGCATGGTGACCGGCGAGCCCAAGGAGCCGGTGCGCCGGACCTGGGCGCAGGTGCACGACGAGGCGCGCCGGATCGCGGGCGGGCTGGTCAGCGGCGGGTTGGCGCCGGGAAGCGCGGTGGCGGTGCTGGCCGCCGCGCCGGTGCTCATCGCGCCGACCGTGCAGGCGGTGTGGCTCGCCGGCGGCAGTGTGACGATGCTGCACCAGCCGACGCCGCGCACCGACCTCGGCGAATGGGCCGAGGACACGGTGAAGGTGCTCGAGATGATCGGGGCCGAACTGGTCGTGCTCGGTGAACCGTTCGACCAGCTCGCGCCGGTGCTCGAGGGCAAGGGCATCAGCTACCGGCTGATCTCCGACCTCGCCAAAGCCGAACCGCTGCCCGAGATCGTGCCGACCGCCGAGGACGACACCGCGCTGCTGCAGCTCACCAGCGGATCCACCGCGGAGCCGAAGGCCGTCCGGATCACCTACGGCAACCTGTACACCAACGTCAAGGCGATGGTCGACCGCGCGGAGTTCGAATTCGACACCGACGTGATGGTGTCGTGGCTGCCGACCTTCCACGACATGGGCATGGTCGGCTTCCTGACCGTGCCGATGACGTTCGGCGTCGAGCTGGTCAAGATCACGCCGGTCGAGTTTCTCACCGGGCCGTTGATCTGGCCGGAACTGATCAGCAAATACGGCGGTACCACGACGGCCGCGCCGAACTTCGCGTACGCCATTGTGGGTAAGCGGATGGCGCGGGTCGAGGACGACAACGCCTATGATTTGTCGAAGCTGCGGATTGCACTTAATGGTGCGGAGCCGATCGACGAGACCGCCGTCCAGACCTTTGTGGACGCTGGGAAGCGATTCAAGATGCCGCCGGAGTGTGTTTTTCCCGCTTATGGGATGGCTGAGGCGACGTTGGCGGTTTCGTTCGCGCCGTTGTTCACTGGGTTGACTTTGGACATTGTCGAAGCCGATGCGCTTGAGGCAGACAATCGTGCGGTGCCGGTTCCGGAGGGGGATCCTCGGCGGGGGACGGACGAGGTGCGATCGTTCGCGTTGCTTGGGCGGCCGTTGGATGGGCTGGAAGCGGACATCGTCGATGAGTCCGGTGTTGTGTTGGGGGAACGGCAGGTTGGGGAGATTCGGCTTCGTGGCGAGGCGGTGACGCCGGGGTATTTGACGGTGGACGGGCCGTTGGATACGCGGGGGGCCGATGGGTGGATGAAGACTGGCGATCTTGGCTATCTGGTTGATGGGCAGATCGTGATTTGTGGCCGCCGTAAGGACGTCATCATTATGGGCGGGCGGAATTTGTACCCGACTGATATTGAGCGTGCGGCTGGGGCGGTGGATGGCGTGCGGGCTGGGAATGCCGTTGCGGTCCGGCTGGATGCGGGGAGTCGGCGGGAGCGGTTCGCTGTGGTGGTGGAGTCGAAGCTGGCTGGGGATGTGGTGGAGGAAAGCCGGTTGGGGAAGGAGATCGCTGGCCGGGTTCGGGATGCGGTGGATATGCGTCCGTTCGCGGTGGTGGTGCTTCCGGCTGGGAGTTTGCCTAAGACTCCGTCGGGGAAGGTGAAGCGGGCGGCTACTGCGGTGCAGTATGCGGAGAAGATTGCGCGGAATGCTGTTGTTTGATTTCTGGGTGGTTTGAGTTCGGGCTCGTCGCCTGGCGGCGACATTGCGGTTTGTGCCTGGTGGGGGCACCCCGAAGCTGGATTGTGACTACGGCGCGGAGGTGCTTGTCAAGGCGGGAAAGATGCCTTGACAAGCACCCCCGC